>NZ_JAAIXZ010000006.1 GCF_010894435.1 Pyxidicoccus trucidator | reverse complement strand
GCATCTTCTTCACCATCTGCTGCTTGAAAACTTCCGAGTACGGCACGGCGTGTCTGCCTGTCCTCGCCCCCTGGGCGGTGTCACCTCAGCGAGTTAGCCGAGGCGACATCTTCCCTGACACAGGGGGCGCCCGGAGTTCTCCCCGCGCGCAGACCAGGTCACCTGGAGCCGTTCATCCTCCACCTTGAGGCCGAGCTTTTCCATCGCCTCGACGGCTCCCGGGGGACAATCCTCGGGTGGGGGCGTCGGGCGCACCTGGGGACCACGGCAGGCCATCGTCAGGCAGGCCGCGACGCCCAGGCCGAGCGCCTTGCCAGGGGACACGCCGGTGTTCTTCTTCATCTTCACGGAAGCCTTCTCCTCGGAGAGCGTCGCGGGAAGGGCGACGGCCGCAAGGGTGGGCGCGCCATCGAGCGCGGCTGCGGCTTCCTGAGCTTCCGGTGCCATCCAGGGCGCCGCCACTTCCTGGCCGGGAGCCCAGAGCGCAAGCGCGAGTGTGGGGGCGGCTGGCGGTGACAACGAGGCCGCGCTGGAATGAGGTTCCTGAGCGTGACGTGCGACCGGAGCAGCGGCGGGCATCAGGTTGCGCACGAGCACGAGCACGCTCACGCTCAGGACCACCAGCAAACCCATCCAGGCCGCCATGCGCAGGGCATTGAAGTGACCGGATCGTGTCGGAGGCGGCGCGGTCGTGGGGCCGGGGCGAGCATGAGCTGGGGGCGGCAGCTCGGCCTGGATGGCCACCGCGTTTGAGTCCGGAGCGTGCGCGCCCTCGCCGTGTTGCGGACGCGGCCCCCGGCGAGGCCGGGCCTTGCGCTTCTTCAACCACTGCACCAGCTCGTCTTCGCCCGCGTGCGGCACCTCCGCGATCGTGGTGGCGGTGTCCGGGCCATAGGCGTCGCAGAGCTTTACGTCCCAGGGTTCGTCCGCCTGGGCCAGCAGGGCCTCCAGCTCCGCGCATAGCGCCTCGGCGTCCGGGTGGCGCTCCTCGGGCTCCTTGGCCAGCAGTCGCATGCACACGTCGCTGAGGGCCCCGGGGACGCGCGGGTTGAGTACCTGAGGCGGCTTGGGGGCGCGATTGAGCACGGCCTCCACGCCCGCGGCCTCGTCCGGCAGGAAGGGCTGCCTGCCCGTCAGCAGCCAATAGAGTACGACGCCCATCGCGTACAGGTCATCCGAGGGGCCGGGCTGGTAGGAGCGGCCACGCTCGCCCCCGTGCTCCTGCTGGAAGCGCCAGGCCTCGGGAGCGCGGTACTCCGGCGTGCCCGGTGGAAGCACTCCGCCGGTGATGCTGGGGGCGCGCTCATACCCGCCCGCTCCGAAGTCCACCACCACCGCCTCGCCGTCCGAGGCGCGCACGACGACGTTGCTCTCCTTCAGGTCTCGATGCACCACCTTCGCCCGGTGCGCGGCGCCCAGCCCGCGCGCCACGCCGAGCACCTTGAGCACGACCTCGCGGGCCGAGGGGTTCTCCTCCCTGGTCCACACGTCCAACCGGCGCCCCTCCACGAAGTCCATGACGATGAAGAAGGATTGGGGCGCTTCGTCCGGCCACTGTCCGTGCCCACGGATGCGCACCAGATTGGAGTGCTTGAGCCGCAGGAGGATGGCCACCTCACGCTCGGCCCACTCGGCCAGCCCCCAGAGCGGGATGAGCTTGAGCGCGTAGAGCCGCCCTCCACGCCGGGCGAGGTACACGGCACCGAATCCCCCGGCGCCCAGCTTCTCCTCCACGAGGTACCCGCCGATGTCCGTGCCCGGGGGCACGATGGGATGCAGACGCGGGCTCAAGTGTCCTCTCCTTCGGCGGGGCGTGTGGGGGCGGCGTTCCTGGACATGCTCAACCGACAGTGGCGCTCGTACGAGGACCCCCGCGAAGTAGCGCGGGAGGAGGGTAAACCCTGGGCGGATACTACTGTTGAACCTGATAAGCTATATGCTCGGATTGCCGCCCACGCGGCATTCTCCTCTTCTCCCAGGTCTCCTCATGTACGCGAAGCTCTCCCAGCAGATCGGAACCAATGTCCGCGCCGCCCGGCATCGGGTGGGCCTCTCGCAGGCACAGGTGGCCGAGGCCATCCACGTGCCGACACTGGTGTTCAGCCGCCTGGAGCGCGGCAGGTTGCTGCCCAGCCTCCCCACGCTGGTGGGCCTGTGCGGTGTCCTCCGTGTCCCCGTGGACCTCATCCTGGGCGGCAAGGCCCTGGAGGTTCCCGCCCCCGATGGGTCTGGCCAATAGGGGCGCCGCGTGACGGGGCCCTGATCGTGCATCGACACGGCCGCCGAGATGCGGCAGGAAGGTGCGTCCCCGAGGCTCGGGCCCTCCTGCCCGCGCCAGACCTGGTTCTCGGTGTTCCTGGTACCCGACGCATGAACGAAGAACTGGCGACCCGTATTGGAAGTGCCGCCCGTGAGGCCCGGACGCAGCTCGGGCTCACGCAGGCGGAGGTGGCCGAGAAACTGGGCCTCGCGCACATGGTCTACAGCCGCTTGGAGCGCGGGAAGATGCTGCCCAGCGTCCAGACGCTGCTGCGGATGTGCTCAGTGCTTAGAATCTCCTCGGACGAGTTGCTGGGAATCGCGGATGTGGAGGAGGGGACGAAATCGGGCAAGGGGGAGCGAGGGCAGGGCGGGGCGCCCAAGCTGCGCCAGCTCACGGGCCTTGCGCGCAAGATGGACGAGGACCAGCTCGATGCCCTCGTGAAGGTGGCCCAGGTGTTGTTGCGCTGAAACGACGCGGGCCCCCACCTGGGGCCCGCTTGCTTCCAGGAATGCTCGGCCGCCCGTTCTCACTCTTCGTTCGGTGCGGGCGTCGCCTCGTCGGCGTCCAGGCCCTCGGGGAAGATGCCTTCTTCGTCCAGCTCCACCCGGTCTCGCAGAACGGACGCCTCCGACAGCATCCGCGCCAGCTCCTCGCTCGCCTCTTTCCGGCCGAAGGGCTGTGACTCCGCCGCGAGCGCCGCCCGCAGCGCATCGCGCAGCTCGGACGCCGTGGCGTAGCGCTCGGAGGACTTGCGCTGGAGGGCCTTGTGGACGATGGCCTTGAGCGCGTCCGGCAGGCCCGCCATCGCGTTCTCCACGTCCTCGGGGCGGTAGCGGTTGACGAGCGCGATCATCTGCGTGAGGGGCACCGAGGGCGCTTCCTCTGTCTTCACGTCCAGAGTGGCAATGGGAGCCTTCTCGTCCTCCTCCACGTCGAAGAGGTGCTTGCACGTCAGCATCTCCATGAGGACGAGGCCCAGCGAAAAGCTATCGGACCGGCCATCCATGGGCTTGCGGTTCAGGTACTCGGGCGAGGCGTACGCCACGTCGCCCTTGAGCAGGAGGCCCGGCGTCTCCTCCCGGCCCACCATGAGCGAGTAGGTGGCGCCGAAGTCCGTCACCTTCACCTCGCCGCTCCGGGCCACGCGGATGTTCCGGGGCGCCACGTCGCGGTGGATGATGCCCAGCGGCCGGTTCTCCGAATCTCTCAGCGTGTGCGCGTGGTGGAGGGCATCGGCCACCTCGGCGGCGATGTAGAGGGCGAAGGGCACGGAGAGCGGCTTTTCGCGCATGGTGGCGAGGCTGATGATGGTGTCCAGCGTGGGGCCGTCCACGTACTCCGCGATGACGTGCGGCCGGTCGGCGTGGATTTTCAGGTGATGGACCTGGGCGATGGCCGGGTGATGGAGGCGGAAGGCGAGCTGGACTTCCTCGATCAGCCGCTGGCAGCGCTCGAAAGTGACGGGATTGCGCAGGCGCTTGATGGTGACAAGTCCAGCGAGTCCATGGGGGAGGTGACGCTCTGCCAGGAGCACCACCTCGCCGTTACCCCGCCGCTCCAGCGTGCGGATGGCCTCGTACGTGGTGGTCTCGATGGTGAACCCGAGCCGGGGGCGGGCGCTCTCCAGGTCGGAGGTGTTCTCTGGCGTCGGGTCCTCGATCTGCGTTTCGTCGGTCGGCGTGCTGTCATCGGTCATGTGCGGCCTCCAGGTGGGATGGGCCTCGCGGCGGGCGCTGGCTCGGGCCTTCCCGCTCCCTGGTGGGGCCTCGGCTTCGGGAGACGGGGGCCGGTAGCTCTCGCGGTCAAAGGTCTACTATTCATAAACCCATGGAGTATTACAAGCGACCACAGGACTCGGCCGAGCGCGGGCGGCGGATTGCCTGCCCTTGCTCGTGTGAAGCCACTGAACGAGCCCCAGGCCCTGTAGTCCGTGGGACACGCCTTGGTGGAGGCGCCGCTGCCCGTACCGCTGGCTGCCATGGCCAACATGGCGAACGCGCGCGCCGCGTTGCGGCCCATGGGAGGCAATGAGAGCGAGGGGGCATCACGGCGGCCACGCCCTTGGTCTACGTCCATAGAACCGCCGACATCATGGCCTGGGGAGCGTCCATGTCCTTGAAGGCGTCCATCATCTCGTCCAACACGGCGCCCTGGGCCAGGGCCATGATGAGGGCCTCCAGACGCGGCTGCGTCGGCTGCAAGGCACCCGCTCGGGGCGGGCGAAGCTGCGCGAGAGGGTGCCCGTCGAGCACCAGCTCGCCCACCTCAGTCAGCGCCAGGGCGCGCGGGCCCGCTACCGCGGCACCCGGAAGAACACCTTCGACCTTCGCCGGCTCTGCGCGCTCCAAAACCTGGAGACCCTCCACCTCCGCATCGACGAGAAGCGGCGGCTTGCGGCCTGAGGTTCCACGAACCTGTTCGGCGCTCTATCTCTAGGGGTGGAAGGGCGCTCAGGTGGACTCGGCGGGTACCAGGCCGTGGCGCATGGCCAGGCGGACGAGCGCGGGCACGTCGTAGATGCCCAGGCGCTCCATGAGCTGGGCGCGGTGGGTCTCCACCGTCTTGACGCTCACGCCCAGCCTGGTGGCGATGCCGCGCGTCCCATGTCCCTCCGCGATGAGCTGGAGGATTTCGCGCTGGCGGGGTGTGAGCAGCGCCAGCGAGCCCGGGACGGGGGCCTCGCTCTCGTTGGTGCGCAGGAAGCCCGCCACCACCGCCCCGGAGATGGTGGGGCTGAGGTACGTGCGCCCCTGGTGCACCGAGTCCAGCGCCATCTTCAGCTCGTCCACCGCGGAGTCCTTCACGAGGTAGCCGGCCACGCCCGCGCGGAGCGCCTGGGCGACGTACTCCGTGGCGGTGTGCATGGAGAGGATGAGCACCCGCGTGGCGGGACACTGCCTCGCGAGCCTCCGCGCCACCTCGATGCCGTTGAGCCCCGGCAGGGAGATGTCCAGCAGCAGCACGTCCGGTCGCAGGCGCTCGGCCAGTTCCATCACCTCCTGCCCGTCCCCGCTCTCCGCCAGCACGGTGACGTCCGGAAGGGACTCCAGCAGGGCCCGAAGGCCCGCCCGCACCAGCTTGTGGTCATCCGCCAGCAGTACGCGCACGGTGCTCCTCCTCGTTGGCGAGTGGTACCTCGGCCACGACGCACGTCCCCTCGCCGGGACGCGAAGTCACCTCGAAGCGGCCGCCCAGGTCCCTCACCCGCTCCTGCATGCCGAACAGCCCGAACGTCCGCGAGGCGCCGCCGGAGAGGGACGCCTCGGACGCGAAGCCCCTCCCGTCATCGCGCACCTCCAGCCGGACGGCCGCTCCGACGGGCTCCAGCCGGACGTCGATTCGCCGCGCGTCCGCGTGGCGCAGGGCATTGGTGACCGCTTCCTGGATGACGCGGAACAGGACGATTTCCCGCCCGGCTCCGAGCACCGGCAGGTCCGCGCCCACGTCGAAGCCGAGCGCCACGCCTCCGCGCTGCCCCACGCCCCGGAGGTAGCCCTCCAGGGCGGGCACGAGCCCCATCTCGTCGAGCACCGGCGGGCGCAGGTCGATGGAGAGTGCTCGCACCTGGCCGATGAGCTGGTCCACCATCCCAATCGTCTCCGCGAGGCGGTCCAGCCCCGTGCCGGCGGTGCGCTTCCCAGTGGCGACGAGGCCCAGGTTGATCTTCACGGCCGTGAGCGCCTGGCCGAACTCGTCGTGCAGCTCGCGGGCAAGGTGCTTGCGCTCCTCCTCCTTCGCCGCCTCCAGCCGCATCGTCAGGCGGCGCAGGTGGGCGAAGGCCTCTCCCAGTCCGTCACGGCTGGCGCGGGCCTCCTCCAGCGCCTGCTCGCGCTCGGCCTGGAGCGCGCGGAGCGCCTTGTTGCGCCGCTGCAGGGCTCGCGTCCGCCAGCCCAGCCCCGTGACGACCGCGAGCATGACCAGCACCAGCGCACCGAAGCGGACCTCGCCGCGCCGCCAGAAGGGTGGGGTGACTCGCAGGGCGAGCGGGCGCGTCTCGCTCCAGTCCCGCCCCGGGGCCCGTCCGCGGATGCTCAGCGCGTAGTCGCCGGGCGGCAGCGCGTGGAAGGTGAGCTGGCTGCGCATTCCGAGCGTCAGCCAGGGCCCGTCGGCGGTGAGCCGGTACGCGTACTCCGCGTCGCCCCGGCTGAAGTCGAGGACGGCGAACTCCAGCGACAAGGGCTGCGCCCAGGGGACCTCCAGGGACGTCAGCTCCCACACGGGCTGCTCGGCTCTCGCGCCTGTCCCCTCGATGCCGGTGATGACGATGGGAGGCGTGGGGCCGCGCTCCGGACGGACAGAAGGGTCCAGCGCGACGACGCCCTTCACGGTGCCCCAGTAGAGCCGCCCTCCCTCGAGCGCGACGGCCTTGGGGTTGAAGACCGCCGTCGGCAGCCCGTCGGAGGCGGCGTAGCTTTCGAAGTGCCCCGACGTCGCGTCGAAGCGCGAGAGGCCCGCGCGCGTGGACACCCAGAGCGCTCCATCTGGAGTGAACGCGAGCGCCACCACATGGTCGTCGATGAGGCCCTCGCTCCGGGTCCACCGCGCGACGGTGGAGATGCTCCCCGATGCGTCCGGCACGACACGCTGGAGTCCTCCACCCATGGTGCCAATCCACACCGCGCCGGAGGGGTCCTCCAGCAGCGCGCTGACATGGTGGTGGCTGAGCCCCGGGGAGCCTCCCGGAGACAGGCGCGTGCAGTCGAGCGACTCTCCCTCCGCCGTGCAGAGGCCGGCTCCGCCCGACCGGGTGCCCATCCAGAGGCGCCCCCGGCGGTCCTCCATCAGCGCTGTGATGAAGTCGTCGGGGATGGAGCGCGGGTCCGTGGCGGAGTGCCGGAAGACGACGAAGTCATCCGTCTCGGGGCGGTGGCGGTAGAGGCCGCCTCCTCCGGCGCCCAGCCACACGCGGCCCCGCGAGTCCTGGAGCAGCGAGTAGACGAAGCCCGGCGCCTGTCCTCCTCCCTCGCCCAGTCCCCGGCGGTAGAAGCGGAAGTCGCCGGTGGCCCGGTTGAAGCGCCAGACGCCCTCGGAGATGCCGGCCCAGATGGGGCCCTCGCGGGTGCGGAGCAGGGAGAGGACGCCGTGCACCTGTTCGCCCGCGGGGGCGGGGATGACCAGGGGCTCCACCGCCCCCGTGGCCACCGTCAGGGTCGCCACCCCGTCACCGTAGTGGCCCAGGAGCAGGCGCCCATCGCCGTCCGGCACCACCGCGTAGATGTCTCCCTGGGCGAGGGCGCGTGCGCCCTCTGGACCCACCGTGTCCACGCGCTGGAGGACCGGCGGATGGAGGGAGGCCCGGAACAGCCCCGCGCCAAAGGTGCCGACGAACAGGCCCTGCTGGGCGTCCAACGCCAGCGCGCCCTGGTCGATGTGCTGCCCACCCGCTCCGTGGACCGGCATCTCCACCGCGACCATGCTTCCGGTCGCCGTTTCCATTCGGTACAGGCCCTGGCCATAGGTGCCAATCCAGAGCGTCCCGCGTCCATCCGGCTCCAGCTCGGTGACGTTGACCAGCGCGTCGGCGAGCTCCGGCGGCGAGAGGGCCACGCGGTGCAGGTGCGCGTCGCCGGGCCGCCATCGGTAGAGGCCGTTGCGCGTGCCGACCCAGAGCCCCTCATCCGCGTCTGGTGCGAGGGTGAAGATGTCCATGGCCGCGCGCTCACCCGCCTCGTCGGCTACGCGCTCGAACTCGCGCCCTCCCGCGCGGCGCCGGAACAGGCCCCGGCCGACGGTGCCGACCCAGAGCTCTCCGGAGGGCTCCCGGTGCATCGTCATGACGAACTCGTCCCCACCTCCGGGCAGCAGCGGTATCCGCGAGGCGCGCCCGGTCGCCGGATCCAACAGGCTGAGCCCGGCGGCCGTTCCCACCCACAGCCGGCCGGCCTCCTCGTCGGCGAGCGCGAAGACTCCACCGTCGTCGATGCTCGAAGGGTTCGAGGGCTCGTGACGGAAGTGCTGGAACGTCCAGCGCGCCCGGTCGAGCAGGTTCAGTCCGCCCGTGTTCGTCCCAATCCACAGGCGGCCCAGCGCGTCCTCGTGGACGCTCCGCACGGCGCTGCTCGTCAGGGACTCGGGGTGGCCCACCTCGTGCTGGAACTTGCGGAAGCGCTGGCCGTCATGGAGGTAGAGCGCCTCCCGCGTCCCAATCCACAGCAGCCCCACCCGGTCCCGAAACACCTCGGTGATGATCTCCGCCTCGAACGAGCGCGAGACGCCCACCTCGCGGAAGTCGAGCCGCTGCGTACCGGACGAGGCGCCCGTCATGAGGAGCAGGAGCAGGGTGCTCCCGAGGAGTCTGCGCACACCACGCGATACGGCGGACATCCGGGGCAACGTAACAGCAGTCTCCGTCGGCAAGAGCCCGATGGCCCCCGGCCCGCCCGCGCCGGGGCTTCCTGGCCGAGTCACGGGCGCGCGCAACTCCTGGTGCCTGCCCGGGTTCCCCAGCCCCGGCGGGCTCCGTCCGCCACCGAGCACCCTACCCACCAGCGCGGATTGACGCCGCCCGTCCAGTCGATTAGACGCACGGTGCGTGGCAGTGATAATGCAAATCGAAATCAGCAGGCGGCGGCTTGCCGGCCGGAAGTGGAGCACCGTCGGAGCGCTGCTGTTGCTCCTCCAGGTCCACGCCGCCGCGGCCCAGCCCGCCGCGCCGCCGCCCGCGCCCGCCACGGCCACCGTGGCAGGTGGCATCGAGGGCGAGGTGACGCCGTGTCCCGGCGGTGGGCTGGCCGGAGCCGAGCTGCTGCTCGACGTGGGTGGGCAGCTGCGGCAGGTGGGCTTGGATAGGGCAGGGCGTTTCGTGGTCGAGGGGCTCGCGCCCGGGACGTACGAGGTGCACGCCTATGTCCCCGGGTGTGAGCCGGCGAGCTACCGCGCCCAGGTCGCGTCCGGACAGCGCACGTCGCTGCGCGCCACGCTCGTGGCGGCCGAGGGGATGGAAGCCACCATCGACGTGGTCGGCCGGCGGCTGACGCGAGCCGAGGAGCGCAAGGCGTCCGCCGAGGCGGTGCGCGTGGTGGAGCTGGAGCAGGCGCATCAGCAGACCGCGGACCTGGGGGAGGTGCTCAGCCGGAACGCGGGCGTGAGCGTGCAGCGCACCGGCGGGCTCGGCTCCTCGAGCCGCCTGTCCCTCAACGGCTTCTCCGGCGAGCAGGTGCGCTTCTTCCTGGACGGCGTGCCGCTCGAGCTGGCCGGCTTCGGGCTGGAGGTGGCCAACGTACCGGTCAACCTGCTGAAGCGGGTGGAGGTGTACCGGGGCGTGGTGCCGGTGCGCTTCGGCGCGGACGCGCTCGGGGGCGCCGTCAACCTCGTCTCCTCCGACGGCGACGAGCCGAGCGGCGGCTCCGCCTCGCTCCAGGCCGGCTCGTTCGGCACCTGGCGTGGCGCGCTCGCCGGGCGTCACCGGTTCGCCGAGGGGGGCCTCTTCATCAAGGGGCACGCCTTCGGGGACCTCGCTCGCAACGACTACCGGGTGGACGTGGAGGTCCCCGACGCCCAGGGACGGCTCGCGCCCGCGCGGGTGCCCCGCTTCCACGACGGCTACGGCGCGCTCGGCGCGGGCGTGGAGGTGGGCGTCGCGGACCGTCCCTTCGCCGAGCGCCTCTCGCTGCGCCTGTTCGGCACGCGCGCGCGGAAGGAGCTTCAGCACAACGTGGTGATGACGGTGCCCTACGGTGAGGCCCGCTCCACGGAGGCGGCGTATGGGGCGCTGCTGGGCTGGACGTCCGCGGGGCTCCTGTCCGGGAAGCTGCGGCTGGAGGGAACGGCGGGCTATGGGCGCCGGGACACCGGGTTCAGCGACCTGGCGCCATTCGTCTATGACTGGCACGGCAACCAGGTACGTGAGCGGCTCCAGCCCGGCGAACTGGGCGCCACGCCCTCCGACCGGCTCATCCAGCAGCACAGCACGCTCGCGAGGCTGCATGCGGCCTGGTCGCTGACCGACATCCAGGCCCTGCGCCTCTCGGTGGCGCCCACCTTCGTGAGCCGCCAGGGCGAGGACCGCCTCCTCCGGGGCACGGGCCTGAGGGATCCGCTGAGCGCCCAGCGAGACCTGTTCACGCTGGTGGGCGGCCTGGAGCACGAGCTGCGGCTGTGGGAAGGCCGGCTGGAGAACGTCGCCTTCGTGAAGGGCTACCTGCTGCGCTCTGAGTCCGAGGAGGTGCTCGCGGGGGACGTGGTGCGGCGGCGGGATCAGGCGAGCGAGCACATGGGGGTGGGCGACAGCGCGCGGCTGCTGCTGCCGCACGGGCTCCTGGTCAAGGCCTCGTATGAGTACGCCACCCGGATTCCCGGGCCGGACGAGTTCTTCGGGGACGGGGTGCTCATCCTCGCCAACCTGGGGCTCCAGCCGGAGACGAGCCACAACGCGAACCTGGAGCTGGAGCTGCGAGACCTGAGCACCGCCCTGGGGAGCTTCCGCGGCAGTGTGGGGGGCTTCGCCCGGCTCGCGGACCAGCTCATCGTCATCGTGGGCAACGACAGCGTGTTCACCTTCGGCAACGTCTTCGCGGCGCGCTCGCTCGGCGTGGAGACGGCGGTGGGGTGGACGGCGCCCGACGGGTGGCTGTCGGTGGACGCCAACGCCACCTGGCAGGACTTCCGTAACGCCTCGGACGAGGGCGCCTACGGGGCCTACTCGGGGGACCGCATCCCCAACCGGCCCTGGCTCTTCGCGAACCTCACCGCCCGGCTGCGGCACCGCTCGCTCCTGCGCGCCGGGGACGAGACCACGCTGAGCGCCACCTCGCGCTACGTGCACGGCTTCTTCCGCGGCTGGGAGAGCCAGGGGCTGCGCGACGACAAGCAGAAGGTGTCCGCGCAGCTCACCCACTCGCTCGCCCTCAGCTACGCGCTGCCGGTCCGCCCCGCGCTCAGCGGCACCCTCGAGGCGCAGAACCTCACCGGCGCGAAGACCTACGACTTCTTCGGCGCCCAGCGACCGGGCCGCTCCTTCTTCTTCAAGCTCAACATGGAGCTCTGACCATGCCTCCGGCCCTCCGCGTCACACTCACGCGCCTGGCGATGCGCATCCACTCGTGGTCGGGTCTCCTGGGCGCCCTGGTGTTCGTCGTGGTGGGGTTGAGCGGCGCCGTGCTCGTCTTCCACAAGGAGCTCGACGCCGCGCTCTTCCCGCGCCTCTTCGACGTCCGTCCGGCAGACGGGGAGGCGTCGTACCAGCGGGCCCTCGAGACCGCGCAGCGCGCCTTCCCGGAGGCGCGCGTGCGCGGCATGCGCGTGCCTCCCCCCAGTGCGCCGAGTACCCTCGCCGTCCAGGCCGTGGGTCCCCGGGGTGGGCCCCTGCACATCGCGCTGGTCGACCCGTATACCGGCGAGCTGCGGGGCACCCGCATCTGGGGAGCGGGGCACACGCGCTTCTTCGATGACCCGGTGAGCTGGATTTATCAGCTGCACTACCAGCTCACGGCGGGGCAGGTCGGCCAGCTCGTCGTCGTGCTGGCCGCCATCCTCCTCGCGCTCTCGGTGGTGACGGGAACGTTCGTCTACCGCAAGCAGCTCCTGCGCGCGCTCACGTTTCGCGAGCCGATGCGTCGCAAGGGCTGGCAGGCGCGGTTCTCCTCGCTGCACCGGCTGGTGGGCGTGTGGACGCTCGCGCTCAACCTGCTGCTCTCGGTGAGCGGCCTGTGGATGTTGCGCGCAACCTTCACGGCGGACTTCTGGAAGCGGCCTGACGGGCGGCCCGCGCCTACGGGGCCCGCGCCTCGCAGCGCGCACTCCTTCGACGAGGCGCTCGCGGCCGCGCGGCGGGCCATGCCTGGCTTCGAGCCGAGCTGGGTGGAGCTGCGTGCCCAGCCCACGGACCGCTTCGTCCTCCTGGGACGCCACGCGGAGGGGGCGTCGTTCTACGGCCGGTACGCGAGCGCCGTCGTCCTGGACGGGAAGGACCTCGGCGTGCTCGAGGTTCGACGGCCCGAGGAGCTGTCCCTGGGCGGGAAGCTCGACGCGCTCGCCTTCCCGCTGCATCAGGGGCACTGGGGCGGCCTGCCGGTGAAGCTCCTGTACGTGCTCTCGGGGCTCGGCATTCCGATGCTCAGCCTCACCGGGATGCTGCTGTGGCTGCGGCGCACCCGGCGGCGTGCCCACCCCGTCCGCCAGCCCGGGCCCGTGGCGACGCGTCCGGTGCCAGCGACGGGGACTCCCAAGGTCTAGGGATTGCCCTGCTTCGGCGGCGGGAATCGAACCCGCAACAAGGCGGAAGCAAAACCCCAAGCAGGTTGGGGGCAGGGGACGGTGGCGGGGCCGCCGCTCGCTTCGGGCAGGCCCCGCTGGTACGTGCTGCGACTGGGCCGCTGAGCAGCGGGCTCGCCTGCCAGGGTCAGGGGATGAGGAGAATCTTGCCGAAGGACGAGATTCCCTCCGCCCGGTGGCTGGCGTCAGCAGCACCGGAGAGGTGTATCTTCCCGTCGATGATGGGGCTGAGCCGGCCGGAGCGGACGAGCGCCAGCACCTCCCGGAACTCGTCCGACGAGCCCGTCGAGGTGCCGCGGACGATGACCTCCCGGTAGAAGAGCTGCTCCAGCCGCTCAACCGGCATCTGCCGGCCCGTCGCGCCCCAGGTGACGAGCGTGCCCGCGCTGCGGAGCGAGGCGAGCAGCTGAGGCCAGTCCAGCGCGACGTGGTCGAAGACCGCATCGACGCCGCGCCCGCCCGTGCGCTCGCGGAGCTCCGCGGCAAAGCCTTCCAGCGGGAGGACGGCATCCGCTCCGAGCTCGGTGGCGCGTTGCGCCATCAGCTCCATCTCAGCGGTCGCGAAGACGGTGGCCCCGTGGAGCTTCGCAAGCTGGATGACGGCCGCGCTAACCCCGCCGTTCACTCTCGGCACGAGCACGGTACTGCCCACGCGAAGCCCGGCCTTGCGCACCGCCGCCCAGGCCCAGGTGTAGATGCCGGGCACGGCTGCCGCCGTCTCGAAGCCGATGCTCTCCGGAAGCGGAACCCAATGGTCCTCGCGTGCCGTGACGAACTCGGCATAGGTCCCGTTGCAGTCCCGGCCAACGATATAGACATCGCGGCACAGCGCGGGATTGCCCTGGAAGCAGTGCTCGCACGCGCCGCAGCCCCGGGTGCAGAAGAGGACGACGCGGTCCCCTTCACGCAGGCGCGTCACCCCTGGCCCCACGGCGACCACCGTCCCCGCCCCGTCAATGCCAGGAATGTGTGGCAGGGGAGAAGGACCGCGGGGCCAATAGTAGTCCGGCGTGCGCACGCCCTTGCGGCAATGACTGTCCAGATGGTTGATCGATGCAGCAGCAATCTTGACAACCACGTGTCCGGGCTCAGGAGAGGGATCCGGAACGGTGACATACTCAAGCACTTCAGGACCACCATACGCGCGATACTGGATTGCCTTCACGTTGCCACCCCCAGCGGTTGAAGGGCAGCAAAGCTACCACTTGCCGCAAGGCAATCAATTCAAGAGAGTCCTACCTGCCTCCAGAACAGTCAGGCGGAGACTGCTCCCAGCTGACGGCCCCGCCCCACTGCGGCAGCCCCCCGTCAGCCCTCCTTCATGGTGCGAGTCCCTGCGCCCTCTTGGCGCGCAAGGGGGGCGTCCGGCAAGCCGCACAGAGGGGCAGTGAGGGACGGCGAGCACAGCCATGGAGGACACTCCTGCCCCCTCAGCGCCCCATGCCCACTCGCCCCTCACGTCGCAACAGGGCCCCTGTTCCTCCTATGCGCAGTAACGCCCCCGATGCTCACTGAGTCCTGCAACAGAGAGCCTCAGCTTGAACCTTCGCGGTGGTCGAAGCAGCCCCCCTCAATACGCATTCATAGCTGAGCACTCCGCCTACCGTCTTCAGTCCGGAGGATGTCCCAATGTTAGACGGGCTCGACACACACGCGCCACCCATCAGAGACTCCCCATACCCACAGCCTACGTACGAGCCTGGGAAGCTGAAGCTGTTCACGCTTGGACCCTCCACGACACGGCAGGCCAGCGCCCCCGTGCGTCCCGGTGGCCCCTGCTCGCCCTGCTCGCCCTGCTCGCCCTGCGGCCCCTGCTCGCCCTGCGGCCCGGTGTCGCCCTTGATTCCTTGAGGGCCCTGAGGCCCGGTGTCTCCCTTGGGTCCTGGAGGGCCTTGAGGCCCGGTGTCGCCCTTGATTCCTTGAGGGCCTTGGGGCCCGGTGTCGCCCTTGGGGCCCACCGCGCCCAGGGTCACGTCGAAGGAGTCATTTTGCGATAGGTTCGGGCCGGTCGACATCGTCAGCAGGTAGGAACCAGCATGCTGGAGGATTCGTGGCAGGTTGGCGACCACAGTCGAGGGCCCAAAGCTCTCGACGTTCAATCTGAGTTCCATCAAGTGGACGACGGGAGCGACGCCGGTGGCGGCGCCAAAGTTACGACCATTGATGAACATCCGGCTCTGGGCGAAATCCACATCTACGTTCGTGATGACCAACTGGTCTTGAGGCTCCTGCCCGCGCACCTGGGCTGGGAGCATGAGTCCTGCCATCAGGCAGACCGGTATTCCCACTCGGGTGATCATGGATGACATACGTAGCCGGGCCGCCAAGGTCGTACCCCTGAGGAGCTTGAGCATGGTCTGGTTTTCTTTATTGGGGTTGAATTGCGACGTGTCTGGATTGGATGCTGGTGTTGCTGGAAATACGATACTGGATAGCCTTTGCCGCTAACAACTGGAAAAGCGGTTGGTGCGTACGAGGCCCGAGGTGCCCCCGCGCCATCCGAGCGCGGGGGGCGAGGGGCCGGGTCAGTCGAGCGCGAGCGGGTTGGGCAGCGTCCCGTTCGGATACAGCGCGTGGCGGAGGGTCCGGTCGGAGTCGCGGGTGACGACAATCCGGAGACTGAAGCCCGGCACGGACTCCAGCGCGAGGATGCGGCGGCCCGCCCGTCCCGGGGCCCACCCGGGCACGTCCGGCCCCCCGAGCATCTCCATCGCCTGCTCCACCCCACCCGCCTTACCCTTCAGCGCGCGCGCCGTGGCCAGGCGCACGTTGCGCGCCGGCCGCCGGGTGACGCCGCCCTCCCACAGCAGGTCCAGCGCGAACGTGGTCCACACCGCCAGCTCGTCATCGGGGCGGAGGAACGCCTCGAACCGCGCCAGCGCCTGCGTTCCCTCAAGCAGGGGCGGAGCCGGGGCTGGAGGAGGAGAGCCCCGCCTTTGCCGCGACGGTGGAGGAGCCGCGGAAGGAGCGCACGCCCCGTTTGGACTGGGCCGGGCTGCTGCGCAGGACGTTCGCCCTGGATGTGTTCGCGTGCTTGAGGTGTGGAGGCAGGCGGCGGGTGTTGGCGTACGTGAAGGGAGCAGGAGGGGTGAGAGCGATTCTGGAGCACCTGGGGTTGCCCACGCTCCGCGCTGCCATCAGGTGTGTAGCAGGGGCCTGGACCTCTTGGCGCCTCGCAACGAGCGCGAGTCGGCCAACGGCAAGGTCCCGTGCAAGGCCGCGGAGGGTGTCATCTGCGTGGGCGCCCTGGAGAACGGCACCGTCATGGCCAAGGGCTGCTCGAACTCGGGCACCAGCGTACTCGGTCCATGACTGCTTCAGGCTCTACAGCGGCACGAGCTTCGTCGCGGATACCGGCGGCGTGTCCACTGGCGGCCCGTCTGAGCTGCCCATGGCACCCGGGCCACGATGCACGACGGGTTCGAGCGGCACCGCGCTGACGAGGTTGGATGGCTTCTCGGACACTCCACTCGCCCGCGCACGGGTTCGAGGCGTAGCACTCCGAGCCGAATCACGCTCCTTCGAGACAGTAGAGCGCCCCGGGGCAATCGTCGTCGTAGGCGCAGGTGTTGTTGCATCTGTACGGCAATCCGCCGTCGAGAGTGGAACCACATCCCGTCAGCGCGAGCACCCCACCGGAATTTCAGCTCTTGCGAAAATGGGACGCAACCATCAGTCGCTGGGGGCGATAACCCTCCCACGTCACACTTCTTGAGTTGAGGTCTTCGAAATGCGTATCTCCTCCGCTGCGCGCACCACCCTCACCGCCGCCAGCGCTCCTTCGAATCCCACCCTGAAGCGCGGCGCGTCAGGCCCCTCCGTGAAGTCCCTGCAGCAGGCGCTGGCCGCCGCGGGCTTCTCCCCGGGCGCGGCGGACGGTCAGTTCGGTCCGAAGACGGAGGCGGCGGTGAAGGCCTTCCAGAAGGCCAAGGGCCTCGTCGCCGACGGCGTCGTCGGGCCGAAGACGTGGGCGAAGCTGAACGGCGCGGTGGCTCCCTCGACGCCTCCTTCTTCGGGCGGTAGCGGCCCCACGCTCAAGCAGGGCCACAGCGGCGCGCCCGTGACCGCGCTTCAGAGCCGCCTCAATCAGCTCGGCTTCAACGCCGGTACGGCAGATGGCCAGTTCGGTCCGAAGACGACTGCGGCGGTGAAGGCCTTCCAGAAGGCCAAGGGCCTCGTCGCCGATGGCGTCGTCGGGCCGAAGACCTGGGACAAGCTCGGCATCAAGGTGAGCGGCACGCCCTCGACCCCCCCCAGCACGGGTGGCGTGCGCGGCAACTCCGCGCTCGCCAACAACGCCCGTTCGGTGGCGTTGAGCATGGGTGGCTATTCGAGCCAGGGCCTCTGCGCCACGGGCGTGAGCCGCGCCATCCAGAACACCTACGGCATCAAGGTGTGGGGCAATGGCAACGACATCGACAACAACCTGCCGCGGGACAAGTTCAGGCAGGTGAACCTGTCGCTCGCCGAGGCGCTGAAGATTCCCGGCCTCATCCTCACCTGGGAGAAGACCTCCACGGCGGCGGGCAGCAAGTACGGCCACACCGCCATCACCTCGGGCGACGGCCGCAGCTCCTACAGCGACTTCGTGGAGAGCAACACCCTTGGCGCTGGCGGCCGAAGCGGCTTCAAGGTGTTCATGCCGATCTAGTGGCGTGTCCGCGAAGTCAGTCGACATGGTCGCGGAGGATGAATCGCTCTCCTGGATGAGGAGGCGACCTCCGCAGCCTTCCCGCGAAGCGGTGAAATCGCCCCCCGGCGCAACTCCAACCCTGGCCTGGCCCCCTCCACGGCGAACTGGATGCGCGCCTCCCGGACGACTTGGGAGGCGCGCATCACAGACTCCGTGGATTCAGTACACCACCACCGAGGCGTAGACACTGGTGCCGTTCGTGTAGGCCACCAGGGCGCCGCCGTTCGACGGGAGCGCCGCGACCGCTGGCGCGGCGCCCGGCCCCACCGTCCTGGCATCCGCGGCCAGAATCATGGCGGCCCCCACGAGCATCCGGTCCAACTGGATGTCGCCCGTCCCCCGCTGGGAGGCGATGTAGCCGTTGCCGAGCGCGTCCGCGTCAATCGTCCGGAGGGGACCGGGACCGACGTCCGTGGGGAGGCCCGGCACCTGGGTGCTCGTCCCCGGCGCGGACACCGGGATGACGTCCACGTTGTCGTCCCCGAAGGAGCCCGTGACGTAGATGAAGCCGTTGGAGCCCGTCCAGTCCGAGAAGAAGGCCTGCCCCGGCGGGGAGCTCACCGGGCCGAAGCTGGTCCCCTGGTCGCTGCTGCGGCGGATGCGGAAGGAGGGGTCGTCGCTCACCGAGAAGACATCTCCGCTGATTTTGTCCACGAGGACGTCGAAGAAGGCATTGCGCTGGTCCACGTCCGTCACGCTGAAGTCGTTCGCGCCTCGCGCGAAGTTCCGGAGGACGCGGACCCCTGCGTTGCTGCCTCGCGAGACGGAGATGTAGAGGGCGTCGCCCCTGGAATCCAGGCTGACGGTGGGGTTGGCCGCCGCGCTGAGGGTTCGCGGCGCCTCCCAGCTCGCTCCCGCGTCGACGGTCCGGGTGAATATCACCGTGCCCGCGCTGGTGGCCGCGACGTACGCGACCCCCGTGGGGCCGCCTTCAATCGCGACCTCCGCCGCGTTGGTGATTCCCAGGGGAGTGGGCCCCACCCAGGTGTGGCCACGGTCCACGCTCACGCTGACATGGACCGCGCCACCGCACTTCATGACGACGTAGAAGCGCCCCAGTGCATCCACCGCCACCTTGCGCCCCGTGTTCGAGTCGGCCGTGGTGCAGTTCAGCGTCCCGCTGACGAGCGTGGGGGGCACATTCGAGAAGGCATCCAGTTGGCACATGGCGTCGCAGCCATCCCCGGGGATCGTGCCGCCATCGTCGCACTGCTCTCCCGTGATGCTGTCGACCAGGCCGTCGCCGCACACCTCCACGCCCTGGCAGTCCGCTCGGCAGCCGTCCCCCGCGACGCGGTTGCCGTCGTCACACACCTCACCCGAATCGACGGTGCCGTCGCCGCAGACAGGCGGCCCCCTGACGGTGATGCTGACCGTGGCGGCATTGGAGGTCAGCGCACCGTCGCTGGCCGTGAAGGTGAACGGGTCCTCCCCTTGGAAGTCCGCGGCCGGCGTGTAGAGCAACTGGGCGCCCGTCCCGGACAGTGTTCCGTGAGCGGGAGGAGCCGTCACGGTGTACGTGAGCGCGTCCCCGTCCACGTCCGTGGCCGCCAGCGTAATGGGCGTCGACGTGTTGTAGCTCACCGTCACCGCGGCAGAGGCAGCCACGGGCGCGTCATTGACCGGAGTCACCGTGACGGAGACGGTGGCCGTTGCCTGCTTCTTTCCGTCGGAGACCGTGACCTGGAAGGTGTCCTCTCCGGCGAAGTTCGCGTTCGGGGTGTACGTCACCGAGGCCCCTGAGAGCGTGAGCGTGCCATGGCCCGGCGTGGTGTAGGAGAAGTCAAGCGCGTCGCCATCCGGGTCCGCCGCGGGGATGGTGATGTTCACCGGGGAGTCCTCGGGGGTTGTCGCCTGGACGTCCTCGACCGTGGGCGCTGAGTTGTTGTCGCAGACGCTCGGCGAGCCTGTACAGGTGTAGCCCGGCTCCACCGCGCAGACGCTGTTACAGCCGTCTCCGGAGAGTTGGTTGCCGTCGTCACAGACCTCGACCCCGCCCAGCACCCCGTCACCACAGAAGGGCCGGATGGACGTCTCCACCGCGTCCACCAGATAGAGCGCGAGCACCGCGCCGCGCAGGCGCACGTAGCGATAGGGCGCGGTCCCCGGGTACGTCGCCACCGCCACATGCGTCCCCAGGCCCAGCTCCACCAGGTGCAGCGAGCTGGAGCCGACGAAGGTCCCATCCGCCTTCAGGAAGTCCACCTGCGCCACCAGCGCCAGTGACAGGCCCTGGTAATAGACGCGCAGGTCGCCGGTGCCTTCCTCGCCCGCACCCAGGTCCAGCACCAGCGCCGTGTTGAGCAGGCCCAGCAGCGTCGCCGCCTTCCCGTCCGGCGCGCCCAGCGCCGCGCTCGCGTTGAGCACCGTCGCCGTGGTGCCCGGCGCCACCGCGTCCGCATACGGGTCCCACGTCAGCGAGGCTTCCGGGCTCGTACGCGTCAACGCCGCATCGCCCCCTCGCAACGCCCCATCGCTTCCGGGACGTACACCTTCGTCGAGAGGCTCCACACCGCAAGACCCCAGCAACAATGCCAACGTCGTTCCCAGCCCCCACGACAACAGCGCACCTGTACGGCTTCTCATTGGATGTCTCCCTTAAAAGTCCAGCACCGTGCCCGTCTCCGAGCTACTGGCAGACGTAGCTATCCGGTGTATTCACACACACCTTGTTCGCGCCCACGCCGAGCCGCTTCCAATGCGCTTCATGAAGTCTCCATCCCCGAGGCGGGAAGGAGCTCGACATGAGCCCTCGACCCCGAAGAAGGGGCTGGCAGACTATTCATGGAGTTCAGATTTCTAGACTCGCAGACCACAACTACACTGCAAGTGCTATTGGGTCAACGATTATGGATTTCGGGTGCGGCGCCAGCCTCTCAGCAACGCCAGCACGCCCGCGAGCTCCAGTCCTCCAAGCGCTCGTCCCCCACCCACTTCATGGGCAGGGACCTCCTCGTTCGACTGGAGTTCCTCGTCACACAGCGCGCCACAGTCGCGAACCGCACGCCGACAACGGCCCCACGGCCGGCGGCACCGGCCGGCCGTGGGGCTCACCCAATGAAAGACGCTGCGCCAGGAGACTCAGCTTCGACGACATGTGCAGCCTCTTCTTGTGGGTGCGGCCCGGAGTTATTCAAAATTCCAGGCCAGACTGCACTCTCTGTGGGATTGGTGAGGTCGCAGAGTATTGGCGAGCGGCTCGACGCCTGGATCTTTAAATTCGCGAGGCGCGGACATGTCAAAGCGCAGGGCCGAGGCTCGGGCTGACACGTCAATGCATCCAGATACGGGGAAGCCACCGGGTCCGGACTGACGTGTCAATGCATATGCATACCTCTCAGCCGCTCTGAGCCGCTGGCGCCAGGCACCCCCAGGACGCTGCCGCCTGCCTCTGCTGGGGCCAGGCTGAGCACAGGTGTGCCTCCAGCGCCTTGCAGGGCCGGGACACCGGCCCGGCCAACGGCGCGGCTGGCACCCGGCAGCAGCCCTCCTATCCCGTTGGGCCCGGGGCCTCACCTCGCAAAAGGGCCTTCATTTTTCCCAGGGTCTGCAACTTTACTGCTCGTGTAACAAGAAAGCGGTAACCTCGAGGAGGGGGAGCAAGGCTGGCGGCGGTGGCTACTCGGGAGGTGGCGGTGGCTCGTGGAATCCCGGCGCACGGCCCACGTCGGCGGAAGGCGTGTGCACGCCGAACGGGCACGGCCGGGTGATTCTGTCGTTCGCCCACCCGTAGCGAGGCCTGTGGCGGCCACCCATGGCACCCGGTGGCCTCCGCGTCCTTCACCGGCGCGCCGAAGGGCGTCTGCGGCGCCTGCACCCGCAGGCTGGCTCAGTGCGTGGGCACGCGCTGGAAGCCGCGCACGGCTGTCTTGAAGTGCTCCACGTACTCTTCGCGGTCGGCGTCGCCCACGTGGCCCTCGATGAGGAAGTAGCGTTCCTCGTCCACCAGCACCGCGAAGTACAGCGTGTAGTCCTTCTGGGTAGCGAGGTCCTTCGCTCGAGCCACCACCTCGTGGCCCTTCAGGCCGCCCACCGTCAGCGGGGCGCTGGACTCGATGCCGGCGGCCTTGACGCCCCAGCCCTCCAGTTCCCGGAGAGTAAAGGCAGACACGTCATCGCCCACAGCCTTTCTGTTCGGCGCGGGGGCGATGACGAGGAAGGGTTGTGTCCGGGCCTTTCCAGGCTCCTTCCCGTCGCGGGTGTACATGACGATGCTCTGCTCCCGCTTGGCGACGGCCTTCAGCCCGGGCGTCTCCTTCAGCGTGAAGAG
Organism: Pyxidicoccus trucidator; assembly: GCF_010894435.1. Taxonomy (NCBI): domain Bacteria; kingdom Pseudomonadati; phylum Myxococcota; class Myxococcia; order Myxococcales; family Myxococcaceae; genus Pyxidicoccus; species Pyxidicoccus trucidator. The sequence goes on along the minus strand of NZ_JAAIXZ010000006.1, from coordinate 582,665 downwards.
GTCGGGCCCGCGCGAGAATTTGGCGTCAGGGTTCCAGCGCGTGGAGCGCATGGCGTCCTCGAGGGGGCTGCTCAGCGCCTTCGAGTCCTGTTCGCGCCAGATGGCGTCGATGACCAGCAGGGCGGAGGTGTTTCCGAGCACGAGAACCCACCGGCGGTAGTCCACGCCGTTGGAGGTGTGTCCGATGTGCAGGAGGGCTCCCGGTTGGCCGTCCAACTTCACCTCCTCGCGGGACAGGAGCTTCATGCCCTGGGACGCGAGTGACTCCTCGCTGAGGTTCCTGAGGGTCATCTCGAGGCCGCCGAGGGGATAGTCCTTCACCCGGATGGTGGCGCCCGTCGCCTCCTGCCGGAAGCCGGTGAAGCGCGTGGTCTCGGTGAAGCCCTCGGGGATCGCCAGGGAGACGCGGGTGCCCTTCACCTGGACGAGCGCGGGCGCCTTTCGCTTCGAGGATGCCGCCCCGGATGGCGCCGCGGCGAGCGCGAGCGCCGGGCCGGCGGTGAGGGTGGCGACAAGGAACAGCCGCGTCAGGGATTGTCCGGAGCGAAGGGCCATGGACGGACGCTGACAGGTCTGGGGGCAGCCGTTCAAGCAGGCGCCGGTACGACAGGTGCCCTGAGACGAAAGGCACACAGCTTGGTGGGCAGGAGGCTGCCATGAGCGAGCGCCGTCGTCCTGGACGGGAAGGACCTCGGCGTGCTCGAGGTCCGGCGGCCCGAGGAGCTGTCCCTGGGCGGGAAGCTCGACGCGCTCGCCTTCCCGCTGCATCAGGGGCACTGGGGAGGTCTGCCGGTGAAGCTCCTGTACGTGCTGTCAGGGCTCGGCACTCCGATGCTCAGCCTCACCGGGATGCTGCTGTGGCTGCGGCGCACCCGGCGGCGTGCCCACCCCGTCCGCCAGCCCGGGCCCGTGGCGACGCGTCCGGTGCCGGCGACGGGGACTCAGAAGGTCTAGAGATTGCCCTGCGCTGTTATCGGCTAATGCCTTGATCTCACACCGGATCGTTCCCCCCGCCATGGCCCCCCAGAGTTGCTGGCGTTCGTGACGTCCCCAAGGATGGCGGATGCCGCGAAGGCGAGGTTAGCGTGCGGACCCATGCGCGCATCTCGCTGGTCCCTTCCGCTGCTCATCGCACTGGTGGTGGGAATTGCCTTCATTGTCGCCCTCGTGAAGGACTTGAGCGAGGCGAAGCCCCAGCAGGCGGGGGTTGGAGACATGGCGTCCCTGGCCGCGCAGCAGCTCGCGGAGCTGCTGTCGCGTCAGGGGATCGAGGCCTCGGCGCAGGCGAACACGGTCCGGGTGGGGACGCGCTCGCTCGCGCTGTCCACGAGGGTCACCCAGGCCGTCCGGCAGGAAGAGCAGTTCCTGTATCTGGTCGGGCTGGAATTCAACTGTCAGGTGGATGGAGCGCCGGTGAAGTCCCTCCTCGCCGGTAGTGTGGGTATCGACCCGCGCCAGGACGGCGCGGTGATGACCGCGATTCGCGAATGGGTGGGCCAGTACGGGTTCGCGATTGGCCGTGCGCTCGCGAGCCCGAATCAGCCCCCTCCGTTGTCCGCTGCGGGCTTCCGCGTCCGTGAGGGGCTCACGGGAGTCCGAGGCGAGGCGCCGGGCTTCAAACCGGACAGGTCCTTCCACGAGCAGTTCCTGCGGCACCTGGAGCCGGTATTCCGGGAGAGCTTTTCGAAGGATGCCGCGACCCCGCTGCATGCGCTCACGTTCACGCTCGTGGTGGGAGCGTCGCCAGGAGAGAGCGAGTGCCGGGCGGATGGAGTCGTGTCCGCGCAGCTGTGCGAGCGTGCACTCTCGTTCCCGTGGCCACGGGGGACGAAGCCGTACATGTTCAAGCAGTACTACGTGCTCGTGCCCGCTGAGGGACAGGGCGGGTAGGGTGCCGCCCGAGAGGAGGACGACCTTCTCGCCTTTTCGCCCTGCGGGTAGAGGAGTTGAAGGTGCGCCGCTGGCGTCAAGCAACCCCAGGACGCTGCCGCCTGCCTCTGCTGGGACCAGGCCGCGCGCGCTGACTCCGATCAGGTGCGGACCGCCACCACCTCGAGGCCAGCCGCACCGCCGAGCACCTGGTACGGCCCCACCGTGGCCGCCTTCACGGCCGTCGGCGACGCGGGCCGCGCGGCGCTTGAGGCGGACCTCAAGGCGGTGTTCGAGAAGCAGGGGACTGCGAAGGACGGCACCTTCGCCACGGACGTCGCTGGTACTGTCCTGGCTGCCCGAGGGCAGCCGCTGCTCAGGTGGCACTCGGAGCGATGCGGCAAGTCCGCTGCAGCTGTCCCGCCTTTGTGAAGTTGGCGATGAGCCCGCATGCGGCGCACGTGGCCTGGAGTTCGGGAGGAGGCGGGTCGATGGGAGGGAGCCTCACGCCGGGCGCTGGGTTTCTGAGGGTCATGACTCGCGGAGCCCACAGGACAGATGCCCCTTCGTACTCGCCGCCGCATTCTGGACAGCGCAGCGTCTGGGCCAGAGTCCGCATGGTCTTCGCATCGCTACGTGCACCGAGGAAGACGAGGAGGATGACGAGCGCGCTGCCTGCGCTGCAGGCCACGCGCCAATCCAGTTCAAGCAGGAATTCATACATGCGCGTCTCCTGGTGCCGACAGTGTACCAGCACTCGGACGAGGAGGACTTCATTACTCCCACGTCTGGCGTTTCTTCCTGCTCTTGCTGACCCGGGTGACCACGAGCTTGCCGTTGCGCGTGCTCGCTTCATAGGACGCGGACTGCCGCTCCGCGAAGCCCGCCGCATTGTGTCCGTACATGCAGTATTGCTCGATGAGAAGCTTGTCCGCGGCGGGTTTGAATTCGTAGCTGCAGCCGGTGGCGAGGTCCGACTTGCTGAACTGCTCAAGCGGACTCTCCTCTCCCAGGTCGAGCGCGCCCTTCGGTGGAGTCCACGCATCCAGTACCTTGCCTGACGCGTCTTCCAGGGCAACCCGGGCATGCTCGAGGTTCAACCCCACGAACGGCGCTCGGAACGCGTAGGCGCGAATCGTGAAGCCCGGAGCCGCTGCGAGCTCCGCCTCGGGAGTGGCCTCCCGGAGACAGCCCAGGCGCCCATCGGGCACCTTCACCTCGCGGGCATAGACGCCGGAGTCCACCGTCTTCACCAACGGGAGGAGCGCGTCCTTGTCATGCGCGGAGCAGATGGCGAGCACGGCAATGAAGAGGCCCGGCTTCAGCCCCGGGTATTCATCACTCTTCACCACCCGGGGGAAACCGCTGGAGAAACCAAACATGTCCTGGAGTCCCACGCCGGCATTCTTCTGGTCGAGCCAGCGCTGGGCATCTTCCCGGGCCGCACCTCCGCCGCCAATGAGCACCCAGGCCGTCTGCTCGGCGGAGGCCGTCATGGGCGGCAGGAGCATCAGCAGGCCGCAGAGGAGTAGAGTGTGGATGCGATTCATGGTGCCTCCCGACAATCCGTCGGACCGCAACATACCCTCTGAGCCCGCGTTCACGCCGTCTCGTCTCCCACCCAGGGCAGGCGCAGGGGCCTCCAGGGTTCCGCTCTCGAGGGTTCCGCGGGGAGGGGCGACCGAGCAGCGGATGGCATGCAAGAGAGCGCACCGCGCGCTTGCATCAGAGAGCTGCTCCCACCCCCGGCCCCCGCGCCGGAATGACGCGGGGGAAGGGGAGTGGGTCAGTCGCGAGCGAGCGGGTTGGGCAGCGTCCCGTTCGGATACAGCGCGGGGCGGGCCTGGAACCGGGGGGTGCCCCCCCCGCGCTATGGTGCCACCTCGTGTGCCAGCACCTCGCGCACGCCGTCACCGTCCAGGTCGACGAAGATCGCCGCCGCCCCCGTCACCGCCAGGCCGTCATCCGATGGGCCCAGCGGCAGCGTCCACCGCAGCCACCCGGGCTGCCACGCCAGGGAGCCCAGCACGCCCAGCCGGTCCTCGCGGCGCACCACCAGGTCGTCGCGCCCGTCGCCGTCCAGGTCGCCCGCGGCCTGGAAGACGTCCTCGCGGCGCAGCTCCCAGTCATCCAGCTTCTGGTCATACCCGCCCTCCAGCAGCGGGTAGAGCTGACCGTTGCCGGAGGCGAGCACGGCGACGCCGTCGTGCAACTGCGCCAGCAGCTCGTCCCGGCCGTCGCCGTCCACGTCACCGGCGAGCCGCAGCGAGTCCTCCGGACGCAGCTCGCCGATGCCGACCCAGGTTCCCCACTGCCAGAAGGCCAGCGGCTCGGGCCAGCCCTGGGACAGGACCACCACCGCGTACCCGTGCGCGCCGCGCACGAGCAGCTCCATGGGGCCCTGGGCGGAGAGGAAGTGGCCGGTGGCCTCCACATGGCTGTCCGGGGTCAGCTCGTCCTCCCCCAGCTTCTCCCCATAGGGCAGGAAGCCCCAGGGCTCCAGGCCGTGCTCCATCCCGCGAAGGAACGTCCAGCCCTTGGGCCCGCGCAGCACCACGTCCAACCGCCCGTCCCCGTCGTGGTCCGCCACGCCTTCCAGGGAGTCGTCCGGCGTCAGCGGCCCCATCCCCAGCTCCACTCCCTCCGGGTACACCACCCACGACTCCAGCGCGCCCGCGCCATTTGCCCGCAGCAGGCCGATGGCACCCTCGCGGCTTCGCACCAGCAGCTCCGCGCCCGGCTGCCCGTCGAAGTCACCCAGGTGCACCAGCGTGTCCCGCGGCCGGAGCGTCCACTCGCCCACCGGTGCCTCCCACGCATGCGCGGTGGACACCCGCGCCTGCCCTGTCTGCGCGTCCCGGCCCAGCAGCGCCAGCCCACGCCCGTCGCGCAGCACCACCTCTTCGCGCCCGTCTCCATTCACGTCCCCAGACAGCACGGCCTCCTGGGAGCGCGTCCAATCCCAGCCGTCCGCGAGCACGCCCTCCGCCAGCAGGCCCTTCACCCCCAGGCCCTGGAACCCTCCATGAAGGGTGACGAGCAGGCCCGAGGTGTTGGCGCCGTCGCTCTTCGCGCCAGCGCTCACCATGAGGCAGCGGGGAATGAACATGCAGAACCGCTCCAGCGGCGAGAGGATGCCCCAGTACTTCAGGAAGGAGACGAAGCTGATGGGGCCCTTGCCGGGGGGGATTTCGGGGTCGGGAACCTCGTCGAGCGGCGCCTTGGTGCCAGAGGGCACCGTGGACAGGTGGGTGATGATGGACAGCGTGGTGCCCAGGTCCTCCACGAAGACGACGTCCGCCTTCTTGTCCCCGTTGGCGTCCACGAAGCGCACCGCCGCGGAGCCGCTGGGGGCGACGATGTTCTGGGTGACGATACGGCTGAAGCCCCCCAGGCCATTGGACAGCTTCACCCAGAGGTGGGTGCCGTCATAGGAGACGAAGTCCTCCAGCGCATCGCCATTCATGTCGGCCCAGCTGGCGAACTCGTTCCACTTCTCGCCCCACTCGATGGGGGTGGGCGTCATCGCCGGAGAGAAGGCACCTCCGCCGATGGCCAGCTGCGTGTAGAGGTAGTTGTTCCGGATGGCGACCCAGTCCACCAGCGTGTCGGGGCTCGTCACCGGCTGGAGGATCGCGAAGGGGGACCACCCCGTGCCGAAGGCGAGGGGCGTCTCCACCAGGCTACCAAAGCCGCCGGTGACGGCGGGGTAGACGGACACCCTGGTGCTGTCCAGATAGACCAGGTCCTTTCCGGGGTTCCCGTCGAGGGTGCCGGCGTTGAAGTAATCGAAGTTCCAGGCGGAAGGCAGCGTCTTCACCTTGGTGGCCGGGAGGAAGGTGGACGAGCCTCCCGAGCGGCTCCAGTACACCTCATTGCCGCGGAGCTGGACGTAGTCCGCGCCGAAGGCGCCATCCACGTTCGAGAGGAGGACGGAGCCCTGCCAGCCGCTTCCGCCCAGGGGGTTGCCCTTGGGCGTCTCGAAGGTGCCATCCCCCTTGCCCTTCCCCACCCAGAAGTGGGTGTCGCCCGTGAAGAAGTAGTCCGCCAGGCCGTCTCCCGTGAGGTCCGTGGCGAGCGCGAAGTCCGACCACCCCGTTCCCCCCAGCGTCGTCGAACGCGCCGTGCCGGCGTACGTTCCGGACGCGGTGGACAGCACCACCGAGGCCGAGGCGTCACCGAAGTAGACGTAGTCGAGGCCGTGGGCACCATCCACGTTGGCGAAGTCGAAGTTCTTCTCCTTGTTCGCGCCACCGAGGACCACCACCTGGGGGTTGGGGCCACCGACGATGGTGCCCGCGAACGCGATGCGGGCGAACTCCGCGTCGAACGTGTCGGTGCGCACCATGGTGGCCCTGGCGGGCGTCACGCTCGTGTCCGCCTCGATCATGACTCCGGCCACGGGCCCCAGCAGGCCGGTGGGGTCAATGGTGAAGCAGGGCCCCCCCGAGTCTCCCTTGGCCGGTGTCTGCCCGGCGCCGTTCGCCACCGTGGTGAAGGTGCGTCCCACCTGGGCGCTGACCACGACGTCCGCGTAGCGGAGCAGTCCGGAGCCGCCGCCGGAGGGGGTGAAGCGGCCGTAGCCCATGCAGCGGACGGTGGAGCCCACGAGCGAGGGCCCCCGGTAGAGCTGGAGGGAGATGCCGGAGATGATGGGCTTGGCGAGCTTGAGGAGCGCGACGTCGTCCCCGTTGCTCACGGGGTACGGGTTCACGGTGCTGACGAAGGGGGCCCCCTTCGAGGTGCCCACGGTGCCCAGCGTGACGGTGATGGTGGTGGGGTCCAGCCACGCACCGGCCTCCGTGCCATCCACGGTGAGGCAGTGGCGCGCGGTGAGCACCCAGCGGGAGGACAGCAGGGTTCCCGAGCAGGTTCCCAGCGGGCTGGTCAGCTGGACGACCCGCGTGAACTCGGGAGCAGTCTCAGTGCCCAGGATGATGGACCCGCTCCCGGTCTCCAATGGCTCCGGTGCGGCAGTACCAATCGCAGGGGGGGACGTCCGCGGCTCGCAAGCCACCAGGAGTAACAAGAGTAACGACAGGCGCTGAGACATTCAGGCTCCTCGTCAAAGAGGTGAGGATTCTCGTCCACCTGTCTGACATTGGAGCCCGCCTCCCAGCTTCCCATCCGTCGACTCCATCCGAGCTGCTTCCACCCCGGACCCCGCGCCGGGATGACGCGGGGGCGGGGGAATGGGTCAGTCGCGAGCGAGCGGGTTGGGCAGCGTCCCGTTCGGATACAGCGCGTGACGGAGGGCCCGGTTCGAAGGTGAACGTCATGGCGCGTGAAGGTGGCGGGCGCGAAGGGCGGTCCCCAGAAGCGCTCGAGCTGGCGCGGGTCGGCAAAGGCCCGATCGGGAAATGAGTTCGCGCCGACGTCACCGAACCCATGATACGGCCTTCGCACAATCTGCGCGATGAGTAGGTAAGGTAGCTAGCCGCATGGCGCGTGTTTCCTCGTTCGGGTAGATCTTGCGCGCCCTTCTCGAAGGAGAACGCATGCGCAGCCTCTTGGTCTCGATTCTCATCTCGGCTTCGTTGCTGTTCGCGTCCGACGCGGAGGCGCGCGACTGGTTCGTGCGCGCGAACTCGTTCGGCGGCGACGGCTCGCGCGAGAAGCCGTTCGGCGATCCGTGGATGGCGCTCGAGCGCGTGGAGGCCGGCGACAAGGTCCACGTCACGGCGGGCAGGTATTACGGCAAGCTCGAGAAGGGGAACTGGGAGATCGCGTTCCCGAACGTCGAGCTGCTTGGCGGCTACGACGCGAATTTCAAGGAACGCAATCCGTGGAGCAACCTCAGCGAGCTCACGTGGCGCCGCGGATCGGAGAACCGGCCCGACGTCTCGCTCGCGCGCATCAGCACGAGCACGAAGCGCGACACCGCCGGCGCAACGATTGACGGGTTCTTCATCGACATGAAGGACTACTACGAGTACGGCCCCGAGGGGAGCTTCGATCCCCGTGCGCTCTCGCGCAACGGCGCGGTCGATCTCGCGAAGGGCGGCGTGCTGCGCAACTGCCTCATCGTGAACTCGATCAGCGCGGTGCGCGCGGCGCCGGGCTCGACGGTCGAGAACAACGTCATCGTCAACACGATCTACGCCGCGATCACGTCGAAGGGCGGCGGCGACCACGACAAGCCGACGGAGATTCGCAACAACACGATCGCGTTCGTGTGGGCGACGAAGGCGATCTCCGAAGGCGGCACCGAGGGCGCGGGAATCGACGTCACGAACAAGGCGACCGTCGAGAACAACCTCGTGGTGTTCTCCGACAACCACGGCGTGCAGGCGACGGTGCCGAAGAAGGTCACGTTCAACGTCAACACGTTCTGGCGAAACCTCTACTCGAACGTCACGTTCTACTACGAGGGGAAGAAGACCTCGCTCGACGACTCCGACATCGAGGAGGCGGAGGACGCCGGATTCATCGCGGCGTCGGGCAACGTCGCGGCCGACCCGAAGCTCTCGTTCGACCTCATGTGGTTCGAGCGCTGGCTCAACCGTCCCGGGCTCGGGAAGAAGTTCGACGCGAAGGCGTGGGACGAGACGCGGGCGTCGGCGGGCGTCTCCGCTGGCGACAAGGTCGAGGTCTTCGCGCACGTGTATCCGGCGCCGGCGGTGCCGATCCTCATCGAGCCGAAGAACCCGGCGCTCAAGGCGGGCGCGCGCACGAAGAAGCTCCCGGTGACCTTCTCGGCGGTGGCGGCGGCGACGCCGGCGAAGAAGTACGCCAGGACCGACCTCGCGAGCTTCGCGGCGAATCCGCTCGCACTCGACGGCAAGGCGATCGAGCTCGTCGCTGGCGTCGACGGCGTCGGAAACGTCAGCGGATTTCCGGAGTGGCCGGCCGATGCCTACAAGGCGATCTACCTGAAGGACGCGAAGGGAGACAACCGCACGACCGCCGCGTTCAAGAAGGGCACGAGCGTCGAGCGAATCATCGACGCGATTCCGTACTACGGCTCGGGCCCGCCGCGCGATCTCTTCGTGATCCGCGGCACGGCGCGCGGCCGAGCGCAGTATCCGAAGACGGCGCTGGTCGTGGAGTCGATCGAGCCGTACGAGCAGGAGGCCACGGCGGCGGCTCGCCCGAAGGGCCGCGACTGGTTCGTGCTCGCGGGCGCGAGCGGCGGCGACGGCTCGCGCGAGAAGCCGTTCCGCGATCCGTTCCAGGCGATCGAGAAGGCGGAGAAGGGAGACCGCATCCTCGTCGCGGAAGGCGAATACGGCGGCAAGCTGAAGAGCGGGAAGTGGATCATCGACGGCAAGCAGTATGTCTCGCTCCTCGGCGGCTGGGACCGCGAGTTCAAGACGCGCGATCCGTGGAGCACGCCGAGCCTCCTGCAGTGGCCTCCGGACTCGAAGACGAATCCGCAGGGATACCTCCTCGAAGCGAACGGCGATCACACGGGCCTGATCATCGACGGCTTCGTGTTCGACCGGAAGACGCTCAACCGCTACGACAAGGACGGCTTCCTCGAGGTGAACACCTCTCCCGACGTCGAGCACGTCTGGGTGGCGTCGCCGGAGAGCGCGATCCGCAACTGCACGTTCGTCAACGGCGCGGGCGCCGCGGCGCGCATCAGTAACGCGGTCGCGTTCGAGAACAACATCGTCGTGAACGTCTTCAACGAGGCGGTGAAGGTCACGGGCGGCTTCGGCACGCGCAACGCCCAGATCCGCAACAACACGATCCTCTTCGTCTGGAACAAGCGGCGTCCGCACGACGGCTCGAGCTCGACCGGCAGCGGCATCGTCCTCGGTGGCCAGGTGCCCGCCGTCGTCGACGGAAACGTCATCCAGTACGTCGACAACTTCGCGGTGAAAGCCGACGCGAAGCTGGACGAGGTGACGCTCACGAACAACACGTTCTTCCGCAACTGGGCGGCGTTCCGCTCGACGCAGGGCATGCCTCCTCCGACGGTCGACGAGCGCTCGATGTATCTCCTCGGCGAGCTCGGCCTGCGCAAGGTCGAAGGGAACGTCGTTGTCGATGCGAACTTCGACATCGACGCGGCGTTCTACGCGGCGTGGCACGCGCGCTCGTCGCCGCTCACGAGCCGCTTCTCGGCCGACGAGTGGCTCGAGATCGCGCGCCCCGCGGCCGGCGAGGTGAAGGCCGGCGAGGGAATGATGATGGACTGGAAGAAGGCCGTGAAGCTCGTGCCGCGCAACGAGAAGGTGAAGGGCGGCGCGCGTCCGAAGAAGCTCGAGAGCGGGAGCTGACCATGAAGAAGGCATTTGCCGTCGCAGCGCTCGTCGCGTTCTCCACTCCCGCGCTCGCCGGGCCGGAAGAGGACAACATTCGCTACATCGAGGACTATCTCAACCGGATCAAGGACAAGCTCGACGGCATCGTCGGCGACTCGAGCTCGAGCGACATCGACTCCGCGCTCGAGCATCTCGGCTACGTGAAGGACTACACCGAGAAGCTGAAGTCGCTGGCCCCACAGAACGACCCCGGGAAGTCGATGGTCTATTACTACCCGGACTCCATCTCGAAGTTTCGCGAGTCCGCGAAGTACCTGAAGCAGATGAAAGACGCGCAGGTGAAGGCCGACGAGTCGCGCCTCTCCGAGCGCTGCATCGAAGCCGACCGCAACTTGAAGTATTTCCTGCAGGGCTTCGTCGAGAAGAAGGACCCGAACGGTCTCTACAAGATCCCCGACGAGGCCGAGAAGATCGGCCGCACCTACGGCGACGAGCTCCGCAAGATGCAGGAGGTCCACAACGAGATGGACCGCTGGCGGGGCTACGCCCGCAACTTCTCCGACTCGCACGGCAAGTGGTCCGACGTGAAGGGCGAGCTCCACGACGGTGTGAACGATATCTGGGATCGCTGGACCCTCCGCATGGAGGAGACGAAGTACAAGTGTCTGGAGCTCGCGAAGGGGAAGGACTACGAGCCGGTGAAGGAGGCGATGTCGAAGCTGGGCGGATTCGGCCAGGCGCGCATCGCCATCCGCAAGAAGATCGAGGAGAAGCTGCAGGCCGCGGCCTACAAGCTGAAGGACCTCGACTCGCGCAGCGGCGACGGCGCCTCGGAGATCCAGGACGCGCAGCGCAGCATGGACGAGGCGCTCGGCTTCCTCTCCGACCTGAAGGACATCCAGGGAGAGGACCGCGACTCGCGCGAGATCGCCGATCGCTGGCCGTCGCAGGCGCGCTCGGCGAAGGAGTCGATCGACTCCTACAAGAAGCTGAAGGCCGGGCAGGACTTCCTCGACGCGCACGAGAAGGAGTGCTCGAAGGAGCTCGAGGACCTGAAGCGCTTCCTCGCCGAGAAGACCGGCGCGGACGACAAGAAGAACCCGCAGAAGGCGGTCGCCGACATCCACGCGAAATCCGCCGAGCTGCAGAAGAAGTGGCAGGCGAAGAAGGACGACGCGGACAAGTTCGGACGCGACATGGCGAGCTGGAAGGAGAAGGCGGCGAGTTTCTCCTTCCGCGACGGCGAATGGTCACGCCTCTACGACGCGCTGCAGGGGTCGGCGGGGAAGTCGCTGACGCACTACAACGTGAAGCGCGCGAAGCTCTACGACAGCGAGCCGTGCTCACAGCTCCAGCTCGGATACAACGCGCGGGAGATCGACCAGGCGCTGAAATCGCTCGGCGAGCATCGCGGCTCGATCGGTCGCCGGTACAACGATCTGAAGGCGAACTTCAAGAAGTTCAAGCAGGACGCATCGCTCTTCCGCACGACGATGGAAGATCGCTCGAAGCAGATCCGGGACGCGATCTGCAACGACGAGGAATGGGAAAGCAAAGTCATCCAGATCACCGACGGACGCGTCAGGGAGTACCAGTCGCAGTGGGACGCGCTTCACTCGCAGCGAGACAGGCTCCTGAATGAAGTCGACTCACTGATGAACGACAGCAGGAACCAGACGCTTCCTGCCTTCAAGCGACAGCTCGTCGAGTACTTGAATCCGCTGCAGCCCGCGAAGGACCGAGAGCTTCGCGGGATGAACGACCCGGTCATCAAGGCATACGTCGACAACGGCAATCGCGAGCACGCCAACCGGCAATCGAGTTGCACGATCAAGAGACAGCGACTGAAGGATCGGACGGAACCCGACTGCATCAGGGGCTGCACGATCATCGAGATCAAGCCGAACAACGCCCGGGAAGTCGCGGCCGGTGGCACGCAGGTCGAGGGCTATCGAAGAGGTCTCGTCAACATGTTCAACAACGATCCGAAGACGATTCTGGACCCGAGTAGCAAGTGGCATCCGATCGCGCCCTGTGTCCGGACGCTCGGCGATGGCTCGAAACGTCTCGAGCTCGAGGTGTACATCGAGGTCTACAACTTCTGCCCGGGTGACAGGACGATGTTCTGGAGCGTGAAGGACCCGCTCTCGAGCTGGGAGCCGCCGGACGCGCTCGAGTGATACGCCTCAGGCGTGGCGGGGGCCTCGCGCAGAAGGCTCTGCGCGCACGAGCGCCTCTCGCCACGCCGACAGCTTCTCTTCCACCTCGGCACGGTCCTCGGCATCGGGTCGGAGCTGCAGATAGGTCGAGAGATCCGCGATGGCCTCCGCTCGCCGCCCCAGGTCGGAGAGGACGACGGAGCGGTTCTGGTAGAGCTCGGGTGTATCGGATGCCAGCGAGACGGCGCGGTCCAGATCGACCACGGAGGACTGCAAGCGGCCCGCCTCGTAGTGCAAGACGGCCCTGTTGGCCAGGACGAGCGCGTCGTCGGGAGTCAGCTGGAGCACGGCATTGTAATCCGCGCAGGCTCGCTCCGCTTGACCCAGCAGCTCATGGGCTTGGGCTCGTCCCACCAGCGCCAGCACGTTCTCGGGCTCGAGCTCGAGTGCGGAAGAATACGCCCGGATGGCGTCCTCCGCCCGCTCCATGGCGCGGTAACATTGGCCGAGGTTCACCCCAATCTCCGCATAGGGCGGACTCAGCGCGAGGGCCTTTTGGAAGTCCGCTTCCGCTTCCAGAAGGCGGCCGGCCTTGAAGGCCGCGACCCCGCGCAAGCCGTAATATTCCGATTGGCTCGGGTCGATGGCGATCGCCGCCGAGTAGTGTGCGAGCGCCTCGTCATGAGCGCCCATGACGAGGAACAACTCCGCGAGGCGGAGCATGAGCGCCGCACGCTGCAGAGGCCGTCCGTGTGGCCCGAGGTGCTCGTCAAAGAGGGCCAACGAGGCCTGGCAGAGCCGCAGCGCCTCGTCTGGCTTTCCCTCCAGCAGCCGCACCAGTGCGAGCGCATTGTTGGTCAGGATGGTCAGTGTCCGGGCCTCGTCCGTGGAGGGCTCGAGCCGCGACACCGCCTCGGCGGCCCTTTGCACGTACTGCTCCGCCAGTCGTACGTCGCGCCTGGGCAGGTAGCGCAGGTGGGAGACCGCCAGGGTGTTGAAGGCCCGGGCGCGCAGCGCGGAATCGTCGCTCTTCGCGATGATTTCTTCCTCCAAGAGGCGCGCCGCCCACTCCCCCCTCCCGGTTGCGGAGAGACAGGTACAGAGTTTGCCCAGAATGTCCCAGCGCGCCTTCGGGTCGCCGCCGCACAGGGCCTCCAGCGCGCGAACGAGCGGCTCGCCATACCGGAGCCCATCCTCGAAATAGCCCTGGCGCACGCAGAGTCGCAGCCCCTCGGCCCGCCACCGCAGCGCGTTCTCAGGCTCTGCGCTCTGCTCCCAGAGATGGATGAGGCGCGGAAGGCTCGCCTTCACGGCCTCCGGTTCGCGCTGGACCCTGTGCTCCAGCTCGCGTGCAGCGTGGGCATGGGCTCGCTGGACCTCGGGAGACATCGGGGCCCGGTCCTGGGGCGCAAGGCGAAGGCGCACCCCTGAGACCGGACCCGCACGGGACAGCTCCGTGTAGGTCGCGTCGCCCTCTCCGGGGTCGACAGCGACCAGGAGTGTCAGGTCGAGCTGCGCACGCTGGCGACGCACCAGCTCGCGAAAGAATCGACGCGACAGGTCTCCCGCGCGCCCGAAATGCTCGCAGACGAGGAGCCACGGACCTTGTGCGGTGTCGGCGGCATGGAAATCGGCCAGCAACTCGATGGCCCCGTGCAGGAGCCGGTCCGCCCGCCCCCGCGCATGGAGCTGAAACCTCTCCTCGTCCGAGGCGAGCTCGACGAGTGACCGGTGGCGAGGTCGAATCGTCTCCCGGAGCTGGGGCAGAATCGCCGCGAGCTCGGTGTCGTGCGAGACGAGGAGGGAAGGTGCCACGGCCTGGATGCGAGGGAGCAGCGCGTCGAGCAACTCGGCGACTCCTGCCCAGACCCCACCCTGCGAAAAGTCGCAGTCGAGCACCTGGCTGAAAAGGGCCTGACCGCCTCGGGCCCTCTCGAGCCACCCGGCAAGTGCCTTGCGGCGCTCCGACCCGGGCTCCGCTTCCAGGACGAGCACTCGCTCCCCTGATGACAGGGGATAGGACGGCAAGTCGTTCTGCCAGTTGATGAGCACGGAGTGTCTCCACGCGGCCCGGGGCAGAACCAGGCGCTCACTCGCATGGACCGAGGAGCGCTGGCGATTCAACCCCTGCCGAGAATGCGCCCCGGTGGGAACGCGAAGCGCGCGGCTATCTCAAGTCCTCATGAGGTTTGTCCCACCGGGGAAGCTCAGCTCCCGCGGGAATGCGGGTCAGGGCATGACCCACAAGAGGGTGCTGGTCTTCACAGTCTCGGTATCGCGAATCGTGAGCTTCTTCATGGATTGGACTCCTGCCTTTCATGAGGTGGAGCAAATCTCCCCCTCAAATGGAATGAGCCGACCAGGTGGAGAATGATGCAGAGAATCCGCGAGCTGTTGGTCAGACCCGGCATCGCGCGGGACGTAGGGGCGGAACGGAGCGGAGCCGGGCCGTGAAGACCGGCGCCCTGGCCGTGCACGCATGACGGTTTCCAGTTCGGTGGCCGTGGCGAAGCGCTCAGCGGGGTTACGCCGCAGCAACGCACAGGCCGTACTCCATTGGCATGGGCACGCACTTGAGCACCACGCAAGGGCCTCACCCTCAACATGGCTTCCATCCCGCATATACGCTGGGGCGATATCTGTCGCTCGCCGAGCGACCGGAGCCCCCGGCGCCACGAGGGGCCGGGAGCTCCGCGGAGACTCAGAAACCGAGCCAACTAGAGACAGGGGTCCCGCCCGGCGCTGGACGTGCCGTCACTGACCGGAGCGTTGCAACCGGTGACTTGAACGGTGCAGGTCGCCGAGCCCTGCTCACCCAGATTGTCGGTCACCGTCAGGGTACCGGTGTGATTGCCGACGCCGAGGCGCCGGGTATGCGGGCCCGGGCCGCTCGCCGTCGCGCCAGCGCTGAACCGCCACGCGTAGCTCATGAGGGTGCGCCCCGGCCTGGCAAAGCTACCGTTGTTGTTGAAACTCGCGAACACGAGATCCGCCCCCGAGGTGGTGGGGCTGACGGTGCAGCGGGCGACCGGGCGCATATCCTGGGTGGCCCGCGCCATGTGGATCGTGGTGTTGCGGCCATCGCTGCCCGTGGGCACGACGATGCGCTTCCCCGCCAGATCGCCGTGGAACTCATTCCCGTTGGATCCCCAGGTGTCCTCGTCGTCACTGTAGATCCAGCCGGTCTGTACGGCCTTGCTGAAGTCCGAGGCCGCGAGCACGCCATACTGGAAGCCCAGCGCAGGGAACTCGGTCATGGTGTTGGTGCCGGACTTGAAAAGGCAGAAGTGCAGGATGCTCAGAGCGTCATTGAGGTCCGTGTCGTTCGCCCCCAGGTCAGCCTCGTCCCCCGACGAGGACTCATCCCAGTTGGCGTTGTCTCTGACCTGATTGTGGAACCAGCGCGAGAAGCTGACCGAGTCGTTGGGGCACGTGTTGCCCAACCGCAGCACGGCGTAGTGGTTGGTCACCACATCGGTGGCAGCCAGGGGCTTGAACTGCAGACCGTCCACCCGGCAGAAGCGGAAGGTGGTGTTGCGGTCGCTGATGGTGGCACCAATCCACCCCGCCCGGTTGTTTTCGTTGTCATGATCCTCGTTGTCCATATGGAGGGAGAGGAGCGGGGACCCCGGAGGACAGGTGTCGGTGTCTGGGATGACGCCCACCCAGTAGGTCCTCGTCGTCGGGCCCGTCGACGGCGCTTTCCCGCGGATATGACTCGTGATGGTGACGGGGCCGCTGCTGTTGGTGTACCGGAACCCGATGTCCTCGGCCCACGCATCCGGCACGCTGGGGACCACGCCCTTGACCGTGAAGATCGCCTGCTGGTTCGCATTGATCCATGCGGAGCTCGGAGTAATCGACGTCACCGACGTCAGGCGATTGGCCGGCTTCAGGGCGAACGCATCCACCTGTGCGCCGAGCCCGAACATGACGACCGTATATTGCACCGAGTATTCGGTGCCTGGCACGGGCGAGCCGAGGAATGTGTCCCCCGGTCCGACGCTGATGGAGGGTTCTTGCGCCTGGGCGCTCATTGCCACGAGCAGCCCGAATAGCGCGAGGAGGCGAGAGGACCGACGCATGGGCTCAAGCTGGAGCTGCGATGGAAACATCAGTGTCTGCACGATGGTGCCTCCGGAAGGTGGGGGAGCGTCAGTGCCGGCCGCAAGAAGCACGCACTGGAAGTCAACACACCATCTCACTTCGAGTGCGAGGTCAAACATCTCCGGCACTTCGACGTGTCCACCCCCGGCCCCGGCCCCCGCGCCGGAATGACGCGGGGGCAGGGGAGTGGGTCAGTCGCGAGCGAGCGGGTTGGGCAGCGTCCCGTTCGGATACAGCGCGTGGCGGAGGGCCCGGTCGGTGTAGCGGGTAACGACAATCCGGTCCCGGTTGAGCGCGTAGCGCGGAATCTCGGGGGTGAGCAGGTCGTACTCGGCGAAGCGCTGGCTCAGCTCGGGGTAGCGCTGGTGGAAGGCGAGGATGGTCCGCCGGACCTGCTTCCAGAAGGCCTGCTCGGGCATGCCAAGCTGCTCGGAGACCAGCGGCGCCAGGTAGCGGAAGTGCCCGACGAAGACCTGGTCCACCACGTGCTGCTTGATGACCGACGGGTGCTTGCGCGGCAGCACGTGGTCATGTCCGTCCGGCTCCGGGCCCCGCTCGGGCACGTCGGTGAACGACACGCACACGTCGTCGACGAAGTCCTTCAGGTACAGCCGGCGCGGGACATCGTTCGCATCAAAGCCCAGCAGGGTGTTCTGCCCGTGCGGGTTGAAGGTGATGCCGTAGCGATACAGCACGTGCATGATGGGCACGAGCAGCGTGTCGAACAGGTGCTGCAGCCACTCCTGCGCGCCCAGGCCCGACGCGCGGACCAGCTCGGCGACGAACGCCGCGCCCTTGCCATCCACATGCAGCAGCGAGGCGAAGGTGCGCACCCGCTCACCGGAGTCCTGGCGCGCGGCGACCGGCTCGCGCCAGATGCAGCCCAGGGTCTCCAGGTGCTGGTACGGCACGTCCGCCACCTTCGAGAGGTACGGGTGCCGCACCGTCACCGAAGCGACCTCGCCGAGGAACACCGTGCGGCACTCCTTCGCCAGGAAGGGGTCGCTGTCCAGGAGGCACTGGAGCCACTGCGTGACGACGGGCGCACCGAGGGTGCAGTGGGGTGGAATCCCGCGCCAGACCAGCGTGTTGAGAATCTTCAGCGGCAGCTTCACGTCGAAGCGGCCGGGGCTCGTCACGTTGGCCATCGTCCGGATGGACTGGCCCGGCAGGTACAGGTCGGTGCTCTCCCCCAGCGGTACGATTCGCCGCTGGGCCACGTCCGCGGCGTGCAGCACCTGCACCGCATGGTCCCACTGCCAGGGGTGCACGGGCATCCACACGAAGGCGTCCGGAGCGAGCCCGGCGGAGGTGAGCACGCGGGTGAACCGGCTCCGCGTCGCCTCGTCCAGCTCGCGGGCGAGAATCTCACGCTCGGACAGCTCCGACGTGCCGCGGAACTCCGCCAGCCCGCGGTGCACGGCCACCCACAGCAGCCGCACCGGCTGGCGGGCCTCCGGGGCATAGCGGCGCACGTCGGACGCGGAGAAGTTGACCCGGCCCTTGTTCGCCACCAGCCAGTTGTGCCCCGTCATGTGGCAGTCCAGCTCCGTGTGGCCCAGGGCGCGCAGCTCCGCGACGGTATTGCCTCCATGCGCGATGCGCGCGGCATCCACCGCCAGCGTGGACGACAGCTCGAGGAAGTACGTGGCCAGCGTCGACGGGTCCGTGCCCAGCGTGGAGGCGGCGTCGGTCAGGAACTGCAGCGCGTCCCAGGCCGGCTCGGCGATGCTGTTGCCGAGCATGCTGGTGGCGCTGCGGGTGATGGACCCGGGCTCCACCCGCATCCAGCCGAAGGCGCCCGGCCGCGCGGAGAACACATAGGAGGTGCCGCTGCCGAGGTCGACCCGGTAGCGGCCGTCGCCGTTCGGGATGGCCTTGAGCATCTCCTCGAAGCACCACTCCCCGAGCGCCTTGGCCAGCAGTCGCCGGTTGGCTTCCCGCCACGATGCGGGGTCCACTTCCGGCAGGGCCGGCACCGGGTGGTCGCTTCCCTCGGAGGAGGCGCTGTTGAGGTCCACGGGGGTGGGGAGGATGCTGACGGGGGTGCTCAGGTCCAGGGCTTCAGTTCTGGCTTTCACGGTGACTCCTTCAAGGAAAGGGGATGCTCACGGACGGCCGGGCGCGGGGCCTGGACCGCCGGATTTGGCAGGACGCGGAGGGCGAGCACGGCTCCCAGCAGGCACACCGCCGAGGCCGTGAGGCAGACCGCCAGGTAGGCGTGGGCGAAGGCCGCCTGGGCAAGCGGCATCAGCGTGGGCTCGACGAGGCCGAACTGGCCGGTCTCCAGGGCCGCGCGCATGCTCCGGACCGCTTCGCCTTGCAGCGGACCGGCCTCCAGGGCGGCGCCGAGCCGCGAGGAGAACACGGCGCCCAGGACGGCCACTCCCGTGGCGGTGCCCAGGGGGTAGCAGGCGTTGGTCAGCCCCGAGGCCATCCCCGCGCGGGCGGCGGGGACGACGCCGACCGCCACGCCCATCAGCGGCGGGAAGATGGTGGCGCCTCCGGTGCCCAGCAGCACCAGCCCCGCGAAACTCAGGGCCCACTGTCCCTGGACCGCGGCCCCGCCGAGGGTCAGCAGCCCCAGGCCCTGGAGGGCGAAGCCGCTGGCCACGAGCCCGGCGGCGGAGAAGCGGGTCTGCAGCCGGGCCATGCACATGCCGGCGATCAGCAGGCTTCCCGTCAGCGGCAGCAGCCGCAGGCCCACCTGGAGCGGCGAGCCCCCGGACGCCCCTTGCAGCCACAAGGTGGTGAAGACGAGCACGCCCAGGCTCGACATGCGGGCGAGGAACCCGAGCACCGCTGCTCCGGAGAGCGCGGGGATGCGCAACAGCTCCAGGTCCAGCATGCTGCCGGGCCGCCGCTGGCTCATGACGAGCGCCCAGAGGAGCACGACACCGGCGCATGCGGGGACGAGCACGTGGGGGGACCACCAGCCGGTATCCGGTCCCACCATGAGGGGGTAGTGCAGCGTCAGCAGCACGCCGACGCCGAGGAGCGCGCCCAGCGGGTCCAACCGGCGGCTCGTGTCCGGTGGCGTGAGGGCGGGCATCCGGGTCAGCGCGCCGAGGACGACCAGGACGCCGATGGGCACGTTGATGAGGAAGATCCACCGCCAGCCGACCCATTCGACGAGCACCCCTCCCACCACCGGCCCGAGTGCGCCGGCGGCGGAGGCGATGGCCGCATAGGTGGCGATGGCGCTCCGGCGCTCGGCGCCCTCGTAGACGGCGGCGATGAGGGCAAGCGCGGGAGCGAACACCATGGAGCCGCCGAGCCCCTGCGCCACCCGGGCCGCGACCAGCGCTTCGGCGCTGGGTGCCAGGCCGCACAGCGCCGAGGCCAGGGTGAAGAGGGCGATGCCCGCGACGAAGACGCTCCGGCGGCCAATCCGGTCCGACAGCGCGCCCGCCGTGAGCAGCAGGGCGCCGAACGCGAGCGAGTACGCGGAGACCGTCCATTGCACCTGGTGCAGCCCGGCTCCCAGGTCCTTCGCGATGGCGGCCAGCGCGACATTCACCACCGTCACGTCCAGCGTCATCACCACCCCGCCCGCGCTCACCAGCGCGAACGTCCAGCGGGCCGCGCGTCGGGCGTCGGCGCTCGGCGGTGGAGGTACCGGTGCATCGCTCGCGCCTGGCGCGCGAGTGTTGTCCTGTGGCTGCGCGCTCACGTGGCCTCCGGCGCGCGAGCGATGAGGGCCCGCGTCGCGCCCTCGGGCACCAGCGGCGTGGAGGTCCGCGGCGTCTCCTGGGTGCGGGGACGCGCGGCGGCGGCCGGGAGCCCGAAGCGGGAGAACGCGGTGCGCTGGGGCAGCGTGTACACCTGGCGCCCGGTGATGGCGTTGAGGATGGTGGCGTTGCGGTAGGCGGACACGCCCAGGTCGGGCGCGGCGACGCCATGGCTGTGCAGGTCGGCGTGGGAGACGAAGAGGCGTCCACTCACCTGCGGCGCCAGCTCCACCGAGTGGTCGAACCGGACCTGGTAGCGGCCCTGCGCGTCCCGGCGCAGCAGGCCCTCCATGGGCTTCAGGAAGACCGGCGGTCGGTGCCGGTAACCCGTGGCCGCGACCACGAGATCCGTCGTGTGCTCGAAGCTCTCTCCAGTGTCGAGGTGCCGGCAGCGCAGCACCACCTGGCCCGCGCCGCTCACGGAGGCGTCCTCCACGGCGACGCCGCAGCGCAGCTCCACGTCGGCCAGCCCGGGCTCCAGCTCCCGCCGGTACAGCAGGTCGTGGACCTGCTCCAGGGTCTCCGTCGAGATGCCCTTGTAGTGCCGCCACTGCTCGGCGACGAGCCGATCCTTGGTCGGCTGGGGCAGCGCGTGGAAGTACCGGACGTACGCCGGCGTGGTCATCTCGAGGGTCAGCTTGGTGTAGTCCAGCGGCGCGAACGAAGTCGTCCGCGTGAGCCAGCTCACCGCGCCACCGCCCGCCAGGTTGCGCTGGAGCAGGTGCAGGGCGACCTCGGCGCCCGACTGACCGGAGCCGACCACCGTCACGCGCTTCGCGGCCTCCACGTCGGCCTGCCGGTGCAGGTAGTCCCCGGTGTGGATTCGCTTTCCGGGGGGCAGCGAGGCCAGGGCCGCGGGCAGCGACGGCTCGGTGCCGATGCCGAGCACGATGTCTCGGGCGGTCATGAACAGCCGGCGGCCGTCGCCGCGCAGCACCCGCAGCGTGAAGCGCTGCCGTCCCTCGTCCCAGCCAACCTCCTCGACCTGGTGCGAGAAGCGCACCGAGGGGAGCTTCGAGGCGGCCCAGCGCAGGTAGTCCTCGTACTCGCGGCGCGTCGGATGGAAGCGCTCGCGGATGTAGAACGGGTAGAGCCGGTCCTTGTCGTGCAGGTAGGCCAGGAACGACAGCGGGTGCGTGGGGGAGACGAGGGTGACGAGGTCGGCGAGGAAGCTGAGCTGGAGCAGGGCCTCGTCGAACATCAGGCCCGTGTGCCAGCGCAGCTCCGGCCGGGACTCGAGCACGACCAGGTCCAGCCCCTCCACCGTGGACGCGAGCGCCGCCAGGCCGAGGTTGAACGGCCCGCAGCCGACCGCCACCACGTCATGTTCGGTGTGCAGGGGGGGCGCATCAGGGGAAACAGCATTCACGGCAGGTCCTCCTCGGAGCGTGGGTAGACGAGCAGCGTCGCGCTCTTGTCAGAAAGGGTGATGGGGCCGACGGTGCGGAAGCCGGCGGCGGTGAAGGCGCGCAGCGACGGGGCGTTGCGCGCATCGGGCTCGGCGACCACGCGGGTGCAGCGCGGGTCCGCCGCGAGCAGCCCCTCGGCCACCTCACGCAGCAGCGCTCGGCCCAGGCCTCGGCCGGTGCGGCCGAGCTCGCCGATGGCCACGTGGACGCCCAGGTCATAAGGCCGCTCCGGGTAGTGCCCGGCCAGCCGGTCGCGCACCACCCGGTACACCTCGAGGTACGCCACCGGGGCGCCCTCGAAGTCGAGCATGACCGGCAGCGAGTGGTCTCCGGCGGCCTGCCGCTCCAGCTCGGCCCGCCAGCGCTCCATGGGCCAGGCCTGCTTCCAGAACTCGGCCACGTGCGGGGCCTGCATCCAGCGATGCACCTGTTCCAGGTCCTCGGTGACGCTCGCGGGCCGGGCAGACCAGGGCGCGCGGACCCGTGGCACCGGGGGCGCGGGCACGCCGCTGCCCGCGACGTCCTGACGGGGCAGGGCGGTCATCGCGCCACCTCACGCAGGGGGTTGGGCGCGTCGAGGTACACGGACTGCGCGTCCAGCGGCGCGAGCACCTCGTCGATGCCGTGCAGCCGGGTGAGCAGGTTGCTCTTGCAGGGCAGGGTGTCGGCCTCCAGCCACCTGCGGGCCAGCCGGTCTCCCTGGGGACCCGCGGCGGCCAGCGCCGGAAGCGCCGCGCGCAGCCGCCCGGCCATGATGGCGAGCAGCCGGCGCTCATCTCCCAGTCCGTCCACGCCGAGGCACCCCACCACCGCGAGCGCCTGGTTTCGCAGCAGGTAGTAGGAGAGCCGCTCGTCGACGATGGCGTCGTCGACCACGGCCAGCGTCGAGGTGTCCGCGCCAAGCAGCCGGAGCAGCCGGGGCAGGTGGGATGCCGCCAGGTAGTAGCCCTGGTTGTCCCGGAAGGCCGCGCCGGTGACGCGGCCCCGGGCGTCGAGCCGGACCAGCGTGTTCTGCTGGTGCGCCTCGAGACCGATGCCGGTGGCCGCGTACAGGTGCAGCATCGGCACCAGCACGCGGTCCGTGTAGTCGGCCACCCACTGCTCGGCGGCACCCGCGCCGAGCCCGGCCACCAGCGCGCCCAGCTGGCTGCGTCCCAGCCCCGGGCGCGGCGCCACCAGTCCGGCCAGGCAGTGCAGGTCGGCGATGCCGGAGGGCACCTCCCGCACCGCCACGTCCAGGCCCGTCACTTCCGGGCCCCCGGCCCGGGCGGGCTCGTCCACCGCCATCCACGCGGGGTCTCTCACGATGGAGAAGCCGGGGTGGGCGGCGTAGGTCTCCCGCGCGTAGCCCGCGTCCAGCAGCCGATTGATTTCCAGCCCGCGCTTCAGCTCGGTGCGCGTGGACTCGCGGCGGGAGTTGGTCAGCCGCAGCCCCAGCGACAGCTTCAGCATCACCGACACGTCAGGCCGGTAGACGGTGCGCACGCTCGAGGTCGCCCACCAGCGCGGCCCGCACGCACCCAGCGGCGTCAGCAGGCCCGCCTCGATCAGCGCGGCGATTCTCGGCCGCGTCAGGACGTCTCGGGCCTGCCACGGGTGCGCCGGTATCAGCACGCGGTCCCCCTCCCGGGGCCGCCCCGCCAGGTCCGCCAGCAGCGCCACCGTGTCCCGACCGGAGAGCGAGGGGGCGCCCTGGACGGCGTCGTGTGACACCACGGACGGGTCCGCCGAGAACCAGTGCAGCTGGAACGCGCCCCGGAGCTCCGGGGAGAACTCCACGGTGTCGGCGGAGGAGAGCCCATCCCGGCTCTTGGGCGCCGGGTGGTGCAGGTGTCCGAGCACCAGCGCCTGCTCCGCCGCGAGGAAGCTGTCCACCGGCGGCGGTGGCAGCGGGTGCTCGCGGCGGTGGGCCACGAAGTCCGCCACCCGGCGCACGGACTCCGCCGTGCGCTCGACCAGGTCGGCCAGTGCGCCCGAGGGGACGCCGCCGGGGCGGGCGCCTCCGCGCATCGCGGCCTCGTGGGCCACCAGCGCCACGGCGAGGACGGCGTCGGCGGAGGTGGCGGTACTTCCTCCCGGGCCCTCCAGGAGCACCGGGCCGAAGCGGTGCCAGCCGCTCGGCGAGCAATGGGCCACCTCGGTGCGCAGCGCCAGTCCGGTGCTCGGCAGCGCGACGCGCAGCGGCCCCGGGTGGACCGGCGTCCGGGTCTCCACGAGCCAGCAGCGCAGCAGCGCCTCCAGGTGGGCATGCTCCGCCGTGCGGCGCGCGTCCGCGTCGTGCAGCGGGTCCGCGGCGGGGGTTTCGTACCGGGGAAGAAGGGCGGCGCTCATGCGGCCCCCTTCTGGAAGCGGGGCGTGCAGGCGTGACCCGCCTCGAGCACGGCCTCCACGAGGGCGTCGAGGTCCTCGGGGGTGGTAGTGGGGTTGAGCAGGGTGAACTTGAGGCACACCCGCTCCGGCGAGTCGGGCCCGTCCAGGCGGACCGCGGTGCGGCCAATCAGCGCGACCCCGGTCTCCATCAGCCGGCGGCGCAGCGCGCCGTTGATTTCATCCTCGCGCACCGGGTCCTCGTCGCAGCGGTAGCGGAACACGACCGTTGTCAGCTCGGCGGGTGACACCAGCTCCAGCTCGGGCTGGGCCGCGATGCGCTGCTCGGCGTGCCGCGCCAGGTCGTGGCAGGTGTCGACCATGTCGCCCAGCCCCCGGCGTCCGTAGGCCAGCAGCGTGGCGGCGACCTTCACCGCGTCGGGCCGCCGGGTCGTCTGAAGGCTGCGGCCGAGCAGGCCGTCATAGCCCGCGGCCGAGTCGTCGCCCGGGTTGAGGTAGGCGACCTCGCGCTCCAGCGAGGCGAAGGTGCTCGACTTGGACACCAGCAGCGCGCTGGTTGCCGCCGGCTGCCAGCCCAGCTTGTGCAGGTCCACCGTGATTGAATCCGCCAACGACAGCCCGGCCAGCCGGCCCGCGAGCCGCTCGGAGAACAGCGCCCCGAAGCCATACGCCGCATCGACGTGCAGCCAGATGCCGTGCTCGGCGGCAATCGCCGCGATTTGCGGCAGCGGGTCGATGGTGCCGAAGTCCGTCGTCCCCGCGGTGGCGACGATGGCCAGCGGCGTGTGCTCCGGCCCCAGCTCTTGCAGCATCTCAGCCAGCGCCTCGGGCCGCATCCGGCGGCGCGAGTCGGTGGGCACGCCCCGCACGGCGCCTTCACCCAGTCCGAGCGCCGCGCAGGCCCGGTGCACCGAGAAGTGCGCCAGCTCCGAGCACAACACGATTGGCGCCTGGAGCGCGGCCACTCCCTGCCGGCGGACGTCGATACCGCGCCGCAGCGCGGCCGCGTCCCGCGCCAGCAGCAGGCCCAGCAGGTTGGACATCGAGCCACCCGGAGTGAGCACCCCATCCGCCCACCGCCCGAGCCCGGCCAGCTCCACGAGCCCGCCGATGAGCCAGCGCTCCACGGCGATGGCCGAGGGCCCCGAGTCATACGTGTCCAGCGAGGCATTGCTGGCGCTGGCCAGCGCATCCGCGGCGACCGCGACCGCCAGCGGCGGTGGCTGGAGGTGCGCCACCGCATGCGGGTGCGACAGGTGGAGTCCGTGCTCCACCAACACCCGGCCAACGCGGGCCAGCGCGGCCTCCACGCCCATGCCTTCCTCGGGGATTCCGTCCACGCCCAGCGCCGCCGTGGCCGAGGCCAGGACCTCCGCCGGGGTGCCGGCCCGCAGCGGGCCGCTGGGCCACCGGGCGGTGGCCAGCGCGTTGCCCACCGCACCCGTCAGCGCGGCGGACACCGCCGCCAGTCCCTCTCGAGAGCCCGCCAGCACCGATGACGGGCGGCGGGGCCAACCCGGTGCCGCGTCCGCGCCCCGCTTCCGCTCTTCAGTCTTTGCCTGCATGGTAATTTTCTCCAATTTTGATTTCAATGATGATAATCAAAGTCAACTTCGGGACACACGTCGGCCTTGCGGGTGCGCGAGGAAGCCGCGACCGCTCCTGCCACTGAGGGGATGGGACAGGGGAACCGCGAGCGTCAGGCCCGCGGTGCCCCCTGGGTGTTGCTAGCGGACCCGCGCCACGTCGAGCACGAAGCCGGGGAAGGACACGCCGGCCTTCGGCGTGCCGGAGCTGAGCTCCGTCAGGGTGGACACGGAGTAGTCCAGCGAGCTCTGGCTGATGAAGAAGCTCTCGCCCGTGCTCGCGGCGAAGCCGCTATAGGCGCCGGGCTCTGCCTGCACTCGCGCGGGGCTGGTGAGGCTCTCGAGGGGCAGGCTCCACCAGCTCCAGCCCTTGCTGTACCACTCGCTGTAGGTCGTGCCCGGCGCGGACGGGGTGATGGTGGTGTCGGCGACCTGGACCCAGGCCTTGCCGTCCTCGGTCACCGCGATGACGGTGCCGACCTTGTTGGCTCCGAGCGCCGGGGCGACGGTGCCGAGGTAGTTGGCGTCGAAGGTCCGCTGGCCCGGGGTGATGCGCAGGATGCAGTCCTGCTGGCCGCCGTTCTGGCTGCTGTAGGCCGTATGGCCCAGGCCGTTGATGACGCCGCTGAAGAAGTAAAGCGTGTCGCCCAGCTTCGCCGTCTTGAAGATGTCGCGGCAGCGCTCGTCGGAGACCTGCGTCAGCTCGTCTGTCGTCGTGTCCAGGCGCACCAGCACGGTGCCGGGCAGGACGCGGTCATACGTGGTGGTGGTCCAGCCCACCGTGAAGAAGGCCTCGCCCGTGCGGCTGGCCCACTGGCTCAAGCTGGTGACGTAGCCCTGCTTGACGAGCTCCCGGGGGAGGGGGAGGGTCTTCACGATGACCATCTCGGTCGGGTTCCAGACGATGATCTGCGCCTGGGCGTCGTCCTTGTAGTAGGCCTTCGTCGGGCTGATGAAGAGCACGGCCTGGGCGCCCATCGCCCGCACGCCCTGAGCAGCCAGTGAGATGCTGCTGCCGGCCACCAGCCGCCCATCCTTCAGCTCGTAGCGGGTGATGGTGGGCGCCTCTCCTCCGCCAATGGCGAAGAAGCCGATGCCCTGCGCCGCGTAGAGCCGCGGCCGGCCCGGCAGCTCGAGCGAGTTCGTGTAGTCGAGCCGGGTGGCCTGGTCGAGCGAGTCGACCAGGGTGAAGTAGTTCATCCGGGTGTCGCCCGTCTGGACCGCCGAGTGGATGAGGTACTGCGGTTCGGTGCCGGGTTCGGTCGGAGTGGGAACTTCGTCCTCGCCGCATGCCGCGACGAGGAACGCGGCGCATGCCAGTGCCCCCCCGGAGATGCTGCCCATGCCGAAACGCCTCGCGTTCTTCTTCATCCAAGCCTCATATGAGATGATAATGAGTTTCATATTCAAGATTAGAGAACCCCGGATGTCAAGGACAGTCACGCAATCTCGACGCAACGCGGCTGAGCCGGGTTCTGGGGTTACACCGTCCCCTGAAGACGCCACACTCAGCGTCGCGGTGACGTACGGTAGAATCTTCCGCCAACCCCATACGGAGCTGCCCATGTCCTCGGAACCTGTAGCCGCGTCGACCCGCAACTCCCGGATCATCCGGGCGCAACCCGAAGCCCTCTACCAGGCCTTCCTCGACCCGAACGCCATCGCAGCCTGGCTCCCGCCCGCGGAGATGACAGGCGTCATCCATGAGTTCGATGCCAGGGTAGGGGGCGGGTATGTGATGTCTCTCTATTATCCGCCGGATGAGCAGACCTTCCGCGGGAAGACCGGGGAGCATGAGGACCGGGTCCGCGTGCGCTTCCTGGAGCTGGCCCCGCCCCGGAGGATTGTCGAGGCGGTTACCTTTGACAGTCCGGATTCAAGCTTCCATGGCGAGATGCGGCTGACGGTGACCTTCGAGGACGCCCCCGGCGGTACGGAGGTCACTCTGCACTTCGAGCAACTGCCCCCCGGTATCAAGCCCGAGGACAACGAGGAGGGCGCGCGACTGTCGCTGGAGCAGCTCGCCAGCATGTTCGAGTGAGCGCGCCGCGGTCGAGGCCTCGAACTCGCGGGGCATGAGGCGTCAGTGAATTCCTGTGCCCTCACGCCGGATGGCCGCTTCGCGATCTCCGCGTCTGAAGACCGCACCCTGAAGCTCTGGGACCTGCAGTCCCAAAGTTGCCTGCAAACCATTTTTGGATGCAGCAGCTTCAACACCATCGCCATGGCTCAGGACATCATCTGCGCGGGCGACATGCTTGGAAACGTCTGGGTGCTGGAGGCAGGACCGCCATTGCTTGCCGAGGATGCCGTGGTTGTTGCGACAAAGCCCGCGGCGGAGCCGCTCGTTGAACCCGTGAGGCGGGGCCAGCCGTCCTGACGTGCCCCTCGCGTGCCGTCCCTCCGCACGCAAGGGGCCTGCTGCCAGGCCTCACCTGGCGGCCCGTGTCACTGCCGGTTGCTGATGCGCTGCTGGAAGAGCCAGTCCCAGAGCGCTGGCGTCGCGTAGGCCGTCCGCCACAGCGCGGCGTCGTGGCCCACGCCGGGATAGACGGTGGGATTCAGCATCGCGCTCGTGGTGCCGCCGCACTGCGTCTCCAGCTTCGTCTTCAGTCCCGTCGACTTGTCCGGCTGGCCCTGGGAGTCGCTGCCGCCGTGGAAGGGCCAGATGGGGAGCGTGCGCAGGTTGCAGATGTTGGCGACGTTCGCGGGGGTGGCGGTGACGGCGATGGGGACGAAGGCGGCGGCCTTCGGCATGTTCGCCGGGAGCCCGTCGACTTCGTAGAGCGAGTTGGCGCCTCCGCTGAAGCCGGTGAAGTAGACGCGGTCCGTGTCCACCAGGTAGTCCCTCTTCAAGTCCTCCAGCAGTGCCATGAGGGTGGGGTTGTTGAACGACGCCTGCCCGCTTTCGTTGACACGGAAGAAGTTGGGCGACACCGCGATGGCGCCGAAGCCCGCGCGGAAGGTGGCGGAGTTCAGGTTCCAGGCGAGCCCTTCCGCATTGCTGGCCGGGGCTGAGTGGTCATCGTTCAGCGTCCTGCCGCCGTAGCCGTGCAGGGAGATGACGAGCGGCCATCGCGCGACGCGGTCCGCGTTGTAGCCGGCGGGCAGGAACAGCGCGTAGGCGTAGCGCGCGCTTTGCACGGCAATCTGTTCACCGGCCGGGCACGTGAGGGCGCCGGTGGGCTCGGCGGCGGGCTGCCCCTGCACCTTCAGCTCGCGCACCATGCAGCTCCGGCCACCATCGAGGCAGAGCACGCGGACCTTGGTGGCAACCACGGGCGAGGAGAAGGTCAGGGTCTTCAGGGTGGTCGTCGTGGGGTTGTTCCGCACGGAGGCGCCGGGAATGGTCTTCCAGCAGCCGCCATCCCACGCCTGGATATCGAAGTTCGCCATGGCGGCGGCGGAGTCGGTGGAGAAGGACAGGTGCACCTCCGCGCTGTGGAGCTGGTAGGCCCCCTGGAGGTCCACGTCGAGGTACGTGCCCGGACGAAACGCGTGGTTGGACTCCCAGCGAGTGGAGAGGTTGTCGTCGGTGGCTCGCGCGGCGAGCAGGGTGCCGCTGGCATTCATGGCGGTGGTCGGCTTGAGGCGCGTCACGTTGCTCAGCGTGTTGGCGTTGGAGACCGTCACCGTCACGTCGTCGGAGTGGGTGGCGCCGTCGTCGTCGGTGACTGTGAGGCGGAAGACGAGCGTCCCGACGGCGAGGCCGCTGACGGAGAGCGATGGCGTGTTTGCCCCACTCAGAGAGGCGGCAGGGCCGCTCACCTGGGTCCAGGCATAGGAGGTGATGTTTCCGTCCGAGTCGGTGCCCGAGCCTGTCAGCGCGAGGCCCGAGGAGGGCAGCACCAAGCTCTGGTCCACCCCCGCATTGGCCGTGGGCGCCTGATTCGCGCCAGGGGCAACGGGCGCGCCGAAGACCCAGAACTCCTTCACCCGGCAGTTCTCCTCGATGGGCTCATTGCACAGGAGCCGCACCTTCTGGCCACGCACCACCTGGCTGAAGGTGGTGGAGACGGCGACGCTGGTGTTGCCCGTCCTCGCGGCTCCTGGGATGGAGAGCCAGCCCGTACCGTCGTGGTAGAGCAGGTCGTAGCTCCCGACGGGGCGGATGTCCTGGTAGCCCGTGTACAGCTCCACCCGGTGCAGGTCGAACGTGCCCTGCAGGTCGATGTCCAGATGGCGGGGGCCGCTGAGGTAGGGGCCGGGACACCACCGCGAGTCGTCCGCGGTGATGTTCCCATCCACTGCCTTCTCCGGCGGGAAGTATGGGTCCTGCTGGGTGTGGGACGCCGTCGCGGGCTTGAGCAAGGTGACGTTGATGAGCCCGTCGTTCATCGCGGAGGCCTTCGAGGACTCCTCCGAGGGCGCGCCGGAGGCACCTCCACAGCTCGCGAGCACCAGGGCACCGGCCCAACTCCCCACTGCGATGACTTTCCTTATCAAGATGAGTTCTCCAGGACAGGTTAAGAAATCAAGTTTAAGCAGATTCCGCATCCTCGGTGCATGGGAAATCAAGATGTTTTAGTTTCTGAGATACCATAGCGAAACTGGTGCCTCGATGCGGGCGAGCGCGTCCGCCGGGCTCGCGCGCTACCGCAATGAGCCCACAGTCTGAGGAGGACAGTCCACACCGCGAGCCCTGTCGCTCCGGGCGCGAAAGGCCCGTTCCCGCTGTGGCGGAGCGCGCCCTGCTGTTGGTCCAGAGATTGCTCTGCTTCACCGCGCAACTTTCGTTGAATCACCGGGGCCGCCCCGAGGAGATTGCTCGCGCCGAGCTGTTCCTCGCGGCTCTCGCTGTTGCGTACGTCATGGGAACGGAGCCTGAGGTCGATGGAGGCCTGCGCCAGCCATTGCATCGGGCGACGACAATCCCTCTCGCTTCTATGAGGAGTGTTCGACATGAATCCTGGTTTGAAGTGCGACGTGACTGTGTGGAGGGTGGCGCTGGTGTGTCTCGCCTGGGTGGGCTGTGGCGGCGGAACGCTCGACAACGGCACCGAGCCCGAGCCGGACAGCGCTACACTCGTCGAAGAGGGCTGGGAGAAGGTCGCGGACCAGTATCAGTATTTCACGCTGGCTCAGCCGTCGACCGTCAGGTTCGGTGTCGGCGACAGCTGGGTCACCCGAGAGTTGCCTGCGGGCCGCGTGTATTGCTTCTTCAGTTCGGATCCGGCGCCCGGCCAGTTCAAGACGTGCCAGCGCCGCACGCAGCCAGCCCCAACGAACGAGCCGGCGCTCAGCCCTGCGTGTGCCTCGTTCTATGCCGCGGACTTCGCTCTGACCAGCACCCGCCAGGCCAACCCCATCCCCGCGCTGGCGAAGCCCGCCAAGGGAGTGGCGGTCTCGGAGCCCACCTACAAGACGTGTGTCGTACGCGCCACCGACCACGCCGCCGACGGCCTGGCGGACTTTGCCCGAAACGACTATTCGCGCCGTCAGGCCTTCAACTCGAACAGCACGAAACAGCTGGTGTACGCCATTGATGGGCATTGGCATGTGTATGACGCCAACACCCGCGCGCACCTGAAGCAGCTGTCGGGCCCGGGCGGGGACGCGGAGCCGCAATGGCACCCGACGAATCCCGACCTGCTGTACTACCTGCCCACCAATGGCGTCGGAATGACGCTCCACGAGCTGAACGTGTCGACTGGAGCCTCTCGCGTCGTGGGTGACTTTGGCGCACGGCTGAAGGCCAGGTGGCCGACCGCGGCGGCGGCCTGGACGAAGTCGGAGGGCTCACCCTCGGCGAACGGACGCTACTGGTGCTTCATGGTCGACACGGCAAGCTGGAGCAGCGTTGGCGTGTTCACCTGGGACCGCGACACCAACACCATCCTGGGCATGTATGACACCCAGGGTGAGCGTCCGGACCATGTGAGCATGTCCCCCAGCGGCAATTCCTGTGTGGTGTCCGGCGACGGTCCGCGGGGCACGGTGGCATTCTCCCGGGACTTCAGCACCCAGACGCAGTTGCTCGCGAAGTCCGAGCACTCGGACCTCGCGCTGGACGCCAACGGCGACGACATCTACGTGGCCGTCGACTACCAGTCCAACGCGGGTGACGTGTTCATGGTGAACCTGCGCACGGGCGTGCGCACGGCGTTGTTCTCGACGTACGTGAGCGGCACCGCGACGGCGCTGCACGTCTCGGGCAAGGCGTTCGCCAAGCCGGGCTGGGTGGTGGTCAGCACCTATGCCGACTACGGCGGCGCCCAGCAGTGGCTGCATCGCAAGGTGATGGCCGTGCAGCTCAAGGCCAACCCCACCATCTACACGCTGGCGCACCACCGCACCGCGTCGAATGGCTATTGGACGGAGCCGGTCGCCAGCGTCAACCGCGACTTCACGCGGGTGGCCTTCAACTCCAACTGGGGCAGTGGCAGCGACACGGACATCGATACGTACGTGGTCGAGATTCCGGCGGCCGCGCTGAAGTGATGCCGCGGCACGTTGCCCGGGCATGAGGGCCCCCAGGGCCCTCAGGTCCCCGCCGTCAGCCGGGACGGAAGCGTTGCCACTTCTCCAGGAAACTTCTGGCGCGCCGCGCCGAGAATGAATTCATCCGGCTGCGGTGCGTCGTGGAGTGACGCACCTCGTCTGGGTGTATTTTTATTTGAACGACAGCATTTCCAACGGTGTGTCGTATTGAACCCGGCTCGGGGCTTCTAAGACCCGGGGGCCGGTGTCCGATAACAAGACATCACTGTGTGGTTCCGCAACGCTCGGGTTTCCACGAGGAATCCGTAGCGCTGGCGCCGACTTAGGCCCGCGGATGTCACATCCATTTACAAGTGCTGGACCTTGACCTGGAGTACGGACACTCCAGGCAAAGCGTCTCTTTCGGCTTTTTTCACTCTGTGGGATTTATTGGCCCACCAATTGCTCAAGGGTCGGGACGCGTTGTGCCGCGGCTGGTGTAGGCCAGGCGGACGGCGCGTCCCCCCGCAGTCAGGTGTACGAGGAAATCCCCAATGTTCAAGTTCCAGAAGATGTTCAAGGGAGCGGCTGTCCTCGCGGTGAGCTGTGGCGTGCTGTCCGGCTGCGGCGGCGCCGAGCAGATGAGTGAGAACGAGGAGATCGTCGCCAACCTGGTCGAGGCCGGCTTCCCGGCGGACGACATCATGGTCGTCGACGGCGCCGTGTACACGGGCCGCGACGCCCACGTGACGCTCGAGGCGTCCCGCGAGATGCTCCAGTCCGAGGCGGGCCCGGAGCAGTACCGCACGACGAACACCGTCGGCACGGCCGTGACGCGCATCTGCATCAACCCCACGTCCACGTTCAACAGCTACACCCGGCTCAGCCAGGGCCTGGATGCGGCCATCGCCAACTACAATCAGCGTGGGCTCCGCATCACCTTCCAGCGCGGCGGCTCGGGCTGCACCGCGACCATCACCGCGCAGACCATGTCCGGCACTGGCGGCTCCGCTGGCTTCCCGTCGGGCGGCCGTCCGTACGGCACCATCAACATCGGCACCGGCCTGAACACCTACAGCGTTGACGTGAACGAGCACGTCATCACCCACGAGCTCGGCCACGCGGTCGGCTTCCGTCACTCCGACTACTACAACCGCGCCATCAGCTGCGGCAGCGGCGGCAGCGAGGGCACCGCGGGCGTGGGTGCCGTCCTCATCCCCGGGACGCCGAGCACGGCCACGGTGGGCGGCTCCATCATGAACTCCTGCTTCCGGTCGACGGAGACGGGCGAGTGGACCAGCTCTGACATCACCGCGCTGAACTACCTCTACTAAGAGATGGCGCGACGGCCCCCCGGTTCGAGCATGAAGCTGTGGGGGCCAATCCTCGCGGGCACCGTATTCCTGGGCGTTGTGGCCTGTGGAGAAGATGCGGTGCCCGCGGATCCTCCGGTCTGCGAGGATCCGAAGAAGCCGGAGGTGAGCAGCCTCTGGCAGTGCGGTCCGACTCTCGACTTCACGCCCATCAACAGCTACCGGGGCGAGTTCGCTGACGTCCAGGACTGGGAAGACGCTGTCGTCCTGATCGACGGGCGCTGCACCGGAACGCTGATTGCCGCGAGCGCGGGACCTGTGGTGATGACCGCGGGGCACTGTGTCGGACTCGGGGACCGGTCGCTGCTGGTCTTCAACTTCGAGGACGAGCCCGACGGCGACCCGCTGGTGACCGAGGGCACCGTCATCGAGCAATCGCTCGCTCCCGACTATGCGCTCATCGCGCTCGACGTGCTTCCCGCCGTCACGCCGCTCCTGCTGTCGACCCAGGCCACCGAGCGGTTGGCGATCATCCAGCATCCCCGGGGCAGGCCCAAGGTCATCGCCGAAGGCAGGTTCCTGGACTCATGTAATCAGCTTGTCTACTACGCGGACCTGGACACCCTGGTAGGGAGCTCCGGCGCTGGCGTGCTCAACCGTCACGGATACCTGATGGGCATCCACACCGACGGTGATTGCGACGAAAGCGGCCGTGGAGCCAACAGGGGCTGGACTGCGGAAGTGATTGTCGAAGCCTCTCCGTACCTGCAGAGCGCCGACATCGCCGACCGCTGAGGAAGGGCCGGAGGCGGACGGATTCGAGCCCGCCGCCTCCAGCACATTTCCTACTCGTACCGCAGCGACTCGATGGGCGCGAGGCTCGCCGCACGCCGGGCGGGCCAGATGCCGAAGAACACGCCCACCGTCGCGGAGAAGGCGATGGCCACGATGATGGCCTCGGGTGCCACCACCACCGTCCACCCCGCCACCTTCTGCAGCAGCGCGGCTCCGCCCACTCCCAGCAGCAGCCCCAGCGTTCCGCCCGCGAGGCACAGCACCAGGGACTCCACGAGGAACTGGAGCATGATGTCCATGCCCGTGGCGCCCAGGGCCTTGCGCAGGCCAATCTCGCGCGTCCGCTCCGTCACCGACACCAGCATGATGTTCATGATGCCAATGCCTCCCACCAGCAGGGAGATGGCGGCGATGCCCGCCAGCAGCAGGGAGAAGGTCTGCGTCGTCTCCTGCATGGTGGTGAGCAGCGAGGCCTGATCGCGGATGTTGAAGTCGGCCTGCTCCTCCGGCCGCAGCCGGTGCTCGCGCCGGAGCGTCAGGTCAATCTCCGCCATCGCCGCGTCCATGGACTTGTCATCCAGCGCCTGCACCGCGATGGAGCGGATGCGGTCACTGCCCATCACCCGGAACTGGGCGGTGGCCAGGGGGATGTAGAGGCTCTCGTCCGGGTTGGAGAAGCCCTGCGCTCCCTTCTCCGCCAACACGCCGATGACGTCGAAGGGGATGCCGCGGATGCGGATGCTCTCGCCCACCAGCGACGAGGAGTCCTTCAGGCCGAGCTGCGCGCCCGCCAGGGCCCCCAGCACCACCACCCGGCGACGGCCCCGGTCCTCGGCGTCCGTGAAGAGGCGGCCCTGCGCCACGCGGCCCTGGTTGATGTCGAAGTACGCCGGCCACGTGCCCACCACGGACAGGTTGGCGTTGGCGGCCCCGTACTCCACCTGGAAGCGCGACTCGATTTCCGGCGCCACGGCCCCGATGCTCTTCGGATTCGCCCGCAGCGCCTCGGCGTCGTCGATGGACATCGACGCCTGGCCACGGCCCAGGCCGCCCTGGAAGGACTGTCCGGGGCGCACCGTGAGCACGTTGGTGCCAAGCGTCTGCAGCCGCTGCGCCACGGAGCGCTGCGCGCCTTCGCCCAGCGCCACCATGGTGATGACCGCCGCGATTCCGATGACGATGCCCAGCATCGTCAGCAGGGAGCGCAGCTTGTTGGCGAGGACCGCGTCGAATGCAACCCGGATGATTTCTCCCATGACCTGGTCTCCTTCCTGCCGCGCCTACCGCGCCCCTCGGCCACCACCACCGCCAGCGCCGGGAATCATGCCTCCGGACATCTGGCGCATCCGCTCCGTGCTGCGCTGCTGCTGCGCCTTGAGCTGCGCGACGGAGATGAGCAGCACCTGCTCCCCGGGCTCCAGCCCGCTCACCACCTCGGAGCTCTCCCAGTCACTCATCCCGAGCACCACGCGCCGCGGCTCCGTCCCCTTGGCGCCCTGCACGAAGACGATGCCCTGCCGCGTGTCGCCCGTGGGCTGACGGCCCTCGCGCGCGCCCCGGCCGCCCCGGCCTCCGCCACTCTGGCCCGTGCCCGCAGCGGCCACGTTCGCTCCCGCGACGGTGCCGCTGACGCCCGCCACGCTGCCACCCGCGCCCTGGCCGGGGCCGACCGCGTTCGTCGTCGTGCCACCGGAGGAGCCCGAGCCACCCGCGCTCGGGTTGCCGCCAGCGTTCGGTCCCCGGGCGCTCGCGGTCGCATCCGCGCCGTCCGCACCGCCAGCTCCCGCGCCGCCCTGGCCCGCGCCGCCGCCCGCCGGCCGCATCACCGCGCGCACGGCTTCCTCGGACAGGCCCACCGCGGCCGCCGCGGAGCGGGCGTCGCGCATGCTCGCCACCGCCGCGTTCGGCACGGTGACCGCATCGCGCCGACGGGAGATTTCAATGGACACCTCCGCGTTCATCCCCGGCCGCAGCAGCCCCTCCGGGTTGTCCAGCCGCACGAGCACCGGGAAGAGGGTGACGTTCTGCTCGACCAGGGCCTGCGGCTCCACCTTCACCACGTCGCCCAGGAAGGTGCGGCCCGGGTAGGCCTCCATCGTCACGCGCGCCTTCTGGCCGGGCTTGATCTGCCCCACGTCCGTCTCGTCCACCTTGGCGCGCACCTGCATCACCGACAGGTCCGCCATCTTGAACAGCGTCGTCCCGCCCGACACGTTGGTCGTGGCCGAGGCGATGATGAGGCCCGGCTGAATCTGCCGCTCCAGCAGCGTGCCGGCGATGGGCGCGCGGATGGTGACGTCCCGGCTGCGCTCGCGGGCGAGCTGCAGGTTCGTCTCCGCCCGCACCTTCGTCGCCCGCGCCGTGGCGGAGGCATCCACCGCGGACTCGAACTCCTGCTGGGTGACGTAGCCGGACTTGCGCAGCTCCTCCAGGCGCAGCCGCTGGGCCTCCGTGGTGTTCAGGCGCACCCGCGCGGACTCCAGGTCCGCCTGGGCCTGCGCCAGCGCGTTCTGCACGTCACGCGGGTCGATCTCCGCCAGCAGCGCGTCCTTCTCCACCTTGTCCCCGGTGTCGAAGTGGACGCGCAGCACCTCGCCGGAGGCCTTGGACTTCACCTCCACGACGCGCAGCGGCTCCACCAGGCCGGAGGACTCAGCCACCACTTCCATGTCCCGGCGCTCCACCGTTGCGACGGAGGTGGACTGTGCCTGTGCCTCCGGCGCCTCGCTGCGTGTGACGACGTAGCCTCCCGCACCGAGCAGGAGCGCCGCGGCGCCCGTAATGACCCACTTCTTCGTCTTGCTCACGACGTCCTCCAAGGTCCAATTCGCCGCGCGAGGCGGCGCTGCTCAGTCCCGCTTCCGCTCGTCCCGCTCGATGACGCCGTCCTTCAGGAACAGCACCCGCTGCGCATGCGCCGCGATGTCCGACTCATGCGTGACGAGCATCAACGTCTGGCCCTGGGCATGCAGCTCGCCGAACAGGGCCATGATTTCTTCTCCGGTGCGGCTGTCGAGCGCGCCCGTGGGCTCGTCCGCCAGCAGCAGCGCCGGCTGCGTTACCAGCGCGCGGGCAATGGCCACGCGCTGGCGCTGACCGCCGGACAGCTCGTTCGGCCGGTGGTCCTTGCGCTCGCCCAGGCCCACCTTCTCCAGCATCGCCGCCGCGCGCTCGCGCCGTTCCTTCTTGGCGATGCGCGCGTAGATGAGTGGCAGCGCCACGTTGTCCAGCGCCGACGCGCGGGGCAGCAGGTTGAAGCTCTGGAAGACGAAGCCCAGCTCCCGGTTGCGGATGCGGGCCAGCGCGTCCTCGGACATGCCCGCCACCGGCTGCCCGTTGAGCCAGTACTGCCCGCCGCTCGGCACGTCCAGGCAGCCGATGAGGTTCATGAAGGTGGACTTGCCGGAGCCGGACGGGCCCATGACGGCCACGTACTCGTTGCGGCGGATGGTGAGGTCCACGCCGCGCAGCGCGCGCACCACCTCCGCCCCCATCTTGTAGTCCTTGCGCAGCCCCTCGACGCGGATGACCACGTCCGAGATGTCCCGCCCGGGAGCCTGCGCCGGCTGGGGCTGCGTCGTGCTCGTGGAGGGATTCACAGCGGCCTCCCGGCCAGCGCTTCCAGCTCGGCGCGGGCAATCTGGTAGTCGAACCGGGCGGCCACGAGGTCGGTCTCCGCCTGGACCAGGCTCTCCTGCGACGTGAGCAGCTCCAGGATGGTGGTGGCCCCCAGGCGGTAGCGCTCCTGCTGGACCTTCAGGTCCTCCTTCGCCACCTCCACGGACTCCTTCGCGAAGTTGATGCGCTCCGACGAGAGCCGGATCTGGCTCAGCGACTGCCCGACACCCGAGCGCACCGCGCGCCGCGTGTCCGCCAGCTGCGTCTGGGACACCGACGCCTGCGTCCTCGCGCGCACCACGCGCTCCTCGCGGAGGAAGCCGTCGAAGATGGGGTAGGAGAGTCCCAGCCGCACGGACCAGCTCGTCCGGCCGCCCGCGAAGCCCAGGTCCTGGTTGAACCAGTCATAGCCCGCGGACAGTCGCACCGTGGGCAGGTACTCCGACTTCGCCGAGCCCACGCCAGCCTCCGAGGCGCGCAGGTTCGCCGCCGCCGCGAGCACCGAGGGCGCCCGCGCCTCAATCTCGTTCACCAGGGCCTCCTCCGTCAGCGGCACCGGCTTCGGCTCCAGGTTGTCGAGCGGCTTCGCCTCCACCGGGCCGTCCTCGCCGATGAGCCGCCCCAGCCCCAGCGACGCCGACCTGCACTGCGTCTCCGCGGTGAGCAGGGCCTCGCGCGCCGTGGTCAAATCCAGCTTCGAGCGCAGCACGTCCGAGCGCGTCGCCGAGCCCACCGCCAGCCGGCGCTCCGCCGCCTCCGCGTTCTGCTTCGCCCGCTCGATGCGGGACTTCGCCACCTCTTCCAGTCCCTCCGCGCGCAGCACCTCGTAGAAGGAGCGCTGCACGTCGAGCACCGCGCTGGACTGCTGCGCGGTGAGCTGGGCCTCCGCGGAGTTCGACTGCGCTTGCGCCTGGCGACGGTTGGCGCCGCGCTGGCCACCCGTGAAGACGTCCCAGCCGGCCGACAGGCCCGCGCTGTACGTGTCATTGGAGCCCGACACCACCGCGCCCGTCTCCGGGTCCAGCCGGTTGCTGCTCGCCAGCGAGCTGCTCGCGTTCGCCGACAGGCTGGGCAGGTAGGCGCCGAAGGCGCTGCGCTCCGCCGCCTCGGAGGTCGTCACCGTGCCGGCGGCCTGGGCCACCTGGGGGCTCGTCTTCAGGGCCCGCGCGATGGCCTCCTCCAAGGTGACGCTCACCACCGGGCGCCGGGCCTCGGGCTGGGCCGGGGCCGCTGGCTGGGCCTGGGCCGCCTGTGGGGGCTGCTGGGCCGGGGGTTGCGCCGGCTCCTGCGCCAGACCCACGCCGGGCACCGTCACGAGCCCGAGGAAGCCCAGGGCCAGGGCCGTCACCCGATGGGGTCGCTTCTTGAACCACGCTGTCTGGGGCGTCTTCATCACAAGAGTTCACTGCACATCGCTTGCCAGCATCCAACCGCTTGAAAACAGGGGGAAAAGGGCTGACACCGCTGCGGGACTCGCACCCCGACTGCGGATTCCGCATGCCCCCGCCGGCGGGCCCCGCATGACTTCGGCCACAAGGGTACCTGGAGTCCCCGGCAACACGGTGGCGCGAGGGGAAGACCGCGCGGGCCTCGTGATTGCAGTGGAACCGCCGGTGGGGTGGCCGCGCTGTCCTGGCGCGCCCGCCCGTCCCCCCAGCCAGCGGCCTCCGGGTCGCGCTCCTTCCCCTGGAGAGATGCCGATGACGTTGGAGACAGCCGAGCGAGGTGGCGCCCACGAGACGTGGTGCCCGGCTGGAAGAGAGTGCGGATTCCGCACTCCGCATGCAGAGTTGGCAGTGTGGAAGGCAATCCCATGGAGCTGGAGTCACCGCGCGGGAGGTCGGCGATGAGCGCCACGCCGTGGTGGCGTCCGCGCGGTCCCCGGATGCCGTGGGTGGCGGCGGTGCTGATGTGCGTGGTGCTGCTGTCCGCCTCGTTGTTCATCCGCCGCTCGGCCCTGGCGTCCTCGTCCCTGGTGACGCGCGGCATGGCCAACGTGCTGATGCTCGCCGGGTTCGAGGCCTTCCGGGACATGCCCGGCCCCCCGAGTCAGCAGGCACTCGATGCCTTCCTGGCCGCCCACCGGGAGGGAGGGCTCCGCTTCGTGGCGGTCGCCGAGGACTCGCGGGTGCTGGCCTCGGCGGGAGAGGGCTCCGTCGGAGACCTCCTCCTCCAGGACGGGCCGCCGCTGCTGACGGAGGGCAGTCGCTCCCGGCTCATCCATCGGCTGCGCCGGCCGCGTCCTGTGACAGCGGCCGGGGAGCCCGCGCCACCCGCGCCGCCCCCCGAGACGCAGGAGCCGCGCCGCGTGCTGCGCATGGTCTATGAGTTCGAGCCGCTCACCGCGCAGGAGCTGGAGTCGCGCTCGCAGCGGCTGCTGGCCGTGGCGCTGATTTCGTGCGGGGGCATCCTCGCGCTCGCCTTCGCCTTCTCGCGCTCGCTGGCCCAGCGAGAGCTGATGGCGGAGGAGCTGGAGCGCGGGCGCAGACTGGCGGCCCTGGGCACCATGTCCGCGGTGCTGGCGCACGAGCTGCGCAACCCGCTGGCCTCGCTCAAGGGACACGCGCAGCTGCTCGCCGAGCGGGTGGAGCGGGACGAGGTGCTGCGCCCCAAGGCGGACCGAGTGGTGGGCGAGGCCGTCCGGCTGGAGCAGCTCTTGAACGACCTGCTGGGCTTCGTGCGCAGCGGCGAATTGCGGCGCGCGGACGCGGACCCCAACGACGTGCTCCGCGCGGCGGTGGAGGCCACCGGCGAGGCGAGCGTGGAGGCCCGCTACCTGCCCTCGCGCACGCAGTGGCCGCTCGACGCGGGCCGCTTGCAGCAGGCGCTGGAGAACGTGCTGCGCAACGCCGTGCAGGCGAGCCCCGAGGGCCAGCGGGTGGAGGCGCGCGTGGAGCAGGAGGGCCAGGCGCTGGTCTTCACCGTGAAGGACCACGGGCCGGGAAT
Organism: Pyxidicoccus trucidator; assembly: GCF_010894435.1. Taxonomy (NCBI): domain Bacteria; kingdom Pseudomonadati; phylum Myxococcota; class Myxococcia; order Myxococcales; family Myxococcaceae; genus Pyxidicoccus; species Pyxidicoccus trucidator. The sequence goes on along the minus strand of NZ_JAAIXZ010000006.1, from coordinate 542,171 downwards.
CCCGGCGGGCGAGGAGGAGCGCATCTTCGAGCCCTTCGTCACGGGGCGCGTGCGCGGTGTCGGCCTGGGCCTGGCCATCACCCGCCGCATCGTCGAGCTGCACGGCGGCACGGTGAGCGCCCGCAGTCACGCAAGCGGGGGCGCGGAGTTCCGCCTCACCGTTCCATCCAGGGGGAGCTGAGCCATGGCGCGAATCCTGGTGGCGGATGACGAAGAGGGCGTGCGCTCGTTCCTCGCCGAGGCGCTGGAGTACGAGGGCCACACGGTGGCGACGGCCGCCGACGGGGAAGAGGCGGCGCGGCTGCTGGCGAAGCAGGGCGTGGACCTGCTGCTGACCGACTTGAAGATGCCGCGCATGGACGGGCTGTCGCTCCTGCGCAAGGTGCGCGAGGAGCAGCCGGACGTGGAGGTCATCGTCCTCACCGCTGTCGGCTCCGTGGAGAGCGCGGTGGCGGCGATGAAGGCGGGCGCCTTCGAGTACCTCACGAAGCCGGTCAGCAGCCCGGCCGAGCTGCGGCTGACGGTGGCGCGGGCGCTGGAGCGGCGCTCGCTGCTCAACTGGAAGGCGGAGGCCCGGCACACCGCGGGCGAGGTGGTGCTGAGCTGGGGCGCGCCGGCCATGGGCCCGGTGGTGGAGGCCCTGCGCAAGGTGGCCCCCACGCAGGCCACGGTGCTGCTGATGGGCGAGAGCGGCACCGGCAAGGAGGTGGCCGCGCGTGCCCTGCACCAGCAGAGCGAGCGCGCGGAAGGGCCCTTCGTGGCCGTCAACTGCGCGGCCCTCACGGAGACGCTGCTGGAGAGCGAGCTGTTCGGCCACGAGAAGGGGGCCTTCACCGGCGCGGTGGCGCAGCGGCGCGGGCGCATCGAGCTGGCCCAGGGCGGCACCTTCTTCCTCGACGAGGTGGGCGAGCTGAAGGCGGAGCTGCAGGCCAAGCTGCTGCGCGTGCTCCAGGAGCGCCGCTTCGAGCGCGTGGGTGGCACGCGGACGCTGGATGCCGACGTGCGCTGGGTGGCGGCCACCAACCGCGACCTCAAGGCGATGATGGCGCGCGGCGAGTTCCGCGAGGACCTCTACCACCGGCTGGCGGTGTTCCCCATCCGCCTGCCGTCCCTGCGCGAGCGGCGCGAGGACCTCAAGCCCCTGGCGGAGCTGCTGCTGCGGCGCATCGGCGAGGAGCTGGGGCGCCCGGGGCTGCGGCTGTCGCCCGAGGCCTCCGAGCGGCTCGCGGCCTTCCCGTGGCCGGGCAACGTGCGCGAGCTGCGAAACGCGCTGGAGCGGGCGGCCATCCTCGCGGACGGCCCGGTGGTGGAGCCGCGCCACCTGTGGCTGGAGGAGCCCGGCGAGGCACCTGGAGCGGCCCCGGTAAGGGCACCCGTGGATGGAGTGAGGGTGCCGGACACGACGCTCGAGGAGCTGGAGCGGATGGCCATTGAACAGGCCATCGCCAACGAGGGGGGCAACCGCAAGCGCGCCGCCCAGCGACTGGGCATCGGCCTGCGGACGCTCTACGACAAGCTGCGGCGCTACGGCATGCAGTGAGGACTACGGAGGGCCGTAGCCCTGCACGCGCGAGTTCAGCTCCACCGCGGTGGCGTAGATCTGCGCCCAGGCCTTGTACTTGAAGCGGTCGCCGAAGCCCTTCTGGTCATTGGCGTAGTTGAAGAGGTCCTCGCGGAAGAGGGCGTCGGCGGCCTTGCGCGCCTCGGGGGCGAGCGGGGTGCCCTTCTTCGCGTAGTAGCGGAGCAGGTCGTAGCCGTAGTCGTGCGTCTTGGCCGCGGGGTCGAACTCCTTGTCCGGGCCAATCTTGCCGGGGGCCGACGCGGCGCCGAACGGGTCCTGCATCCGCTGGCCGTGCTTCGTCTGGATGACGTTGGGCTTGTAGCCCATGACCTTCTCGAAGTCGGCCGGCGGCGGGCGGGCGCCGGTGAGGTACTCCCGCATCAGCTTGCCGTGGTCACCCGCCGGAGCGGCTCCCACCTTCGCCGTGCGCTGGAGCGCGGTGGCAGGGCTGGAGAACGTATCCTTCTGGTGGGGACGGACCTGGGCGGCCGTGTTGGGCTGCTCGGCGGCGGGGGACTCCGAGGTGGAGCTCAGAGGGCGACGAGGGGAGACCTGGGGCGGGCGGACGATCATGGGAACCTTGGGGGGAAAGTTTCCTCTCAGGTATTTGTCGGAGATTGTAGGCGTGAAGTTGCGTGGCTGTGACTGACGCACCGCGTGGTGCGAGGAGAGCCCAGTGGGAACAGACGTTTATCGCGATGGGATGGCGCGGTTGGCCGCGGGAGACGTGGGAGAGGGGCGCCGGCTTCTGGAGGAAGCGCTCCTGATTTCCCCTGGCGACGTGGAGGTGATGCACGGGCTGGCCCGCGCGTTGGACCTCGCGGGGGAGCGAGGCCGGGCGGTGGAGCTGCTGGAGCATGCCAATGCCCGCGCCCCGGCCGAGCCGGAGCCGGCGTGCGACCTGGCGATGCTCCTGCTGGAGCGGGGCGAGGACGCGCGGGCCGCGCAGGTGCTGGAGCCCGTGCTGGCGGCCCGGCCGGACCACCCGCGTTCGAATCTGCACCTGGCCATGGCCCTGGCGAAGACGGACCCGGAGCGCGCGCGCGGCCATGCGGCGAAGGCGCTCCGGGGCGGCGACGCCGAGGTCCAGGAACAGGCGGCCGCGCTGGACCGCGCGCTGGCCTCCGTCGCGCCGCGCTGAGCGGGGCAGGGCGCCTGCTCCAAACACGACGGGCGGCCTCCCGTGGGGGAAGCCGCCCGCCTTGCTTCATCGACTCCGAGGCCCGACTACGGCCGCGTGTAGTTGATGGTCAGGTTGTACGTCGCCGTGTTCGCGCCGCCGCCGCGCACCATGACGTGCGCGGCCGTCTGGCCCGCGGGAACCGTCAGGGTGCACGTCTCCGAGGCGCCGGACGTGTTCGGCCGGCAGTCGTAGGCGTTGGTGGTGGGCTGCGAGCCGAAGCGGACGTACAGGTTCGGGTTGCGCGTGCCCGTCATCACCACGCTGAAGGTGGTGCCCGGCACGACGTTGTACGGGCCGAAGCGGTCGTTCTCATTCCGCGTCACCGTGCCCGTGGCCGTCTCCGTCGTCGGAGTGCCACCACCGCCACCGCCGCCGTACGTGCCCTTGAGCGACAGGCCCGAGTACGCGCTGTAGGCGTTCACCATGACGTACCAGGTGCCGGCCGCCGGGTTGTTGAAGGTGCACGCCTCCGTGCTGGTCCCCGTGTACGGACGGCAGTCGTAGGTGCTGGCGCTGGGCGCGCTGCCGAAGCGCACGTACAGGTCCGCGTCACCCGAGCTGCCGGTGGTCTCGAACTTCAGGCTGGTCTGCCCCGCGGGCACCTCGAGCGTGTAGTACTTCTTGTTGCCCGAGCTGCCGGACAGGCCCGTCACCGCCACGCCGTTGGACAGCGGCGTCGTCACCGGAGGCGGAGGAGGCACGCCCACGGCGAGCCACGCGTCCGTCACCGCCTGCACCGTGGCCGCGTCGTAGCCCAGCGCCTGCGCGGCCTGGATGGTGTAAGTCTTGGCCTGCTCGAAGGTGGTGCTCGCCGTGAAGAGGTCCGTGTTGGCCTTGTAGAAGATGCGGCCGGCCTTCTCCGGGCCGATGGCCGTCACGTTGATGCTCGTCTTCCCGCGCGGGTGGGTGCCGCCCTTGGAGAGCAGCGAGAACACCAGGTTGCTGATGCCCGAGCTGTAGTGCACGTCCACGCCCGACGAGTAGTCGCCGTAGAAGTCCAGCGAGACGTCGTCGTTGGCCGGGTCGTCCATGTAGCGGAGGGCGTCGCCAGCGATTCCCGGCGTCCAGATGTCCTCGCCCACCTTGAAGACGTCCGCGTCCGTGGCCCAGCCGCGCGTCCAGCTCTCGCACACGCCGGCGAAGATGTCGGACATGGACTCGTTGAGGCCGCCGGACTCACCCGAGTAGATGAGGTCCGACTCGGTGTCCGTCACCGCGTGGGTCAGCTCGTGGACCGTGACGTCCAGGTCCTTGCCCAGCTCGATGGAGTCCACGCCGTTGCCGTCGCCGTACACCATCTGCGTGCCGTCCCAGTAGGCGTTCACGTAGTTGGTGCTGTAGTGCACGGTGCTGATGAGCGCCGCGCCGGCGTTGTCGTACGAGTCGCGGCCGAAGAGCGTGTTGTAGCAGTTGTACGTCACGCCCAGCTGGTCGTAGTTCATGTCGATGTGGGCATCACCCGTGGCGGCCTGGCCCTCGCTGCGGCGCAGGGTGCCCGGCGTGGACGTGCCGTTGTTCGCGCTGTGCACGCGGCGGTTGAGGGCCGAGTGGAGCTGCGGGTGGAGGGCCACGACGCCGCCGCGCTGAGCATCCACGTAGACGAGGTCGTCGGCGGCCATCGTCTCCCGCTCACCGAGGACGCGCACCTGCCAGGCCAGCCGCGGCTCGTCGGAGCCGTCGGGGTACACGAAGACCAGGGTGGCGGGGCCGCTGGCGGTGGCCTTGGCCGCGCCGGAGCCCAGCTCGGCCGCCTTCAGCGCTGCCTCGGGGGCCACCTTCGCCTCGGTGGAGACCGCCTTGAGGCCGCGGGCGGTGCCGTTGGCCGCGTAGATGAAGCCCTGCTTGTCCGCGTGGATGACGAGCTCCGAGCCCACCACGGGGATGCCCCGCAGGAGCTGGCGGAAGCGCAGGTGCTTGTGGCCCTCGGCGTCCACGGAGGCGCGCCGGAAGACCAGCTCGTCGTTGCGCAGGCGGAAGGCCGCGGCGATGTCACCCAGCGACGCGCGCGCCGCCTCGCCCCGGTCCTCGCGGGCCAGCTGCGAGGACACGGTGGACAGTCGGCCCAGGTCGCCACGGATGAAGTAGGGCACCTCGCCATCGCGGCCCAGCACCTCGGCCCCGGGGAAGCGGGTCAGCGCGGCCTGGATGTCGGCGTCCTTCGCCTCACCCGAGACCTGCGCCTGCTCCGACTCCGGCTGTACCGAGCCGCAGGCAACAAGACCGGCGCCAACCCACGCCGCGCAGAACGTCCTCAGGAATCGATTGCTCAAAAGGCACGACCTTTCCGAAGAAGAAAGGCTTTCATGACACATGAGGAATTCCGTTTTCAAGCGGAAGCTATGAGTTCATTGTATTTTTAGCTGTTCGTTGAATTTCTTGTTTTTCATGTTTCAGCACTTCGAGACCCAGGAGGAGGGGAGGGGCCTCCCCTCCTCGTGGCGTCACCAGGGCATGGCCTCAATGGCCTCCACCATCTTCGCGACGTCGTAGGCGTAGAAGCCCGCCGAGTTGAGGTTGTTGATCTCCCCGACGTACAGGCCGTCGTCGTGCATGAAGACGTCGAGCGCGTAGGCCCGGTCCGGAGACCAGCGGTCGGCCATGGCCTGGGTGAAGGCGTACACCTCCGGCTCCACCTCGGCCGAGGCCACGACGCGGTCTCCGAGCTTGTAGCGCGTGCCGGTGATGACACGGCCGTCCACGACGACCATGCGGTACTCGCGCTGGAGGTGCTTCGGCGCGCTGACCGCCACCCAGGTGTCGGCACTGACGGAGGTGTCCCCACCGAGCCCCAGGACGCTGTCACGCCAGGCGACGAAGTCCTCCCAGGTGGTGACCATTCCCGAGAAGGACTTGTCGTCCAGGCAGGGGCGGATGAAGAAGGGCCCGTCCACCGGCGCGACGTCGGCGAAGCGGCTGACGCGGGCCCCCGCGTTCAGCAGGTGCTCGCCCAGGTGCTCGCGCCAGGCGCGGAAGTCGAAGTTGTCGTTGATGAAGGCGCCCGGCACCCAGCCTCGTCGCTTCGCATACCGGGTCAGCGTGAGGGAGCCCATCACGATGACGGGACCGGACACGTCGACCGCCGGCTCCACGCCCCCGTCGAACGGAATGACCTTCACCAGGGTGTGTGGGATGCCACCGCGCTCCAGCACCTGCATCAGGGTGTGGAAGCCGCGCTCGTTGAACAGATTGTCCTGGACGACCCAGTGCATGTGCCGCGCCTCGGTGGGAGATGTGAGCCCCGGACGCACGTGCGCGCGGGTGGCTGACGTTGGCCAGACGTGCGCAACCCGGGCGACACTGCCAGTACGTATGGATGCCATGAAGCTTCATTCGACTGAACCCCGTTCCTGGCGCAGGTGGCTCCGTGCCACCCGCCTCCTCTGTCTGGGTGCGCTCGTGGCCGCATGCGGGGATGCGGAGGTGCAAGGCCCCTGCGAGCCCGGCTGTCCCGTTCCGCCGCCGGGGCTCGACCAGACCTTCGACCAGGGCTCGCTGTCGCACCGGGTGGTGTCCCGTGGCGCCGGATGGGCCGGGCTCAAGGCCAGGCTGTCCGGAAGCCGGACCTTTGTCCTGGAGACCACCCGACACACGGACCTCCGGTCCACGCGACGGCTCGCCGTGTACTCGCCCGCGTCCAGCGAGGTCTGGGCGGTGACGGAGGCGCCCGGGGAGCACTTCAGCGACTTCGCGGTCCACCCCTCGGGCGAGGTGACGCTGGGGGTGGTGCGCACCGACGCGGAGCGCGGGGGGTATGACCTGGTCCGGTTCTCGTATCAGGGCGAGGTCCTGGCGCGGCATCCGCTTCCGGAGCCCACGAAGTTGCCGGTGGGAGACCTGGGCACGGACCTGCCTCCCCGGCCGTTCCGCATGACGTCCCGGCCGGCGCATGCGCTCACCGACGGCTGGCTCCGTACGGAAGCCCGTGGAGAGAGCCTCGTCGTGGCCTTCCTCACCTTCGTGGACGAGCCCCCACCGACGCCCGAGCTGCCGCCGTCGGACCTGGTGTCCGGAGCGATGGCGCTGGCCTGGCTGGGGACAGGCTACGTCGAGCAGTGGACGCGCCTCGTGGATGGCAGGCACCGGGTGGACCCTTCGGCCTGGGCCTACGACGAGTTCCGCTGGCGGGAGGCGCCGTTCCGGCCGCTGCTCGCGGTGGACGGCGACGGCTCGGTGGTGGTGGGCCGCACGTGGAACACGCAACGGTGCCTCGCGTCGAGCGAGACCTTCCAGACGCCGACGCGGCTGGAGTGCCTCCTGGGCGAGGACGTCACGTCGCCCATGGACACCGAGTACCAGCCCTTTGCCTTCACCGCCTTCTCGCCCACCGGTGAGCGCGAGGGGACGCACTCGTTCGTGCCCGCCGCCGTGGCCGAGTTCGTCGTGTTCGACCTGGCGACGCGGGGAGGGGCGGTTGCGCTCGCCGGCACCGCCGTGCGCCGCAACGCCAGCGACGGCATCGACTACTACCCGCCGTTCCCCGGGGCCGATGCGAACATGGCGCCGTATGACGGCTACGTGGCGGTGCTCGAGCGGCGCTCCGGAGCGCTGCGCTTCGAGAGTTACGTGGGAGGCGAGCGCGCGGACCACTTCTCGTCCGTGCGCTGGACGGACCAGGGTCTGCTTGCCGCGGGAGCGACGGGATGGGATCGCTGGAGCGGGGGCATGAGCATCAGCCGTGGCGCTGGCCCGCTGCTGGCCCTCGTCTCCTTCGACGGCGGGCGCGTGAGGACGCGGAGCCTGCCGCTCGACGGAGGGGACCGCCACTTCCACCTGCTGGGTGTCGACGCGGAGGCGGGTAGGGTGGTGGCGGTGGGACTGGCGGAGGCCCCCATGACGCACGCGGGCGATGGGGGCCAGCGGGCGAACATGACCTTCGGGGGCCTCACCCTGGACCTGCGCTGAAGGTCAGCAGTCAGCAGGGCAGAAGGTGCTGGACTCCCAGGCGTTGCACACCGTGTCGCCGCACGAGGCGTTGACGAACGTCTCGAAGACGGCCTGGCGGTGGGGGATGAAGACGTTGGTGAGCGCCGGGGAGATGCGGTGGCGCGCGCCGTCGGGGCCTGGCTCCGTCGACTCGGACACGTGCGTGAAGCGCTGCGAGGAGGGCCAGATGAGGCCACCGCCCAGGTTGGCGCCGTTGCTGAGCTGGTGGCAGCCGGCGCACGACTGGACCTGCGCGCGGGCCACGATCTGGTCAGGCGTGAGCGTGCTGCCAATGGCCATCAGCTTCGCCTGGATGTTGGTGCGGAAGGCGCTGGGCGCCACGCCGAACTGGGTGACGTAGCGGTTCTCCGTCGCGTGCTGCGCGTCACTCTGGCCGCTGTTGTGGACGTCCGAGGTGAACATCGTGAAGAGGTTGAGGTCGTTGACGGCCAGCCTCGACACCTGGCCGGGGAAGGACGTGTTCTGGAAGGTGGGGGCCTCGGAGTGCACGGAGGCCGGGTTGAAGAGCGTGCCGCCCGGGTTGGTCTTCACCGTCACGGGGAGGAAGCGCAGCGTGCAGGGGACGAGGGCGCGGCACTCCTTGCGCACCTCGAACTCGCGCAGCAGCCAGCTGGTCTGCATGAACTGGTTGGAGCGGACCTGCCCGGTGGAGCCCGTGGTCCGGTTGCCGTAGTTGTCGATGTGCACCACCGGCATGAAGCCCGGGAGCCCGATGAAGTAGAACGTCCGCAGCTTCGAGGCGCGCGAAATCGGGTCGGGGTCCGTCGAGAGGCCGGCCCAGAAGTCCGCGACGGGACGGCAGCCCTCCAGCCCCTTCGAGGGCGTGGGGTTGGGCAGCACGGCCTCGAAGATGACGAGGTTGCGGTCGCTCGCGTTGGTGATGCCCGAGCGCCTCGCATAGGCGATGCGGTACTCGCCGCAGTCAGCGCCCCGGGTGGACGCCAGGTCGAAGCGGTTGAACAGGCCGATGGGGATGTACGCGTTGGGATTGGTGGTGGGATTGATGAAGGGGTCCACCAGCGCCTGGTCTCCCTCCTTGCGAGGGCAGGTGTAGGGGAAGCCGTTCATGTTGGCGATGCCCAGGGTGTCGCAGTGCGCGCCGCTTCCCAGCCCCGGGGAGGGCCGCGCCGTGTCCCACCACCGCTGGAAGAGGTCCAGCTCCGTCGTGGCGACTCCGCTGCTGGCGACGAGCTGACTCATGAAGAGTGAGAAGGAGAAGCCGCTGAGGACGGCCTGGTCCGTCACCACCAGTGAGCGGCGCGGGTCCACGGTGATGAGCTGGGCCGTGGGGCCGGCGGGCACCATCTCGGGCAGGACGCCAATGCCACGGCGCTCGGGGTGGAGGTCCTCGGCCGTCTCCGTCAGGTCGGCGAGAGAGGGGGCCGTCTCGGGCTCCAGCCCGTCCGTGCCGCAGCCGCTCGCCAGGGTCAGGGCCGTGGCGCCCAGCAGGGCCATCCATTTCCGCTCGTGCAGGGTGTTCACGTGGTGTCTCCAGTGCGGCCCCGGGTTCGGGGGGAGTCGCTGGGAGACGAACGGAGGGCGCGCGAAATCTTCCCCACGGAGGGTTTGAGTAGGGGAATGCCAGGGGGCCGGGCGCTGGGAAGGGCCCGAAGCGCCTGACGATTCTCGCGCTGGAGTGAGGCGCCCTCAGTCGATGAAGCACCCGGTCAGCCGCGGGTCCGTGCGCAGGAGGTCTTCAACCTCCGGCGCGCAGTCCCTCGACGAGAGCACCGTGTAGAAGTCGTCCTTCAACGACGGGGCGAGGCGGACGGCTTCCAGCCACTCGCGGCGGGAGAACGGGTCCGCGGTGATGCCCCGCCAGAAGCCGGTGGCGTCCAGCACGGAGGCCACGCGCTCCGTGCCCTGGCCTTGCAGGCGGCTGACGACATACGTGGCCACCCCGACCTGCAAGCCGTGGAGGCGGGGGCGCGCGGACACCGAGTCCAGCGCGTGGGACAACAGGTGCTCGCTGCCGCTCGCCGGGCGTGACGAGCCGCTCACCTCCATCGCAATCCCATTCAGCATCAGCGACGTCGCCAGGAGGCGGATGCCCTCCACGTCCTTCACCGGCCTCGCCATGAACTGGAACACGGTGGCGTCCGAGAGCAGCGCCGCGAAGTCATTCACCGGCGTCCCTCGCGCATGGAACGCCCGCTTCCAGTCGGCGATGGCCGTCACCTTCGCGACGAGGTCGCCAATGCCAGACCACCAGAGCGGGTCCGGCGCGTGGAGGCAGACCTCCGTGTCGACGACCACGCCCGACGGCATCACCGCCCGCAGCGAGCGGCGATGCCCCGCTTGAGTGAGGCTCGACTGGGGGCTGCAGAAGCCGTCATTCGACAGGGATGTGGGGACGGCGAGGTAGGGGAGGCCCGCGAGGAAGGCCACGTACTTGGCCACGTCCAGCGCCCGCCCGCCGCCGAACCCGACAATGGCCTGACAGCCCGAGGGCAGGGCGGTGAACAGCGCGGACGCGCGCTCGAAGCTCGCCTCGTCCACTTCCACCCGCCCCACGAGGGTGATGCCCTCGCGCGCGAGGCTGGACTCCAGGCGCTGGCCCAGCACGGGCTGCAAGCCAGCGCTCACCAGCAAGCCGACGCGGCGGTGCCCGGCCCGTGCCAGGTAGACGCCGAGGCGGTCGAGCGCACCCGGCTTGATGCGCACGAGCTCGGGGAGGAAGAGGGGACGCGTGCTTGGAGCCATAGGGGTGCCACGAGAATGGCACGGCAACCGGTCGACAAGAAAAAGCACCGGCCTCCCTCGCGGGAGCACCGGTGCCAGAACTCTCGATCTGGAGACGACGGGCTCAGACCTCGTAGCCGGTCTGCTCGAAGACGATGACCTTCTTGGACACGGGGAAGAGGATGACGAAGAGGCGGAACCAGCCGGAGGCGCCAGGGGCCACCAGGTAGGAGTGGTAGCGCGTCGCCACCTGCACGTTCTCCGTGCCATTCCCATAGGCCGCGAGGATCTGCGGGTGCAGGGGCGCGAACTCCGAGTACAGATAGGCCTGGGCCTGGGAGTAGCTGAGCGCGATGGCGTCATCCGCGCCGTACGCGCTGTACTCCTGCAGCGCCATCACCGCACTGTCCGCCTGGGTGAGCGTCGGCTGGCTCGTGTACGGCCAGGCGAAGTCGAAGCGGCGCAGCGAGCCCTCGGTCCAGTCACGCACGTCGTTGCCGGCCTCGAGCGTCGCCTCGAGCTGCGCGGTGAGGGACTGCTCGGACAGGGCCAGCGAGACGCCAGACGTGTCCGAGGTGGACGGGGGCGTGGGGCACGCGCCGCTCAGGCACGCGGAGTGCAACCGGAACTGCTTGCCCGAGCCGCTGCCCGAGCTCACCACGACGAGGTACTCACCGGCCGTCAGGGACACCGAGTCAATCCTGCTCAGGTCGCCATAGCCGTAGTTGTCGTCCTGGGCGCGCGGGGATGCGCCATAGCTGCCGCTCGTGTTCCGGGGCCCGTACACCAGCAGGCCGGTGTCCAGGTTCATGGAGCTGCCCCCGTGGGTGACCTCGAAGCGGGCGACGAGTGAGCCCGGCACCGTCACCTTGAACGAGTAGTACTGGGGGTTCTGGGTGAAGTACGTCTGCACGGAGCTGCCCAGGCTCACCGGGCCCAGATACGTGGTGTTCTCATAGATGTTTCCGCTCGTCGGCGTGGGCGGCACATACAGCACGGCCTGCGTGCTCTGCTCCACCGCCTGCGCTGGCTTGTCGCCGCCAGCCACGTTTCCACAGGCGGCCAGCACGGCCACCGGTAGCACGGTCCACATCTTCATCAGCGCGTGACGCATCGTTGCCTCGCTCTCGGAGTGGGAGTGAGCGCCCGTGTGTCACGACCAATTCTTGAATTCAAGCAATATGCGGAAAAGCCCGCATGGTTCTTGACCGACCCGTGGCGGGTCGATAGTGCTCATGAGACCTGAATCACCATTCAATTCAGGCCACGTCGCACAACCATACCTCAGGGGAACGCATGCACTCGTTTGGACGTCTTGGAGGTCTGCTCGTCGGGCTCGGACTGTTCGTTGGCTGTGGAGGTCAGGAGCCGCAGGTCCCCGCGCCCGAGGGCGCGGAGTCGCTGGAGACGGCGGAGTCCACGGTGTACGAGGCTCCGGACAGCCTCTCCGGGCTGCTGGGGAGCTACACGCGCTACTGGCCGCCGGCGGCCGCGGAGGAGATCACCTCCATGACGCTGACGGGCGTGGAGTACGTGGACCACGTGGAGGGGAGCTACGTCCGCACGGTGAGCCGCGCGTGTCCCATCTACGGGTGCAACACGGAGACCGGTACCTTCTGGGCGCTGCCCAACAACCCGGCGGTGGGCGCGGTCATCGTCTTCAAGGACCTGGCGGGCGCGGAGCGGGACTTCTACGCCATCAGCCAGATCCAGCGCAGCGCCTTCACCGGGAAGATCACCGGCATCGTCCTGATAAAGGGCGGCAGCGTGTCGCCGGTGCCGTTCACCATGACGCGCGTGGGCTTCTAGTTCCTTCACCCTGGCCGCGGCGTCCCTGAGCGAGGGACGCCGCGGCCAGGGCCGTGGTCGGCGCGGCTGACTGTCCGTCAGGGCGTGACGGAGACGAGCGTGCCCGCCAGGGAGTTGTTGTCCTCGAGGAGCTCAGAGACGGCGCCGTACGTGTCCGCCGAGGTGCCCACGTACCAGGAGCCGGTGGTGGGCGCGTTGGCGTTCACCGAGCGGGAGCGGGTGACGCACTGGCCCGCGTTGAGCGACACCCCCGTCACCGTGCCCAGGTAGGAGTCCTCGGGCGGCAGCGGCGCCACCGGCGGGCGGATGACGTTGTCCGAGGAGAAGAAGAGGTCCACGTCCGTGACGGCCGCGGCCTGCCCCCGGTTGCACACCGTGAAGCTGACGGTGAACGCCGCCCCCAGTCGCACGCTGGAGGCCGAGGTCACCGAGGTGATGACCAGGTCCGGCTTGTTGCCCACGCCGATGCGGTTGACCGCCAGGGTGTTGTTGTCCTCGATGAGCTCCGCGCGGCTGCCGGTGGGGTCCACCACCGCGCCCAGGAACCAGGCTCCGTCCGGAACCGACGGCGCCGTCACGGTCAGCGCCCTGCTCGCGCACAGGCCCACGTTGAGCGAGATGCCCGTCACCGTGCCCAGGTAGAAGTCCTCGGGCGGCTGGGGGGCCACCGGCAGGCGGAGGGTGTTGTCCGAGGACAGGTACAGGTCCACGTTCACGATGCCGCTCTGCTGCCCCCGGTTGCACACGGTGACGTTGGTGCTGAACGTGCTGCCCTGCCTGCCGCTGTACGGCCCGGTGACGGCCGTGACGACGAAGTCCGGCAGGTTGCCCACTCCAATGCGGTTGCCCGTGAGGAGGTTGTTGTCCTCGATGAGCTCCAGGGAGTTGTTGCGGGGGTCCGCCACCGCCCCCAGGTGGTATGCACCGTCCATCACCCCGGGCGACATGGCGCTCACGCTCCTGCTGACGCACTGGCCGGCGTTGAGCGTCACTCCCGGCACCGTACCCAGGAAGAAGTCCTCGGGCGGCAACGGAGCCGCTGGCGGCCGGATGACGCTGTCCGCGGACAGGTACAGGTCCACGTCCACGGTGCCGCTCTGCTGGCCACGGTTGCAGAAGACGACGCTCGCGCTGAAGGAGGTGTTGGGCCTGACGCTGTAGGGGCCGGTGACGGAGGTGATGACGAAGTCGGGCTGGTTGCCCACGCCAATGCGATAGCCGGGCGAGGAGTTGTTGTCCTCGAGGAGCTCCTGGCGGTTGTTGAGCGGGTCCGCCACGGCGCCCAGGTGGTAGGCGCCCTGGAAGGCCGGGGGAGGCAGCCAGGCATTGCCCTGGACGGGCACGGTGGCGCAGTGGCCCGGGTAGAGCGGGCCCGAGGGGGCGCCGCCCACGAAGGAGTCCTCCATGGGGCCTGGCGCGGTGTTGGTGCGGATGGTGGCGTCGGCGGACAGGTAGAGCTCCACCAGGGTGTCACCCGGGCGGGTGCCGTGGTTGCAGACCGTCACCTGCGCGGTGAGGGGCTGGCCGTCCGGGACGCTGGTGGGGCCGGTGACGGAGGTGATGACGAAGTCAGGCGCGTCGCCCACGCCGATGCGATAGCCGGACGAGGAGTTGTTGTCCTCGAGGAGCTCCTGGCGGTTGTTGGACGGGTCCACCACGGCGCCGAGGTGGTAGGCGCCCTCGGTGACCGGGGGAGGCAGCCAGGCATTGCCCTGGACGGGCACGGTGGCGCACTGGCCCGGGTAGAGCGGGCCTGAGGGAGCGCCGCCCACGAAGGAGTCCTCCATGGGCCCCGGCCCGGTGTTGGGCTGGATGAAGCCATCCTCGGACAGGTAGAGCTCCACGTGGGAGTCACCCGAGGTGGTGCCGTGGTTGCAGACCGTCACCTGCGCGGTGAGAGGCTGACCTTCCTCGGCGCTGGTGGGGCCGGTGACGGAGGTGATGACGAAGTCGGGCCGGTTGCCCACGCCGATGCGGTAGCCGGACGAGGAGTTGTTGTCCTCGATGAGTTCGTCCCGCACGTGCTGCGGGTCCACCACGGCGCCGAGGTGGTAGGGGCCCTCGGTGCCTGGGGGAGGCAGCCAGGCATTGCCCTGGACGGGCATGGTGGCGCACTGGCCTGGGTAGAGCGGGTCCGAGTGGGCGCTGCCCACGAACATGTCCTCCTGCGGCCCCGGCCCGCCGGAGGGCTGGATGAATTCATCGGCGGACAGGTAGAGCTCCACCATGGCGTCACCGGAGAGGGTGCCCTGGTTGCAGACCGTCACCCGCGCCGCGAGGCTCTGGCCGGACTGCACGCTGGTGGGGCCCTCCACGGCGGTGATGAGGAAGTCCGGCCCGTAGCCCACGCCCATCGGCCCGCTGAGCCGCGAGTTGTTGCTCTCGTCGGACTCGAACTCGAAGTCGTAGGGGTCGGCGAGCGCCCCCAGGTACCACGCGCCATCCGACGGCGCGGGGCTCACCGGGACGGTGCGCGTGTCGCACACTCCGGGAGGCAGGTAGCCCAGGTACTCGCTCCCGCCCCAGAAGTCCGTGGCGATGGACAGGTTGCTGTCATCCGACAGCACCAGCGCCACCTCCGTTCCGCCTCCCGTGTCGCCCCGGTTGCACACCGTCACCGTCGCGTTGAAGAAGCTGCCCGGCGTCGTGCTGGTGGGGCCGCTCAGCGCCGTCACCACGAAGTCGGGTCCTCCCAACCCCTGCTTCGCTTCCTTCAGTGAGTCCGCGGAGGGGTCTCCCGAGTTACACCCCACCGCCACGGAGGCCAGCGCGAGCGCGCCGGCTACCGTTCGTCCGATGTTTCGTCTCATGCGTGTCTGCTCCCTGGGCTGGCTCTACTGCGGCCATACAAGTCTGCTGGATTGCCCGCAAAAGCGGTATGAGCAGATTATTCTCCGGGATGACCCGCACCCACCCAGAACGACTGGACGGTCCTGGTCTACGACGGTGCCGGCACCATCGGTGACGCCTGAACGTGCGCTCGGTGAGAGCCGGGCGCACGTCCACGTCATCAGGGCCCTGGACGTCCTAGTTCACGTCCCCGAACACGATGCCGTAACCCACGGAGTTGGGCGCCCCGCCATCCACCACGCCGGTACCCGGCGTCATGCATGTGAAGGTGCTGGTGACGTCGTCGTAGGCATACGTATAGGCCGTGGGGCAGGCCTGCTTGAGGAAGGCGAGCCAGGGCTGGACGCTCTGGGCCCACACCGCGTTGTTGTTGACGCACTGCCCGGCGTCCGCCTGGGCCGGGTTGTTGCCAGCCTCCAGCGTGGTGGGCCAGAAGCTCCCCGCCTTGTTGCCCGGGAAGGTCGCGCAGCCACAGCAGGCCTGGGTGTTTCCGGCGGTCGCGTTGTAGCAGGAGCTGGAGAACTGCCCGGCGCACCCGAAGAGGTTGGTCAGCGTGTCCGTCACCGTGCCCGCGGTCATCATCTGCGAGCAGTTGAGGGGGCCATAGCTGTAGCCGGGCAGCATCGAGCACAGGTCCTCGTAGGACCACCAGCCGATGGACTTGCCACACGCCTGGACGAGCGGAGTCATGTCGCCGATGCCCGGCAGGAACGTCGTGCCGCACGTCGGAGTCCCCGCGTCAGCCGAGCAGTCACTGTCCGCCTGGCAGGCGCTGCAATAGCCGGTGGCGGGGTTGTTGGGGTTGCTGCACACCGCGTTGCCCGCGCAGTAGGGCTGGGTGGTGCTGCACTTCGTCAGCGTCGGCTGGCACAGGTTGTTGACGCAGCTCGTGCCCGACGCGCAGTCGCTGCTGCTCGTGCATACCGGCAGCGTGACGGCGCGCAGCAGCACGGAGTAGTCGGCGGGGAGCCCGGTGCTCGTGTCCGGCGTGAACTTCCAGGAGCAGGCCTCCAGCATGCCCGCGTCCGCGTTGCCCTGGGCGCTCGTGCCGCCGGCATTTCCACAGGAGTAGGGCGAGGGCGGGGAGGCAGGCGCGAAGCCGCCGTCGCCGAGCGGCCCCATCTGGATGCTGACGTTCGCCCCGTTGATGATGGTGACGTCATAGAAGTCGAGGGCGTTGGGCTGAAGGGTGAACTCGGCGGAGGAGAACGGGTTGGTGCCGCCCTTGCCGAGAGGGCAGGGCTGGCCGGGGGCGTTGCCGCAGTCCGCGCTCTGGCACTTCGTGCCGTCGGCCTGGCAGCCCAGGCGCCCGAAGATGCCGCCGCTCCACCCCACGACGGACCGGCACAGGCACGTGCCGCCCTCCGGGCAGGCCGTCGGCGGGTTGGAGATGGCGCCACCGCTGGCCTGGAGACACCGGTTGCTCTGGCACTGCGAATCCTGGGTACAGGCGGAGTACTCGGGCTGGAGGCTGGAGTAGGCGGTGGGCAGGGTTGAAGGCATGCACAGCGTGGCCGTCTCGCCGGTCGTCAGCTCGAGCGCGTCCAGGGGGACGCCGCCGTCCGTGGCCGGGTACTGGCACAGCCCCAGGGCCACGTCGCAGCTCTGGCCCGACGGGCAGGTGGGGTTCGCCGAGCTGCACCCCTGGTTCTCGCCGGGGATGACCTGCTGGAAGTAGCAGGTGCCTCCGTTGGCGAGGCTACACTCCTGCACCGTGCTGGAGCAGGTCGTCCCGGAGGGACACGCGCTCTGTCCTCCGCTGGCGCACATGCACAGGCCCGTCGCGGTGTCACAGCTTCCGGCGCTACACCCCGTGCAGGGGGCCACCTGCTTCGCGCCCGTGCACAGCGGCGTGGGGAGGTCGACGGTGACAGTCGTCGCGGTGCCGTTGCACTGCGTGCCGGGCGCCACCATGCACTGCCCCGTGCGGGTGTCGCACATGTTGCCCGAGTTGCAGTCCGCGCTGCTCGTACAGCCCGGATTGTTGCACTGCTGGTTGGGACCACAGTCGCTGTCGTCCGTGCAGTTGAAGGGCGGCGGCGCCGCCCCCGCCGTCTGGCCGATCCACACCGTCTGGGTCGCCTGGTTCGTCAGGGTGAAGGTGCGGAACCCCTGCGGGCAGCTCACCGGGGGGGACAGCGAGGCGGACGTGGCCGCGAGCTCGGGGCGAGCGCTGGTGCCCAGACTCTTGCAGCCATTTCCCATCGCGAGCACCACCACCACCGCGGACAGGCCCAGCGACAGTATTGGGGCAATCAACCGACGTGACGTCATGAGCGAGCCTCCGATTCGAGAGACGGAGGAGCACCCCACGTTGTGATTGTCACGCACGGCCAGGAGCAAGAGGGCCCGGAGCGAAGCCCCCACCGGGACACACTGAGGGCACATGCGGCCCAGGCAGCGCGAGCCGAACTCACGGCCCGCTCACAGCAGGATGTCGGTGCCGAGCGAAATCGTCGGCCCCGTCTGCCCCGCCGTGTAGAAGCCGAAGCTGGACCCGGTGGGGCTGCGGTCGACGTAGATGAAGTGCAGGTTCAACCGCCAGCTCCGCGCGGCCATGGGGAACACGCTGACGCCGCCAGACAGCTCCCAGGGACGGCGGCCGAAGTCGTCGAAGACGAAGGAGCCCGTGGAGTACACGCCCACGTACTTCGGGACGACCATGTACATCCCCTGGACGAAGAAGCCGTGGTCGAAGATGGAGTCCTGCGGCACCGGGCCGGTGGCCAGGAAGTCCGAGAGCCTGCGGAAGAAATACTCCCCCTGGAACGTGAAGCCCCGGAACTTCGCCCCCACGTCGAGCGCCAGCACCTGGTAGTCGAGCTTGCGCACCGTCACCCCGTCCGCGAGCGCGTCCTGCTCGAAGGCCAGCAGCCCGTCGGAGAGACGAATCTGGGTTTCATTGGGCGCCAGGCCGAGCTCGCTCGCCCGGTCTTCCCGCGCGTGCGCCACCGAGAAGCCGAAGCGGGTGGCCACCCGCTGATGCTCCTCGAAGTCCGCCAGGCCGCCCCGCAGGCCGAACTCGCCCGTGGTGGGCAGCCACGCGACGGACGCGCTGTAGGCCATGTCGCGCGCGTCATTGGCCGCGGTGATGCCGAGCTGGCTCAGGTTCGTGTTCACCGAGAGCGTGTAGGTCAGCCGGTGGAGGGGCTCGCCCTTCAACCAGACACCGGAGGAGAAACCGCCCCGGAAGAACTCCTCCGACATCTGCCGGTCGCTCGAGGCCCAGAACGGATGCGAGCCCTGCATCGAGCGGGCGGTGAGCGTGGGCCCGATGCCGGCGCCCAGCGTGAGGGCCTTGTTGAACCGGAACTGCAGGTTGCCGAAGGCCAGCGTCTGCTGCGTGGTGGGCAGCGACCAGACGGTGAGCGTGTACGTCAGTCGCGGGGTGAGCGCGAAGCCCGAGAACCAGATCATCGAGCGGTGCCAGTTGATGTCGTGGCGCGTCTTGGCGGTGCGCTCGCGCCCGAGATGGTCGATGAACGTCTGCTCCGCCGGGAGCTGATTCACATAGCGCACCAGGCCGTAGAGGCTCACATTCAGGCTGCCCCAGTCCGTCTCGAGCACCTGGAAGCCCCGGGCGGGCCGGAACTCACCGGCAATGGCATTCTCGGCGGGCTCCAGGTCCTGCTCGTCCGGCTTGGCCTGGGCGGGGGCATCCACCGGGGCTTCATCCTGGGCTCCGGCCCGGAGTGGAACGAGCGCTACTGCAATGACAACCAGCGCCAGCAGCGGGCCATGGAGGTATCGACGGAGGTCTGGGGGCATGGAGCTCTAGGGAGGCGCGGGGCGGTTGCGTTGGGAGCGCTCCCACGCGCGGACCTTCACGTGGGCCGCGTCGAACAGGCGCGCGAAGTTGCCCTTGAGCAGCTTCTCGCGGACCTCTGGAGACAGCAGCTCCAGCATCGGAACGTACTGCTCGTAGACGCGCAGGTAGTCGGCCTGGTTGGAGGGGGCGACCTCGTCGGTGCCGAAGAGGAAGCGGTCGGGATACCGGCTGAGGGTGTCCGCCACCCGCCGCGTGGTCTCCGGCGTGGCCATGGCGTACTTCGCGACCTCGGTCCAGGAGATGTCCATGTACACGTGGCTGTATTGCGGGTCCGCGAGCAGCTCCTCCGCCATGGCCATGTGATGGAGCACCGGACGCACCACCCGGCCCACGCCGATATGCGCCCAGATGATGGTGGTCCTGGGATGGCGCCGGAACAGGGCCTTGAGCTGCTCCAGGTGGACCGGGACCTTTTCCCGCTCGGCGAAGGGAACGTCGATGTCGTTGTGCAGAATCACCACGAGGCCCGCCTCGCCGGCGAAGTCCAGGATGCGGTCCAGCGCCGGGTCCGTCAGGCTGGCGACCTCGCCCGCGATTTTCGCCGACACGAATTCCTTGTGGATGGTGAACTCGCCAATGCCGCTGAACACCCCGGGGTAGAGCGTGAGCACCCGCTTGATGTGGTCCGCCGCGTACATGTCGGTGGGGTTGAAGCCGGTAATCATCGGCTCGAAGCGCGCGCGCTGCTCCCGGGGCAGGGACAGATAGGCCTGCGCGATGAACGCATCCGTGAAGGAGTAGTAGTAGAGCGGCGCGTCCGTCTGCAGGTAGTAGGTGGGCGCGAAGTCCCCCGAGACGCGATGGGACCACTGCTGCTGCAAGGGAATGCCGAACAGCGTGGCCCGGCCCACCTTGTTTCCCATCACCCGCAGCAGGTCGCGGATGTCGATGCCCTCCTGGATGTAATTGGTCAGGTGGACGTGCGAATCGTGGAAGAGGAAGGTCCTCGGCGGGGGAGTCTGTCCAAAGGCCGCCGCCGCCACGAGCAGGCCGAGCGCGAGCCCTGCGCCCCATGGGTTCTGCGAAGCAGGCAGTCGCGGCAAGGGCAGGCCTCCGGGCAGGCCTCCGCAACCTAGGGAGGCTCCTCCCCCCCCGAGAATCCGTCGCGGGGGTGGGGGTAATGTCCTGTGGGCGAACAGGAGCACGGCCCCTCTCTCACGTCGCGATCGGCCAGGCGGGCGCAGGAGGCTCCCTCCTCCCCGGGTACGCTGTCCTCCCGAGGACGTCGCCCCAGGTTCTTCGCTGAGAGCTGTCGGCAACCGGAGGGAACACCCATGCTCCCAGGCAATCGCTCGAGCTGGAGGGCGCTCGTCGCCGCTCTGGCCACCATCGTCGCGGCGACTGGCGCTTCGGCGCAGACGCCGCCGCCATCATCCGCGCAAGCCGCCCCGCGTCCTCCCACCCCCCCCGCGGCCGGACTCCCCTCCGACGCGGAGTTCCAGGCGGCGATGCAGAAGGCCTATGCGGCGAACAAGGGCGTCACCGAAGGCAAGAACGCCGACTACATCCCGGCGCTCGCCAAGGTCGACCCGTCGTTGTTCGGCATTGCCATCCTCACCGCGGACGGCAGGGTCTTCTCTGTCGGAGCTGACAGCCATGCCTTCTCCATCCAATCCATCTCCAAGCCCTTCGTGGCCGCGCGGCTGATGTCCGAGATGGGCATCGAGAACATGGAGAAGAAGATTGGAGCGAATGCCACCGGCCTCCCCTTCAACTCGATTGAGGCCATCGAGCGGAACAAGACGTCGGAGGATCCGCCCACCGGCAATCCCCTGGTGAACGCGGGCGCCATTGCCACGGTGGGAAACCTGAAGGCCGCCAACAGCACCGAGCGCTGGAACAGCGTGCAGGGGACGCTCAGCGCGTTCGCCGGCCGCAACCTCCCGGTGGATGACGAAATCTACAAGTCCGAGGCGGCCACCAACACCCGCAACCGCTCCATCGCGGACCTGCTCAAGGCGTATGAGGTGATTCCGGGCAACCCGGCGGAAGCGCTCGATGTCTACACGCGGCAGTGCTCGGTGGCGGTGAACGTGAAGGACCTGGCCGCCATGGGCGCCACCCTCGCGGCGGGAGGCCTCAACCCCCTCACCGGCAAGCAGGTGGTGAGCGCCGACGTCGCCGCGCGCACGCTCGCGCTGATGATGACCGCCGGCCTCTACGAGGACTCCGGGACGTGGGCCTTCGACGTGGGCGTGCCCGCCAAGAGCGGCGTGGGCGGCGGCATCGTCGCGGTGGTGCCCGGGAAGTACGCCGTGGCCGCGTTCTCCCCACCGCTGGACAAGGCCGGCAACAGCGTGCGCGCGCAGCGGGCCATCGAGTCCATCGTGAAGGACCTCGGCGGCAACGTCTTCCGCGTCGCCCAGCGGCCCACGCGCAAGCCCGCCCCGCGGTAGGCGGGTGGCCCCGCGCTCACTGCTCCTTCTTGATCTTGAAGACGTGGTTGAACGAGTACTTCATCGAGAACTGGATGCGGTAGTCATCATAGACATACCCGCCTCCTGAATTGCGCCGCTGCCCCCACTGGAACTCCGGGCCGAACAGGAAGCCCTCCGTGGGGTGCACCAGCACGTTGGCCAGGGCGTAGTGCCCGATGTTGAAGGCCTGCTCGCCCTGGCCGTTCGAGTTGCTCACATTCACGAACGAGTGCCCGAGCGTGCTGGTCAGCCACGGGGTCCAGCTCAAATCGAGGAAGGCGACCGTGCCCAGCACGTCCAGCCCCACGCCCTCGACGGGCCGCGCCGGGTCCTCCGGGTTCAGCTGGATGGCGATGTCCGATGCGGCGTCATTCAGGTAGTTCTGGATGGCATTGCCGTAGACGAACTGCAGCTTGAGCACCGCCGCCTTCCACGGGAGCTTCACGCTCGAGCTCACGTTGACGCCCCAGCCCACCGCGTCTCCGGCCAGGTCGAGCGCGTCGGTGCCCAGGTCATCCCATTTGAGGTAGCGCAGAATCCCCGCCACCTGGAGGTGGCCGAGCGCTCCGGTGTACCGGTAGTGGGCCACGAGGTCGGGCGCGGGAAAGCGTGAGGTGACGTCCTCCAATTCGTTCCGGTCGGCGAACCGGTCCAGGTCCGCCGCTCCGCCCGGGCTTTCGATGGAGACGTGCACCTGAGAGGGCGTGCCCTGGAGCGGACGCCAGCGAATCTGCGCGTTCCGGTAGAGCACCATCCCGCTGGGTCCCCAGTACTCGATGGAGTTCGGGAACACGTCGGGGTCCATGAACCCGCTCCACGTCTGCCCGGCGCCGAACTGCCCGAGCTCGCCGAAGGCGTGCCGTAGCCGGAAGGCCGTCCGCCCCGCATCGTCGCCGACGCCGAACAACTCCGCTTCGAGGTGGACCTTCAGCTCGCCCGGGGGCGTGAGCATGAAGCTCTTGACGCCGAGCCGGCTCTGCCGGACGCCGAAGAACACCCGTCCTTCGCCGCCGAACTCGCCGTCGAACGCGGGCAGCTTCGTGGGGCGCACCACGTCGAACCAGTCCGGGTCGATGGTTCCGAAGTTGTAGCCGGTGTCGACCATCGCGAAGCCGTAGATCTCCACCCGGGGCCCCGAGGGCTTCTCCTCGTCCTGCGCATCCGCGGGGAGTGCGCCGAGACACGCCAGCACACCGGCCCCCATCGCTGCCGACCGCATGATTCGCATCCGGCCTCCTGGAAGGGACCGGAGGGTGGGTGAAGGCACCGGCCCCGTCCATGCGACTCGCGTGCGTCGCGGCATCGGCCACCACACAGTGGGCGGTGGGACGGGAGCGGCAGTGCCCGGGAGTGCACACCTCCTTCGTCAGCTGCTGGTAGACGGTCCGGCTCCAGGCGCCGCAGGTCGTCAGAGGGCCTGGACGTCCCACGCGACGTCGAGGCGCTCGTGCCTCCGGACGGTGACGCTCTTCAGGAAGCCCGGCTTCTGCCCCGGTACGAGCCGGAGCCCCGGCAGACTCCGGAGCAGGGCCTCCAATGCCAGACGTGCCTCGAGCCGAGCCAGCGGCGCGCCGATGCAGAAATGGAGGCCCTGCCCGAAGGCGAGGTGCTTCTTGACGTCAGGCCGCCGGATGTCGAAGCGCTCCGGCTGGTGGAAGCGGGCCTCGTCGCGGTTGGCCGACGCGTAGACGATTCGGATGTGGGCTCCCTTGGGGATGGAGACTCCCCCGAGCTCCACCGTCTCCAGCGCCGTACGGAACATGGCATGCACGGGGGAGATCATCCGCACCGCCTCCTCGACCGCACCCGCGATGAGGGCCGGGTCGTCCCGGAGTGCCTGCAGATGCTCCGGATTCTCGAGCAGGAGCTCCACCGCGCCCACGATGAGGCCCGCGGTCGTTTCGTGTCCCGCGAAGTGCACCTGCATCAGCAGGCTTACCAGCTCCGCCATGCTCATGGGCGGCGTCATCCCCTGTGCCCCGGTGACGATGTCGCTCATCAGGTCCTCCCGGGGAGACGTCTTCCGCTCCTCGAGCGCCGCGGCGAGATAGCGCTGGAACTCGACCACGCCTCGCGCGCACGCGACCTGGTGCTCCACGGGTCCATGGGCCGCGAGGACCGTGGTCAGCTCGTCGGACCAGCGCCGGAACCTGTGAATGTCCGAGCGGGGGATTCCGAGAATCTCCGCGATGATGCTGGACGACAGCGGATGCGCGAACCGGAGGAACAGGTCCCCCTGCCCCTCATGCCGGAAGGAGTGGATGAGCTCGTCCACGAGGGTGCGGATGAAGGGCTCCTTCTCCGCGAGGCGCCGCCCGGTGAAGGCCTTGCTGACGAGGCTCCGGAAGCGCGTATGCGCTGGAGGGTCATTGTCGACGAGGCTGGGCGCCAGGGGATAGCCGTCCATCAGCGCGGAGACCACCTCCGGCGGAGTCGTCGCGGCGCCCACCGTGATGGACTCGGCGGACGAGAAGCGTGCGGTATCGGCGACCACTGCGCTGATGTCCGCATGGCGAGTCACCACCCACGACCCCAGCGCCGGGCTGAAGAACACCGGCTCCTCCCGCCGTGCACGCGCCAGGAACGGGTGGGGATTCTCGAGGTGCGGAGAGTGGAGCGGGTGGTACTCGGCACCAAGTGCTGAAGGGGCATGGGTCTTGGACATACGTGCGCTGACCTCAACGGTTCGTGGGGTGGGCAGCAGCTTCACAGTGGACGCTGGGATTCGTGCGTCAGCGCTTGCGCGCCTCGATGAGGCTCACGCCGCTCGGGGCGGGAGTGATGCGCTCCAGCGCCCAGCCGGTGCTGGCGAGCAGCTCCTCGTACTCGCGGGCCGTGCGCTCGCGTCCATCCGCGAGCACGAACATGTTGAGGTCGAGGAGGGCCGTGCGCGAAGGCTCCCCGCCGTCCGGCATCACCATCTCCACCACGAGCAGCCGGGCTCCCGGCAGTGCGGCGCCATGAATCTGCCGGAGGATGGCGGTTGACGAGGCGTCGTCCCAGTCATGAAGGATGTGCTTGAGGAGGTAGGCCTCCGCGGCTGGGATGACTGGCTCGAAGAAGCTCCCCGCCACCAGGTCCATCCTCTGGCCCAGCCCCTCCGCCTCCACACGGGCCCGGGCTCCGTCGATGACGTGCGGGAGATCGAAGAGGATGCCTCGGCAGGAGGGGTGGGCCTGGAGCACGGCGGCGAGCAACACGCCCTGGCTCCCCCCCACATCGACCACGCGGGCATAGGCTGAGAAGTCGTGGAGGCGTGCCACGTCCGCGGCGGCGAAGCTGGAGAAGCTGCCCATCGCACGGTCGAAGTGCGAGGACTCCTCAGGGTTCTTTACGTAGTGCTCCCAGAGGTTGACCCCCAGCGCCTTGTGGGCCGTGGCGCGGCCCGTCTGCACGGCCGTGAAGAGGTCTCCCCAGGGCCGCCAATGGCCGGGGGCGGTCAGCATGATGGCCATGTCATGCATCGACCCGGGCACCTCCGAACGGAGGCAGGCCCCCAGAGGGGTGAGTGTGAACGTACGGGGAGGCACCTCCGTGAAGAGGCCCGCGACCACCCCCCCGCGCATCAGACGGTACAGCCCATCCGGGTGGGCGCCCACTTGTGGCGCCAGCGCGTCGCTCGCGAGAGGACCGCTTGCGAGCAAGTCCGCGAGACGAAGTCGCGCGACCACACCGATGATCTGGGAGATCCAGTAGCTGGAGATGTGCCCCAGGAGCTGCTGCGGGAGATTCGGCGGAAGTGTCGGGTCCATGGAGGACGGCAGCATAGCGAATAGCGTGATGCCCGCCGAAAAAGCAGGGCACGCGAGATGGGCAGACGGGTGCTGCAATGGACCCGCCTACGAGCGTGACCCAGAGCCCCTTCGGACCCCGTCATCACGTGACGTCCCCGCCCACCAACCGACGGATGCCCTGGAGCTTGTCGGGATTGCGCGTGACGTAGATGGCGACGATGCGGTCCTCCTCGAAAGCGAACGCGGTGGTCTGCAACACACCATCCGGTTCCACGGTCACGATGGCCGGCAGTCCGTCGATGGGCCCCTCGTAGACGAGCCGCGAGGCGTTCAGCCCGAAGCGCTCCCGCAGCCCATTGAAGAAGCGCAGGACCTTGTCCGCGCCGTAGATGGGGTTGGGGGCTGCCTTCACCTTGCCGCCGCCGTCGGTGTACGTGACGACGTCCTGGGCGAGCAGCGCCTGGAGCGCATGCATGTCGCCGCTCCGGGACGCGGTGAAGAATGCCGAGGCCAGCTCGCGGCCCTTGCCTTCCGACACCGGGAAGCGGGGCCGGGCCTCGCGCACGTGGCTCCGTGCCCGGCTGGCGAGCTGACGGCAGGCCGCGGGGTCGCGGTCGATGGCCCGCGCCACCTCGTCGAAGTCCATGCCGAACACGTCATGCAGCAGGAACGCGGCCCGCTCCAACGGGGACAGGCGCTCCAGGGCCATCATCAGGGTCAGCGTCAAGTCGTCACCCTCCACGGCTTCGACGATGGGCTCTGGGAGCCAGGTCCCCACGTACTGCTCGCGCTGGACGCGGGCGGACTTCAGGACGTCGAGGCACAGGCGCGACACCGTGCGGACGAGCACGGCCTCGGCATCCCGCACGACGGAGCGGTCCGTCTGGTGCCAGCGCAGATACGCCTCCTGCACCACGTCCTCCGCCTCCGCGACACTGCCCAGCATCCGGTATGCGATGCGGAGCAGGCGCGGACGGAGCGGGTCGAAGGCGTCCTCGGGAGTCACCTCAGGCGGCTTCACTGCGCGGGGACACCGGATGGATGGACTGGAAGCCGATGGAGATCCGGTTCCAGATGTTGATCATCCCGATGAGCAGGGTCAGTTTCACGCTCTCCTCCTCGCTGAAGTGCGCCCGCATCGCAGCATAGTCCGCATCCGGCGCGTGAGTCTGGGAGACGAGCGTCAGGGCCTCGGTCCAGCCCAGGGCCGCCCGCTCGCGGTCGGTGAAGAGGGGCGACTCCCGCCAGGCGGACAGCAGGTAGATGCGCTCCTCGGTTTCTCCGTGCTTGCGGGCGTCGAGGGCGTGCATGTGGATGCAGAAGGCGCAGCCGTTGAGCTGCGAGGCGCGGATCTTCACCAGCTCCGTCAGGCTCGCCTCGAGCCCGCTGCCCTGGACCTTTCCTGCGAAGTCGAGCATTTCCTGCATCACGGCCGGCGCGGCGGCAAAGGGATTCATCCTGGCCTTCATGGGTGTGGCTCCGTTTTTCGGGGCAGGAACATCCTGTCCGCCCCCAGGACGACTCACCCACGCAGCCTGTGACATGGGCATTTCGGAAGGGATTCTCCCTCTTCGAACGCCACGTGGCCTCTGGGTCAGACGTCCAGCCGCCAGAGCTGGTTCTCCGCCCCTTCGCTCCTCATGGGATAGGTGATGAGCCGCCCCGTGCCGTCCGCCTTGGCGCCCTCGATGTCGAGTACGAAGCCATTCAGCTGGCTCTGGATGTAGTAGGTGCCGCGGACTCGGCCGGGCACGAGCTGCCACACCTGATTGGGCTGGCCGTGGGCCTCCCACATGACGACGGCGGTTCTCGGGGCCTTGTTGGCTCCCTCCACGTCGAGTACGAGCCCGTTGAGCCGGCTGCGGATGAGGTAGCCGCCCCGCGTGGGCACCAGCTCCCACTTCTGGTTGTCATTGTCCTCGCGGTTGGACTTGGCCGGGTAGGCGACGAGCCCCGCGCCGGGCGAGCGGTTGTTGCCCGCGATATCGATGACGAGCCCCGCCAGCCTGCTGCGGATGAAGGTGCTGCGCTGGGCGCGCGACTCCCCCCGGCCAGGGTTCCAATCCCGTCCGCCGGGGTCTCGGTTCCAATGCGAAGGCGGCGGAGGGGGCGGCGCGGGGCGCGCCTCGCCCTGGCACCAGCCCGCGGGGCTGCACGTGCGTGCGCCATCGCACTGCGAGCTGTCGTGGCAGCGGTTGGGTCCGGGGCGGTTGCGCGACTCGTCCCATCGGTACTCCGGTCCCGGCCCCGCCGCCGCCGTCAACGGCAGGAGCAGAAGCGCGAGCACCGCCCATCCCTTGCCCTTCGCGGACGACCGGTTTTCACGCGCACGACCATCCTCGGAGCCACTCCGAATCGCCAGCATGGGACTTTCCTTGTTGAGGGTTCCAGGAGAGGGGCGGTGCTCGCCGCCCCCTCTCCTCATGCCCTTCATGACGGGGGCACAGGGATTTCATTCACCTCCCTGTCCATGCGCGCTCGGGTACGACATCTCCGTCAAGGTGCTGATACCCGTACAGGGGGCGGGGCCAGAAACGCGGTCCGAGCCCCGTCGCCCCCTCGCGTCGAGCATAGGAAGGCCGGTCACCACCGCCGGGTCGTTGAGGACAGCCAGCTCAGGGCTCTGGGAAGCCGTCGCGCACCCACGCGTTGGCGACGTCTCTGTTAAACTTGAAGTTCGCGGGCACGCGATGCTTCGCGACGGTAGCGCCCGCGTCGTCGATGGCCGAGAGCAGCGCGTGGGGCTCATACTCATCGGCCACGAGCTCGAGCCGAACCTCGTACCAGCGGCCCTCCCAGGCGATGGAGAGCTTCTTGGTCATGGCCTGGTCGCGCTGTGAGGCGGAGCGGTCGAGGACCTCCGACGCCGTTTTCACGAAGGTCGCGAACGCCGGCCCGTCGAAGGGCTTGGGGTTCTTCTTGTCGCGGCCCATCACCCACGGACTGATGAGGACGGGCTCGGCGAGCCCCTGCTTGCGGATTTCCACGGCCCAGCCGTCGTCCTCCTCGTTCTTGATGACCCTGGCCGTCCAGCCGTTCTTCCGCCAGAACGTGGGCTCCATCACTTCGGGCTCGGCAGGCGTTCGCTCGTCGCTCATGGCGTTCCTCATACCCTCTGATGGCCATTTTTTTGTCAGAGAAGTAGCTGTCCCCTGCGCCACAGAAGTCCCCCCCGCGCTCGACATCCTCGCGGCCGAGCGCTCCTCGCAACGCTGCTCGCTGGATTGGAGGCGGCGGGAATCGAACCCGCACGGGCGGGCTTGGTCCCTACTCGGGCCACGTGGTGACGTCCAAGTGCGCCGACGCCATGCCCCTGCACCGGCTCGCCCAGCAGATTGCGAGGAGCGGGTGCCCATGGGCTGTGCCGCGATGGGACGCGTGGCGCGCTGGCACTGGAGCGCCTGTCGCGAATGGAGGATGGCCACCTGGCGTACCGGATGAAGCACCCGCTGCGCCCTGATGCGGCGCGGCAAGCCCGGCCGCGCCGACGCGAACCGAAGCAACTCTCGTTCTCGGCCGTCGAGAATTGGGAAACACCATGCGAACCCATCCCCACCGCCCCCGCCTCCACGTCGGCTCCACCGGCAACCGCGTCCAGAAGGTCGAAGAGCGCCTGGAGTCGCTCGGCTACCTCAAGAAGGGTACCGCCGACGACCGCTTCGACGCCCGCACCGCCAATGCGGTGGTCGACTACAAGCAAGACCACGGCTGGAAGGGGAAGCCGCAGGGGGTTGTCGGTGAGCGGATGGCTCACTCGCTGAGGCACACCGACGCCGACAGCACCGGAGGCGCCACCACCGCCCAGGCCAGCGCGACTGGCGGCAGCGACGGCAAGAACAAGACCCCGTCGACGCTCAA
Source organism: Pyxidicoccus trucidator (assembly GCF_010894435.1). Taxonomy (NCBI): domain Bacteria; kingdom Pseudomonadati; phylum Myxococcota; class Myxococcia; order Myxococcales; family Myxococcaceae; genus Pyxidicoccus; species Pyxidicoccus trucidator. Next base: position 513,304 of record NZ_JAAIXZ010000006.1, on the reverse strand, counting down.
GGGCGCGACCTACAACGTCGAGCGCGACCGCAGCCCCGCGGAGGTGAAAGACAAGCTGGGCACCTTCGCCAGGCGCAACAAGCTCGACTTCATCCAGCTCCAGGAGATCAACGGCTATCACAAGGCCCTGGAGAGCATCCCCGGCTACCACCTGGTGACCTTCCCCAAGGCCAAGGACCACGGCGAGTCGGGCATCCTCGTCAAGGACAGCCTGCTCGCCAAGCAGGCCACGTACATCCAGGGCGAGGGCGGCTGGACCACCGTGCGCGGCGGCCACGCCCCGCCGCGGGCGGCCACCGCGGTCCAGCTCGCGGGCTGGCTGAAGGTGGTCTCGGCCCACCAGCCGCCCTCGGTCGACTGGAAGAACGGGCAACCCGTCGGGCCGGAGAACCGGGTGAAGACCTACAAGTCGCTCTCCGAGAAGCTGCTCGCCTTCGCGAAGCGGCAGCTCGAGAAACACCCCGACCAGGCCCTGCTCATCGGCGGCGACTGGAACGAGGAGGCGTCGACCAAGGGGAAGTGGTCGCCCGGCTGGATCGCCCAGCAGGCGGGCATGACCACCCACGGCGGCGCGAAGACCCACGGCAACGCCAGCATCGACTGGGAGATGTCCACCGGGTGCCGGGTCTCGAATATCAAGGCCGGCCCGACCCTCGGCTCGGATCACAACATCGTCACCTTCACCGTGAGCCGCCCGAAGGGCAAGGGCTGAAGCGCGGCCTGGGCTGATTCGAGCGCTCGAAACGACCGCGCCCCTTGCTCCCGGACGGGACGAGCCGGAGGCTCGCGGAGCTCGTGTATGGGGGTGAGCACCACCATGGCACCCACCCGCTCGGGGTTCGGACACGCGCGGGCGGCTCGTGCTCATCCAGTAAAACTAATATTCCGTAAAAACAAAAGGTGCTGCCATGGACAATTCAGCAACAGGCAATGGCCGGATTCGCCAAGCGCATGTGGAGCAGACGAAGGGCGAAGGGCTGAGCAGAAGAGCCCTCATTGGCGGAAGTGGCGCGCTTGCCGCGCTCGCATTCGGCGGCACTTTGGCTGCTCCGCGGACCGCTTTCGCAGCGGGCGGCTACATCTACCCGACCTCGTCGCGAGCGGTCTCCGATTCCTTCGCAGACCACGTGGCCCGGGGATCCGTGAATCCGGGAACCGACTACGTGTGCCCGACCGGAACGCGCGTCGTCGCGGTGAAAGCGGGCACGGTCGTGGGTGTCACGAATACCATCGGCGGTTCCGGGGGCCGCATGGTGTTCATTGACCATCCCGATGGGTCAAAGACGGACTACCTGCACCTTTCTTCAATCCAAGTCTCCCTGGGTGCTCAGGTCGCACAGGGACAACAGATTGCGCTCTCGGGTGGATCCGGGAACGGTTCGGAAAACGGCTACGGAGCTCATCTGCACCTCGCTCTTCACATCGGTGCCGGTGCGCAGCACGGAACTCGAGGCGGCTCCGTGGACTTCGAGGCTTACGTCGGAGAGGGAGGCGCGAGCGCGCCGGGAACGCTCCGGCAGGTTTACTCCACCAACGCGGGTGCAAGTTGGCAGAGCGGCGACACGGGGTTGCTGTTCAATCCCTCTCAGCTTTCCGCCGTCAACATGGGTGGGTCCTGGCCGCAGCTCATGATGACGCAGGAAGGCGTGCTCTATCAGGTCTATGGAATAAGCAGTGGATGGACCTTCGGCAATACCGGTATCGCGAGCAACCCAACCTCGATGAGCGCGGTGAACATGGGCGGCTCCTGGCCGGCCGTGATGAGTATCGAGAACAGCACCCTCTTCCAAACCGTGGGAACGTCTTCGGGGTGGCAGAAGCTCTCCACCGGCCTGACGTTGATCGGCCAGATCTCCGCCGTCAACATGGGCGGTAGCTGGCCGACGATCATGTTGGCCCAGGGCGGCGTGCTCTATCACGTCTACGGAACGACGTCCGGATGGAAGGTCGCGTCCACGGGAATTGCAATCAATGGGCAAATCTCGGCCGTCAACATGGGCGGCGGCGTGCCTCAGGTGATGGCGATCGAGAACGGGTATCTCTACCAGATCTGGGGCGACGCGGCGGGCTGGCACAAGCAGTCGACCGGCTTGAATCTGATCGGCCAGATCTCGGCGGTTGCAACGGGGACCACCTGGCCCACCGTCATGCTCGATCAAGGAGGAGCGCTCTATCGCGTGTGGGGGGATACGTCCGGCTGGCACGTCCAGCCAACGGGAATCTCCGGAACGGGCCGTTTCTCGGCGGTTTATATGGGCGGTGGTGTACCGCAGGTGTTGAAGATCGGCTGACCGGCGGAGCGTTCCCCGTCGAGAAGCGGTCCACTGAACAAACGGCATGAGCACCGGACGCGCGAGCCACACGCTCGACGTGCCTCAGTCCCACTTCACGGCGTGGTGAAGAGGGAGCTCGCGGCCTGTGCAGAACTCTGGGGCAGCCCTGCGAGTGACTGGAACGGGCGGTGCTTCGGGTCGTGGCCGGTGACGTCCAGGGCCGTCACCAGCACGAAGTAGATGGAGCCGGGCAGGAGCGTGCCGGGAGGCAGCCGCACCTGCGTGGTCGAGCCGGGCACGCGGAGGGTGGTCTGGTAGCGCGCGAGGTAGTAGCCCCCGTTATTCTCGAGGCGGTAGAGGGCCACGTTGTAGCCGGTGGGCGTGCCCACGTCGGGTGGCAGCCACGCGATGACGGGACTGGCGGCGCCTACCTGCCGCTGCACGTTCGCATCCAGGCCGTCGATGGTCAGCCCGCGGGGTGGAGTGATTCGCGGGACGATGGGCGCCGCGACGAGGTCGTCCAGCCGGTCATGGATCCTCAGGGCCCGGAAGCTCATGGCGAAAGTCTGGCCGGAGCCATCCGGCACCACGTTCCGGTAGCTCATCGAATAATCCGCGGTTGCTATCCGGGCCCAGGACGAAGGGAACGGATCGCCGTAGGCCAGGCGCCGCGTGAAGGTGTACGCGGCACCCGCGGGAAGCTGGAGGTTGAGCAGGCCGCTCGAGTAGCTCACCCAGCCGTCCTCGGGTCGGTGCGGGGCCGCATCGACGAAGAGCAGGGGCCTCCCGGAAACCGCGGAAGGGTGCAGCTGCCTGGCGGGGGCGAGGAACTCGGAGAGGCGCCACTCGACGGACAGCTCCCGGGTCGGCACCGGCTGCATCACTCCGCCGAGCGGCAGCGGTGTGACGCCATCCGGGGTGAAGTCGAAGGGCGTCAGCTCCAGGCTGCGCACCACGGTGAGGTGGGTCAGCGCGCCACCGTCCGGCAGCGTGCCCGCGTCCACGGCGCCGAGCTGATTCACATACATCGAATCCCCCTTCGCCGCCTCGAAGATGGGGAAGGTGTTGGCCAGGTTCCAGGCCCAGGCCTGGGTGGTGGACATGCTCGTCTGTCCGTCCACGGGGTCTTCGTCGAAGAAGACCTCACCCATCACCGCGACCTGCCGGGAGAGGAACTCCAGTCTGGAGGGCTGGACCGCCTGGCTTCCGTACGTGACCCAGGGGGCGAGGTTCGTCAGGTCGAGCTGGAGGGGCGACATGGTGACGCTGGTGTGGACCACGTCCGACCGGCCGATCTCTTCCGAGCCGAGCTCCACGTGCCGTGAGTCCGTGAGGATGTAGTTCGAGCCCGTGCGCAGGTAGTACGTGCCCTGGGGCACTCCCGCGTACTGGTAGCCGCCATCGGTGAACGTACCGTCGATGCGGGTGAACGTCCCGGCGTCGGGGATGAGCAGGTAGGGCGGGTTGGCCGACATGCCCGAGGGCCTCTCGGCGATGCCCACCAGCGTGTAGTACCGCGAGTGGCTCGTCACCCGCACCGTGTCGCCGCCAGGCGCGCCCCCATCACCGGGCTCGCACCCCGCGCTGAGCGGCTCGCCCATCCAGGTACCGCCTCCACTCTGGGGCCCCTGCATTCCCACCGGTGACGAGGCGTCGGGCTCACCTCCCGCGCAGCCCAACCACGTGACACAGACCACGGCCCACAGCGGACGAAAACGATGCGGCTTCATGGGACCTCCTCCAGGTGAGCTGCGACGCGGCAAGGCGGGCTGCGGCGGCTCCCTGGAGGAGAACTGCCCGGGTCACCCGATGGGCGGCCCGGGCAGGAGCTCATCACCAGTCGTAGCCGTGGTAGCTCTTCAGCGCGATGACCTTGCCGCTGTTCGGGTAGTACAGGACACCGTACTCGGCGTACCTGTGGCAGTTGTGGCAGGGGATCTCCTCCCAGGCGAACCACGCCTGGATGGGGCCACCGCCCGCGAACGCGTCGATGTGGGCCAGCAGCGGGTCGCTGCTCGAGTAGAAGAAGTAGTTGTTGTCCACCAAGCCGGCGCGGTCGGTGACCTCGCCCCAATCAGACGGCGGCACGGACTGCGTCGTCCAGTGGAGGTCGTCCACCACCGCCTGGACGGTCACCGGCGTGGCCGGGCACTCCGGGGTGCTGTACGCGTCGATGCCGACCAGCCCGTACCACGTCGTGGCCGAGGAGTCGGAGTTGAGCGCCTGGCGCGCGAGCCCCTGGGGCGGGAAGTCAATCGCGGTGAGCGACAGCGGCTGGCCCGGGAGCACCTCGCAGGCGCTCGCGTACATGCAGCGCTGCACCTGGCGGTAGGTGCCGCACGCGCCGAAGTCCAGCGTGCCCGCGGGCTGCGCGTGGATGCAGTTGTAGACGGACAGCTGGCAGGCGGGGGACGGCCACGTGTTGTACGGGTCGTCGTTGGTGCTGATGGCCAGCCCGGTGACGCGCACCACCAGGCGCGCCGTCTCGTCCACCACGGTGCCGTTGTTCAGCGCGGCGGTGAAGGTGAGGGGAATCGTGTGCGGGTCCACGGCCTGGTGCACCGCCGGGTAGCGCCAGTCCAGCTGGAAGGTGTCCGCGTCCACGCGGGAGACCGTCGGCACGCCGTCCGGCGCGGTGACAGTGAGCGACGTGGCCGCCGAGTCCACCCGGCCGCGATACATCAGGTTGTCGGTGCCGGCGGCATTGCGCACGTAGACCGGGTCGACGTTCTCGAAGACGTTGATGGAGGTCGGCCCGCGGAAGTCGAAGAAGCGGGGCGCGAGGATGATCTGCGCGTAGTACCGCGTCGGCGAGCCCGTGAAGGTGTCGATGGAGACCAGCAGCGGCAGCCCGGAGAGCATCGTGTTCAGCTCATGGCCCTCCTCGAGGACCACCTCGAAGCGCCGCTCGCTGATGACGTTCGCCGTGCCGAAGGCGTCATCCGGCACGAAGCTGAAGACATCCTGGATGTAGCGGTTGGTGGTGCCACGAATCACGAGCACGCGACGGTTGTTGCGCGTCTCGAAGGTGCCCAGCGTCTCGAAGCTGAGCTCGTGCGTGCCCGTGGGCTCGTACGCGTAGATGCGGGTGGCCGTCGCCGCGGCGGTGGAGACTCCCGTCTCCTCCACGGGGACTCCCAGCGACTCTTCGGGGGACGTGTTGCCACAGGCGGTGGCGCCGAGGGACAGGGCGCAGGCAAGCGCGAAACTACGGAACTTCATGTGGTTCCTCCAGGTGAAGAATTCCGGGGATACCACATGCTCCCGACGCAAGCCTGACGCGGCATGTCTCAGACGTGTGACGACACACGTGCATCTCCTCCTGAGGTCGCGCGGAGGATAGGGCGCGCTCGCGAAGGGGGCCGTACCACCAAAGTGGTATGCCCCCGGCTTCCCGGGCCTCCCTCCATGCCCTGCTCATGGGGCTGCTGCTCACCGCTCCGGACGCAGCAGCGCCCTCGAACGCACGGGAAGGCGGCCGCCCTCCTGGCTGCTCAGTGGACGTGGGGCCCGGCCCTGCGATGTACGGAGTGCCTACCCTTCGGGGCATGAGACGCTCAGAGACGGAGACGGCCAGCATCCTGCTGGTGGATGACATCCCGGCCAACCTGGTGGCGCTGGAGGCCATCCTGGCGCCGCTGGGCCAGCGCCTGGTGCTGGCTCGCTCGGGGCGGGAGGCGCTGGCGGCGCTGCTGCAGCAGGACTTCGCCTGCATCCTGCTCGACGTGCAGATGCCGGGGATGGACGGCTTCGAGACGGCCCGGCTCATCAAGGGGCGGGAGCGCACGCGCCACGTGCCCATCCTCTTCATCACCGCCTTCTCTGGCGAGGAGTCGCTGGTGCAGCGGGGCTACGCGCAAGGAGCGGTCGACTACATCGTGAAGCCCTTCAACCCGGACATGCTGCGCACCAAGGTGGCGGTGTTCGTGGACCTCTACCTCCAGTCGCAGCACCTGAGCCGGCACGCGGAGCTGTTGCGCGACCGGGAGCGCGAGGTGATGGGGCGCGAGGCCGAGGAGCGGCTCAGGGCCGCGGCGCTGGACGAGCTGCAGCTGGCCCCCGAGCCGCTGGTGCTCACCGATGCGCTCATGGCCGCCGCCCCGGTGCCGATGGCCATCCTCTCCCCGGAGCTGCGCGTGCTGCGCATCAACGACGCCTGGGCCCACCTGTGGGAGACCAGCGCCGCCATCCTCGCCGGACGCCGGGTGAGCGAGGTGGCGCCCGTCCTGGCCCTGGACCTCGAGGTCCCCGTCTCCCAGGTCCTCTCCTCGGGGCGGCCCCTGACCGACCTCCACCTGGTGCCCGCGCAGCGCGACGGCGCCCGCCGCAACGACCGCCTGCTGGCGAGCTACTTCCCGCTCTCGGCGCGCGAGGGCGCCCCGTCCGCGGTCGGCGTGCTCTTGCGCTCGGAGTCTGGCGAGCTCGCGCAGCCCTCCCGCCCCGAGGCCCATCACTCGCGCAGCGTGCACTGAGGCGCCAGGGAGCCGTTACGCCAGGGCCGGGCGCCGCACCACCTCGGCCAGCCCGCCCAGAAGCCTCAGTGCCGCCTCACGAGAGGGGAGCCCCGCCCGGACCACCAGCTCCTCAGAGTGACGGCTCGCCTCCACGTCGCGCTCCAGCTGGCGCAAGGCCTCCACCTTGGCCTCGTGAAGTCGTGCGCTCCCCGCGACACCCAGCCGACGCGAGGCCCAGGAATCAATCGCCCAGGACAGCTCCGCGTGGCCCAGCTCTTCCTGCGCGATGGCTGTCATGGCCTCACGCACCTCCGCATCCGCCGCGGTGCGGGCCTGCCAGCCCGCCATCAGCGCTCCCAGCGACTCGCGAACGCACCCCTCCTCGGCGTTCTCCAGCGCCATCGCCTCCAGCGAGCGCGGGCGGAAGGGCTCCACGACCACCTCGGGAATGGACGCGCCATGGCGCAGCGCCAGGGCCTCCATCGCCCGAGCGTGGCGCACCTCCTCCTGGGCCGAACGGAGGGCCCTGCGTACCAGCAGGGCCGGGGCGCCGTGCTCCTCCAACTCCCGCGCCAGCCGCTCGAAGGCGGGAACGGAGGCCGCCTCCAGGTGGGCCTTCAGGGCAAAGAGGGCGCCCAGCTCCGAGTCCGGCTTCATCCCCCTGCCGGGCCTCACCAGACCCTCGGGGCGGCGCCCATCGCACCAGGACGAGCAGTCCGCCACGATGCCTCCATCCGGACCGGGCTGCCGGTGATGGCACTCGATGCCGTTGTAGCAGCCCGGGAGCCCCTGCTCGCAGATCTCGTCACAGGAGGCCCCCGGCCGTGGGAACACACCGCCATCCGGCAGCGTCCTCGAATAGACACTGATGAAGAATAGCGGCTCTCCACACGCGAGCAGGGGCAGCGCGGGGGCAACGAGCAGCAGGCGGGTGAAGGCGGCTCGGAGTTTCTTGCGGGACACGGAGGCCTCGTGAGGGTTTGAGGGTTCAGGCCACCCTCAGCACTGTCCATGCCAATCCCCCAGCCTCCTGTGATCGCACGCTTACGGTGTCACGTCCCCGGGGACCAGGGCATCCGCGCCAGGGGCGCTTGGGCCAATTTCTAGCGCAGCGCCGCGAGGGCCGCGCCGACCTTCGCCACCGTCACCGACACGGGCGTCGTCACCTCCGGAGCGAAGATGGCCACGCGGAGCTCCTCGAAGGCCCACCGCAGCTCTTGCGCCGCCTCCTGGTCACGCACGGTGGCGCGCCTGGCGAGGAAGGTCTCCCACAGGGGGGTGAAGGGCGCGGCCTTCCCTGCGTCCTTGCTGGGGTTCACCACCGCACGCGACAGCCGTGCCTGGGCCGCGCGGAGGTAGCGCGGGTAGTGCAGCAGGCGCGCGAAGGGAATCCACTCGATGAGGTTCGCGGGGAACAGGTGCCCGAGCTGCGAGCGGATGTCCCGCACGGCCGCCGCGCCGCTCGGCCCCTTCGATGCTGTCTTGAGTGCAGCGAGCGTCGCGGCGAGCTCCGCGGAGGTGACAACGACGGCGTTCGCCCAGTCCCGGGCCGCACTCTCGATGCGCGGTGAGCCCTCACGGACCAGCGCCTCGAAGGCCGCCTTCGTGCGGGGTAGCGGCGCACCCGGTGCGAGCTTGAACGCCTCGTCGACGCCGCGGGCGAGGACGAGCGCCCGGAAGGCGTCGGCCTGGCCCCGCGCAGGAGGCGCGCCGTCCAGGGACGGGAAGGGCAGCGGCATGCGCGCGGCGCTGACGGCCACGTGTCCGCGCGCGGCGAGCATCAGGAGCCGGCGGACCCCCGTGCGCGTGGCCGCGTCGGCGGCGGCGGAGGTCTCGAGCAGCACCAGGTCCACGGCAGCGCCCCGGTCGACGAGCGCGGGGTAGCTGCGGACGTCGAGCCCGCCGACCCGCCGGGTGACCACGGGGGGCAGCTCGCCGAAGGTCCAGGCCGTCAGCCCCTTGCGCTCCCAGTCCGAAGTCGGTGCCGCGCTGCGCAGCGCCGCCCGTGCACGCCCCCCGTGCTGCTCGAGCAGCGCGTCGGCGTCGCGGCTCCGCGCGAGCTCCTTTCCCTTCTCGTCGAGCACCCGGAGCGTGAGGCGCAGGTACGGCGCCACGGCATCCGCCCGGAAGGACTCCTCGGGTACGTCCACGCCGCACAGCCGGGACACCGCACGCGCGAGCGCTGGAATCATCGGCCCGCGGAAGGGCACCAGTTCCTTCTCGAGACGGTCGACCAGCTCCGGCACCGGCCCCAGTTGCTTGCGTTGGGCACGGGGGAGCTGCTCGAGCAGGGCGGTGAGCTTCTCCCGCTGCCACCCGGGGATGGTCCAGTCGAGCTCACCGGGGACGAGTTGGGCGAGCAGCAGCAGCGGCACGCTCAGGGTGATGCCGTCGTCCTCGGCCGCGGGGTCGAAGGTGTACGTCACCGGCACGGACGCGCCGTGCAGGGGGATGGCGTCCGGGTAGTGCGCCGGGGACAGGCCCGGGTCGTGCGAGAGGGCATCCTCCATCGAGAGGACGAGCACGTCGGGGTCGGCCGCCTCGGCCTTGCGGCGCCAGGCCTCGAAGCTCGCTCCGTCCGTCACGTCCGCCGGGAGGCGCTGGTCGAAGAACGTCAGCAGCGCCTCGCTGTCGAGCAGCTCGCTGCGCCGGGCCTTGTCCCGCAGGCGCGCCACGCGCTCGAGCACCTGCTGGTTCTCCTCCTGGAACGCCCCCCGGGTGCGGTACTCGCCGCGCACCAGGGCATGCTCGAGGAACATCAGCCGTGCCCGGGCGGGGTCCATGCTGGCCAGGGCCACGGGGCGCTCCTTGAAGACCTGAAGCCCGAAGAGGGTCGCGTTCTCCTTCACTACGGCGCGCGCGGACTTCTCCGACCAGTGCGGTTCGGAGTAGCTGCGCTTGAGCAGGTGGGGGGCCGCCGCCGCGAGCCACTCCGGGTCGAGCTTCGCCACGGTGCGCGCGAACAGCTGGGACGTCTCCACGAGCTCGAACGCCATCGCCCAGGCAGGGGGCTTTTTCGCGAGCGCCGACGAGGGGTGAACCATGAAGCGCGTCTGCTTCGCGCCCGTGTAGTGGCGCTGCTCCGGATTCCACTGGCCGATGCGGGACAGGAGCCCGGTGAGGAGCGCCTGGTGCAGGACGTCCCCACGCACCGGGGCGCCCCGGCCCTTGCGCGGCAGGCGCAGCTCGCGGACGGTCTCCTCGAGCTGGCGCTGGACGTCCCGCCACTCGCGCACCCGCAGGAAGGACAGGAAGTTGTCCCGGCACACGCGCCGCAGATGGGACGTCCCCCGGCCCTCGGCCTCGCGCACGAACGCCCACAGCTTGAGGAGCCCCGTGAAGTCCGAGTGCTCGTCACGGAAGCGCCGGTGCAGCTCGTCCGCCTTCTGCGCGAGCTCCCGTGGCCGCTCGCGCGGGTCCTGCAGGTTGAGCGCCGCGGCGACGATGAGCACCTCGTCCAGGCACCCGTACTCGGCGCCGGCGAGAATCATCCGCGCGATGCGCGGGTCCACCGGGAAGCGCGCGAGCTGGTACCCGAGCGGCGTCAAGGTGCGATCCTTGCCCTCGATGGCCCCGAGCTCCTCGAGCACCCGCCAGCCCTCGGCGATGGCCCTCGGCTGGGGCGGGTCGAGGAAGGGGAAGTCCTCGACGTCACCGAGGTCGAGGGACTTCATCCGCAGGATGACCCCCGCGAGCCCGGTGCGCTTGATTTCCGGGTCGGTGAAGGCGGGCCGCGTGGTGAAGCTCGCCTCGTCGTAGAGGCGCACGCAGATGCCCTCGCGCACGCGTCCGCAGCGCCCTTTGCGCTGGTCGGCGCTCGCCTGGGAGACCGGCTCGATGTGCAGGCGCGTGGTGCCCGAGCGTGGGTCGTAGCGCGACAGGCGCGCCACCCCCGTGTCCACGACGTATACGATGCCCGGGATGGTGAGCGACGTCTCCGCGACGTTGGTGGCGAGGATGACCCGGCGCTCGGGGATGGTGGCGAAGACGCGCGACTGCTCGGCGGCCGACAGGCGCGCATACAGGGGCTGCACCACCGTGCCGCGGAGCGAGCGCGCGTTCAGGGCATTCTCGGCCTCTCGGATTTCCCGCTCCCCGGGGAGGAACACGAGGACGTCCCCGTCCGGGTCGAGCGAGAGCACGTCCGCCACCGCATCGGCGACGGAGTCGGCGAGCTCGTCGTCCTCGGGGGGCGGCTCGTAGAGCACGTCCACCGGAAAGGTACGGCCCTCCACCTGGATGACCGGAGCCCCCCCGAAGAACTGCGAGAAGCGCTCGGTCTCGATGGTGGCCGAGCTCACCACCACCTTGAGGTCGGGGCGCCTGGGGAGGAGGCGCTTGAGCCACCCCAGCAGGAAGTCGATGGTGAGGCTGCGCTCGTGGGCCTCGTCGAGGACGACGGTGTCGTAGCGCTTCAGGAGCGGGTCGCTGTGAATCTGCGCGAGGAGGACTCCGTCGGTCATGAACTTCACGGCCGTCTGCCGGGACGAGCGGTCCTCGAAGCGAATCTGGTAGCCGATGTCCGTGCCCAGCTCCGTGCCGACCTCGCGCGCCACGCGCGCCGCCACGCTCGTCGCGGCGATACGCCGGGGCTGGGTGACGGCAATCTGGCGCGGGCGGCCGCGCCCCATGGCGAGCAGGACTTTCGGCAGCTGCGTCGTCTTCCCCGAGCCGGTGGCCCCCGCGACAATGACCACCTGATGGGCGGTGATGGCCGCGGTGATGTCCTCCACCCGGCTCGAGATGGGGAGCTCGGGGGGGAAGTGCAGGGTGGGCAAGCCGCCGGGGGCGGGGACGGGTGAATCGCCGGACATGGCAGCATGGAGTAGCACTGAAGCGCTCGCTCCGCCCCTGACGAATCGTGTGGGCACCTGCGCGCCCTGCCAGGGGGCCAGCGCAGCAGGCGCTGTGGGAGTGACGCACGGCGGAGGGATGCACTTTTTGGCGGAGCCCAATCCGACCGGTCGCCTGCGCAGGGCAGGGGGGGCTGGAGCGGCAACGGGCGGGCCTCCTCGCGGCCCTCCTGCTGCGTCCAATACGCCCTGCGGTACATGCACCTGAGGAAGGGGAGAAACACCGCGCCATCCAGATGCTGGAGGAGGGGCGGGATGCGTCTCCGGCTTGGAGACATTCTGGAGAAGTGTCCCCGACGGGATTCGAACCCGTGGGCAGGGCGATAGGAAACCTCAAGCAGGACGCGCTGTTACCCGCTATCGCCTTGAGCTCACATCGGTTCGTCATGCCGCCCCATCCCGTCTCGCCCCGTCGTGTCCCGTTCTCAGCCCCGCTGGAGGGGCACACTGGGGGCATCTGCAGACAGTCAGCGCTTCTCCAGCACAGCACTCCATCGTCGGCGTGTCCCAGGGTTTGCGAGTCACGCCATTCCGTACAGCAAGAGCGCGCCGTCACTCACCTCCCGAGCTCGGTCGCGAGCAGGTCGAACACCATTCGGATTCGCTTGCTGGTGTTCAGCTCGCGGTGGGTCGTCAGCCAGATGGGAAGGAACAACGGGGCGAGGCTGGGGAGGGCCCGCCGGACCAGCGGCTCGGCGTCTCCCACGCGCTCGGGAGCGACGCCCACGCCGATGCCCTGCTTGACCATCTCCCAGTGCACGAGGTGGTTCCCCGTCAGCACCGGGAAGTTCCGTCGCGTCAGGCTCAAGCCCAGCCCGTTCAGCCCGTTGAGCATGGCGTCGGTCCCGCCAAGCCCGATGAAGTCGGCGCGGCTCAGTGCCTTCGGCGTACGTGGGTTGCCGATGCGCGCAAGGTAGCGGGTCGCCGCATACAGCCGTATCGGGTCGTCCCTGATCTTGGTGGCGATGAGGTCGGGCTGGGTGGGGCGGAAGTTCCGGATCGCGATATCCGCCTCCCGCCGACGCAGATCGACCGCGGTGTTGGTTGCGATGAGCTCGATGTCGAGGCCCGGCGCCTCTCGCCGAAGCTTCTCTACGAGGGTCGGCAGCAGGAAGGCCGAGTAGATCTCGTTGGCCGAGATGCGAACCAGCCCGGTGAAGCTCTGCGATTGTCCGCCGGCCGCAAGCGAGACACGCCCCGCGGCGTCGCCCATGGCTCGAACGTGGTCGAGCAGCTCGCGCCCGCTCGGCGTCAGCGTGAGGCTCCGCCCCACGCGCTCGAACAGCACCACGCCCAGCTCGTCCTCGAGCGCGCTCACCTGACGCCCGAGTGTCGGCTGCGCCATGCCGAGCGCACGCGCTGCCGCCGTGAGCGAGCCCTCTTCCGCGGTGACAAGAAAGGCCCGCGCCCGATTCCAATCGAAATTGACCGCCCGCCAGTCCATGCATTTTCGCATATCAGGAGAAGGAATTCAGTCAATTCCGTCGGGGGTCGCGGAGGGCTATTTGTTCGCACGTGACGAGGCGTCGCCGTCGTCACGCGCGTAGCCCATCGTTCCGACACCGACAGGAGAAGAGCCTCCATGACCTCCACCACCCGGGCCGAGCGGCTCGTGCCCGCTGCGCTGGTCGCGCTCTCGCTCGTGCCCATCCTTGCCGGCGCCGCCCGTCTGGCCGAGCTGGCGGGCGGCGCCGAGCCCACGCCGAGCAACGCGCGGTTCTTCGCATCGCCGCTACCGGTGGTGCTGCACGTCCTCAGCGCCAGCGTGTATTGCACCCTGGGGGCCTTCCAATTCGCCCCGGGCTTTCGCCGCCGGCGGCCCGGCTGGCACCGCGTCGCCGGGCGGATTCTGGTCGCGTGCGGCCTCATGGCCGGGCTCTCGGGCTTGTGGATGACGCTGTTCTATCCCCGCGCCCAAGGCGACGGTGAGCTCCTCGACGGCCTGCGGCTCCTGTTCGGCTCGGCGATGGTCCTGTCCATCGTCCTGGGGCTGGCCGCGATCCTGCGGCGGGACGTCGGCGGCCACCGGGCCTGGACGATTCGAGGCTACGCTATCGGTCTGGGCGCGGGCACGCAGGTGCTGGTCTCCGCGCCCTGGTTCCTCATCGTCGGCACGCCGGGCGAGCTCGCCAGAGCGCTGCTATTGGGCGCCGGCTGGTTCATCAACCTCGCCGTGGCCGAGCGGGTCATTCGTCGACAAACCGCCGCTCCCAGGCCGGGCTGATGCGCTCGGCGTGGCGAAGGAGGTCTTCGAGGGCAATCAGGAGGATTCAGCTGTGCCAGGTCCCGAGGAACAGCCCCAGGTTCGACTCGGCCAACCCCGTCCAGGCGGCCACCGGCATGAGGCAGAAGCGTGCCCCGCACGCGTCCGCGGCCTGCAAGTCCGCACGGAGATCCTCGAGCCCCTCGCGCACCGCCGCCGCATCCCGAAGCGGCGGCCTGGCCTGGGGGAGCGCGGCGAGGAGGGCGTCGAGCGTCGCCAGCCCCTGGCTTGGCTCGTGACACGCGATGCCCTCCCCCATCCCTTCGATGTGGACGAAGTGGCTCAGCGGAGCCACGCCAGGCTCACGTGTGAGCACCTCGAGTTCCTCTACAGCGATCATCAACGCCAGCCGGTGGAGGTGCTGCACATGCGGCTCCAGTGTGCTCGGTCGGATCACCCGCCGGTCGAAGACGGCATGGAGCGCTCTGGGCTTCCGCCGCGGGACCATCACGGCGTAGAGCACCACCCCGGCGCTGCAGAACGTGAGGCAGAAGGACCCCAGTCGGAGCGGACCGTTGAAGGTGTAGAGCAACCAGTGCCCTCCGATGGCCGCAGCCACCGCACCCACCAGGCGCACGTACGCCGACCGCTTCTCGGTGGCGAGCTGCTCCCGGTAGGACGTTGCGAGCTTCATGTTTCCCACCCGGTGGCTGTCTGGACGAGGCGCTCCATACTACCGGCCTGGCGCACAGCTTGGGGCCCCCGTCAGCGGCCCTCCTCGGCCCCTCTGCACCCTCCCTCCCCCTCAACAGGGCCCCCGTCTTTCCTTGGCGTAAGAATCAGGGCTGACCTGGGCGGCCGGGAGCCACCTCCACATCGAGGTGCTCGCGGAGGAACGCAAGCACGCACTCGGCCGACGTCCGGGCCGCGTACTTCCTGAAGGGGTCGTACCCAGAGATGCCGAAGCCCATGATGCCCTTCATCGCCAGTGCATCGAGCGCGGCGGCCTCCAGCTCCAGGCCCAGCGCCTTGCGCATGGAACCGGTGACCTCTCCCCAGTCGGCCATGTCATCGACGAATGGACTGCCGCTGTCCATGGGCTTGAGGTGGACGCGGAATGGGAGTTGCCCTTCTGTGGGAAACAGACCTGGGGTGCGCCCCTTGTGGCGCGAAAGAGACCTCGCGGACTTGCGTCCTTTGGGAGTGAGCTCCCCGCTATGGAATGCCTGGCTGTGTGAGACGAGCTCCTCGAAGACCGTCTCCCAATCGGGGCAATACCGCGCGCACTCTGGAAGCGTCCATGGCTCTGAAACACCTTCGTGGAGCCTCATCAACAACCAGTCCCTCTGCTCTGGGAACGGCACTGGACGGTTCTTCCACCAGTCCTGGTCTTTCAGATGCCCGAGGAAGTCGAAGTGCTCGAGCGCTTCCTTCCAGTCGTGGCGCAGGTTGTACGTCATGAGGTCCTGCTGGGCGACTTTGGGGTAATGCTTGCCCATGTCGCGGAAGAACAGCCTGTCGGGTACGAGGACGTCGCCCAGGTTCGTATTCCCAGGCTTCGCAGGGTAGACGCCGCACATCGCGACGCACCTCGGGTGGTACTCCTCGACCAGGGGGAATAACGCGGTGATTGTTCCCACGGTGCCCAGGGCAGTCGTCAGTCCCACCGCGACCCGTAGCGGGCGGCTGCCCTTCTTGCCGTGGAACGCGCGGAATGCCACCTGGAGGCCGTTCGGGCGCCGCTCCTCCTCCCACTGGCTCCCCTCGACGGCTCCGGCATCGACCTGGCGCACCGCCTCGTACTCCAGCGATAGCGCCGCGAGGATGACCACATCGACGCTGCCCCAACGTCCCCCATGCTTGGACATACCCGGCACTGTATAAGCCCCCTCACGCCCCGACAATTCGGGTGAGAACCCGGGCGGCACCCGCCACCATTGCCGGAAAACGACTCAGGACGGCCATCCCCGCCTTAGAGACCCCGACGTTCGTGCGCTTCGACCTCAGCGATCCCGTCATCAGCTACCAGTACACCGACCCCCCCAACTCCGAGGGCTTTTCGTTGCTCATGGGGGGCAGTTCAGCACGCCGACGACGCTCGCGGACTTCAGGGTCCTGATGCGGGCCACGCTGCTCGAGAGCTACGTCGATCACGACTCGGTGACCGGCGTGATTGCTCCCTGGTGCTGCCAGCACGTCGGTCTCGAGGAAGGGCGCCAGTTCAGGCTCAGCCTCACGCCTGACAGCGACGAGACCTCGTTGGGCCCCCCACCGGTGCCCGGGACCAACATCACCGTGCACGACGCGCTCTGGTACTGGCTCAACGTCGGCGTCGGCGGTCGGCTCGACATTCGCCGGCTGGACCGGGACCTCGGCGCGGCGCTCTCGGGCTGCTGACCGGGAGCACCCCGCCGGGCGCTCCGCCAGCTTGCGCTGGTAGGAGTGCGGTGCGCGCTTCAAGGCGTTGCAGCTCGAGAGAAGCTGATTCCCGTGCGGTAGCGCCGCCGGTCCAGCTCGTGCCGGGCGGGAAGTGGCAGACGCTGATGGCCAGGCCCGTTGCGTCCGCCAGCCGCTGCGACTCGGCCTTCCATCCGGTCAGCGCCCTCAGTGTGTCCTTTCCTCGGCGGGCTGTGCACCGGCGTCGCTTTGCCACCGGGCGTGATGTTCGCGGATGATCGCAATTGCTTCGTCCGCGCCGTTCACACAGCGCGGGATCTCCAGGTCAGGGGCGTTGATGAGCTCGTCGCCGGGCCGTAGCATGTGCGTGCGTGCCCAGTCGACGAGCCCGCCCCACATCGCACCCACGAAGACGAGTGGCGTGTCACGCAGATGTCTGACCTGAAGCAGTTGCCAGACCATCAACGATTCGAGCGCCGTGCCAATTCCCCCTGGAACGACCACGTAGGCGTCGGACATCAGGACGAAGTGGTGCAGGCGGGTGAAGAACGTCTGATGCACATAGGCTTGTTCGACAAAGGCGTTTGACTCCTGCTCGAATGGCAGGTCCACGCGGATTCCGGTGGACTGCGTCCGGCTGGAACCCTGAGCCTGTCTGGCGCCTTGGTTCGCGGCCTCCATCAACCCTGGACCGCCGCCCGTGACGATGTCGCAACCCAACGTGGTCAGACCTGCCGCCATTCTCCGGACTTCGTCGTAGGCCCAGTGGCCAGGCTTCGTCCGAGCTGAACCGAAGATGGTGACGCGGTAGCGCGTTCGGCGTGACGGCCGAAGCCGGGTCAGGTTGTTCACGGCGGTCCAGAGCCCGAAGACGGTGTCGGTGACAACACGCAGTGTCGTCTCTTCGTCCGCAAGGCTCACAGTAGCTTGGGAGCTGCTCGAGTACGGCGATTCGCTCATGGGAATTCTCCCTCGGTCGAAGGGGTGCGCCATCAAAGCCCCTCGTGCACGCTGTGCGGTCGTCCATCCAGGTGTCGAGGAGCGGCCAGTTCTCCTTCAGTGCAACCGCTCCAGGCGCGCCGCAGTCCAGCGCGCGGAGGAAGTTCGACGCGCAAGGCTGTCCGGCTTCGGCCAGCGGGCGCGTCCGTCGCTCGGTCAGCGCAGGCGCGAGCCGGGTGGCGCCGCCGGGTCGAGCTCGTACACCTTGTAGGCGGCACGTAGGACGAACCGGGCTACGTTTCGCACCGGGACGCCGCCCGCGGTGAGCCCCCACTCAGTGCCGTTGTGCGCGTGGCCGTGAAACGCCACGTCGCACGGACCCTGGTCGATCGCGTCGGCCAGGAAGAACGAGCCCAGAAAGGGATGGATCTCGGGGCGCTCGCCGAGGAGCGTGTCCTTGACGGGCGAGAAGTGCGTGAGCGCGACGTGGAGGTTGGCGTCCGCGGTGGCGAGGGCACGGGCCAGCTGCTCGCCACTCTCCCGGGAGCGCCGCACGAACAGCTTCATCTCGGGCTCGCCGAACTCGGTGCCGCACGCGCCGGCGAACCCGCAGCCGAACCCCTTGACCCCGGCCACCGCGACCCGCACGCCATCGACATCGCAGACCACCGCCTTGCCCTCGAGGACGCGCACCCCTGCGTCCTCGAGCGTGGCGCTAATCGCCTGCTCGGCGCCCATGTGGTAGTCGTGGTTGCCCAGCACCGCGAACATCGGCAACTCGAGGCGCGCGAGCTCGCGAGCCACGACCTGGGCCTCCTCGACAGAGCCGTGCTGCGTGAGATCGCCGGCCACCACCAGAATGTCGGCCCGGCCCCGCAAGTGCTCGACGGCGGCCCGGATCAGCGGCGCCGAGTCCATTCCGGCGTGGATATCCCCGACGGCGGCGATTTTCATGGGACGTAGGCCGTGACGGACAGATTGTTCACGACCTGCATCTCCGGGGGAAGTGCCTCGCGCACCACCTGCTCCGCCGCCGCGCGTAACGAGTCCGACTCGACGCGACCGGCGATGAACACGCGATTGCCCGTGATCCTGAGCTGCACGTCGAGGAGGTTGGTTCGTGGGTCCGTGGCGAGGAGCTGCCGCAGGCGGCCGACCCTATGTTGTGGGAGCATCTCGCTGGCATCCATGTATACGCTCCATTCATACAAGCGTTACGCGACGCGGCGTCGCGCTCCGCATGTGCATGTGAGGGATGACCCGGCGGGTCCTTGGACCTCGAAGGTGGCGGGGTTCAGAGGAAAAACAACCCGTCCATCCGTGCATGTTCTGGTTCAATGTTGGGGGAAGCGCGCGCGGTGTAGGGCAAGCCGGGGGCGAGGGGAGGAGTCGGGCGTCAGCGTCCCCACCCTCTACTCCTGGGAGAAGGAAGCGGTGGAGGCGGCCGGGCGGGCTGAGGTTCGGACGCTCGCGGCGCCCACGCAAAGTCATACACCCGTCCAGGTGCTCTCGGGCGTGGACGCGATTGGCGCGGGCAACGTCCACTCGCTGGTTCACCGTGGCGGGCGTGCCTGCCGGCCTCCTTCTGCATGGAGGATTACCAGTGCGTCTGCAAGACGGGGCAGGGGTACTGCGGCCCGAGCGGGACCTGCGTGTATTGATACACGTGTCTTCACCCGCTCCACCCACAGGCGCAGTGCCGACCTCGCGCGCCACGCGCGCCGCCACGCTCGTCGCGGCGATACGCCGGGGCTGGGTGACGGCAATCTGGCGCGGGCGGCCGCGCCCCATGTCTTCTCCCGAAGCGCGCTGAGCTCTTGCGCTCGCGATGGCCTGCGGCCAGGTGCCGGGCGGCCCTGGAACGCGCCATGCAGGTTCCATGAAGCGATTTTCTACGATGGAAGGAGATGATTCATCCCGCGAGCAATCCCGGGAGTTCTTTCTCTTCCACCAAGATGGAGGCTTCTCAAAATGATGTTGCGCAGATCAGCCATCAAGCTTCTGGGGGTTCTTACGCTCTTCTCGGGTGTGGGCTTCGCAGGGGAGGCGGACGCAGTGGAGACCCTCCGGATCGGAACGCTGGCTCCGAAGTCGAGCCCCTGGGGCCAGGTCTTCACGGTGTGGGAGAAGGCCGTGAAGGAAAAGAGCGGAGGCAGGATTGAACTCCAGTTCTTCTACAACGGTCAGCAGGGGGACGAGGGGGCGATGGTCGGCAAGATGAAGGCTGGCCAGCTCGACGGTGCGGCGGTGACGGCGGTCGGCCTCGGCAGCTCCAGTGGGCGTCGAAGCTCGACCACATCGTCGACAGCACGAGCGCCCTGGCCATCGGCGGGATCGTCATCTCGTCGAAGCGCCTCGACGCTCTCCCGGCGGATCTTCGAGCGGTCCTCATTGATACGGGGAAGGTCTCCGCGGCTGCGCTCATGGCGAGAATTCGCAACGAGGACGCCGCCGCCTACGAACGCATGAAGACGCGCATGACCGTGATCACCCTCACGGCTGAGGAGAAGGCGAGGTGGGACAGCGCGTTCAAGCAGGTGCGTCAGCGTCTCGCGCAGGGCACGTTCTCGCCGGACCTGGTCACGAAGCTCGAAGGTTTGGCGAAGTAGGCACTCGCCTGTCGCATCGCACGCTGGCGACAGCGTGGGTCATCGACGCCGGAGGGGCACATGACGGACGGGAGGTAAAAGAAAAGCCCAGCAACTCCTTCGGGAGTGCTGGGCCTCGCAGGTCGTCCCCGACGGGATTCGAGCCCGTGGGAAGTGCTGCCTACGCCCGCAGTGACACCACCGTCACGCCGTCGCCGCCCTCGTGGCTCTCGCCCGGGCGGAACATGCGGATGTAGGGCGAGGCGGAGAGATAGTCACGGATGGCCTGCTTCAGCGCGCCCGTGCCGTGGCCGTGGATGATGAGCGCGGCCTCCTCGCCGCTGCGCAGGCCTCCGTCCAGGAAGGCCTCCAGTTCCTTCAGGGCGTCGTCCGCGCGCATGCCGCGCACGTCGCAGCGGAAGTTCGTCGCCTCCACCTCCGCGGGCGCCGCCGAGGCCGCGCGCTTCAGCGCCGCATCCTGCTTCTGCCGCTCGGGGAACTTCTGCTGCTGCGGCTTGCGCGTGCGCGAGCCCGACAGCTCCGAGGTGGGCACCCGCATCTTCAGCGCGCCACCCGCGGACACCACCGCGTGCGAATCGGTCAGCTCCAGGATCTCCACGTCCCGGGCCAGCCCGGAGTGGTGGACCCAGGCGCCCACCTTCAGGTTCGCGGGCCCTGGCGCCTCCACCTGGAACAGCTCCGCCTTGGCGGCCAGCGCGCGCTTCTGCGCATCCTCCGCGCGCTGCTGGAGCTGCATGCGCGCTTCCGACAGCGCCTTCTCGTTCTGCCCGGCCCGTAGCTTCGCCAGCAGCTCGCGCACCTCGGCGGCGGCGTGCTCGCTCGCGGCGTGCACGTCCTCGTTGAACTGCATCATCCGCGCGCTGCGCTCACGCTCGAACTGCTGCTTCTGCTTCTCCAAATCTGCCCGCAGCGCCTCCGCTTCCTTCGCCGCCACGCGCGCCCGCTCCAGCTCCTCGTAGAGCTTGCGCCGCTCCTCCTCGGCCGCCGCCATCGCCTTCGACAGCGGACCGCCCGCGTTCAGCGACAGCTCCCGCGCGCGCTCGCACACCTTCTGGGGCAGGCCCACCCGGGCCGCCATCTCAATCGCCGAGGACTGACCCGACGCGCCCATCTGCAGGCGATACGTGGGCGTCATCCGCTTCGAGTCGAAGCCCACGCGCGCATTGAGGAAGCGCGGGTCCATGTGGGCCAGGGCCTTCAGCTCCTCCAGGTGCGTGGTGACGAGCACCACCACGCCCTTGGCCATCAGCTCCTCCAGCACGGCGATGGCGATGGCCGCACCCTCGCGCGGGTCGGTGTCCGCGGCGATTTCGTCGATCATCACCACCGAGCCCTCGCTGGCCGCGGCGATGATGTCCCGGAGCATCGTCACGTGCGCGCTGAACGAGGACAGGCCCTGGGACAGGTCCTGCGCGTCGCCCACAGTGGAGTGCACGGAGCGGTACAGCGGCATCCGCGAGCCCTCCGCCACCGGAATGGGCAGGCCGGCGCGGAGCATCAGCGCACACAGGCCCACGCCCGTCAGCGTCACCGTCTTGCCGCCCGCGTTGGGGCCGGACACCACCAGGGCCTGGGCCTCGCCCGTAAGCGTCACGTCGTTGGCCACCACCTCCGTGCCCCGGAGCACCAGGCGTGGGTGGCGCAGCATCCGCAGCTCCAGGTCCTTCACCCCGTCGAACGCGGGCGTGCTGGCGTCCAGGTCCGCGGAGAGGACGGCGACGGCCTCCACCTCGTCCAGCTCGGCCACCGCCGACAGGCCCTCCAGGATGCGGACCGACTCCTGGCCGAGCAGATCACTCAGCTCCTGGAGTACCCGCCGCTCCTCCTCCGTCACCACCGACTGGGCGATGGCGAGGTCGTTGCCCAGGCCCACCATGGCCTGCGGCTCCATGAAGAGCGTCTGGCCCGTCTGGCTGGCGTTGTGGACGATGCCGTCCACCTCGGAGCGGTAGTTGGACACCACCGGCACCACGTAACGGCCGTTGCGGAGGGTGTAGTAGTTCTCCCGCAGCTTGGGCAGGAAGCTCTCGTCGTGGAGCAGCTCGTCCAGCCGCGACTTGATGCGCCGGTGCAGGCCGCGCGCCCTGTCTCTCGCCTCGCGCAGCTCCGGACTGGCCCTGTCGGAAATCTCACCGTCGGGCTCGAAGCACTGGTCGATGCGCCGGGCCATGGACTCCAGCATGGGCAGTCGGCGGGCAATCTCCATCAGCCGGGGCACGCGCTCCTTCCGCTCGTCCAGCGCCTCGCGGGTGCGGACGAAGGCGAACAGGAGCTGCGCCGAGTCGATGAGCTGCCGGGGCTCCAGCAGGCCGCCCTTGGCCGCATGGCCGATGGCGGTGCGCAGGTCCACCACGCCGCCCAGCGGCAGGGAGAACTGCTCCTGCGCGAGGGAGCGGGCCTCGGTGACGAGCGCGAGCGCCTCGGCTACCTGCTCGGCGGTGTCGAGGAAGGGGCGGGCTAGCACCCGTTCCCTCCCAGGCTCGGTCCGACAGCGCTGGGTCAGCGCACGGAGCACTTCCGAGAAGCCGAGGTCTTCGAGCGTCCTTTGGGATATCTGCACGGTCATGGGTTTCATGCGCGGCCGCTCGGTCGTCAAGAGGATCTGTTGAGGAGCCCGGCTCGGCTCTATTATCGGCCGCACATGAAGTGGCTCCTCATGGCGACCTTGCTGACGGGCGCGTCTGACGCGGCGGAACCGTCCACCCTGACGGCAACGCCCGTCCAGGCCGCCGTGCCGACCCCGGCTTCCCTCTCGGACGCCCTGGCCCTGGAGACGGCCGGGGACGACGCGGGCGCGCTCGCCGCCATGGAGGCCCTGGTCCGGAGCCGGCCCACGTGGGAGCTGCCCCGACTGGAGGCCGCCCGCCTCCTGTTGAAGATGGGCGGCGCCCTGGAGCAGGCCGAGGCCCACCTGAACGCAGTCACCGGGGTGGCACCGAACAACCCCCGGGCCTGGTACTTGCGCGGCCTGCTGTGGGAGGAGCGGGGCGACCGGATGCAGGCCGTGCGGGCGTACGAGCGGGCCGTCCAGCACCGTTCCTCCTATGAGGACGCGCGCTTCCGCCTGGGGGGCCTGTGGGCCTCGCTGGGGGACTGGCTCAAGTCGGAGCTCCACTACCGCTACCTCGCCCGCGCGAGGCCCGAGTGGGTGCAGGTGCGCTTACAGCTGGCGGAGGTGCTCGAAAACCAGGAACGCCTGCTGGATGCCGAGAATGAGCTGCTGGCGGCGAGGGCCTTCCAGCCAGCCAGCCCCCTGGTGCTCCGGCGTCTGGCCGAGTTCTACGAGCGGACGGAGCGGCCCCAACTGGCGCAGAAGGTCCGCAAGGCGATGGAGCCACAGCAGAAGCGCCGCATGCGCGAGCTGAAGCCCTCTCGCCGCTGACAGCGGGCGGGCATCCGAGAACTCGTGGCGATTGCGCCCCGGGCGGTGGCACGTACACTGCGCCGGCTTTGAAGACCGCCAACCTCGCCATCGTCTTCACCGACATCAAGGGCTTCACCGAGCGGACCAGCCGGCAGACGCTGGAGGAGAACCAGCGCCTGCTGCAGGTCCACCATGCCCTGCTGGCGCCCCTCTTCAAGGCGTTCGGCGGACGCATCATCAAGTCCATCGGTGACGCCTTCCTCGTCACCTTCGAGTCGCCCACGCAAGCGGTGCTCAGCGGCATCGCCATCCAGGACCGGCTGTGGCACCACAACCGCTCCGTCGAGGAGGCCGACCAGCTCCACGTCCGCGTGGCCATCAACGTGGGCGAGGTGCGGCTGGAGTCCAACGACATCTTCGGTGAGCCGGTCAACATCGCCGCCCGGGTGGAGGGCATCGCCGAGGCGGGCGAGGTGTACTTCACCGAGGCCGTCTATCTGGCGATGAACAAGGCGGAGGTCCCCTCGAAGGAGGTGGGCGCCTTCGAGCTGAAGGGCATTCCCGGGAAGATTCGCGTCTTCCACGTGCCCCGCGCGCCGTACCGCGTGGAGGCGCCCTCGGCCGCCGCCATCGCCGAGCCACCGGACACCGCGTCCATGCCGCCCTTCGGCAACCTCGCGCTGTCTCGCGTCTCCGAGTCCCAGCTCGGGCCGCCGGTGGACCTGGCGATGCTGGGGCAGCGCGCGGCGACGGGCGCGGCGGTGCTCGGGCAGCGCGCCGTGGCGGGGGCCTCGGTGCTGGGGCAGCGCGCCGCGGCGGGCGCCTCGGTGCTGGGGCAGCATGCGGCGACGGGCGCCTCGGTGCTGGGCCAGCACGCGCGCACCGCCGGAGGGTCGCTGTTCTCGCGGCTGAAGGGGGGACTTCCCAAGGGCCTGGGCGAGCGTGCGCGGACCCTGGTGGCCGGGCGGAAGGCGCTGGTGGGGCTGGGCCTGCTGGCGGTGGTGGCGGGCGGAGCGGTGGTCGCCTTCGGCGGCGGCGCGGCGATGCGCGCCATCGACGCGGTGGAGGATGCTCCCTCGGACGAGCGGAACGCGCTCGTGAAGGACGCCCGCAGGCTCATCCAGGCGGAGAAGGACACGGGCCGTCGCTACTACCTGGAGGGGCGGCTGGAAGAGGCGATGGGCAACGTGTCGGGTTCGCTCGGCGAGTACAGCCGCGCGGCGAAGGCGGGCAACGGCGCCGCGAAGGACCGCATCATCGACCTGCTGGAGCACTCGCAGTGCGGCGTGCGCAGCTCGGCGGCCTACGCGGTGGCGGGCCTCAAGCTGGAGAGCGCCGTGGGAGAGCTGGAGGACCTGGCGGACGACGGTGGGCCGGATGACGGCAGCGGCGGCATCCTCGGCATGGGGAAGTGTGACTCGAAGAAGGCCGCGCAGAGCGCGCTGAAGAGCTTCAAGAAGGACTGAAGGCCCGGCCCGCGGGCCTGCCTCGAAGGAAGGGGATGTCGTGACGAAGGTGAAGACGGGACTGGATGTCTGGGTGGAGCAGGGCTTCTCCGCGTTGAAGGGGAAGCGCGTGGGCGCCATCGTCAATCCCACCAGCGTGGACTCGCGCTTCCGCCACCTGGCGGACCTGCTGGCCGGCAACGACGGCGTGAAGCTGGCGGCCCTCTTCGGCCCCGAGCACGGCATCCGTGGCGAGGCGCAGTACATGGTGGCCGTGGGCGAGGCGCGGGACAGGCGCACCGGCGTGCCCGTGCACAGCCTCTATGGCTCCACTTTCGAGTCGCTGTCGCCCCGCCAGGAGTGGCTGCAGGGGCTGGACGCGCTCGTCTTCGACATCCAGGACGTGGGCAGCCGCTACTACACCTACGTCTACACCATGGCCCTGGCGATGAAGGCCGCCGCGAAGGCGCGCGTGCCCTTCTACGTGTTGGACAGGCCCAACCCGCTCAACGGCGCGGCCATGGAAGGCAACCTGGTGGGGGAGGGCTTCCGCTCCTTCGTGGGCCTGTACGCGCTGCCCAACCGCCACGGCATGACGGCGGGCGAGCTGGCCCGGCTCTTCAACACGCAGGAGGGCTTCGGCTGCGAGCTGACGGTGGTGCCGTGCGAGGGCTGGCGCCGCGCGCGGTTCTGGGACGAAACCGGGCTGCCCTTCATCTCTCCGTCGCCCAACATGCCCACGCCGGACACCGCGCTGGTGTACCCGGGCATGTGCCTGGGCGAGGGCACCAACGTCTCCGAGGGCCGGGGCACCTGCCGCCCCTTCGAGCAGTTTGGCGCCCCATGGGTGGACACGGACTCGCTGCTGGCTCGGCTGGCGAAGGAGGACCTGCCGGGCGTGGCGTTCCGCGCGGTGGGCTTCACCCCCACGTTCGACAAGTACAAGGGTGAGTCCTGCAACGGCGCCTTCATCCACGTGACGGACCGGCAGGCGTTCCTGCCGCTGCGCACCGGCATCGCCATCTTCCAGGCCCTGCATGACCTGGGGCCTGGGAAGTTCGACTGGCGGGCGGACGCGTACGAGTTCGTCGAGGACGTCCCGGCCTTCGATTTGCTGTGCGGCACGGCCCAGGTTCGCCGTGGAATCGAGGCGGGGTGGCCCCTGGACCGGCTGATGGAGGGGTTCTCCGCCCAGGCGGAGACCTTCGCGAAGCAAAGGGCGGCCTACCTGCTGTACGCTTGACCGTGGGGGCTTCCACGTGATCGGCGTCTTCTCTGACAGCCACGGTGACCTCGAGGCCTTTGACGCGGCCTACGAGCTGCTGCGCTCGAAGGGCGCGCGCCGCTTCATCTTCGCGGGTGCGCGCTACACGGACCTGGACGAGTGGGTGCTGTGGCGGCGGCAGAAGGCCCGGGGCGGGCGCGAGTACTCGGACACCGACTTCCTGGCGGACGTGTCGAACTGGCTGGGCACCCAGGACTCGCTGCCGCGCACGCCGGCTCGCGGGGCGGCTCCAGCAGAGCTGGCCTCGGAGGATGACCGGCGGCTCGTCATGGAGCGCTTCGTCCGCGTGCCGGAGCGCGAGTCGCTCCAGTACCGGGATCCGTCCATCAACAACAAGGTGATGGATCTGGTCGGCGACACGCTGTGCTGCGTGGTGCACGACAAGAATGATTTGTCGCGCGATGACCTGATGAACGCGGCGGTGTTCATCCACGGGAAGGAGTCGGAGCCGAAGGTGGTGCAGATCGGCCCCCGCTACTTCATCACCCCGGGACGGCTGGTGGGCGCGGCCGAGCAGACGTGCGCGCTGCTGGAGAAGGTGGACCGTGATCTGGGCTTCTCCGCGTTCCGGCTGGACGGGCACGTGGTGGTGGAGCCCCGGCTGCTGGTGCTGGAGAAGAAGTCCTCGAAGCTGACGCTCAAGTGAAGCGAGGCCGGACGTGAAGGTGGCGCTCCTCGGAGGTTCGTTCAACCCGCCCCACGTGGGACACCTGATGGCCGCCACGTACGTACACGCCACGCAGGGCGTGGACGAGGTGTGGTTGATGCCGTCGTGGCAGCACCCCTTCGGCAAGCAGATGGAGGACTTCGAGCACCGGGTGGCCATGTGCGAGGCGCTGTGCACGGAGACCTCGGGCTGGCTGAAGACGACGCTCGTGGAGCGCGAGCCAGGGCTCACCGGGCGCACGGTGGACACGCTGTCCCTGTTGGTGGAGCGCTACCCGGACATCGAGTGGTCGTTCATCATCGGCAGTGACATCCTCAAGGACTTGCCCAATTGGAAGGACTTCGGGCGCATCCGCGAGATGGCGCGAGTGACGGTGCTCTACCGCGCGGGCTACCCGGCGCCAGAGACGGTGGGGCCGCCGCTGGCGGAGGTGTCCTCCACGCTGGTGAGGGATCTGCTCGCGCGGGGCGTGGAGCCGGCGGAGCTCGTGCCCGCGGGGGCGATTGCCTATGCGCGGGCTCGTGGGTTGTACGGGCTGGCGAAAAGGCGTTGAGTGAAGTTGCCCCGTTCCGCGGCTCTCCCTCACTTCGTGTGACGTGGGCTTGCCCCGATTTCGTGGCTCTCGCGCACTTGCAGGTGCCCTACCGGCAGTGGACGCGGGTGCTACCCGGAGGGGCTCGTGCCGGCCCCCTCCGTCCCCGTCTTCACGGCGCGGGGAAGTGGTCGAAGTAATGGTCCAGGGTGCGCGTGCCGTCCGGCAGGTCGATGCCCTGGGTGAGCCAGGGAGGTACGACGCCTCCCAGCACGGCGGGGACATTCATCGGCTGTCTCCGCCGGTCCTCGAAGCGGGGCCCGGTGCCCGCCGCCAGGGCATCCATTTGCATGCCGGGCAGCGTGGCCGTGCTGGTATGGCACGAGAGACAGAAGGCATTGGGCTTGCTGTCCGGACGCGGCTGGGTGGACTGGAGCGTGGGCAGCGACAGGAGTCCGGCGCGCAGGCACCGTTCGGAATGGCTCGGATCTGCGAGGGGATTCTTGTGGACGCGGTCGATGCAGAGGCCCTCCCCGTATTGTGGTGGGTAGTCGAGCGGCTCTGAATAGGAGTGCAGCGCCATCTGCTCGCAGAGGACATACCGGGAGCCGGGATACAGAGAGGCGCGCAAGCGCAGATCGCCGAGCTGAGGGTGCCACGTCTCCCATGGCGACCAGGACACGTCCACCATCGTCCCGAGCGCCTGGTTGCAGATGAATTCCTCGGTCCAGGGCCGCTGTGCGTCGCCCGGCGCCAGGGCGTAGATGCGCAATTCGTCCACCCAGCCCTTGAAGGGTCGGCGGAATTGGTCCGGGGCGATGGAGGGGCCCGGGTCGCTCACGTCCATCCACGTCCAGCCATTCATCGAGTTGTACATCGGGTCGAAGCCCACATCGCTCGGGGCGACGGTGAGCGTCGAGTGCCACGTGCCGTTGATGTAGACCGCCAGCTTCCGTTCCCCGGCCTCGGTGTAGAGCTTCATGCCGAAGTGGAAGTAGCGGCCCACCTCGACGAGCGAGCCCAGGTCGACGGTCTGGGTGACACGGGAAGGACCGTTGTGGACCTGCAGCTCGTGCCCGTCACTCCACGAGGTGCCATTGAACGTCGTCACCTGGACGAGCCCCACCCACGATTCGTCGGAGAAGTAGAAGATGGTGCGGGGTGGGCTCCGAACGACGGGCACCGGGAAGTGGAGATTCTGGTGACGTGAGTCGAGCCAGATGCCGAACAGCCAGTCGCGCTGCGAGCTCTGGACGCGATAGCCCATGTCCATGAAGTCATTGAGACCGTCCAGCCAGACGCCCTTGCCACTGACGCCGCCGAGCGCCACGGGCTCGATGCGCGCGCCACCGCGCAGTCGCACGTTGGCCGGGGGCCAGGGGCCGTTCATCCCGAACTCCGGGCTGCCCGTGGCGGCGTTCTGTGCGAGGGGGTTGCGCTTGAAGCGGAAGTCGGCGAGCTGACCTCCGCCCACGTTTGCCCAGGCGTTGTATGGGACGAAGCCATCCTGGAGGAAGGTCTCGGCCCGGTTCCCGGTATAGGGCGACTCGTCCATGCGCATGGCGGCGTTCATGTGGGCGATGACGAAGGCGCCCTGGTGGAGGTAGTCGTCGAAGGCGACCTCGGCGTTGCGCTGGGTGTTGGACTGGATGTTCCACACCACGTCGAAGGGCAACGTGGGGCGCAAGGCCTGGAAGTGATTGAGCTGGTTCTCGAACGAGAAGATCGCCGTGCTACCCCTGGGGGTCAGCGAGAGGTCGTCGCCAGCATACAGGCGCAAATCATAGGTGCGCTGCCAACGGTCCTGGTGATTTCCGGCCAGGTCGGTGAGGTTCAGGCCGTTGTCGAGGATGATGGCCTTTCCGCGTGTCCAGGCGCCGAGCACGCTGACGGCCTGTCCACCGCTCCGATCCGGGTTGAACGTCGCCCGGGCGTCGTCCGACGGAGAGCAGGTGGTGACGTCCGTCTCGCTGTTCGTGCTGCGCAGATCCTCACGGAACACCTGACGTGCGTAGTAGCCGTCCTGGTTGTTGCTCTTCGCGGCGAAGAAGAGGTTCTTCCCGTCGCGATCCAACCATGGATACGCCCACTGGTTGAGCACGCCATAGGGTATGGGATTGTCCAGCGTGTCCCGGAAGGGCAGCGGGCTGCCGTTGACCACCTGTGACTTCGCCAGCTCGTAGCGCATGTTCACGTCCGGGTCGATGGGCATCATGCTGATGGGCTTGAAGTGCCTCCAGCTCGAAGCGCGGCAGGTATCATTCCCGACGGAATAGAAGAGGCCTCGCATGTTCAGGAGGAGCAGCTTCCCGTCACCACTCGTCGCGGGCTCGAACATGGCCAGGTTCTTCTCCGAACTCTGCAGGCCATCCCAGGTGCTTCCGTTGCCGATGGTGGCGTCCTCGTCGTCCTCCACCAGGGGCATGGATTGGCGGCTCTGCCGGTCGAAGAACTGACACCATTTGGGGGCGGAGGGCGATGTATTGCGCCGGTAGATGGGAGTGGGATCCGGCCAGTGCGGTGCCTCGAAGTAACATTGGGACTTGGGGTGCGTGGTGAGCAGCAATTCCCAGTCGATGGTGTCCGGGGCCCAGGGAAAGGCATAGGCGGAGTTGGCGGCCATGGCGTTCCAGGGCACTTCCTGGAAGTCGAAGGGCTTGAACGGCGGCAGGTCCCAGGTG
Organism: Pyxidicoccus trucidator; assembly: GCF_010894435.1. Lineage (NCBI taxonomy): Bacteria > Pseudomonadati > Myxococcota > Myxococcia > Myxococcales > Myxococcaceae > Pyxidicoccus > Pyxidicoccus trucidator. The sequence goes on along the minus strand of NZ_JAAIXZ010000006.1, from coordinate 483,602 downwards.
GGCAGCGACTTCACCTCGCCCTCGGGCGAGCGGGGATAGACCCAGATGGCCCATCCCTCGGGGGTGGACGTGTCCGCCTCTCCGGCGCCTAGCGTCTTCGGCTTGCGGACGAAGACCGTCAGGTCCACGGAGCGCAATTCCCAGCGATTGATGTCATGCGCATTCAAGCCGTAGACGAGGGAGACCTCGTAGCAGTCCCCAGGGAGGGGAGCGGAGTTCTCGACATATCGGGCGGTGCAGGCGACCGGGTTGCGTCCATGGGCGCCCGGCTCCAGGATGCTCACCGAGTCTTCACAGAGCGTGCTTTGCAGGGCGTCGGGGAAGTGGTCGTTGTTCTTCGCGGGGAGCGTTGAGTCGAGGGGGTTGTAGTAGACGAATGGATGGAGTTGCGCCCCGATGCTGCTCTGCGCGAAGCGGAAGCCTTTCCCGGAGAAGTCGTAGCGGAAGTCCTGGCCGAGCACTTCGGGGCGGAACGTGTACAGGACGGAGCCTTCCGCGCAGCCTTTGCACCCTCCGCGAATGAAGAGGCGCCCGTCATTGGTCCCGCGATTGAATGGCAGGACCTGGACGGCATTGGCCGCGTCGTTGTACTCGGGCCGCTTCGGGAGGTGGACGCCCCGGTCATACTCGAACGGGGGAAAGGGTTGCATCACCCCCGTGAGCGAGGAGGGGCGCAACTCCAGTGGGTTGGTGTAGAGCTCGCGGTAGGGGCGCCACGCGGAGGACAGCTCGCGAAAGATGCTCGGGCGTTGAGGGTTCTCCACGTTGTAGCAATTGTCGATGACGCCATAGTCCATCTCGGTGGTGGAGCATGGGTCGGTGCCCACGAACGCGACGTCAGTGAACAGGGTGGAAGGGTCCAGCCGGGCCTTCACCTGGCCTACGGAGGGCACGGGAGGCGGTGACTCGGGCCCAGGCACTTTCGAATCACAGGCGGAGGTCAACGCCAGTAGGAGGAGGCTGGCGGATGGCAATCCACGAACACGATGTCTGAGTCTCGGGGGCATTGACTTCGTGTCATAGATTGCTCGGACTTCGAGTCAAGCCAATTGATGGTGGCCCAGAGGCGGCATCGGAGGGGTGCAGTCAGGAGCAAGGACCTCGGTGAGAGTGGTGAAGCCCTCCGCGAAGAGGCGCGAGCTCCGCCGTAGGTCCATGACACCTTCCGCCAGGCGCACGCGGTTCCCGGCAGACAGCAATGAGTTGAAGCGCATCGGCTGAACCCTCTCACGCGAAATCTTGCCTGACGCTCACCGGACGCAGGAACAGGGCGTCATCGCCCACTGAAGTTGCCCCCCGTTTTCGCGGGCCAACCGCAGTAATCGAGAACGCTGGTTTTAGAGGCCGAAGCCGACCAAATGCAGGTCGTCCAGGCCGCGCTCGAAGCGGTAGGCGTACTGGTAGAAGATCGAAACTGGTATCGCCTGCCCGAAGGTGAGGCTCAGCGACGCCGAGGCTCCCACCGCGCCGAGGTTGTTCCGGTTGTCCACTCGCGCCAGTGAGCCGAAGCCCTCCACCTCGAAGTCGCTCACGAACAGCGACGGCAGCACCCAGAGCGTGGACGCCCAGCCGTAGTCGATGGGCACTCGGTAGCGGTACGTCGCGGTGCCGATGAGCGCATTGCTCGCGCGCGTCGTCAGGTCCTCGTAGCCGCGCAGGTACTCGCTGAAGGCGACTCCGGGTTGGAGCTCGAGCGGCAGTCGTGACGTCTCCGTCGAGTCGCGGCTGCTGTACCAGAGCTCTCCCGCGCTGATGCCTCCCACCTCCAGCAGGCCAGAGGGAGAGCCGGGCAGGTAGCGCGCCACCGCGGTGAACTGGAGGTTGTCCTTCCCCGTGAAGGGCAGGCCGCCCAGGAAGGCGTCCAGGCCCAGGCGCACGTCGCCCATGGTGGACTCGCGGAAGAAGGCGCCCGGGTACACGCCCGCCGCCACCGTCAGCCCCAGCCCGCGCTGCGTGCCTCCGTACGAGGTGGAGTCCCCCGCGAAGTACGAGGCCGACACCTCAGGTCCGATGAGCCGCGTGGTGAGGCCTGGGAAGCGCTCCGTCCTGTCGTACTCGCGCCGCAGCGCCAGCAGGCCCACCGACACCGGCGTGGTCCAGAACGTGCGCGTGGCGAACGCCACGGCTTGCAGGTCCGTGCGGGTGTTCTCGCGGATGCGCGAGGCGGACACCTGGATGTACCAGGGCGCGAGCTGCGCGTTGCCGTAGGCCAGGGACAGGCTTGGCTCGTCCTCCTCGGTGCTGAAGGCCAGCAGCAGCGAGTACCCGTGGAAGCCGAGCCGGTCCTGGCCCGACAGCGCCAACCCTCCGCTCACGAGGATCTCGTCCGTGTCGTCCTCGTCCGTCGCCGCCAGGATGTACGGCAGACGGAACTCGGGGATGAAGAAGCCCTCCAGCGTCGAGTAGCGCTCGTCGGAGAGGATGTTCAGGTCGGCCCCCGGGGCCGTTGGCGGCGCACCCACGGGCCCATCCAGGTCCGCGAGCGCCGGGGGCACGTCGGTGGTCTCCGGGGCAGGGGAGGGCGGTGCCGGTGCGGGGGTGCCCTCACTGCCCGCGAGTCCGTCTGACGGTGCAGGCTGGACGGGCGCGTCGGGAGACTGGGCAGGTGCGTCGGGCGTCGCAGGGGACTGCGCGGAGGCATCGGGCGCCGGCTGCTGGCCGGCCGTGCCTGGGAACTCAGCAAACTCCTGTGGGGACTCAGCGGGCGGCTGCACTGCCGCTTCAGGAACCGTAGGCTGCGAAGGTTCGCCCGGACGCTGAGCGACTGCCTCCGGTGATGGGACTTGCGATGCTCCGCCTGGGGCCTGCGCTGGACCATCAGGTGTCGAGGGAGGCGGCGAAGCCTCCTGCGCACCCGCGTGCCGCTCGCCCGACGTCGGAGGTACAGCCGGGGAGGGCTCCGTGGGAGTCCCGGTGTCAGGGGACGGTGCAGTGCCCTCTCCAGGCTGAGCCGCGGCGACACCCGCGCTCTCCGCACCCGCTATGGGCGAGATCGGCGCACGGTCGATGGTGAAACCCGTCCCGAACCGATTGAGGAACGCCACCTCGTTCGTCCCCACCGGGCTTACGTCCATCACCAGGTGCGGCGCATCCGTGATTCGGATGAACTCTCGCGTGGCCACCGTCATCACATGCGCCTGGAGCCGGCCCTCGTGCTCGCGCAGGAACACGATGCGCTCCGAGTCCAGCCAGCGCGGCGAGTAGTTGAAGCGCCCGTCCCGTGTCAGCCAGCGCAGGCTCCCATCCGCCTCGCGCAGCACCAGGTCCCAGCCCTGGCCCCCCGCCAGTGGGAACACCATCCGCTTCCCATCCGGCGCCACCGTCGGTGGCCCCACCGGCGCGTTCGCCTCGAACCGGGTGAGCGCCTCGCGGCGCCCCGTCTCCAGATCCATCCGCACCACGTTGGCCGTGTCGCCCTCGACGCTCACGAACACGTACGCCGTGCCATCCGGCGTGACGTCTCCCCCCATCCCCTCTACGTCCTCCCACGTGCGCACCACGTCACCCGTGCGCGCGTCCACCCGCCACAGCCGCGCCGAGTAGCCACCCTCCGCGTTCAGGTCCGCCATCACCAGGTACAGCCACGCACCGTCGCGGCTGAAGGACATGCCGCTCACCAGCGACGGACTCCCCAGCACCCAGCGCCGCCCGGGCAGCAGCTCCACCAGCGGGCGCTCGAAGCGCACGCGCCCGTCCGCCTCGCGCACCGAGAGCCGCGAGTACTCCTCACGCCCCACGCCCAGCAGCGCCGTGGCCCCGCTCTCCGCATGAGACGTCATCCGCGAGAAGAAGCCCGCGTCCGCCAGCCAGACCCGCTGCGAGGCCGGCCGCTCGCGCACCACCAGCCCCCGGCGCAGCACCTGCGTGTACTCCTCGAACAGCGACCCGATGTCCCGCCCGTACACGCTCTTGAAGCGCAGCGTCACTCCGAGCGGAGGAACAAGGGAGTCGCCCTGCTCATCCACCAGCCGCCACAGCTTCTTCTCGCCGTACTTCGCGGCCAGGTACTCCACGAAGTGCATGCCGGTGATGTAGTTGCCACCGAACGGATCCAACGCCCGCTGCTCCGGGGAGAGGTACCCCGCGTTCAGCTCGCCCCCGCGCGCCTGCACCACCGACGAGAACCAGCCGCGCCACACCGGGCTGTGCGGGCGTCCCGTGTCCTTGCCGAACTGGCCCTCGTAGTACGTGGCCAGCCCCTCCAGGAACCACGACTCGGTGAACGAGTTGGGCTGGAAGAGGCCGCCGGTGAGCAGGTTGAGGAAGCCCCAGAGCCCGTCCGTCTGCTGGAGCTGCACGTAGTGCACGGCCTCGTGGCAGGCCACGTCGCCGATGTCCACCTCGCCCAGGTTGAAGAGATGGAACAGCTCCAGCGTCACGTGCGCGGGCAGCACCATCTGCTGCGGCGTGCTCGCGTAGTCCGCCACCACGTACGCGTTGTTGAAGTCCGAGCTCGTCAGGTAGACGAGCACCCGCTCCCTCGGGGACTGGCTCCAGGCCTTCCCCCGCAGCCGCTGGACGCAGCCCTCCAGTCGCGACGCCATCCGCAGGGCGGAGCCCCGGAGCTGCGCCGGGTAGTAGAGGACCAGCGACTCCGTCGTCAGCTTGTGCATCTCGTCCCGGGCGAAGGACGCCTGAACGTTCTGAGGGAAACGGGGTGTGACGAAGGCACACCCCGCCGTTGTCAGCAGGAGAAAGGTGGCCAGGGCGTGCCAGCAAGGCAGCCGGCGGTTGGCGGGCATGCGGGGCATCCTAGCGGGCACAAATCATAGCCACGACCGCGTTTTTCACGGTATTGGGGGGCCCGTCGCCTCCCTTTCGATTCTGGGTTCCTCCATGTCCGATCCCGTTGCTCCCCAGGGGCATCCCGTTCCCCAGCACGTCCACCAGGCCCAGCTCCAGGTCGCCGCCGCGCTCGAGAAGTCCGAGGGCCAGGCCATCGACCTGCTCAAGGCGCCCTGGCAGGACGTGGAGAAGGCCGTCATCAAGCTGCTCGGCGGCCCCTTCCAGGTGAACAAGCCGGAGCACCAGACGCTCGCGCTCGGCCTGGCCGGCGCCTTCGCCCTGCGCCTCATCCAGGAGCACCAGGCCTTCTGGTTCCCCAACCGGGACTCGCCCGAGGGCGCCACGCTGGGCTTCCCGGACTCCATCATCATGCTGTCGCCCTTCGGCGCGGTGATGGACTCGCTGGGACAGGGCAAGCTGGCCCGCCTCGACGACCTGGCCTCGGACATCCGCCGCTCGCTGGGTCAGGCGCGACTGAGCGTCAACCCCGCCCAGGCCCTGGGCGGCCAGGCCCAGAAGCTGTCGCCGATTGACTACCAGCGCCTGTTCGACCCGGGGTTCCTCCAGTTCGTCGTCCTGGACCCCGCCAAGACGAAGACGGCCCTGGACACGAAGCCCGACGCGCTCAGCCGCGACGTGCGAAACGCGCTCGGCCGCACCCAGCCGCCCCTGCCGCAGGAGGCGCGCCAGCAGTTCGACGGCCAGATTGTCCAGTCCCTGGCGCGTCTGGACGCGACGAAGCCGCTGATGGACCAGGCCGAGCGCGCCCCGCGCCTCGCCGAGCTGATGGCCCACCTGTTCGGTACCGTGGGCGGCACGGGCTCGGCGCCCGAGGACTTCTGGCACGAGGTCGTCCTGCCGCTGCTGTTCATCGGCAACCCGCCCAGCTTCCCCCCGCTCGACGATGAGGAGCTGGAGGCGTTCCGCCAGGGCGTGGACCCGCTGCCTCTCTTCGTGGACGTGGTGCCGCACGCGCACAAGGCCCCGGACGAGGGGCTGCTGGGCGCCTTCGAGATGAGCGACATCGGCCTGGTGCACCCCGGCTTCGCCAAGATTGGCGCGCTGCGGCTCATCCGCATCAACTCCGCGAACATCAAGCCGCTGCTGGAGCAGTTCGACCCCGCGAAGACGGCGGACACCCTCAAGCGCTTCACCGAGTACGTGGCGAAGTCGTCCGGCAAGCCCGCCTCCGAGTCGCCCCAGGGCAAGGAGATGCTCCAGGCGGCGCTCACGCTGCTCGCCGACCTCAAGCGCTCGGTGACGCAGGTGCAGGGCGAGCTGTGCCTGCGCCGCCTCACCGAGGCGGAGGCCGCTTCCGAGCAGGCGCTGGCCGTGGTGCGCAAGGCCCTTCAGGGCTCGCTCATCATCACGGCCTGAGCAGCCGCTCCAGCGCGGCGCGTGACTCGGGGCTGAGCCGGTTTCCGGCCAGCCGCAGCGCGCGCCGCGACAGCAGTCGGTAGAGCGGGGCGACCTCCTCCGGGAGCGCCCCCAGGTGGGCCGCCACCACGCCCGCGTCTCCCCGGACGATGGGGCCGGTGAGTCCCCCGGAGAGTCCCCGGGCCTCCGCGCCCCGCAGCGCCGAGCGCATCAGCGGCAGCAGCGCCGCCAGCGCCGCGTCGGGGGCGATTCCCGCCGCGCCCAGCGCCGCCACCGCCGCGTCCGCCAGCGACACCAGCCCGCCCGCGCTCATCACCGCGCCCGCGTGGTACGCCGCGCGGTGCGACTCCGGCACGTCCAGCACCTGGAGCCCCACGTCCACCGCCATGCGACGCAGCACGTCGCGCAGCGCGCGAGAGCGCGTGCTCACCGCCACCGCGTGTCCTGCCAGCGAGTCCCTGGGCGAAGAGACGGCGCACAGTGGATGGAACGAGCCGCGAGCGCGGCCCTTCGCCGTGCCCAGCGAGTCCAGGGACAGCGCGCCCGCGGTGTGCACCAGCGCGGCCGTGCGGGGGAGGGTGGTGGACAGCTCCGAGGCCACCGAAGGCACCGCCGCGTCGGGGACACAGAGCAGCACCACCCGGGCACGCCGCAGGTCCGCCGCCGTGGCGACCTTCAGGCCCAGCGCCTTCGCGCGCTGGCGTCCGTCGTCACCGCGTGAGTGCAGCCGCACCGGCCAGCGCTTCGCCGCCAGCGCCAGCGCCAGCGCGCCGCCGAGCCGGCCCGCGCCGACGATGACCACGGGAGGCCGGGCGGTGCGGGGCTTGCGGCTCGTGCTCAATGGGAGTCGCGCTGGAACTGGAGCTGCCCGGAGCGCACCGCGACGCGCACCCTGTCTCCGGTGCCGAACTCGCCGGCGAGGATGCGCTCCGCCAGGGGGGCCTCCACCAGTCGCTGCACCATCTGCCGCATGGGCCGGGCGCCGAGCTGCGGGTCGAAGCCACCGGACTTGAGCAGGTGGCCCACCACGTCCTCGCCCGCGACGTACTGGATGCCCCGCTCGGAGGCGAGCCGCTTGCTGCTCTCCTCCAGCAGCAGCGTGGCGATGCGCGCCACCTCCAACTCTTCCAGCGGGCGGAAGGGGAGCCGCTCGTCGATGCGGTTCCACAGCTCCGGAGGCAGCGCCTTGCGCGCGGCGGAGGACGCCAGGTCCATGGCATCCGACGTCCCGCCCGCGTCCGCGCCGAAGCCCACCGGCCGGCCCGTGCGGGAGAACGCCTCCGCGCCAAGGTTGGTGGTCATCACGATGACGGTGTTCGAGAAGTCGATGTGACGGCCCTTGCCGTCCGTCAGCCGCCCCTCCTCCAGTACCTGGAGCAGCAGCATCTGCACCTCGCGGTGCGCCTTCTCGATTTCGTCCAGCACCACCACCGACGACGGGCGGCGGCGCACCGGCTCGGTGAGCTGGCCACCCTCGCCGAAGCCCACGTAGCCCGCCGGAGCGCCGATGAGTCGCGAGACGCCGTGCTGCTCGGACATCTCGCTCATGTCCAGGCGCACCAGCGCGTCCCGGTTGCCGAACAGCACCTCCGCCAGCGCCCGCGCCATCTCCGTCTTGCCCACGCCCGTGGGGCCCAGGAAGAGGAAGCTGCCCATGGGCCGCCGCGACGCGAAGCCCGCGTAGTTGCGGCGGATGACCCGGGCGATGCGCGTCACCGCCTCCGTGTGCCCGATGACGCGCTCGGACAGGTCCTGCTCCAGCCGCAGCAGGCGCGCCGAGTCGTTCATCAGCAGCCGCTCCTCGGGCACGCCCGCGAGCTTCGCCACCACCCGCGCCACGTCCGACGCCTCCACCACGTCCCGGCCCTCGCGGTGGCAGCGGCTGCCCGCCAGGTCCACCACGGAGATGGCCTTGTCCGGCATGAACCGGTCCGTCACGTAGCGGCTGGCGAGCGACGCGGCGGCCTCCAGCGCCTCCGGCAGGTAGCGCAGCGCGTGGTGCTCCTCGTAGCGGCCGATGATGCCCTGGAGGATTTCCACCGTCTCCGGCACCGACGGCTCGTTCACCACCACGGCCGTGAAGCGCCGCTCCAGCGCCGGGTCCGCGCTGATGAACTTGCGGTACTCGTCGTGCGTCGTCGCGCCGATGCAGGGGAACTCGCCCCGCGCCATCGCCGTCTTCAGCTCGTTGGCCGCGTCCTGCGGGCCCTCGCCCGTGGAGCCCGCGCCCACCAGCGTGTGGATTTCGTCGATGAAGACCACCACGCGGCCCTCCGCGCGGCGGACCTCCTCCTTCAGCGCGTTGAGCTTCTCGGAGAATGAGCCCCGAAGCTGGGTGCCGGCCACCAGCGTGGCCATGTCCAGCTCCACCAACACCTTCTCCGCCAGCGAGCCGCGCAGCTCCAGGAGCCGCTGCGCCACGCCCTCCACCACCGCCGTCTTGCCCACCCCGGGCTCGCCCAGCAGGCACGGGTTGTTGGTACGGCGCTTGCCCAGGATGTCGATGACCTCCTCGACCTCCCGCGCGCGGCCCACCACCGGATCCAACCGTCCCTCACGGGCCGCCTGGCTCAGGTTGCGCCCCATCGACGTGAGCAGGGGGAAGGCCTTGGCATCCAGCGTCACGGAAACGGCACGGGCCACGGTGGTCGGAGCCGGGGCCGCCGGGCGCACCACCGGTGCGGACGGAGGGGGCACGGGCAGCGAAGGCGGCAGGGCGCGCGCCACGGGCGGGGCGGGCGGCGGGAGGACGGGAGTGCTCGCCTGGGCCTCCGGCTCGTCCACGTCGATGAGGTCTCTGGGCGACAGGGCCGGCGTGGGGCGCGAGGGCCGCGACGGGAGCGGCGGCGTGGGGATGGCGCGCGGCAGGGCCACCGCCACCGTGGAGGAGGGCAGGGGGGAGGGCGGGGCGCCCACCGGGCGGCTCACCGGGGGCCGGGTGCCCAGCGCATGCGCGCGGCCCGTCTGGAGGAAACGCGGCATGCGGCCGCTGGTGAAGTAGGCCATGGCCGTGGTCCGCAGCGTGGCCAGGTCCTGGCCCGCCTGGAGCAGCAGCTCGTGCGCCGAGCAGCGCACCCGCGTCACGGCGATGAGCAGGTGCAGGCAGTCCGCCTCGGCGGAGCCCAGGCTGGTGGCAATCTCCCGCGCCTTCTCCCGGAGCTCTCGCACCACCCCGTCCGACTCGGCCGCCGCCCCCGTGAGCAGCTGGAGGAGGGCGTCCTCGTCCACCCCCCGCTCCTTGAGGAGGAGCTGCGCCCGGTTCTCCACCGTGAAGAGGGCCAGCAGCACGTGCGCCGAGGTGAGCCTCTGCGCCACGCTCTGTGCGATGTCGTTCGCCTCGTGGAGTACCTGCGCGAGATCCGTGCTATCGACCATTCGAGCTCCGGCAAGCGGGCAGGCGAGCGGAATACACCCTCCACGGGTCGCCGGCAAAATTTCCGCTACAGGTCGCTACAGGTCCCCTGAAACACTGGGGTAGAACGCCCGCACACATCGGAATTCGGTTGGCTGCCTGCCCGTTCTCCGCGTCAATTCATCTGGCCAGGCAATTGCCTGAGGGCGAGTGTCGTACTTCGCCCGAGCCACTCAACACTATGACCTCTCTCGTCCAACCGGTGCGCATCTTCGTCGACCCCTTCGAGGGAACCCGCACCGCCGTCGAGGCCCGCCGCTGGGTGTGGCCTCTCCTGATTCTCGCTCTCTGTGTGTCCGCCTCCGGGACGCTCTATTCCCTCCGCTGGGACGCCTCGCCCGACGTCATCCGCGAGCTGCAGGCCTCTGGCGAGCTGGCCGGCGTCTCCGAGGCCGACCTCACGGAGAAGATCCAGGTCGCCTCGCGCAAGGCGCTCGTGGGGGGCATCGCCAAGGGCGTCTTCCTCATGCCGATGCTGGCGCTGGTGCTGGCCTGCGTGCTGTGGGTGGTGGGCTGGCTGTTCGACCGGCCCGCGCCCTTCGAGCGGCTGATGTCCGCGGCGGCGCTCGCGCTGCTGCCCATCGCCCTGTACCACCTCATCTTCACCGTCTGCGCCGCGGCGCAGCACTCCCTCACGGCCTCGCGCGCGCTGCAGCTCGTGCCCTCCCACCTGGGCCTGCTGCTCGACGGGCTGAGCCCGAAGATGCAGCGGGTGGCGAGCGCGGTGGACTTCTTCAACCTGTGGAGCGTGGGCCTGCTGGGCCTGGGCTTCTCCGCCGCCACGGAGATGAGCCGCGGCCGCGCGCTGCTGCTCGCCCTGGCGCTGTACGCCATGTTCGCGGGCGTGTTGATGATTGGCCTTCCGGGGATGGGAGGTGGCCGGTGAACGCGCTCCTCGTCGCCGCGCTGCTGACCGCCACGCCGGAGTCCGGCACCCCCATCTCCCTCCAGGAGGCCCGCGTCCAGGGCCGCCAGAACACGAACGCGCTCCAGGCCCTGCTGGACGTGGACGTCGCCGAGGAGGACGTGCGCGTGTCGCGCTCGGTGCTGCTGCCCCAGCTGTCGTTCGGCGCCTCCGCGGGCAAGACGTGGTACGGCCGCCGCCGGAGCATCACCACCGCGCAGGACCCGAACAACCCCGGCGACTTCCTCATCTTCGAGGTGGAGACGCCCTCCACCAATACGGAGAACTACGACCTGGGGTTGACCCTCAATCAGATCCTCTACGACCGGGCGCGCTTCAAGCAGCTGGAGCAGAGCGGCGTGCTGCGGGACGCGTCGAAGAGCCAGGCGGTGGAGGAGGCCGACACCTCCGAGCTGGAGGCCATCCGCCGCTTCTTCGTGCTGTACCGCACGCAGGCCACCCTCCAGGTGCTGGAGGCCACCGTCAAGCGCAGCGAGGAGCAGCTCGAGCGCGCCCGCGCCCTCTTCACCGCGGGCCGCGTGGGCAAGAACGAGGAAATCACCGCGCTCGTCAACCTGGGCAATGACCGCATCACCTTCACGGAGACGCTGGCGCAGCTGGTGTCGGACCAGACGCAGCTGGCCATCTGGCTGGCGCGGCCCGGGAGCGAGCCGCTGATGGCGGTGGACCCGGGGGGGCTCACCCTGGAGCCCACGCCGGCCCCCTCCATGGACACCGCCCTCAACGAGGCCCGCGAGCGCCGGCCCCTGCTGGCGGCGCTCCAGGGCCAGGTGCGCTCCGCGGAGCTGCAGCGCTCCATTGCCCGCGCGGACTACATCCCCCGGCTGACGGCGCAGGGGAGCTACTCGCGCCAGGGGCCGACCGCCGAGACTGTCTTCACCGAGCCGCGCCTGCAGAACACCTTCACCGCGGGCGTCAACCTCACCTGGGACCTCTTCAATGGCCTGGCCACCGGCGCCCAGACGCGGCGCGCCGAGGCCGGCATCCGCCGGGCCCAGCTGGTGTTGCAGCAGGCGGGTCGGGAAATCGAGGCGGACGTGCGCCTCTCGCACCGTACGCTGGAGGCCCAGCTGGAGGCCGCTCGCCTGTCCGCCGAAAACCGTGAGGCCGCCATCCAGGGACTCCGGCTGGCGGAGGAGCGCTTCCGCGCCGGCGCGGGCTCCACCCTGGAGGTCCGCGACGCGCAGCTCAGCCTGACGCAGGCGGAGCTCAGCTTGCTGGAAAACAGGATTGATGTCGAAATCGCCCGTTTCACACTGATGCGGGCCATGGGCGCCCTGAGCCCAGGAGAGACGAAATGAAGTGGTGGAAGGGTGCCATTGCCGGTGTGCTGTTCCTGGGTGCGGCGGCCATCACCGCTGGCGGACTCAAGGAGCGGCCGCCGCCGTCCCTCGAGGTCCAGGTTGCCAAGGCTCGCAAGGGCACGATTACCCGCACCATCACCGGTGCGGGCAAGGTGCAGGCGGCCACCACCGTGAAGATCTCCTCCAGCCTCTCCGGAGACCTGGTGGAGCTGCTGGTGAAGGACGGCGAGCCGGTGAAGAAGGGGCAGGTGCTGGGCCGCATCGACAAGCGCCTGTACGAGGCCGCGATGAAGCAGGCGCAGGCGTCGCAGAACGCCTCGCGCGCGGACACGCAGGTGGCGGAGGTGGAGGCGGTGCGCTCGGCGCAGGAGCTGGCGCGCGTGGAGGAGCTGTTGAAGAAGGGGCTGGCCTCCGACGCCGAGGTGGAGCAGGCGCGCGCGGCGAAGAACACCGCGGACGCGCGGGTGGCGTCGGCCAAGCAGATGCTGGCGCGCAACGTGGCCTTCGTGGACCAGGCGCAGACGGACCTGGCCAGGACGACGCTCCAGTCGCCCATCGACGGCAACGTCATCGAGCTGTCGCGCGAGGTGGGTGAGCGCGTGCGTGGCTCGGACCTGGCCGAGGACGTGGTGATGACCATCGCCGCGCTCAGCGCCATGGAGGTGAAGTTCGAGGTGGGCGAGCACGAGGTGGTGCACCTCAAGGCGGGTCAGCCCGCCGAGGTGACGCTGGACGCGCTGGAGGGCCAGACGTTCAGCGGCTCGGTGGTGGAGATTGCCCAGAAGGCGCTCATCAAGAACCCGGGCACCGAGGCGGAGGTGACGAGCTTCCCCGTCACCGTGGCGCTCGACACGCGGCCTCCGGGCGTGCTGCCCGGCATGAGCGCCGAGGCGCGCATCTCCGCGGAGACGCGCAACGACGTGGTGCTGGTGCCCATCCAGGCGGTGACGGTGCGCTCCGCGCGCACGCTGCCGGGCTTCGAGGCCCCGGCCGAGGGCGGCACGCTGTCGGCCAAGCGCACCGAGTCCCTGGCCAAGGTGGTGTTCGTGGTGGACGCGGACAACAAGGCGCGGGTGCAGCCGGTGACGACGGGCATCGCCTCCGACACGGAGCTGGAGATCCTCACCGGCATCAAGGACGGGGACCGCGTGGTGGAGGGCCCGTACCGCACGCTGTCCAAGGAGCTGAACAACGGGGACGCGGTGCGCGAGCCCGAGCCGGGCGCGGGCCCCGGCGGCATGAAGGGTGGGCGGAAGTCGTGAGTGACGGCAGCGGCGCGGGGCAGCTCATCCAGGTGGAGAACCTCACCCGCGTCTTCCACGTGGGCGGCGAGGAGGTGCGCGCGCTGCGCGGCGTCTCCTTCGGCATCAGCCGCGGGGAGTGGGTGGCCATCATCGGCCAGTCGGGCTCCGGCAAGAGCACGATGATGAACGTGCTGGGCTGCCTCGACACGCCCACCAGCGGTCGCTACATGCTGAACGGCAAGGACGTGTCGCGCATGAGCGACGACGAGCTGGCCGTCATCCGCAACGTGGAGATCGGCTTCATCTTCCAGACGTTCCAGCTGCTGCCGCGCGAGACGGCGCTGGCCAACGTGGAGCTGCCGCTGGTGTACCGGGGCATGCCGGCGCGCGAGCGCCGCGAGCGGGCGAGGGCGGCGCTGGACAAGGTGCAGCTCACGCCCCGCATCCATCACAAGCCCAACGAGCTGTCCGGCGGCCAGCGGCAGCGCGTGGCCATTGCCCGCGCGCTGGTGTCCGAGCCATCCATGCTGCTGGCGGACGAGCCCACGGGCAACCTGGACTCCGCCACGGGCGAGGAAATCGTCCGGCTGTTCGAGCAGCTCCACCAGGCGGGCCACACGCTGGTGCTCGTCACGCACGAGCCCAAGCTGGCGGCGCGCTGCCCCCGGGCCATCCGCCTGAGCGACGGAGAGATTGTCGCGGACGGCACCGGCCGCGAGGTGGCGCTGGGCACGGCCACGACGGTATTGGCGGCGGGGGGCACATGAGTCTGCCGTTGGGCTTCCGGGTGGATGTGCTGGAGGGCGCTCGCATCGCCCTCTTCTCATTGAAGGCCAACCGCCTGCGCACGGTGCTGACCACGCTGGGCATCGGCATCGGCGTGGCCACGCTGTTGGCCATCGTCGGCATCATCCAGGGACTCAACACGTCCTTCCACCGGCAGCTCTCCACGTTCGGCGCCAACACGCTCTACGTGTCCAAGTGGCCGTGGATGATGAAGGGCGACTGGTGGATGTACCGGAACCGGAAGAACTTCACGCTGGACCAGGTGGACCGGCTGCGGACGCTGGCGCCCTTCCTGTCCGCCATCTCCCCGTCGGTGCAGCGCGCGGCGGACGTGGCGCACGGCGGCGAGCAGATGTCCACCGTGCGCATCCAGGGCGTGATGCAGGAGTACCTGACCATCTCCGGGTACGAAGTCACCGGCGGACGCTTCCTCACCGAGGCGGACGAAGAGGTGACGCGGCCGGTGGCGGTGATTGGCGCGGACGTGGCGGACGCGCTCTTCGCGGGCATCAGCCCGCTGGGGCGCTCCATCCGAATCGACAACCGCACCTTCCAGGTGGTGGGCACGCTCAGCCGCAAGGGGAAGATCGTCAACGAGAGCATGGACCTCGTGGTCTTCATCCCCTTCAAGACGTTCTATTCGAACTTCGGCAAGGGGCGCGGCTTCGAGATTGCCATGGCGGTGGCGGACGCGGCGGACGTGCGGCGGGCGGAGGACCAGCTCGTGGGCATCCTGCGGCGCATCCGGTCCACGCCGCCGGGCGCGCCGGACGACTTCTCCATCAACAAGTCGGAGGCCTTTGCCCAGACGTACGAGCAGCTCACCGGCGCGCTCTACGGGGTGGCGCTGGGGGTGGGGCTCATCACCCTGCTGGTGGGTGGCATCGGCATCATGAACATCATGCTGGTGTCCGTGCGCGAGCGGACGCGCGAGATTGGCGTGCGGCGCGCGCTGGGCGCCCGCAAGCGCACCATCGTCTTCCAGTTCCTCATGGAGGCGGCGAGCGTGTCCGCGGTGGGAGGCCTGCTGGGAACCACGGTGGGGCTGGGCACGGCGAAGGTTGTTTCCCTCATCACCCCACTGGCGGCGGACGTGCAGCCGGGCACGGTGATAGGCGGGGTGGCGTTCGCCGCGCTGGTGGGCCTGTTGTTCGGCATCTGGCCGGCGGCCCGCGCGGCCAACCTGGACCCCGTGGAAGCCCTCCGGTACGAGTAACGCGATGCGAGCCTTCCTCGACAACCTGCGGCTGGCCCTGGGCACCTTCCTGGGCAACCCGCTGCGCTCGCTGCTGACGCTGCTGGGCATCGTCATCGGCGTGGCGACGGTCATCACCATGATGGGGCTCATCGAGGGCCTCCGCATGAAGGTGAACAAGGACCTGGGCCGGATGGGGGCCCACACCTTCCAGGTGACGAAGTGGCCCGCGGGCGGGTTCGGCCGCATCAACTGGGCGAAGTACGCCAAGCGGCCGGACATCGGGATGGACGACGTGCACGCCATCATGGAGTCCTGTCCCTCGGTGGGCGTGGTGGCCCCCACGGACGATGACGGCGGGCAGAAGGTGGCCACGGCCACCGCGGAGACGCGGCCGTCGGTGCGCGTCTTCGGCACGCAGACGAACTACATGGTGACCAGCGGCCTGACGGTGCAGTCCGGGCGCTTCTTCAACGAGGTGGAGGCGCTGGACGGCCGGAGCGTGGTGGTGCTGGGCACGGACGTGGCGGACGTGCTCTTCCCCGGCATGGACCCGGTGGGCCACGAGGTGCGAATCAAAGGCCGCCCCTTCCGCGTGATTGGCGTGCTGCAGCGGCGGGGGAGCATGCTGGGCATGTTCAGCCTGGACAACCAGGTGATGATGCCGCTGCGCATCTTCCAGCAGCTCTACGGGAAGAACCGCTCGCTCGACGTCGACGTGCAGGCGCGTGAGCCGGCGCTGTTCCAGAAGGCGCAGGACGAGGTGGCCACCCTGCTGCGCCGCCGCCGGGGCGTGTCGTCGGACATGCCCAACGACTTCGAGATGCACACCAACGAGTCGGTGACGGCGTCCTTCAACCAGCTCTCCGTCGTCATCACGATTGCCGGCATCGGCGTGTGCCTGCTGTCGCTGGTGGTGGGCGGCATCGGCATCCTCAACATCATGCTGGTGTCGGTGATGGAGCGGACGAAGGAGATTGGCGTGCGCAAGGCGCTGGGCGCCAAGCGCAGGCGCATCCTCGGGCAGTTCGCCACGGAGGCGGTGCTGCTGGCGCTGATGGGCGGCGCGCTGGGCGTGGGCCTGGGCTTCGGCCTGGTGTTCCTCGCGGACTGGGTGCTGCGCTTCCCCATGTTCGTGCCGCCCTGGGCCGTGGCGCTGGCCCTGGCGATGAGCTGCGGGGTGGGGCTGCTGTTCGGCATCTACCCGGCCGCCCGTGCGGCGAAGCTGGACCCCGTGGAAGCGATGCGCGCGGACTGACGGTGCCAGGCGGGTTGCCTCGCTCGCGAGACTCCGCTACGGGGGAGTCCTACGCGACGAGGGACACACGCATGGCGCCACGCATTGGTTCGCTCTGGGACGCGGTGGGGAACACGCCGCTGCTGCGCATCGGCTCGCTGAGCCGGCAGACCGGGTGCGACATCCTCGGGAAGGCCGAGTTCATGAACCCCGGCGGCAGCATCAAGGACCGCGCCGCCAAGGGGATGATTCGCCGCGCCGAGGAGCAGGGGCTGCTGAAGCCGGGCGGCACCATTGTCGAGGGCACCGCCGGCAACACCGGCATCGGCCTGGGCCTGCTGGGCCGCGAGCGCGGCTACCGCGTGGTCGTCACCATGCCGGACAACCAGGCCCGCGAGAAGTACGAGTACCTGGAGGCGATGGGCGTGGAGGTCCGCAAGGTGCCCGCCGTGCCCTTCGCCAACCCGGGCCACTTCTTCCACCAGGCCCGCGTGCTGTCCGAGCAGCACGGCTGGTTCTGGGCCAACCAGTTCGAGAACCCGGCCAACGGCGACTTCCACTACGAGACGACGGGGCCGGAAATCTGGGAGCAGTGCGAGGGGCGCGTGGACGTGCTCGTCGCTTCGGTGGGCAGCGGCGGGACGATGTCCGGCGTGAGCCGCTTCCTGAAGGAGAAGAACCCGGCCCTGCGCGTGGTGCTGGTGGACCCGCCGGGCTCGGGCCTCTACTGCTTCGTGCGCGAGGGGAAGCTGGAGTGCTCCGGCTCCTCCATCACCGAGGGCATCGGCATCATGCGCCTCACCGAGAACTTCCGGCGCGCCCGCGTGGACGAGGCCGTGCGCCTGGATGACCAGGACATGCTGGAGATGCTCTACCACCTGTCCCGCGAGGACGCGCTCGTGGTGGGCACCTCGGCCGCCATCAACGTGCGGGCCGCGTGGGAGCTGGCCCGCCGCCACCAGGGAGAGGGGCTCCGCATCGTCACCTTCCTGTGCGACCACGGCAGCCGCTACGCCTCGAAGGTGTTCAACGCGGAGTTCCTGGCTTCCAAGCAGCTCGAGGTGAAGCCGCTGCCGGTGGGCTGAGCCTCCTCAGGCGTAGTACGTGGGGGCCAGGTCGAGGATGCGCTGCTCGGCCACGGGCGACAGCGAGCGCACGCGGGAGAGGAAGAGGGGGGCCTTCATCCCCATGCCGATGAAGGTCCACACGTACGAGCGCTCCTGGGCGTCGAAGATTTCCTTCCGCTCGGCCTCGGTGAACGTCCGTCCCAGAGACTTCTCCAGGGTCTGGATGTCCAGCTCGAGCTGGGCGATGAGGGTGCCCCGGACCGCGGCGAGCAGCTCGGTGTACTCGGTCATGGCCTGCTCCAGCGCGGCCGCGGCGTCCGGCGCTTGGGAGAGGACCTTCTGCGCCTCCAGGTAGTCGAGGCGCGCGTGCTGCGTCTCCTCCAGCCAGTGGTGCTTGAGGATGCTGCAGAACAGCGGGTCCAGCTGCTCGTCGCCATTGTCACGGATGGTCTCCACGTAGTGCTGCTGGGTCATCAGCTCCATGTGCAGGTTGAAGATGAGGATGGCGAGCTGGGACTTCGTCAGGATGGCCCGGGCCACCTGGACGTGATTGTCGAGGAGGGCGGGCGCCAGCTTGAACCCCTCCGCGAACAGGTTGTTGTAGCGGGCGAAGAGCTGCTGGTGCTTGATCTCCTCCTCCGTGAAGCGGATGAGGGCGCGCATCTGCGTCGGGTTCGAGTGGAGCTCAAGGCCGGCCCGCTGCGACATCAGGGCGACGACGTACTCCTCCAGGAACAAGAATAGATGCGCGTAGCTGTTGGTGCGGATGTGGTTGAGCTTCAACTGCTCGGCTTCCGTCAGACAGCGGATGCCCCCGGTGCCAGTCAAGGCGTCCGGGAGGATGCGCCGGCTGAAGTCAATCACCGCGTTCCGGGGCAGGACCTCGTCGATGCGCCACGCGACACGCTCCGAGTTCTGCACGCACGATTGATATTCCGAGTCTTGGTTGAGCATGCCCGCAGCGGAACAGGCTTCTTCCTCCACCGTCAAGCCACACACATAGACGGGTGGCGGCTGCAATCGCGTAGCGGCAACTTTTCACCGGAGCCGGGCACAGGACGCTGCCCGGCCGGTGACAGGCTTCAAGGCCGGTGTCAGTCTTCTCGCAGCACGGTAAGGCCTGAGTCAGTCAGGACATACAGCATGGCCGGAGCAACGGTGGGGTCGTACACGAGCTGGAGCACCTTCGCGCCCTTCACCGCGTCGACGCGGGTGAGCGTCTCGCCGTCCTCCTCGACGCGCCACAGGCCCTCGCCGTCGGTGCCCACGTAGACGATTCCGCCGTCGGTGGCCGCCATGGCCGACACGTTGTCGGAGGGCAGGGCGTTGACGCGGCTGTACGTCGCGCTGGAGCGGTCCTTCACGTCCATGCGCCACAGGCCGAAGTCGCGGCTGCCCACCCAGGTGACGCCCCGCTTCGTGCGGGCGACGGCGCGCCAGTGGTCGAAGGCCTCCAGGCTGTTGAGCTGCGCGTTGTGGCCCTTGTAGCGCCAGGGCACCGGGCCCTCCCAGGTGCGCTCCTTGTCGAAGTCCTCCAGCACGCCATTCGGTTCGAGGATGCCCACCAGCCAGTCGTTGGCCACCAGCACCTCACCGTCGGGGCCGATGCCGAGCCCCCAGTTGAAGCCCGCCTGGAGCGACTGGTCCACGCTGCCATCCTGCCGCTGCGTCTCGCGATACCAGGCCGCGTGGCGATGGCTGTTGTACGTGAGGCCCCGCACCAGTGACACGCCATGGTTGGTGCCAAGGTAGACATCGCCCCTGTCTCGCCCGCGCATCACCCGCTGGCAGGTGAGGACGGAGCGGTCCTCGTCGTAGTGGAAGTCATTGGTGTTGCGCGGGCCGAGCTGCCGGCTGCCGCCCGACACGCCCGCGCTGCGCCACAGGTGCTCCTCCAGCACCACCGTGCCGTCGGACTCCACCCGCACCGCGTCCAGGTCTCCCTTCTGGTACTCCGCGAAGCGCTCGGCGGTGTAGTGCGGCTCGCCGGGCGCGGGGATGTACGCGTGGGGCTTGTCGGGAATCTCCGGCTGCAATTCATACGTGTGGTAGCCCACGTACGCGCGGCCCGCCTCGCCTCCGCAGATGACGGTGGAGCCGAGCGCCTTCTTGTCCCGCCCGAAGCCATCCGCCGCCTGGCCCACGCCACGCGTCCAGGTGGGCTTCGTGTCTCCAGGCCGCAGCACGCCAATCTCCGCGCCCCGGAGCAGCCAGAGGTTGTGCCCCTCGTCGACGCCCACGCTTCGCACTCCGGAGCCCAGGCCAAACGCCGCCGTATAGTCCTTCACCGCGTCCGTGGGCCACGGGCCGGGGCCGCTCGGTGCATCCGCGTCGTCCGTGTCCGAGGACTCACCGCATGCGCCCAGCAGCACCGCCATGCCCACCACCACCGCCCATCGCCACCCGCCGCGCATCCACTCTCCTGGCTGTTCGCTGCTGCCGGATAGCCAGCAAGTCGCGTGCCCGGTGGGGATGGGAAAATCCCTTCCCACGGTGGCGAATCCGGCTCCGCGCCTACCTGGGTGTACCGCCCATTGCGCCGTGCGCCTCGTCGGCCTCGGGCACGAGCCACCGCACTCCCAGCAGACCGCAGTCGCGGACCAGCAGTTCCACCAGCGGGCCGTAGTTCTCCTCCACCCACTGGCGGAAGTAGACGTCGGGCACGGAGAGGATCAGCCTCCCGTCCTCCACGTCCACCGCCCGGGCCTTCTGGAGCCACAGGAGGGCGTAGCGCTTGCCCTGCTCGTGGAGCCGGGTGAGGCACCGCTGCCAGGCGCGACCGGCCGGGCTGGACACGTCCACGGAGGGGAGCTCGGTGGGCTCGGCGGCGTCCGGTTGCTCATGCGGGACGTAGCGCACCCAGACCTTGGGGGAGCAGAAGGCGACGGATGTTCCCACCGGCTGGCGTGAGCGGCCCCAGTCGGAGTGGAGGTAGCCGCGGCAGGCCGTCAGCAGGCGGCTTTCGTCGCCGCCCACCCGGGCCAGGGCGTGGCGGTACCAGTCCGCCCACGACGCGGGCATGTCCTCGCGGGGCACGCCCCGGAAGGTCCGGGCGCGCTCATGCTGGAAGGTCTCGAAGAAGGCCTCCGCCTGGGCCTGGGGGACGCGGGGTGGGGCGGCGTCCGGCTCGGGCGCCTCGGCGTGGCGTCGCTCCTCGGGCGACAGGGACACGGGGACGAGGTGGGTGCCGGGAAGGGCGAGCTGCACGGGGTCGCTGTCCTCGGACAGCACCTCGTCCGGAGGCGGCGGAACGGGGGCGAGATGTCCCGGGGACACCAGGACCTCCATCGCCACTGCTGCAGCAGAAGAACTCTTCTTCTCCGTCTCCTTCTCCCTCTTCCTTCTAGCGGGGGATGTCCCTGGCGCGTCCGCCGGACGTCCGCCGGACGCCGCCGCGGCCTTGTTGGCGCGCTCCCTTCGCTTTCGCTCGGCCTCTTTCTTCCTCTTTTCGAGGACCTGCACGTAGCGGTCGCACAGGGTGAGCCGGACGCTGTCGCCTTCGCGGACGAGGATGCCGGTGCGAAGCAGCGCGGCCCAGAAGGCACCGGGAGCGCCAGTCCAGCGGACGGCACCCTCGACCGCCTCGCACCAGATGGCCTCGTCCAGGGACGCGTCCTCCGGACGTCCGCCGGACGCGGCCGCGGACACGGAGAAGGGCTCGAAACGCCCGGAGGGGAGGGCCTGCACGGCCCAGATCTGCAGCTCCACGATGGCGCCCAGGAAGGCCCGACGCTCCATGCCCAGCGAGCGCGCGGCGCCCACCACGGCGAGGCTCATGGGAAAGCCGACGTCCACCTGAACCCAGTCCAACCCGCCCACGATTCACTGCCTCCCAAGGACCCGCGCTCGAAGCGTCAGGCCCCCTGCGTCCGTCCGGTGTTCGTCGGTGTCCACGTCCCTGATCCCGATGCGCGGGACACCCCGGCGCGCACCTGCCATGCCTGTCTGCCTACCCTGTCACACACTCCTGGATGGGGAGTGCGCCGCGCTCGTGAGCTGATCGCGACGCACCACTACGACAGAGACGCGTAGGTGATCCAGACCCGTGCGATCTGCTTTTTCGTGCGCGGATCAGCGGCCTTCGATCTGCTCCCGAATACCACCTGGAGGTGATCATGCGCTCGGGTGAGGTCTTCTCCGTCGATGTGTGGATCCGCCGGGTCTGGCGCGCCGTGCGCGGGCCTGCACGATTTCTGCACAATCATTCCTCATGAAGCGCACGAGCCGGTCATCCGGGTTGCACACCGGGGCTCCATCCTGCGCTCATGAACGCTCCGCCCCTTCCTCCCCGCCCTCCGCGCACGTCTGACGGGCCCGTTCGCCGGGCCCTGCGGTGGCTGGTCGCGCACCACGTCTTCGGCAGCCTCCTCATCGTCGTGTTCGCCACGGCCGTCATCGCCGGACAGGTGGCGGACCGGACGGACTTCGCCAACTCCGAGCTGGCCGCCGGGGTGGAGGACCGCTGGGGCGCGCCCGTCACCCAGCCCGCACCGTCGCTGCGCTACGTGCACAGCGGCACCATCTTCACCGAGCTGAAGCCGCTGGCCTTCGACCGGCAGCACGTCCAGGTGAAGGCGCAGATGAACTACCGCAAGCGCGGCCTGCGCTACTTCTCCGGCTTCGACTTCACGCTCGACGCCGACTACGCGGTGGTCAACCGCGAGGGCCGCGACATCGACGTGGCGTTCATCTTCCCCATCGAGATGGACAAGTCCCAGGTGCTCCTCTCCGAGCTCCAGTTCCTCGTGGACGGCAAGGAGTCCAGCCTGGACCTGGGCGAGTCCGGCAACCGGCTGGTGTGGACGGGCCGCATCGCCAAGGACGCCACGTCGCGCTTCTCCATCCGCTACCGCGCCCGGGGCCTGAACTCCTTCGTCTACAAGCTGGACCCGGCGCTGCCCGCCCGCGACGTGCGCGTCCACTTCGCCGTGGCGGGAGGGGAGAACTACGACTACCCGGCCGGGGTGCTGTCGGCGTCCTCCGTGCAGACCGAGAGCGACGCCGTGACGCTGGACTGGGCCTTCCAGTCGCTGGAGTCCGGCGTGAGCCTGGGCGTCATCCTCCCGTCGGAGAAGACGTTCGACGCGATGGTGTCCCTCATGGCGGGCCGCGCGTGGGTGCCGTTCGTCGCGCTGCTGGCCATGCTCGCCGCGCTGAGCCTGCGCCACCGCCGGCCCATGGCGCTCCATGAGACGTACCTCCTGGCAGCCGTCTACGGCTTCTTCTTCGTGCTGCTGTCGTACCTGGCCGCCTTCATGAACTTCTACGCCGCCTACGCCATCTCCGCCGTGGGCCTGGGCGCGGCGGTGGTGGCCTATGCGCGGTGGCTCTTCCCCAAGGAGCGCGCCGCCGTGCTCGCCGGCCTCTGGGGTGCGACGCTGGTGGTGCCCACCGGCGCCGTCATCCTCGAGGGCTACACCGGCCTCATCTACACGCTGGAGATCCTCGCGGCGCTGCTCGGCCTGATGGTCCTCTCCACCCGCGCCAGCGTGCGCGCCTTCCTCTCGGATTTGTCGCAGCCTGGTGAGCCGCCTCGCGCCGCCGCTGTGGCCGCTGTTCCCGCCACCCCCGTTACCCCGGAAGCGAGCTGATTCCGCCATGTGGACCTTTCCTCTCGTCGTCGGACTCCTGCTGACCACGGCCGATGCATCGGCCTCCACGGCGCCTTCCGCCTCGGTTCCCGCGGGCACCGCCACCGTGCCGCTGGAGCAGCTCATCCCCCTCTACGCCCAGCGCGAGTCTCCGCCGCCCGCGCCCCCGCCCACGGAGGCGCTGGTGAAGAGCCAGCTCAAGGGCCGCCTGTCGGCGGACACCCTCTTCGTGGACGGTCAGTTCGACGTGGAGGTGCTCGCGGACGGGCGCTGGACGCAGGTGCGCCTGCTCCAGCTCGAAGCGGACACGTACCCCAGCGCGCTGCCCACGCTCGAGGAGGGCACGGTGGGCGTCGTGGACGGCTACCTCTGCCTCCTCACGCGGAAGTCCGGCCGCTATGTCTTCGAGGTGAGCCTCGCCGTGCGCTCGGCGGGGGCGGGGCCGGAGCGCCGCGTGCAGCTCCGCTTCGGGCCGCGCGTGTCGCCGGTGCCGCTGGTGCTGGAGGCGGACACCTCCGTCTTCACGCTGCTGGAGCCGCTGCCCGAGTCCGGGAGCGAGTCGTATGCCGTCTACCCGGTGCAGGGCGCCCTGCGCGTCGGCTGGCGCCCGGCCGTGGCGCAGGTGGCGCAGAGCGCGAAGCAGCAGGTCCGCCCGCCGCTGGAGCCCCGCATCACCGAGGCCACCGCGTCCTGGGTGTCCACGCTGGAAGGCCGCGCCACCCTGCGCGTGAGCTACGCGCTGAGCCTGGACCGCGAGCAGCCGCTGGAGCTGGAGCTGCCGGAGGGCCACCGGCTGGAGCGCATCACCGTCAACTCCATCCCCGTGCCCGTGGAGACGCAGGAGGGCACGCTGAAGCTGAAGGCCGCGCCCGCGCGGCTGGGGGAGACGAGCGGCACGCTGGAGGTGGTGCTGGCGCGCGAGCTGGGCGTCTTCCACCTCTCCGGTCGGCTGACGCTGGCGCTGCCTCGCGTGTCGTGGCCCGTGGCCGAGCTGCGCGCCCGCGCGCACTTCCCCGCGGTGTTCAACTACCGCCGCGAGGGTGGCAGCCTGGAGCAGGTGGAGACCGCGGCGGCGGCGGACGCGGCCTCCGCGGGCCTGCCGGGCAAGGAGCTGAACTTCCGCCAGTACCTGGTGGCCGCCTCGGCGCCCACGTTGGAGCTGGGCTACTCGGTGGACATCTCCAACAGCTACTTCCGCTGAAGCGAGTCCACGGGCGCCGCCACCAGGGCGAAGGCGGCGCCCGGGGCCGGGGCCCCTGTCGCGGGCAGCAGCTCCAGCCCGGCGCCGAAGGCCCGCAGCATGGACTGGGAGATGGTGAGTCCCAGTCCGGTGCCACCCCGCTCGCGCGCGGTGGTGAAGAAGGCGTCGAAGATGCGCGCCCGGTTGGCCTCGGAGATGCCGCGCCCGTTGTCCCGCACCACCACGCGCACCGGGCCAGCGCCGTCCGCCTCCACCGCCAGGTCCACGCGCACGCCCTCACCGCCGTGCTGGCGCGCGTTGGTGACGAGCTGCCAGAGCACGTCGTCCAGCACCTCCGCCGGTAGCGGCAGCTTCAGCCCGACGGGCACCGGCGCCACGTGCACCTCCGTCATGCCCTCCGCGCGGGCGCGGGCGGCGAGCGACTCCAGCAGCGGGCCCAGCTCCGACTGCGCGGGCGTGGCTGTCATCGAGTCCGCGCGCGCCAGCTCCAGCAGCCGCTGCACCAGTCGCGTGAGGCGCCGCGCATCCGCGTCGACGTTGGCGAGGAAGCGCGCCCGCTGCTCCGGCGACATGACGTCCGCGCTGTCCCGCAGCAGCTCCACCGCGCCCTGGATGGAGGCCAGCGGGGTCTTGAACTCGTGCGACACGTTGGCCGCGAACGAGCGGATGTACTGGTTCCTGTCGCGCAGCGCGGTGGCCATGCCCGCGAGCGCCTCGGACAGCTCGGCCAGCTCCGCGACGATGGGGCGCGCCATCGGCTCGAAGCCCGAGGGCGCGCTCGCGGCGATGGCGCGCGTCTGCTTCACCAGCGCCCGCACCGGACGGCCCACCAGCGCGCCCGCGGCCAGCGACATCAGCGCCACCGCCGCCATCAGCACCAGGCCGGTGGCCGTCAGGTTCCACCGGTCCGCGTAGATGGCCTTGGCGAACGTCATCGGCGTGCGCGCCAGCACCACCGCGCCCCAGACGCGGTCCTCCGCCAGCACGGGGATGGCCACCGAGACGCGGATGCCCGTGTCCCGGCTGAGCGAAGCCATGGGCGTGTCCTCGGGCTCGGCGTAGCGGCGGCGCAGCACGCTGGTGGGCTCGCCGCGCAGGGCCCGCTGTACCTCCACGCGGTTCGCCAGCGAAGTGCCGAGCAGGCCCGGGCTGCTGCTGCCCACCACCACGCCCTCGGTGTCCACCACGCGGATGCCGGCCAGGGTGGTGGCCCGCACCTGTTCGAGCAGCGGGCCCATCTTCGCGCCGGCCTCCCGGGCATGGGGCTCCGCGGGCACGCGCGAGGCGGCCGGCGCCTCGTCGGGTGGCAACGACACGTCCGACGCCTTGAGCGAAGGGAGGATGGGCTTGAGCCGCTTGTCGTCGGGGACGGGGAAGGGCCAGCGGGCGATGCGCTCCCGGCCGTAGTCCTGGACGCCCACCGCGTCGCGCAGCCGCTCACGGTAGACGCCGGCCACCACCGCGCCCTGGGCGATGAGCTCCGACTCCGTCTGCCGGATGAGCTGGTCGTCATAGACGCGCACGAAGGACAGGCCCGCGAGCGTGAGCACGAAGCCCGCCACGCCCACCGCGGCGAAGACCATCCACAGGCGCGGTCGCGCCCGGTGGCTAGGGGAGGGCGAGCCGATAGCCAAGGCCATGCACCGTCTCGATGACTTCTCCGCCAGCAACGGCGAACTTCTGCCGCACCCGGCGCACGTGGCTGTCGATGGTGCGGTCGCTCACCACCACATCGTCATAGACGCGCGTCATCAATTCGTCGCGCGTGAACACCTTTCCGGGCACCCGCAGCAGCGTGGCGAGCAGCTGGAACTCGGTGACGGTGAGCACCACCTCGCGCTCGCTCCACCACGCTCGCCAGCGCTCGGCGTCCATGCGCAGCGGGCCGCGCTCCTGCATCCGGGACGCGGGCGGGCCAGGCTCCGGCGGAGCGGTGGGGGAGGGGCGGGCGCGTCGCAGCACCGCCTTCACGCGCGCCACCAGCTCGCGCGGGCTGAAGGGCTTGGTGAGGTAGTCGTCGCCCCCCAGCTCCAGGCCGAGGATGCGGTCCACCTCGTCATCGCGCGACGAGAGGAAGACGATGGGCAGCTCGTGCTTGCGCCGGACCTCGCGGCACACGGCCAGCCCGTCCAGCTCCGGCATCATGATGTCCAGGACGATGAGCGCGGGAACGGCGCGCTCCACCCGTGCGAGCGCGGCGCGGCCGTCCGCGGCCTCGTCCACGTGGAAGCCGCCCTGCTCCAGCGCGAAGCGGACGATTTCCCGCAGGTGCGGATCATCATCGACGACCAGGACGGTGGGACGTTCAGCCACGGAGTCTCGGAGGAGGTGAGGGTGGGGCGGGCGGAGTCTACACCCACCGCGCAACCACTACCTTTGGGGCGCGCTGTGCCTGCCCCGGGGGCTCCTCCGAGCACCCTCGAAAGCGCCCGCTCAGTGAGTGAAGCGGGCGGAAGGGCGGGGCACCTCATCGGGTACCCCGCCGGTGCCTACCACCGCCGGGACCGCCGGCGGGGACGTGGAATCGCCACCGCCGCGGCGAGCAGCAAAATGACTGGAATGAATACGAGCATCGTCTGAGCCATCACCGTCGCCCTCCTTTCAGGAAGTCGCGCACTATGGCGCCCCCCTCTGACGTGCCGTCCGAGGCTTTCCTGAAAACACCGTCAAACGGGGTTGTGACATTCGGGGGCGATGTGGGCCGCCCCCTCCCGTTCGCGGTGGGTACGTCAGCTCTACGACGGTGCCGGCGCCCCATTGCCTGGGGCGTCCTGGCGGGCAGGGCCGGCCCGCTGTCCGGGCCGTGACACCTACAGCAGCTCGCGGGTGATGACCTCGGAGCGCTCCGAGTCGCTCCAGGTCACCTTCCGCGTCTCGCGGCCGTTGAAGTACATGGCCTCCTTGTCGCTGATGAGCTTCCGGATGGTGACGCGGGAGAGGTACTGGCTCTCGTCCAACCCGTGGGTCAGCTCGTAGCGGGGCACATCCGTGGGGGCTTCTCCCAGGCGGACGCGAATCTCGCCCACGGTGTCCACGTAGTCCGCCAGGTACTCCAGCTGCGTCAGCGCCCGCCGCATCACCTTGTCGGCGCGCTTGCTGATGACCTGGTCCCAGAACAGGTAGCCGGCGCCCAACGTGGCCGCGCTGGTGAAGAACATGAAGAAGGTCAGCGCCGGGTCCAGGTACCGGTTGTGGGTGAGGCCCTTGTCGCTCGCGGCCTCGGTGAGGATGTCCTTCATGGACTCCACCGCCGTGCGGTGTGCCATCAGCGTCCACTCGCGCGCGTCCTTCTCCGCGCCGAGCAGCAACCAGCACAGGCCCAGGTGCAGCGCGATGAGGGAGATGCGCGCCTTGTCCCGCTCCATGCCCAGCGCGTCCGTGAAGCTGGCGCGCGCGGCCTTGAGCAGCTCCATCTGGTCGTCGCGCATGCGGTGGGGCTTCAGCGCTGCTTCCAGGTGGATGCGGCCCGCGTGGAAGGGCCCCTCCTGCAGCTGCCGCACGTCCCGGTGAAGTTCGCGCAGCAGCGTGCGCTGCTCCTCCTCCGTGCTCAGGAGCGTCTCCAGCAGCAGCGTCGTGGCCTCGTCCTTCAGCCTGCCGCCCGCGGGCCTGGGCACCGCCATGACGAGGTCATCCCACTTGGCCATGCGCGGACTCCGATGTGCTGTGGCGACCAATGTGCTTGAAACCCCCTGAGGAAGGAGTCTGCCACAACGGACACGCGGACAAGTTTCGCGCGCCCTCGGACGCGCGCCTCACACCGGAGGTGCGGCGCCGAGTGCCGCGAGGAACCTCAAGGCTTTCATGCTCGGCATAAAAAAATACCCGCCTCCCCGCGTGGTCACGAAGCGCCGCAAGTCGGCCACGCACTGGCGTACGGGTTTCTGGGGAATGAGCAGCCTTCCACCCCCATCTCCGGACAGTGGGTCCTCCGCGCCCTCCACCCCTCCAAGCTGGTCGAAGTGGACCCAGCTGCGCTGGATGAACTCGAACTGGCGGCCCAGGCTGGCGTTGAGCGCGAGGAAGAGCAGCCCCTTGCCGCTCGCGTCGTCGTAGTTGAAGCCGCGCCTCACCAGGCGATGCCGTCGCGTCACCTCCAGCGAGACTTCACGCGAAGGGGGCAGGGCGTCGCGCGGGTTGCAGCGCCGCGTGTGCGCCGTCATCGGGCAGCCGTAGCCGTGCGGGTCGTCACGCGCGTAGAGGAAGCTGTTGTCCACGTCCTTCGCGCTGCTCTGGGCCACGAGCGGCGGCTTCGCCTTCTCCCGGCGGAACAGGAAGGGCAGGAAGCGGTGCAGCGGGCAGCGCTTCGCCGACAGCGGCGCGCCATTGCGCCAGCGGCCCACGAGCTTCGCGGCCAGCCACTCGCGCCTGTTTCCCGGCGTGCCCTCCGGCGCGAGCGCGGCATCTCCTTCGAGGAAGCGCTCGAACTCGCCCACGTCCTGCTCCAGCTTGCGCACCACGAGATAGCTCCCGTTGTGGCCCAGGTCCCTCCAGCCGTCGCGGCCCGGGCTGTCAGGCAGCGTGCTCCCGGGGTCGAGCCGTGCCGGCACGCAGGGCGACAGCGGACGCTCCGCGTACTCGTTGAGGTAGCCGAGGATGAACTCGCCGCGCTTCACCGGTCGGTCGTAGTCGCGCGGGTGCCCTTCGGGGTCCTTGAAGCCCTCGATGCGCGGCTGGGACAGTCCGTCCAGGAAGCCGAAGTGGTCCCGGAAGTAGCCGGGTGGGTCCCCAGGGCGGTGCTCGCGCCGGCCTCGCTGCACATGAATCCCCCGCAGGCCCTGCTGGGCCGCGCGCATGCTGTAGTCATGGAGGAGCCGCTCCATTCGCGGGCCATCCACCGCGTAGAGCAGGAGCAGCACGTGGATTTCGTCCTCGTGCTTCGTGCCGCCCAGTTGCCATTCATCCGGGTCATTGGCTTCCACGTCGCGCAGGTGCTCCCGCGCGCGGCGCGCCATGCCCTCGCGCAGCTCGAAGGGAAGGGTGGCCAGCACCTCGTCGGGGATGCCGAGCGCCGCGAGCCCCCGGGGTGTCAGCGCGACGTTGATGCGCGAGTAGCCCTGGCCCTTCTCGCGGGCCCGGCGCTGGTGCTCCAGCGGGTCCGCGGAGGTGATGGCCCCATGCGCCAGCTCTCCGAGCCACTGTCGGCACAGGGCCGCGTCGTCGATGCGCAGGAACAGCAGCGCTATTTCGTGCATCTGCCGGTAGCCGTGCAGCAGCAGGCCCTGCACGTCGCCCAGGTCCAGCTCGGGCCGTGCGTCAGGCGAGGGGCGCCGGCCCGGCGAGGGGAGGCGGCTCGAATCCAGATGGGGTGAGTCCACGGCGGTTCCTCCAGAGGACTCGCCGCCGCCCGCGAAGGGCGGTGGTGAGCCAGGACAGTGAGTGGGTGACGAGGGCAGGCAGCCGGAGCAGCGCGCGGCCCGGGTCGCACGCCCCTCGGGACAGGAACGCGGCGAAGGCCCGGCGCGCGGACCAGTCCCGCAGCGGCCGGTCCAGGTGCTCGCGCACCAGCAACTCCCGCAGCCGGAGCGCGTTGTGCAGCAGGAGGACGGAGTGCCGCTGGCGGGGGCCTCCGTCCAGGGCGGCGCTGTACCAGACGCGGGTGGGCACCTCGTGCCCGCGCAGCCAGGCCTTGAAGGGCTCCACGGACAGCCGCTTCTTCCACCCGCCCCACCAGGTCCGCCGGGGCGCGTGGCCGCGCGTCTTCGCAGGGAAGCCGTCGGTCCGGCTCCAGATGAGCTCCAGGAAGGCGCGCACGTCCGCGTGGTCCACGAACGCGTCGATGTACGCCTCCCAGCTGTCGTCGTAGTTGCTGAAGAAGATGAGGTGGTGGGGCCCGCCGTCCCCGTCCGAGTACAGCAGCCACCGCGCGCAGTGGATGGTCTGGATGTGGTTCATCCCCACCACGTAGCGGCTGAGGCGCTGGTCCACGCTGCGCAGGGCGACCTTCACCAGCTTCACCGCCAGCGGGCCTCCGGTGACTCGCGCCACGTGCACCATGGGGTTCTGCACCAGGGCGTCATGGGGTGCCGGAGGGCTGCGGGTCGCCGACAGCTCCGGCGCGCACGCGCTCCACTCCTTCACGGGCGGCTTCGGTCCGCGCAGGGAGAGCCACGCCTTCAACCCCAGCACCACCGGCAGCGAGCCGAGGTAGCGGGTGAAGGGGTACGCCAGCGTGGCGGAGGCCGCGGCGTCCCGGGCGGCGGACAGCCGCTGCTTCCAGTCGGGGTCGAAGACATGGGACGAGACGGACCTCGCCACGTCGCACAGCTCACGGTGCAGGTACGGCAGCTCGCCCCGACCTCCGCGCCAGGGTGTCTCCGCGAGCAGCCGGGCCCGCGCGTCCAGGTGCTGGTTCACCGCGCGGAGCACGTCCACGGAGTCCCGCAGCTCCTCGGGGTGCGCGAAGCGATAGACGAAGTCCACATGCCGGGTGGTGGCATCCGCGCGGTGCCGCAGCAGGTACGCCTCCACCGCGTCCGGGTCCTCCAGCCCCGCTTCCGGATAGTCGCGGCAGGCGCGGTAGAGGTCATCGAACAGGCTGGCCTCGCGAGCCCCCTGCTCGCGCAGCCCCCACAGCCAGGAGATGAGCCCGTGGAGCAGCCACCGGTCGAGCGCGACAGGGGCTCCATCCCCATCCGGTACGGTGAAGTCGGCGCCGAAGATGAGCCGCTCGTCCCTCGGCCCCTGGGTGTGCTCCGGCGGCGTCAGGTCGATGATGGCCCAGCGCGCGAAGTGCAGGCCGGGCACGCCGGAGAAGAGCGCGGTGCGGAGCCGGGAGGCCTCCGCGAGGGTCGCCTCCAGCGCTTCGCGCTCGCCCGGCAGGACGCGCGTGATGACGGTGGTTGTGCCATGGCGCATGGTCGTCCCCCCTCCGGGCTCGGGGTCCACCGGAGCGAATCCCCGTGCCGTTGATGTGACGCCGGCCCGCGTGGGAGAGAACGGGCGCGGCTCCTGGGACGCGCCTGCTTGTCCAGCCCCGGGGAGCGAGGGCAGGCAGGTGCGGAGATGCCTGTCTCGGCCCCGAGGGTGATGCGAGCCCCCGGGCGTGGGCGGACGACCAGGGCAGGCTCCAGGCGATTCCTTGTTGAGCCCGGGCACCGTTCCTAACGTGAACGCAGGTGGCCGCCGGACGCGCGCCGTGACCGGGGGAGAGTCGGCGATGCCAGATTGGACCGGTGACGAGAAGGGACATGAGGGCTCCGCGCCGGGGGTGGAGCCGGACGTGGAAGCGCTCGACCGGGAGGACTTCGAGGACACGTTCCTAAGGCGCGTGGCACGGGCCTCCGTGCCTCCGCGCCTGCCCGTGCCCGGCATGCGGATGGGGGACCGCGACGGGCGGCGCTACGAGGTGCTCGAGGAGCTTGGCGGCGGTGCCATGGGACAGGTCTTCCGTGCGCGCGACACCGTGCTGCAGCGGCTGGTGGCGCTGAAGTTCCTCATCCCCCACGAGTCCCTGGCCGAGGCGCCGATGATCGAGCTGCTGCGGCAGGAGGGCCGGGCGATTGCCCAGCTGGACCACGAGCACATCGTCCGCATCTTCAACGTGGACGTCTGGAGCAGTGAGCCAGGGGAGCCCCCGGTCCCCTTCCTCGTCATGGAGTGCCTGGAGGGCGAGTCCCTGTCCGCCCTGCTGCGGCGCGGAAGGCCGGGGCCCCGACGGGCCCTGGAGATTCTCGACGCGGTGGCCGCGGGGCTGGCGCACGCGCACGAGCACCACATCGTCCACCGCGACCTCAAGCCCAGCAACGTCTTCATCACCCGCAAGGGCGTGGTGAAGATTCTCGACTTCGGCCTCGCCTGGCTCGCCGCCGCCAGCGCGCCGCCGGACGTGTCGCTGTCCACCGCGGGCACGCCGCCGTACATGTCGCCCGAGCAGTGGCGGGGGGAGGCGCAGGACGCGCGCACCGACCTGTGGTCGGCCGGCGTCCTCCTGTTCGAGCTGCTCACCGGAGAGCCGCCGTACGTGGGCTCGCCAGAGGAGATTCGCGCGCGCGTCATCTCCAAGGCGCCGGCCCCGTCCGCGCGGGAGCGGGTCCCCGCGCTGACGGAGGAGGTGGACCGGCTGCTGATGTCGCTGCTGGCCAAGGCTCCCGAGGAGCGGCTCGGCTCCGCGGTGGAGCTGCGCGAGCGGCTGCGCCAGGTGGAAGAGGGGCCCTCCTCCCGGCGGCAGGTGTCCCGAATCGCGGCACCGCAGCGGCGGCAGGTGACGCTGGTGGCCTGCCGGCTCGCGGACGTGGCCGGGCTGACGTCGCACCTCGACGCGGAGGACGTGGGCGAGCTGGAGGCCGCGTTCCACCGGAGCTGCACGGAGGTCTTCACCGAGCACGGGGGCACCGTCGTCCTGTGCGTGGGGGAGGAGGTGCTCGGCTGCTTCGGGCACCCGGCGGCGAGGGAGGACGACTCGGAGCGCGCGATGAACGCGGGGCTGCGGCTGGCGACCACGGTGGCGCCGGCGCTCCAGGAGTCCCTCCTGCTGGCCCCGGGCCGCGAGCTGGCCCTGCAGGTGGGCATCCACACCGACATGGTGGTGCTGGACGACACGTCCATCCAGGGCGAGGCCCCGCGCATGGTCACCTGGATTGCCCGGCAGGCGAAGCCCGGCACCGTGTACCTCAGCGACTCCACGCTGGCGCTGGTGCGCGGGGCCTTCGTCACCCAGCCCCTGGACTCGATGCGCTTCACCGGGCTGTCGGGCGTGCGCGACGTGAAGCTCCACCAGTTGCTGCGCCCACGCCGCACCGCGAGCCGGTTCGACCGCTCGCTGGTGGCGCGCCCGCTCACCCCGCTGGTGGGGCGGCGCTCGGAGCTGCAGCGGCTGATGGGCTGGTGGCAGGAGGCGCGTGGGGGGCATGGCGTCTGCGGCCTCATCACCGGCGAGGCGGGCATGGGCAAGTCGCGCCTGCTGCGCGAGCTGCGCGAGCGCGTGCCCTCCTTCATGGCCATCCGCCTGCGGTGCCAGTGCTGGCCCCAGGCGACCACCAGCGCCTTCGCCCCCATCATCGACCTGCTGCGCCACCTGCTCCACCTGGACGTGGAAGGCTCGCCGAACCAGCACCGGGCGCGGCTGGAGGCCGGGCTGGGCGCGCTCGGGCTGGGCCACCAGCGCACGTGGGTGCTGTCGAGCCTGGTGGGCCTGTCCGGTGAGGAAGGCGCGCCGCACCTGCGCTACACGCCGGACCGGCTGAAGCAGGACACGCTGGAGGCGCTGACCGCCCTGCTGCTGCGGTTGGGAGAGGACCGGCCGGTGCTGGCCGAGGTGGAGGACCTGCACTGGGCGGACCCGTCCACGCTCCAGCTCCTGGGCGTGCTCCTGGAGCGGCTCCCCCGCACGCGCACGTGCCTGCTGCTGACCGCGCGCCCGGACTTCCGGCCGCCCTGGCCCGTGAGTGGGGACATCCGCCGGCTCGCGCTGGAGCGCCTTCCGGCCGCCATCGCCGGAGAGCTGGTGCGCAGGGCCGCCGGACGTCAGGGACTGCCCTCGGAGCTGGTGGCGCACCTGGTGGCCAAGACGGACGGCGTCCCCCTCTTCGCGGAGGAGCTGACGCGCACGGTGGTGGAGCGTCCTCCCGGCGAGCAGGGGGCGCCCGCCACGCTGGCCCTCTCCGTTCCGCTGTCCCTGCGCGAGCTGCTCATCACCCGGTTGGATCGGCTCCCCGGGCCGCGCAAGGAGCTGGCCCAGCTGTGCGCCGTCGTGGGGCGGAGCTTCTCGTACGCGCTCATCGCCGCGCTGTCCGGCTGGAGTGACACGGCGCTGCGCAATGACCTGGCCGAGCTCGTCTCGGAAGGGCTGCTCCAGCCCGAGGAGGGACTGGAGCCGCGCTTCGGCTTCCGGCACGCCCTCATCCAGGACGTGGCGACGGACTCGCTGCCCAAGCAGCAGCGGCGGCTGTACCACCGGCGCGTGGCCCGCGTGCTGGCGGAGCAGTTCCCCGAGGTGTCCGAGGCGCAGCCGGAGCTGTTGGCCTGGCACTACTCGGGGTCGGGACAGACGGAGGCGGCCTTGCGCTGGTGGGCCCGCGCGGGCGAGCTGGCCAGCCGGCGCTCGGCGAACGTGGAGGCCCTCAGCCACTTCCGGCAGGCGCTGGAGCTGCTGCTCACGCTGCCGCCCTCGCGCGAGCGCTCCGGACAGGAGCTGAAGCTGCTCTGCGCCATGGGGCTGCCGCTGGTGCAGGTGCAGGGCTACCACTCGGCCGAGGGCGAGCAGCTCTACACGCGGATGCTGGCGCTGATGCGCGAGCTGGAGGACGACCTGCCCCGGCTGGAGCCGCCCTACTGGGTGCCCTTCTCGTACGCCTTCGCGCGGGCGCGGTGGAGCGAGGCGCACGAGGTGGCGGAGCGGCTGGTGCGGCTGGGCCGTGGCCACGGCCAGCGGGAGCTGCTGGCGCTGGGCTACCGGATGATGGCCGTCGACTTCTTCACCTGGGGGCAGGTGCCCGCCGCGCTGGAGCATGTGGAGCTGGCGCTCGCGTTCTCCGACTTCGGGCTGGAGCATCACCAGGTGCTGGCGGTGAAGCACTGGGTCAACCCCCGCGTGGCGGCCCTGGCGTACGGGGCGGTGGTGCACGCGGTGGTGGACGCGCCGGAGCGCTCGCGGGAGTACGGGCGCCAGGCGCTCCGGCTGGCCATGGACATCGGCCACCCCAACACGACGGCCTTCGCGCTGCTGTACGTGTCGCTGGCGTGCCAACTCCGCCGCGAGCCGCACGAGGCGCTGGAGCTGTGTGACAGGAACATCGCGCTCTCGCGCGAGCACCACTTCCGACTGTGGCTGGGCTGGGCCTCGCTCATCCGGGGGTGGGCGCAGGCGATGATGGGCAGCGCGCGCGAGGGGCTGGCGCTGATGCAGTCGGCCCTGACGCAGTGGCGGCGCTCCGGCTTCGCGGCGGGGCTGCCCCACTTCCTGGGCATGCTGGCCGAAATCCACCTGCTGCTGGGGCAGGCCGAGGAGGCGCTGGACACCGTGCGCGAGGCGCTGGCGCTGGTGGAGTCGACGGAGGAGCGCTCCTACGAAGCGATGCTGCGGGGACTGGAGGCGGAGGCGCTCGGGGGCCTGGGTCGGGACAGGGAGGCGGAAGCGGCCTTCGCCCGGGCGCTGAGCGTGGCGGAGGCGCAGGGGGCTCTGGGCTACGGCAGGTTGGTGCGGGAGGGGCGCATCGGCCACCCGCGGGTGGAGCTGCCAATGCCCTCCACCACGAGGTTGGAGGACTCGGCGCCTGGCTCCTGAGCGAGCGGGCCTGGAGTGGGCGCGTCACGGCGCGCTCGGGGAGCCTCCTCCCGTCTGGGGAAGGGAGGAGTGTGACGCGATGATATCTCCGACGACGGATGTGGATGGAGCGATGGGAGCGGGGCCACCTGCCGCGCGCGAGCAGGTGGAGGCGCAGCTCCATGTGCTGTGCCAGCGGGAGGAGTATGGCCTGGCGGTGGAGCTGGCGATGCGCGCCTATGGGCCGGAGATACGGCGGCTGATGACCTCCGTGCTCCACCACCCGGAGCTGGCGAAGGACGCCTTCAGCCTCTTCAGCGAGAACCTCCTGAAGGGGCTGCCGGGCTTCCGGTGGGAGAGCTCGTTCCGCACCTGGGCGTACCGGCTGGCGCGCAATGCCTGCTACCACCAGCTCCACATGCCCGCGGCCCGCGAGCAGCCCGTGAGCGAGCCCGCGGCGAACGAGCCGCAGCGCCACCGCACGGACACCCATCCCTGGCAGCGCACCGCCGTGAAGGAGCGCTTCCGCGCGCTGCGGGAGCAGCTGGAGCCCCACGAGCGGATGCTGCTGATGCTGCGCGTGGACCAGCGCCTGCCCTGGACGGAGATTGCCCGGGTGATGGCGGAGCCGGACGAGCCCGTCACCCGTGACGCGCTGAACCGCCGCGCCACGGCGCTGCGCCAGCAGTTCCAGCGCGTGAAGACGCGGCTGCGGGCGCTCGCCATCGAACAGGGCGTCATCTCCGTCGAGAAGCTGGACGCGTAGCTAGCGCGCCGCCACGCTCCGGAGCAGGGGGCGCGCCTTCTCCAGCAGGGAGAGGAACTCCTCCCGCTCGGCGTTGCCGGCGGGCGTGGCCGCGCGGGCGATTTCGCGCACCTGCTCGAAGCTCCAGCGGTCCGCGTGGGGGCTGCGCCGCAGCAGCTCCGCCGCGCCCATCACCGCCGACGCGAAGCGCAGGTCGGCGCTGGCCTCCTTGAACGTGCTCGCGAGCGCCCGGGCAGGGAAGCGATGTGCGCGCTCGGTGGCGGACTCGCCGCGAGGCCGCTTCGCGCGCATCCGCACCGTGGCCAGGCCTTCTCCCGCGCCGGGCTTCAGCTCCAGCTCGTACAGCGCGGTGACGGTGTGCCCGGAGCCAATCTCCCCCGCGTCCACGCGGTCGTTCCGGAAGTCGCGGTCCGCGATGTCCCGGTTCTCGTAGCCCACCAGCCGGTAGCGCGCCACCTGCTCGGGGTCGAACTCCACCTGGAGCTTCACGTCCTGCGCGATGACCTCCAGCGTCCCGCCGAGCTGCTCCTGGAAGATGCGCCGCGCGGCCAGCAGCGAGTCCACGTAGTAGTGGTTGCCGTTCCCCTTGTTCGCGAGCTGCTCCATCATCGTGTCCTGGTAGTTGCCCATGCCGAAGCCCACGGTGGTGAGGGTGACGCCCTCCTTCACGTGGCCCTGGATGGTCTTCAGGATTTCCTGGTGGCTCGTCGCGCCCACGTTGGCGTCGCCGTCCGAGAGGATGATGACGCGGGAAATCGAAGCACCATCCAGCGTCTGCATCGCCTGCTGGTAGGCGAGGTCGATGCCCGACGCCATCGCGGTGGAGCCGCCCGCGGACAGCTCCTCGATGGCGGTGTGGATGCTCGCCTTGTGCTCCATGCCCGTGGGGGGCAGCACGCGCCGCACGTTGCCGGCGTACGTCACCAGCGCCACGGTGTCGCCGTCGCGCAGGTTGTCCACCAGCATCCGCAGCGCGCGCTTCGCCAGCGGCAGCCGGTCCGGGGACTGCATCGAGCCGGACACGTCCACCAGGAAGGTGAGGTGCGCGGGCTTGCGCTCGGACACGCTCAGCCGGCGGCCCTGTACGCCCACGCGCAGCAGGTGGCGTCCCGGCGTGTACGGCGAAGGCGCGGCGTCCAGGTGCACCGCCAGCGGGCCGTCACTCGCGGCGGGCTCCGGGTAGGCGTAGCGGAAGTAGTTGAGGAACTCCTCCACGCGCACGGCCTCCCTCGGAGGCAGCGTGCCTTCCAGCACCTTGCGCCGCGCCAGCGTGTACGAGCCCGTGTCCACGTCCACCGCGAAGGTGGACAGCCGGTCCTCCGCCGCCGTGACGAAGGGATTCACCCCGTAGTCGCGGTAGCCCTCGCCCACGGTGGAGGACGGAGGCTCGGCCTGCGCGGAGCTGTGCATGCGAGTGCTCTTGCCGGCCTTGCCCCCGAAGGACATGGAGCCCTGGCCCTGCGCGACACCGCCGCCACTGCCCGAGCCGTAGAGGGAAACCCCGGCGCCGTAGCTCGCGCCTCCGGCGCCACGGCCCCTGGTGCCGAGGCCGCTGATGCCCTGGCCCATGCCGATACCCCCGCCACCCGCGCCGGTGCCTCGCTGCCCGAGCTTACCCATCAGTCCCTCCGAGGGCTTCGAGGAGGACCCCTGGGCTCCCTCGCTCTGGGCCAGGATCTTCAGCCCCGAGGGCGCGGGTCCAAGGCGCGCCGAGGAAGGCGCGGGTGCGGGTGCGGGCGCGCTCGCGGGGCTGTCGGCCCGCGCCTCCTCCTTCTCAACCTCAACGAGCTTCGCGACGGTGGGCGCTGGTTCCGCTGGCCTCGCTTGGGCCAGGTGGGTGGAGTCGGACTGCCGCGCTGCCGCTGCCTCGGTGTCCTCTCGTGAACGGCAGCCCGACACCGTGCTCCCCAGCAAGAGCGCGCAGACGACTCCCATGACGGCCAGGTGGATCCGCCTCATTCACTGCCTCCGTTGGCTTGGATTCGCGAAGTCATCCGACAACGGCACGTGAAAAAAGGTTCCGGCTACGTCGCGGCGCGGCCTGAAAATAGAAGAGGTCCGCCCTTGTGAGCGGACCTCCTCTCAGTGGCGGCACACGTGCTCGCCTTCGGCCCGCGTGGGGCCGCCTACAGCTCGTTGCCGGGCGCGACGGGCGGGATGCAGTCCAGGCACGCATCACCGCAGTACGTGCTCAGGCCGTCGCACGACGTGCACAGGTACTGGTTCTTCGGGCAGCCGGCGGCGGCCGAGACTTCACCTCCAGGCGCGACGGGCGGGGTGCAGTCCAGGCACGCATCGCCGCAGTACGTGCTCAGGCCATCACACGAGAGGCACAGGTACTGGCCCTTGGGACACCCGGCGGCCTCCTGCACCTGCTGGGTGTCTTGCGGCTCCTGCGTCTCCGGCGCCTGGCTCGGGCCGCAGCCGACAGTCAGGACCAGCGTGAGTGCCGCGGACCAGGCGAGCAACTTGGAGTTCATGGTGTTTCCTCGCTGTTGGGGGGACTTCGCCGTGAACCTAGCTGCTCGCTCCAACAGCGGAGAAGCGTGTGCCGTCTCGCTGCAATCCGACAGGAAGAGCGCGGCTTCCGTGGCAGTGACAGTGGAGCGCGTCTAGGTTCGTGGAATGACGCGCGCGGAATCCGACACGTGGACACTGCCCTGGCGTGGCCTGGGGCTGAGCAGCAACCTGAGCACGGCGGACGTGCCTCAGCCGTACCGGATGCTGGACGAGTCCCCGGGCCTCTTCGACTTCGTCGAGTACAGCGCGCCCCTGTCGCTGGACGAGGCGCGAGCCCAGGCGTCGCTCTTCCCGGAGATGTGGCGGCGGCGCCCGGAAGTGCCCGTGCTCTTCCACCCCGTCCACCTCAACCTCTGGGGCCCGGAGCTGGAGCCGGCGTCGGCGCTGGCCGAGCTGGACGCGCACGCGCGCGCGGTGGGCAGTCCGTGGGTGGGCAACGACGTGGGCTGGTGGCACGTGGGCGGCCAGCCCTTCCCGGGCTACCTCTACTTCACGCCGCCTTTCAACGAGGCGGGCCTCCGCGACAGCGTGGCGCATGCGCTCCACGTGCAGCGGCACCTCTCACTGCCCCTGGTGCTGGAGAACCCCGCCGTGCTGGCGCGGCGTGGGGACTGGCACGTGCTGGACTTCATGGCCCGGCTGCACTCGCGCACCGGGTTGCCGCTGCTGCTGGATTTGGGACACCTCTTCAGCCACCAGCTCTCCGCGGGCCTGCCGCTGGAGACGGGGCTGGACGGCTTCCCGCTGGACAAGGTCGTCGAGCTTCACATCGCTGGCGGCGTGGTGACGCGCCGGGGCCTGCGCCAGTTCTACGTGGACGACCACACCCAGCCGGTGCGCGAGGAGCTCTTCACCCTGCTGGAGTCACTGCTTCCGCGCTGTCCCTCGCTGCGCGCCGTCACCTTCGAGGGAGACGGCCACCCTCCCGAGGTGGCCAGGGTGTCACTGCGCCGCCTGCGCACGCTGGTGCCCGCGGGCGAGCGCCCTCCGCTGACGCTGCGCCCGCCCCGCGACGTCGCCGTGCCCCCGCTGACGGGGGAGGGCCGGCCGTGGGAGCTGTTCGACGCGGGCCATGGCGCCACCGCCGCCGCCACCGTGGACGACGTGGAGGGCACGCTGGCGGAAATGGACTTCCGCCTCGCCGTGGTGGCCGAGGTGCTGGACCGGGAATGGCCGCTCACGCGCCTGCTTGCCGCGGGGACGCGCGAGCAGCTGGCCGCCTTCACCGGGTCGCCCGAGTACCGAGGCCTCTTCGGCGGCACGGGCCGCTCGCTGGGTCAGGTCTTCTCCAAGTGGGCCATGCGGCGCCTGCGTGAGCAGCCCGACGAGGGGGCCTCGGCGGCGCTGGCGCTGGAGATGCTCCTGCCCACCCTGTTCCTCCGCCCGGTGCCGCCGCCGGGGGCAGGGCAGGTGGGGCTGGCGGAGGACGTGCGGCCGGGCTCCCTCCCGGTGGACCTGTCGGAGCTGGTCTACTCCGCGCGCTCGGTGCGCCGCCACCTCACCGCGCGTGCGTGGGCGTGTGGCTCGCTGGAGATGTCCGGCCTGGAGTCGCTGTCCCAGGTGGCGCGTCGGCCGGGCCCGGGCCCCTGGTCCTTCCTCGCCCGCCGCAGGGGAGGGGGGCACGAGGTGCTGACGGCGACGCCAGGGCTGGCGGAGTGGCTGCGCAAGCTGACCTTCCTCCCCATGTCGGTGGAGGAGGCGCCCCCCGCGCTGCTGGCCGAGGCCCAGGGGCGCGGGCTGATCCGCCGGGGATGAAATGTCTGCCAGTGGACCGAAGCCTTGCACTGGCCCGCTCGGTAAGGTACGTCGCGCCCCCATGGCGTCCCCCCTCGTCGTTGGCATTGCGGGCGGCACTGCGTCCGGTAAGACCACCGTTGCCCGCAAGGTCCGCGAGGCGCTGGCTGACTGTCGCGTGGCCTTCATCGATCAGGACTCGTATTACCGAGACTTGAAGGACCTCCCGCTCGCTGACCGGCGCGAGGTGAACTTCGACCATCCGGATGCCTTCGACCGGGACTTGCTCGTGCAGCACCTGCGCGAGCTGAAGTCCGGGCGCCCCATCCAGAAGCCCGTCTACGACTTCGTCACCTCGTCCCGCCAGCCGCGCACCATGACGGTGGACCCCGGCGACATCGTCCTCATCGAGGGCATCCTCGTCCTGCACATGAAGGAGGTGCGGGACGAGATGGACGTGAAGATCTACGTCGACGCGGATGACGACCTGCGCATCCTCCGGCGGCTCACCCGCGACATCAAGGACCGCGGCCGCGACTTCGACCACGTGGTGGGCCAGTACCTGCGCCACGTGCGCCCCATGCACATGGGCTTCGTGGAGCCGTCCAAGCACTTCGCGGACATCATCATCCCGCACGGCGGCAACAACGAGATTGCCATCGGCATGCTGGTGGGCGCGCTGCGCGGGAAGCTCTCCGGCCCGACGCCGCGCGAGTAGTCAGCAGCGCCGCAGGAAGTCGCTCAGCGGGCCGTGCAGGCGGTCCGCGTCCGACAGCAGCGCGCCGTGGTCTCCCGGGCCCGGCAGCTCCAGGAAGCGCGCACTCACGCCCGCGGCGCTCAGCAGGTGGTAGGTGTCCCGCACCCGATTCACCGGCGCCAGCGCGTCCGAGGAGCCCGCCACCAGCAGCACCCGCGCGCGGATGTGCTGGAAGCAGTCCGCCACGTCGCAGCCCGCGTAGGCCGAGCACAGCGTCGCCCAGGACACGGGGTCGAAGGTGTCCGCGAAGGCGTCGGCCTCGGCCTCCAGCGCCTCCCGGGCCGTCTCGGGCGTCGGCCAGTGGGCGGCGAGGTACTCGCGCCCGAAGAGCAGCTTCTGGAAGTCCAGCCGCAGCCGCCGCATCGTCTTGTGGGGCATGCCGTCCGGCCCGTACAGGCCCTCGCGGAAGTCCGGGTCCGCGCGCAGCAATTGCCAGGACAGGCCCAGCTTCTCGCGCACGCCCTCCGGCAGCGCCCGCGCCGCGCCCAGCGTCACCACGCCGCCGGCCAGCTCCGGGAAGAGCGCCGCCAGCCTCAGCGCCACCAGGCCCCCCAGCCCCACGCCCACCAGCGCGCGCACCTTCGTCAGCCCCTGCGCCCTCAGCGCCGCGGACACGCCGCGCGCCATGTCCAGCACGGTGAGCGGCGGCAGGTTCAGGCCCCAGCGCTCACCCGTCGCCGGGTCCGCCGAGGCCGGAGACGTGGTGCCGAAGGGGCTGCCGAGCAGGCCCGGCACCACCACCGGCGTGCTCTCCGGGTCCAACGCCAGGCCCGCGCCCACCAGTGCTCGCGCCCACCCGGAGGGCTGGTACGCCGAGTCCTCCACCGGCCCCAAGGCTCGGTGCGAGTGGGAGAGGTCGTGCAGCAACACCACCGCTTTGCCGTCGGACGGTTCCCCGTAGGCCTCCCAGGCCACCTGGGGGTTGTTCAGCAGCTCTCCCTCCTCCAGAGGAAGCGGCACTGAGAACAGGTGGGTGCTGGTGGCCTGGATCACGTTGGGGAATTTTCATATCACTGCCAGCTCCAACGCACAGGAGCCAGCCTCGTGAAGCGCTACTTCGGAGTCATCGTCATCATCGCGGGGGTGCTGCTGGCCTCGGTCATGAGCTACCGCAGCGCCAGTTCCAAAGCGAAGGAAGCTCAGCGGGAGGCTGACGCCCAGCGCATCCAGGCGGAGTACCTCG
Organism: Pyxidicoccus trucidator; assembly: GCF_010894435.1. Lineage (NCBI taxonomy): Bacteria > Pseudomonadati > Myxococcota > Myxococcia > Myxococcales > Myxococcaceae > Pyxidicoccus > Pyxidicoccus trucidator. Next base: position 441,318 of record NZ_JAAIXZ010000006.1, on the reverse strand, counting down.
AGCGCGTGGGGTGGATGCGCGTCAACCCGAGCGACACCGCGTACCGCGAGGAGCTGAAGCCCTTCTTCCGGACGTACTTCGAGCAGGTGGACACGCACCTGACCCAGTTCGGCGGCAACACGAAGTTCGACGGCTACCTCACGGAGCTGGAGAAGCGCGCCGAGAGCGGCAAGGACGACCGCGTCGACGACAAGAAGGCCTTCTACGAGTACACCCGCAAGCACTTCGACAGCCTGCGCGAGGGCAAGTACAGCCCGGTGTGGACGGCCACGGACAAGGGCATGCGCCTGGACGTGGTGTCGTCGGACGTCGTGATGGTGATGGGCAAGCCCCAGGTCCGCCTGCAGCTGGCGCTGTGGGGCGCGCAGCGCTCCATGAAGGACGAGGGCAAGGTGAAGAAGATGCTCACCAGCGCCTCCTTCGCCACGGTGTGGAAGCTCACCGACGCGAAGGGGAAGCTGCTGGGTGAGATGCGCGGTGGAGACCCGTCCATGAAGGTGGACTTCCCGGAGCGCTACATCCCCCAGTTCCCGCCGCAGATGGTGCTGGGCCACTACGACCTGGACCTGATGCCCAGCGAGGTGGCGAAGGTGGAGATGACCATCAGCGTCTCCTCGCGCTCGGCGTCCGGCGGTGACGCCGCCGCCAACTACGTGTGGAAGCTGGACGTGCCCTCCGACTGGAAGCTGGGCGCCGGCGAGACGTGGGAGGGCGCCACCCAGGAGGAGCGCCCCGAGGACGAGATCGACCCGTCGAAGTCGGCGAAGAACGAGTAGACGCCCGCGAGTATCACTCCACCACGGTGAAGTGGGACGCCAGCCGGTACGCGGACAGCGTGCCGGCGTCGTCCAGGAAGTAGAGGTTGAGGCGCACGTCCGCCTGGAGCGCGACGAGCCCCACCCCCACCCGCACCTCCGCGAGCACCTGTCCGCCGCGAGGGTCCACCGCGCGCACCCGTTCCCCGGGCACCAGCGTCACGCCCCGCGCGGTGCGGGCCGGCAGCGCGCGGATGAGGGGCTCGCCGGCGGCGCCCACGCGCCAGTCCACGGTGCCGGAGGCGGACACCCGGGCGGCGGCCCCGGACGCGCTCGTCACCACCACCGCGCGCGGCAGCGAGGACAGCGCATAGGGGCCCGGCCCCAGGTTCAGCGGCCGCTCCCAGACGCGCTTGCCCTTGGCGTCCAGGCACAGCAGGACGCCCTCGCGCTCGCGCTCCCCGGCGAGGAACACGCGCGAGCCCACCGGCAGTGGCGCGGAGGGGTGGATGAGGTCCGGCTCGTGCGTCCACACGGCCTCGCCGGTGTGCGCGTCCGCGAGCAGCACCGCCCAGTGCGAGCCCCGGCCGAGCATGGAGAGGAAGCGCCGGCCCCACGCCACCGGCGGGCAGTGGAAGGGCATGGGCGCCCGCATCCGGTAGCGCACCTGGCCGTCCTCCAAATCGAGCCCATAGAGGTAGCCCGAGTCGGTGCCCACCAGCGCCCGGTGCCCCTGTGTGGACAGCCAGCTGCGCTGCGTGCGCGGGGGCGCGAGGCGCCACACCTCTCGCCCGGTGGCCTCGGCGAAGGCGACGACGGTGCGGTCCTCGGAGAGGGTGAGCAGCAGCCCGTCCTTGCGCAGCAGCAGCGGGCCCAGGGGGATGCCGTCATGGTCATGCAGCCAGCGCGCGCCCGCGCCCCGGCCGGTGAAGCCGTACACGCGCGTCATGTCCGCCGCCACCGCGTGCCCGTCCGCGGACGCCGCCACGCCCAGCGCCGCCGCGCGCTTCCACAGCAGCGTCCCGTCCTTGCGCGAGAAGGCCGAGGCGAGCTGCGGCGCGCAGTACACCGGCCCGTGCCGCCCCAGGAGCAGCCGGGCCTCCTCCGCGTCCGCCAGCCCGCGCTTCTCCCACAGCGGGTCGAAGCGCAGCCGGCGCAGGCGCCCCGGCACCTTCAGCGGCTTCGAGCTGCCCCGGCCGGGCCGGGCCTTCTTCTCGCGTGCCGCGCCCTGGGCCTCGGGGGGCTGCACCGCGCCGCGCAGGTGCGAGAGGCCCTCGCGGCAGCGCTCCGCCAGCTCCACCAGGTACGGGTTGCCCACCTGCGCGCGGTCCGCCTCCGCGAAGGCCGCGGCCAGGGCCTCGCCCAGGTGGAAGAGGGCGGCGGCCAGCGCCTTTCCGCCCAGCGGGAACGGCGTGCCGGTGCGCCCGGGCTTCGCCTTGCCCGTCTTCAAGTCCAGCACCAGCACCGGCCTCGCGCCCGCGGGGGCCAGCTCGAAGCGCTCCTCGCCCAGCTCCACCGCGCGCGCCAGCTCCACCGCCTGCCGCGACAGCTCCAGCACCGTGAGGAAGGGGGGGCCCGGCACCCGCCACGCCTCGGGCCTGCCCGTCAGCGACAGCCACACCTCGCCCCCGGCCAGCAGGGGCGCCAGGGGGCCGGCGGTGCCGCGCTCGCTCGCACGGCCGGTGGGCACGCCCGCGCCGCGCAGCTCGAAACCGAAGCCGGGCACCTCCTGGGGCTCCAGGCGCTTCGTGGAGGGCTGCGCCGGCGCCTCCTCGGGGGGCCGCGCCGGACGGCGGAGGGCCTTGAGGGGCTCTCCCAGCGCCTGGGCGAGCGGGGTGGAGAGCGCCTTGGGGCCCACCCGGGTGACGTCCGCGAGGAAGCGCTCCCCGCCCTCGCGCGCCGCCGCCGCCAATTCGTCCACGTCCACCCGGACGGGTGGGCGCAGGAGCCGGGCAGGGCGGGCGAGGCTCGCCACCAGCAATTCCACCTCCGGCCCCACCCGGCGGAGCACCAGCTCCAGGTGGGCCTCCGGCAGCGAAACCTGGGCCAGCCGCTGGCGCCCCCCACAGATGGCCGCAACTGAGCGCACCAGGGAAGGCACCACTTCTGCTAGAGACTCCTCCACGGCCCCGGACAGCAGGTCCACCCCGTCCAATTCCAGTGCGATGGAATCGAGCGGGGAAGTCGCGGGTTCGCGTTTCCAACGCTGTCCGATGCGTATGCGGGTCATCTTCTGCGGGTCATCTTCCGTTCGTTGACAAGCCAGTTTAGCGATGGCTAGCATCCGCCACCCATACGGACCTACATTTTTGTAACCGTTCGGAATTCTTGGGGAATACTCGATGACATTCTACGAGGCCGCGCTCCGTGTCCTGGAGAGCGAAGGTCGTCCCCTCCATTTTCTCGAAATCACTGAGAAGTCCATCCAGCAGAGCCTGCTGTCCCACGTGGGCAAGACGCCTGAGGTGACGATGCTGTCGCGCCTCGCTGCCATGGCGCGCCGCACGCGGGATCGCAAGGTGATTGTCACGGCGAAGGACACCTTCGCGCTGGTGGACTGGTCGATTCCCGAGGACGTGGAGGCTTTGGCACAGACTGGCGTAATCGAGCCACATCCGGAAGAGGAGCTGCCGCCGCTGCGTCCGGTGGAGCGCCATCCGGAGCCCCGCACGGACAACGTGCGGGTGGCCGGCCGTGGCAGCGACCGCAAGCGTCGCCGCGACGAGGAGGAGGACCGGGGTGGGCGCCGCAAGCGCTTCCCGCCGCTGCCGGAGGTGGTGTTCGAAATCCTCAGCGAGGAGGGAATCGCCCTTCGCACCGAGCAGCTCATCGAGCGCGCCCGGAGCAAGGAGCTGTGCGCCGAGGAGACGACGGTGGAGGCGGTGCTCACCGCGCTGCTGGAGGACAACCAGCGCCGCATCGACGCCGGCCGCCGCCCGCAGTACGCCTTCAACAAGGAGTCCGGCGAGGTGTCCCTGGAGCGCGCGGGCGCGCCGAGCGAGGCTCCGCCGCTGGAGCTTCAGGCCGCCTTCGCCCAGGCGCTGGGCATCCCCCTGGAGGCCGGGCGCCCGCTGCTGGGCAAGCCGGCCGCCGCGGCCACCGCCGAGCCGCTCGTGGACGCCGCCGCCGCGCTGGCCGTGCTGCGCACCACGCTCAAGGACGCGCGCCGCGCCGTGGCGCGTGGGCTGCGCAAGCGGCTGGGCGAGGCGGACGTCGGCACCTTCGAGAAGTCCGTCGTCAAGATGATGCACGGGCTGGGCTTCCGCGAGCTGAAGGTGGCCAAGCGGTCCAAGGACGGTCCGCTGCTCACCGCCCGCAAGCGCGAGGGCAGCGTGGAGCTGCGCTACGCGGTGCGCATGCTGAAGGGCGCGCCCGCCATCGACCGCAAGAGCGTGCAGGAGCTGCGGCGCGACCTGGGCCACTACTCGGCGCAGGTGGGCCTGCTGGTGAGCGCCGGGGACGTGCGTGCCGACGCGCGCACCGAGGCCCAGGCCAACGGCTCGCTGGTGATGCTCTGGTGCGGCGACGCGCTGGGCGAGAAGTTCCTTGAGGCGGAGACGGCCGTCACCGTCACCCGCGTGGAGCTGTACGAGGTCGACGAGAAGTTCTTCGAGGCCGCGAAGCTGGACGCCGAGGAGGCCCAGAAGCGCCGCGAGGAGCGCCAGCGCGAGAAGCACGCCCGGGGCGAGGGAGAGGAGGCTCCGGCGGAGTCCGCCGCTGCCGCCGCGCCCGAGCGCGAGCGTCCGCGTGACAGGCGCCGCCGGGAGCGCGAGGCCCGCGAGGCCCGTGAGGCCGAGGAGAATGGCGAGGCCGCCGAGGCCACGCCCGCCGCACCGGCCGCCGCCGAGGGCCGCGAGAGCGTGCCCTTCGCCGCGTCCCCCGCCGCGCCCGCCCAGCAGTCGGGCGAGGACGAGGAGGGCGACGACGACGAGGAGGGTGACGACGAGGACCTGGAGGCCGCCAGCGCCTTCGTGGGCGGCGCCCGTCCCGAGGGTGCGTCCGCCGAGGGTGGGGCCGAGTCCGCCGGAGACCGCAAGCGCCGCCGCCGTCGCCGTCGCGGTCGCCGCGGCCGTGGCACCCGCGAGGCCGGTGCCGCGCCGGGAGCCACGCCCACGGCAGAGGGCGCCACGCCCGCGCCGACGGGAGACGCCGCCGCGCCGACCGCGGAGGGCGCCACCGCCGCTCCGGCCGGTGAGGTCACCGCTCCGAGCGCGGAGGCCCCCTCCGCCGCCCCGGCCGGCGAGGCCCCCACCACGCCCCCTTCGGGGCAGGGTGAGGCCACCGCCGCGCCCGTCGAGGCGTCCCCGACTGCCGAGGCGTCCCCGACTGTCGAGGCGTCCCCGACGCCCATGGAGGCCGCGCTGGCCGAGGCGAGCGAGTCGCAGGAGGTGCGAGAGGCCACCGAGCGGCGGGACACGCCTCCGCCTCCGCCCCCTCCGGACTCGTCCGAGGGAGGCCAGGGCTGAGTCGGCGTCCCAGGCGGGCCGGGAATGGCCGGCGGCGTTGCTTCCCGGGTGTTAACCTGGAGGGGCGATGAAGCCGGCCCTGCTGCTCGCCTTCTGCGTCGTTCTCCTCGGTGCCTGCCGTTCGCGGGCGCCGAGCTACCCGGTGGCGCCGGTGGAGGTCTCCGGCTCCACCGTGCGGGACAACGCCCTGCTGGGACTCGCCCCGGAAGGGGTGGCGACGCTGCTGACCGAGGCGCTGAAGACCTCCGGCCGCTTCGTGCAACACGGTGACGACGCGCCTCCGGAAACGCGCCCCTGGCGGCTGACGCTGGACGTGCCCTTCACCCGCGAGGTGCTGAAGGACGGCGACCCGCGCAGCTACGCCGAGGTGGGCGCCACCCTGACGTTGGAGCGCTTCGGCGGGGACCTGCCCCAGCAATATGAGGTGGTGGGCCTGGGCGAGGCCCCCGTGCTGGAGGACTCGCCCACCGGGCGCCAGGAGGCCATGGGCACGGCGCTGCGGAGCGCGCTGCGCCAGGTGACGGACGCCGCCGTCCTGCAGCTCTCCGCGCTGGAGCGCAGCGACGAGGCGCTGGTGCAGGACCTGCGAGCCGCGGACTCGCGCCTGAGTGAGGTTGCCCTGCGCACGCTGGCGGAGCGCCAGCACCCGGCCGCCGCGCCGCTGCTCATCGACCAATTGCAGGATGCCACCGACGCCGACGCCGTGCGGCGGACAATGGGCACGCTGGTGGAGATGAAGGCCCGCGTCGCGGTGCCGGTGCTCATCGACCTGGCGCGGGGCAAGGACCTGGGCTTCGTGCAGGAAATCGTCTTCGCGGTGGGCGAGATTGGTGGCCCCGAGGCGGAGGCCTACCTCTATACGGTGGCCCAGGGCCACGACGCGCCCGCCGTCCAGGCCGCGGCGCAGCAGGCGCTGGACACGCTCTACGCATCACGCAAGCACTCAAACGCGGAGGCGCGTGGCCCGGGCCACGCGGACTGACATCGAGATGAAGCCTTCATTCGGCGTGGGCGGAGTGGCCCTGCTGGCCACCCTGCTGCTGGGCAGCGGCTGCACCAAGAATGTGGAGGCCGCGCCGCGCGCGCCTTCCACCGACAACGTGTCCCAGTACTACCCGCTCGCGGTGGGCAACCGCTGGACGTACCGGCTCAACCGCATCGCCAGCAAGCAGGTCACCGTGGAGGTCCTGAAGGAAGAGGACGGCTACTTCCACGACAACCAGCGCGGGCAACTGGCGGTGGACTCCTACGGGCTCCGGGACGCCAAGCGCTACCTGCTGCGAGGGCCGCTGCAGGTGGGGCACTCGTGGACCAACGTGGTGTCCGTCTCGTCCACGGAGCGCTACCGCATCCTCGAGGTCGGCGTGCCCTGCGAGGCCCCCGCCGGCGCCTTCCAGGGCTGCGTCCAGGTGGAGGCGCGCAACCGGATGGATGCGAACGCCACCATGGTGAACACGATGACCTTCGCCCCCGGCGTGGGCATCGTCCGGGTGGACATCTCCGTGGAGTCCAAGGAGGGCCAGCGCACGCCCCAGGTCCTGATGGAGCTGACGGGCTGGCAGCTGGCCTCCGGGGAAGGGCGCGTACCGCCCGCACCCGAAGCCACTCCGGCCGGCTGAACGCCCGCCCCGTGACAGGGCGGGGGACGGGAGTGACGCGGCGGGTTGAAAGGCCGGCCGCCCCTCCGTACCCTGGGCGCTCTTCCGAGGTGCTCCGTGCCCGTCGATTCTTCCGAGCAGACGCAGGAGGAGCTCATCCTGGGCTTCCTCTCCGAGAGTGGGAGCGACTTCGCCTCTGGAGAGGCGCTCTCCGGCAAGCTGGGCCTGTCCCGCACCGCCGTGTGGAAGCGGGTGGAGGCCCTGCGCGGCAAGGGCTACGTCATCGAGGCGGTGTCCGCCCGGGGCTATCGCCTGGTGGAGGTGCCGGACCGGCTCACCTCGCTGGAGCTGGCCCCGCTGCTGACCACCCGCGAGCTGGGCCGCACGGTGCACCACCATGACTCGGTGGGCTCCACCAACGAGGTGGCCTTCCGGCTGGCGCAGGACGGGGCCGAGCACGGCGAGGTGGTGGTGGCCGAGCAGCAGACGTCCGGCAAGGGCCGCCGGGGCCGCGTCTGGGTGTCCCCGCCGGGCCTCAACCTGTACTTCTCCGCCATCCTCCGCCCGGAATTGCCGCCCCAGCGCGCCCCGGAGCTGACGCTGGTGGCCGCCGTGGCGCTGGCGGAGGCGCTGCGCGACTCGGGGACGGAGGCCGCCATCAAGTGGCCCAACGACGTCCACCTCGACGGGCGCAAGGTGGCGGGCATCCTCACGGAGCTGTCCGCCGAGCCCGAGCGCGTGCACTTCGTGGTGGTGGGCGTGGGCGTCAACCTCAACTCCCGGGTCGAGCACTTCCCCGAGGATTTGCGCGCCACGGCCACCTCCCTGGCCCTGGCCACCGGCGAGCGCGTGCACCGCGCCCGCTTCGCCGCCACCCTCTGGGGCCGGATGGAGGAGTGGTTGGACCGGTACCTGGAAGAGGGCTTCGACGCGGTGCGCACCCGCTGGAAGGCGCTGTCCTCCACGCTGGGCCAGGACGTGCTGGTGCGCACGGACCGCCAGGAGCTGCGCGGGCTGGCCGAGGACATCGACCCCTCCGGCGCCCTCCTGGTCCGGACGGAGGGGGGGACGCTCGAGCGGGTGCTCGCTGGCGATGTCGAGCAGCTGCGCCCCCGGAAGTCGCCCCGCACCCGGTAGGACAGCGCGTGTGGCGTCCCCGGGGCCCGCCTTCGCGATAGAGTGCGCGCCGTGATGCTCCTGGCCATCGACGTTGGCAATACCAACACCGTCCTTGGGGTCTTCGAGGGCCGCCGCCTGCTGGACAACTGGCGCGTGGAGACCAGTACGCGCCGCACCTCGGACGAGTACGGCATCCTCGTCCGCCAGCTCTTCACCCACAGCGGCATCGACGCGGGGAAGGTGGGCGCGGTGGTGGTGTCCAGCGTGGTGCCGCCGCTCCAGTTCAACCTGGAGAAGATGAGCGAGCGCTACTTCCGCACGCGCCCCATGTTCGTCGGGCCGGGCGTGAAGACGGGCATGCCCATCCTCTACGACAACCCGCGCGAGGTGGGCGCCGACCGCATCGTCAACGCGGTGTCCGCCTACGAGAAGCACCACTCCGGCGTCATCGTCGTCGACTTCGGCACCGCCACCACCTTCGACGCGGTGTCGCCGAAGGGCGAGTACCTGGGCGGCGCCATCTGCCCCGGCATCAACATCGCCATGGAGGCGCTGTTCCAGAACGCCTCCAAGCTGCCGCGCGTGGAGTTCGCGCGGCCCCCGCACGTCATCGGCCGCAACACCGTGCACTCCATCCAGTCGGGGCTCGTCTTCGGCTACGTGGGGCTGGTGGACGGCATCTGCGCGCGCATGCAGGCGGACCTGGGCTTCCCGGTGCGGGTGGTTGCCACCGGGGGGCTGGCCGCGCTGGTGGCGACCGAGTCCAAGGCCATCCACGAGGTGGACGAGTTCCTCACGCTCGAGGGCCTGCGCATCATCTACGGAAGGAATCACGCGTCATGACCACCGCCGCACCGAACAATGTCCCGGCGCCGCCTCCCGGCTGCCCCTTCAACGCGGAGTTCCTCCCGCCCAACCTGCGCAAGCACGTGGACCCGGCCGCGCCGGTGCCGCTGCGGATGATGGCCGCCAAGTCGCTGGTGCCGCTCAGCCCCTCGGACATGCTGGGCGCGCTCTACATGCTCACGTTCGACCCGGACGCGGGCGTGCGCGAGACGGCGACGAAGACGGCCGCCGGCCTGCCGGACAGGATTCTCGGCTCCGCTGTGCGCGACGAGGAGGTGCAGCCGCCCGTGCTGGGCTACTTCCTGGGCCTGCTCAAGGCCAAGGAGGCCTACGCGGAGATGCTGGTCCTCAACGCCAGCACGCCGGATGAGGCGGTGGCGGACGTGGCGAAGGACTGCTCCGCGAAGCTGGCGGAGACCATCGGGCAGAACCAGCTCCGCCTGCTGCGCCACGAGGACATCCTCCGCAACCTGTGCGCCAACCCCAACGTCCCCGTGACGCTCACCGACAGCGTCTGCGACTTCGCGGTGCGCAGCGGCCTGGTGATGGTGGACGTGCCGCAGATGAAGACGGCGCGCATCCGCCTCTTCGGCCCCGAGGCCGCCGAGGCCCCTCCGGACCCGGGCCCCACCGCCGAGCAGGTCCTCCAGGAGTTCGCGGAGGTGGCGAAGGAGGACGCCGCGCCGATGGAGGAAGGCAAGCGCCTGACGCTCGCCCAGCGGGTGATGAAGATGTCCATCGCGGAGAAGATCAAGCTGGCCACGCTGGGCAACAAGGAGGCCCGGGGCACGCTCATCCGCGACACCAACAAGCTGGTGGCGGTGGCCGTCATCCGCAGCCCGCGCATCACCGACGGCGAGGTGCTGTCCTGCGCGACCAACAAGGCGATGATGGATGACGTGCTGCGCGTCATCTACAGCAACCGCGAGTGGACGAAGAACCAGAAGGTGAAGCTCGCGCTGGTGAAGAACCCCAAGGTGCCGCTCACCGTCACCATGAAGTTCCTCAACACGTTCCGCGACGCCGAGCTGAAGGACCTCAGCCGCGACAAGAACGTGCCCGCCGCCGTGCAGTCCTTCGCGAAGAAGATGCACGAGAAGAAGACCACTCCGAAGAAGCAGGAGTGAGGGCAGGGGAGGGGCTCCAGCCACGTGGGTGGCGAGCCCCTCCTGCAGTGCCCCGGGCTTCCCCGGGTTCCCCCGGGCCTCCAAGAAGGCCCGGGGCGGACCGTGGTGCTGCTAGGCCGCGGCCTCGGCGTCGTCCGCCACGGAGGAAGCGGGCTCGTCCAGGAGCTGCTGGGCGATGGCGAGCGCCTTCTTCGTCTTCTCGCGCAGCTTCTCGTCGTTCTTGATGCGCGCGTAGAGCTTCGTCACGCGCTCCTCGTCGCGCACGGCGGCGGCCTCCAGCTCGCTGATGCGCTTGCGCAGCTCGTCGGCCTCCTCCGCGGCGCGGGTGCCCTGCTCGGACAGCTGGGCCTGCGTCTCGTCGAGCTGGGCGCGCAGCGTCTCGGCCTCGCGCTGGGCGGCCTCCACCTGGCCGCGCAGCCCCTCCGCCTCTTCCTGGGCGGCCTGCACGTCCGCCTCGAGCTGGCCGGTGCGGCCGCGCAGCTCCTCCACCTCGGCGCCGAGCGCCTGGGCCTGGGCCTGGTGCTGGTCCAGCTCCGTCTGGAGCGCGCTCAGCTGCGCGGTGGCGCCACGGGCCTCTTCCTTGGCGGCGGCGAGCTGCTGGTCCACGCGCTTGCGCTCCGCGCCCAGCGTGTCCGCCTTGCTGGTGAGCGTCTTGATCTGCGCGTCGCGGCGGGCAATCTCGGACTCGGCCGTGCTGGCCTTCTGCTCCAGCTCCAGGTGCTGGTCCTTGAGCTCGACGATCTCCTGGTCCTTCTGGTTCAGCTCCGTCTTGAGGCGGAGGATCTCCTTGTCCCGCTTGTTGACGGCGTCACGCAGGGCGAAGGTGTCCTTGTCGTTCTTCCCGGTGGCCGCGCGCGCCGTCTCCAGCTCGGTGGCCTTGCCCTCCAGCTCGGCCTCCAGCTCGCGCACGCGGTCCTCGGCCTGGGACGACTGGCCGCGGGCGTCTTCCAGCGCGCCCTGCAGCTCGGCCACCTTCGCGCGCAGGTTGCGCAGCTCCGCCGCGTCCGCCGCGGACGTGATTGGGGCCGCCGTGGCGGCGGTCGGGGTGGCGCGCGCGGGCGGGAGCGACATGCGCGGGGTGGCGGCCGCGGGAGGCGGCGTGGCGGCGCGCGCGGGCTCCGGCGCTCGCACCGGCTCCGGCGGGGGACGCACGGGTGCCGGAGGCGCGGACGGGGGCATGAAGCCCACCACCGTCTTCTCCGAGTCATCCAGCGAGTCCAACGCGTCGTCCGCGTCCGAGCCCAGCGAGTCCAGCGAGGCGAAGTCCTCCTCCACGCCCTCCACCACCGTCTCGGGCGGGGCGACGACGGGCTCCTCGTCAATCGAGGGCTCGTTCTCCGGGGCGGACATGTCGCTGAAGGCGGCGTCGAGGTCCAGCTCCTCGCCCTGCACCGCGGCCTCCTCGCCGGTGTCGACGGAGATCTCCTCGCCGAAGTCCGCCGTCATCGGCTCGTCGCCGAGCGCGTCCAGCGTGAGGCTCTCGTCCACCAGGTCCTCGGAGGCGGGCAGCTCCGGGAAGCCGATCAGCGCGCCCACGCGCTCCACCAGGAGGTTGGCGTCCACCGGCATGGCGACGTACTCGTCCGCGTGCGCCTTCAGCTTGCGGTGCTGCGCGAAGCCGTCCGGGTTGCCGACGATGACGATGGGGACGTTCTTGAGGTCGTCGTCCTTCTTCAGCTTGCCGCAGATGAGGTAGCCGTTCTGCCCCGCGGACAGCTCCACGGCGATGACCGCCAGGTCCGGCCGGTCGCGGCGGATCTGCTCCACGCTGCCCTTGCCGTCGGCGGTGTCCTCCACCGTGAAGCCCCGGCCTTCCAGCGCGGGACGCAGCGTGGCGGCGAGTGCGGTGTCGCTCTTTTCGACGATCAGGATTTTCTTGGACATGGAGGGACGGCCCGTCCTGCGGTGCGGCGAGTGCGGCGCGCGTGTGAGCGCCACTCAGGCGGCCGCGCGCGAAGAAAAGCTTCGCTGTCGAGGCTATCGGCCATGCAGTGGACCGTCAATGTTCGGGCCAGACGGAATCCCGGCCGCCCACCGAGCGGGCAGGCGTTTGGCACCGAACGTTTCCGACAGCCCGTCAGGCCGGGCTCAGCGGGGGTACGTCACCGGCTCGATGGAGAGCGGAGGCCGGGAGTACTGCGGGCGCGGCGCGGGCGGATGCGAGAAGAGCGGCTCCTCGGGCTCCAGCGGCTGCGACTTGCGGGCGAGCGTCGCGCCGGTGTTGCGCTCGTCGAGCATGCGGCGGATGTCGTCCTCGTCCATGTCGGTGACCATCTCGTAGACGATTTCGTCGTCCCGCCAGGTCACGACGTTGTAGCCCTGCGCGGAGTCCACCTCGACGGCCTTCAGGGACTGGACCTTCGGGACGCCCGTCTCGTCGTCGGGGACCACGAACACGCTCAGGCGGCGGCTCGGCTCACCCTCGTGCTCCGGCAGCGTCTCGTAGCTGATGAGGGCGACTTCCCTGCCGTTGAGGATGGAGATGCGCCCGCCCAGCGGCTTCGCCTTGGGCAGCTGCGGGACGGTGACGCGCGGGTCCACCTTGTCCTTGAACCACTCCTCCATCTGCTCGGGCGTGGCGGAGGCAATCTCGAAGGGCAGCACCTTGTTGTGGCGCTGGACGACCTCTCGGCGCGCCAGCCGCATGCGCTGCTCGGACTGGTAGGCCACCCAGCCTCCGCCCACCGTCACCACCACCAGGGCCATGGCCCCGGCACGCAGCCACACGCCGTACTGGGCGCGGCGCTGCTCCTGCTTGAGCCCCACCTGGATGCCGGCGCGCAGGGACGCGGGAGCCCGCATCCCCTGCACGGTGTGGCGCGCGGCTCGCCGCAGCGCCAGCTTCATCTGCTGCTCCTCCTCCACTCGGCGCTGACAGGCAGCGCAGCCGGAGAGGTGGGTTTCGAGGTCCACCCGCTCCTCCGGCTGGAATTCGCCGTCGAGGTACGGATAGAGGAGCCGTTCGAGTTCCTGGCAGGTCATGGGCGCGCGGGAGGAACCTGTTTCTACCCTGTCTTCTTCCTGTTCCGGTACTCTTCGAGGTCCGCGGGGGCGCTCACCGGCTCACCATCATGCCGGAATACGCCCTGGCCGACAGCGTACTCGCGCAGGTTCTTCTGCAGGAGCTTGCGGCCGCGGAACAGCCGGCTCATCACCGTGCCCACGGGGCACTCGAGAATCTCGGCGATCTCCTTGTAGGAGAACTCCTGGAGGTCCGCGAGGATGACCACCAGCCGGAAGTCGATGGGCAGCGCGTCGATGGCGCGCAGCACGTCGTCCGACAGGAGCCGGTCGAAGAAGTACTGCTCGGGGTTGGCCGCGAAGTCCGTCGCGTCCCGGCTCACGAAGCGCTCGTGCACCGCCTCGCGCTCCACGCCCTCCACCACCGTGCGCTCCTTCACCTTGCGGCGGTAGCGGTTGATGAAGGTGTTCGTGAGGATCTTGAACAGCCAGGCCTTGATGTTGGTGCCCCGCTCGAACTTGTCGAAGAAGCGATAGGCCCGCATGCAGGTGTCCTGCACGAGGTCCTCCGCGTCACGCTCGTTCTTCGTCAGCCGCAGGGCAGCGGAGTAGAGCGGGTCCAGATGGGCCAGCGCCAGTTCCTCGAATTCCTGCTTCGTTCGGTTGGGTTGCCTGAAGTCCAACATGTCCCGCCTTCCAAGGGCCCGAAACAATTGGGGAATGAGTTGTCGCCTGCCCATCAATGTATGCACGGGAACAGAAGCAGCAACAGCCTCATCCCAACATCACCCGTCCGCACGCCCGCTTCGGGAACACCAGACGCCGGCCGGAGGAACTTATTCCCCACCAGAGATAACGAACGGGGAGGCCGGATGTCGCCATCCGAACCTCCCCGCCGGTTGCTGCCCGGTTGGCTGCCTGCTGGGCCTACTTGCGGCCGAAGGCGTCCATGATGGGCACGTAGTCGTAGCCCATGTCCTTGGCGACGGCCTCGTAGGTGATGTGGCCGTTGTAGGTGTTCATCGCACGCGCCAGGGCGCGGTCGCCCTTCACGGCCTCGATGAGGCCCAGGTCGGCGATCTTCCGCGAGTACGGGCGGGTGGTGTTGGTGAGCGCGTACGTGGACGTCTGGGGCACGGCGCCGGGCATGTTGGCCACGCAGTAGTGGACCACGCCGTGGACGGTGAACGTCGGGTTGTCGTGGGTGGTGGGCTTGCACGTCTCGATGCAGCCGCCCTGGTCCACCGCCACGTCCACCACCACGGAGCCGGGGCTCATCTCGGCGATGAGGGCCTCGGAGACCAGCTTCGGGGCCTTGCCGCCGGGGATGAGCACGCCGCCGACGACGAGGTCGGACTCACGCACCGACTTGGAGATGCTCTCCGTGTCCGAGGCCAGCACGCTGACGCGGCCGAGGAACACGTCGTCCAGGTAGGTGAGGCGCTCCAGATTCACGTCGAGGATGGTGACCTCGGCGCCCATGCCCACCGCCACCTTCGCGGCGCACAGGCCCACCACGCCACCACCGATGATGGTGACGCGGCCGCGGCGCACGCCGGGCACGCCGCCCAGGAGGATGCCCTTGCCGCCGTGGGCCTTCTCCAGGCACGCGGAGCCCACCTGGATGGACATCTTCCCGGCCACCTCGGACATGGGCTTGAGCAGCGGCAGGCTGCCGTCATCCAGCTGCAGCGTCTCGTACGCGACGGCCGCCGCCTTCTTCTTGATCAACGTCTTCGTCAGCTCCGGGTCGACGCCGGCCAGGTGGAAGTACGTGTAGATGATCTGGCCGGGCTGGATGCGCTCGTACTCGGGCGCAATCGGCTCCTTCACCTTGACGATCATCTCCGAGCGCTTCCACACCTCGTCCGCGCTGGCGACGAGCTGCGCGCCCACGCGCTGGTACTCCGAGTCGGGGATGCCGGAGCCGACGCCAGCGTTCATCTCGACCAACACCGTGTGGCCCGCGCTCGTGAGCGCGCGCACGCCCGCCGGAACCATGCCGACGCGGTACTCACGGGTTTTGATCTCCTTGGGAACTCCGACGATCACGACTGCCTCCGAGAGGGGGACCTGAAATCGCGCGGACCCTATACAAAAGCCCGGGGGAATCAAGGCGGGGCTGGAAGCCGGGCGCATGCCTCCGGTGAGACGGAATAACCCCCAACGTATGACGCGAGGCGTTGAATGCGATGCGTCTCGTGCTGCTTGGGCGTCGAACAAAAGCCACACCGGTGGTAGTTGACGAAGGCATGACGTCCGCACCGAAGCTGCTGTTCGCAGACCCCAAGGGCCGGGTGATGGAGCACCCGTACCTGCTCGCCACGCTGCGCAGCGGGGAGGAGCTCGTTCCCCCGCAGGACAAGCCCATCCCCCTGCCGTCCGCCGGGCGCCTCGTGCACCTGCCGGGCCGCCTGCCCGTGGGGCTCCACCCGGAGACGGGGGAGCTGGAGCTGGTGCGGGAGATGAAGGTGGGCAGCAAGACCTTCGTGCCCAACGCGGTGGGCGCGCTGCTGCCGCCGGGCTACACGCGGACCTTCCTCCCCGGCGAGGTGAAGGGGAGCGGGCCGGTGCTGCCGCAGTGGGCGTACACCGCCGCGGCGTGGGTGGGCGAGGGCCCGGTGGCGTGGGCCATCCACACGGATCGCCGCTCGCATTGGGACCCCGAGCGCTACTCCACGCCGGAGATGAAGGCGCTGGTCGACCAGCACCTGGAGCGCTTCCCGAACAACCGCGTGCTGAAGCAGCTGAAGACGTGCGCGCTCCTCTACCGGTGCTTCACGTCGCAGAACACCTTCTATGTGCGCGACGAGGCGGCCATCCCCGCGTCCGTCATGTGCAACGCGCGCTGCGTGGGCTGCATCTCCGACCAGCCCGCGGACGGGCCGCCCGCCTCTCACGAGCGCATGGACGACGGGCCCACCGGCGAGGAGATGGGGCAGATTGGCCTGTTCCACCTCCAGCACGCACCGGGCCGCACCATGGTCAGCTTCGGCCAGGGCTGCGAGGGCGAGCCCCTCACGCGCTGGAAGCAGATTGCCGAGGCCATCCGCTACATGCGCGAGCACAGCGACAAGGGCTCCATCAACATCAACACCAACGCCAGCCTCACCAAGGGGCTGGAGGCCCTGTTCGACGCGGGGCTGGACGCCATCCGCGTGTCGCTCAACTCGGCGGTGAAGGACCTCTACGAGGCCTACTACAAGCCGGTGAAGTACGGCTGGGAGGACGTGGAGGCGTCCATTGCCCTGGCGCGCGAGCGAGGCGCGTACCTGGCGCTGAACCTGCTGCTGTTCCCCGGCGTCACGGACCGCGAGGGCGAGGTGAAGGCCCTGGAGCGGCTGGTGAAGAAGTACCGGGTGGACCAGGTGCAGACGCGCTCGCTGTGCATCGACCCGCTCCAGTACCTGGAGGTGGCGAGGGACAGGGGCGCGGGAGGAGAGCAGGTCGGCATCCGCACGCTGCTGCAGCGGCTGAAGGCGGCGCGGCCGGGGCTCGTCATCGGCAACTTCGCGCGCGGCCTGGACGAGCGCGAGAACGCCGCCAGCCGGGGGTAGGGCAGGGCGGAGGGCTCCGGCCGGGGCTCACGGGGCGTGCCGGGTTCCAGGGGATTGGAACCCGCGCGGCTACTCGTTGCCCGTGGGCAGCAGCTCCTTGGCCACCATGTTGCCCATCACCGCGTCCTTGGGGATGTAGCCGTCGGCGCCCGCCTCGCGGCAGATGCGCTGGAGCTCCTCGACGTTCTCCCCCGAGCACAGCAGCACCTTGATGCCCTTGAAGAGGCTGTTGCTCTTGATGAAGCGGCAGAACTGCTCGCCATTCACGTTGGGCATCCGCACGTCCAGCAGCACCAGGTCCGGACGCGTCTGCTTCTTGAGGATGATCTTCGTGGCCTTGTCCGCGGTGTCGGCCACATGCACCTCGAAGCCCTTGGACACGAGGTCCGCTTCGATGATGCGGGCCGTCATCTCGCTGTCGTCCACGATGAGGATGCGCGGCTTGCGGCCCCCGGTGGCCGCCACCGGCTTGAGGCCGGGCGAGGTGGCGGGGGCAGGAGCCGTGGGCGCGGCGGCGGGAGCCGGGGCCGGCGCGGTGGGCACGGCGGCGGGGACGCCCAGGGCGGGGGGGCCGATAAGACCCATGACGCCCCCCAGCACGGCCTCCAGGCCGCCGCTCTTGAGGATGTAGCCGTCAGCCCCCGAGGCCTTCGTCTTGCCCTCCAGCTCGGCCTCCGTGATGTCGGAGTAGAGCACCAGCTTGGCGGTGACCTTCTTCTGCCGGCGGAGGTACTCGACGACGTCGTCGCCGAACATCTCCGGCATGTTCACGTCCATGAGGATGAGCGCGAACGGCCCCTCGGCGAGCTTCTGGTCGAGGCTGGCCAGGTCCTGCGCGCCGCTCGCCTGGTAGCCAGCGGCGGTGAGTGCCCGTACGGTGAGCTCCACCAGCATCGGGCTGTCGTCAATGACCAGTACGCGCGACATCGTCCTCCTCAAAGGAATCCCGCTAACCCTACACCTTTGAATCAGCGCGGACCATCGAAACGGCGACCGAGCAGCCATGCTGCGACGTCCACTTGACCGCTTTTCGTCCCCTCCGGATACTTTGCCGCCTTGACCGCGACCCAGACACCCCTCCAGCGAGCCCTCCGGATGGCACCGGACCGCGCTGTAGCCGCCCAGGCCCGACCCGAGCAGGAGTTTTTCTGCTTCAGGGTAGGAGACCTGCGGCTCGGCGTGCCCAGCGAGAATGTGCTCGAGGTACTTCGCGCCGGCCTGCTCACCCCCCTGCCGAGGACGCCCTCCTTCATCATGGGCGTCACCGGCCACCGGGGCGAGGTGCTGCCGGTCGTCGACCTGCTGCGCTTCCTCTCCAAGGGAGAGGCCCGCATCGGCCCGCGCACGCGCCTGTTCGTTGGCATCACCGGCAGTTATGTGGCCGGCGTCGTCGCCGACACCGTCCTCGGCCTGCGCCGCATCCCCGTGACGGAGATCCTCCCGCCCCCGCTGGGCGGTGACGCCTCCGCCGAGCACCTGCTGGGCGTGGTGCAGGGCAGCGGCACCCAGGACTCCATCAACCTCATCAACTTCTCCAAGCTGCTGCAGACGGCGCGGCAGCGGGCGGTGGCTCGATGAACGACGAGCAGGCCGTTCAGGAGCGGGACTCGGTGGACATCCTCTTCTTCGACATCGGCGACTCGCTGTACGGCACCGACGCGTCCCAGGTGCTGCGCATCGACCGCTCCCTGCCGGACGACCTCACCCTGCCCGGGCTGGGGCTGCCCCACCGCGGTCACCGCGCCATCGTCTTCGACACGCCGGAGGGCGAGGGCCACCTCAAGGTGGACGCCGTCCATGCCGTGCGCGCCATTCCGCTCAACTCGCTTCGCCGGATGCCCCCCACGGCCGGCGCAGCCCCTTATGCCGTCGGCGTGTGCCTCGAAGAGGCCCGCGCTGTGTTGCTCATCGATCTGGTCGAAACCGCCAGGACCCAAGGAAATCAAGGAAGGCACTGACCGCAATGTCCCTGGACACCCCCAACGACAAGTCCACGTCCAAGGCTCGCTCCGCCCGGAAGGCTCCCGCCTCCAAGGCAGGTGCCAGCTCCAAGGCCAGCGCCACCCCGGCGATGACCCAGGCCCGGTACAAGGCCTTCACCGACACGCTGATGACGGTGCTCTCCGGCAACCTGCAGGCCCGCGTCCCCAAGGAATTGGTGGTCGAGGGCGGCGAGGAGATGGCGCACCTGCTCAACCAGGTGCTCGACAACCTCGCCGAGTCCGAGCACCGCAAGCAGGTGTCGGCGCAGGAAATCGACCAGGCGCTGGATTCGCTCATCAACCTGGTGCGCGAGGGCGACCTGTCCCGGTGGAACACCACCACCGAAGACCCCCAGCTCGGGCCCCTGCTCGAGGGCTTCGGCAAGGTCATCGAGACGCTGCGCACCTTCGTGCGGGAGATCAACGAGGCGGCCCTGCGCCTGTCCTCGTCCGCCAACCAGGTGCTCGCGGCCTCCACCCAGCACGAGACGTCCTCCACGGAGCAGGCGGCGGCCATCCATGAGACGACCGCCACCATGGAGGAGCTGAAGCACGCCTCCGCGCAGATTGCCGAGAACGCCGGCAGCGTGGCTCGCGTGGCCGAAGAGACGCTCGGTGCCGCTCGCGCGGGCCGGGGCGCCATCGGCGAGTTCATCCAGGCCATGCAGCAGATCCGCAGCGACGGCGTGGCGGTGGCGGACTCCATCGCCAAGCTGTCCAAGCGCGTGGAGCGCATCGGCACCGTGGTCGAGGTCATCGACGAGATTGCCGACCGCTCGGACCTGCTGGCGCTGAACGCGGCGCTCGAGGGCAGCCGCGCGGGTGAGGCCGGCAAGGGCTTCTCCATCGTCGCGGCGGAGATGCGGCGCCTGGCGGAGAACGTCCTGGACTCCACCAAGGAGATCAAGAACCTCATCACCGAGATCCGCGAGGCCACGGCCGCGGCGGCCGGTGCGGCGGAGGCCTCCAAGACGGCGACCGAGTCCGGCGAGAAGCTGGGCGCGGTGGCGGCACAGGCGGTGGAGGGCATCCTCGCCGGCGTGCAGGAGACCAGCGACGCGGCCCGCGTCATCAACCTCGCCACGCAGCAGCAGCGCACGGCGACGGAGCAGGTGGTTGCGTCCATGGCGGAGATCGAGGACGTGACGCGCCAGACGACGCAGGCGTCCAAGCAGGCCACGGGTGCCGCGGCGGAGCTCACTCAGCTCGCGGGCCGGCTGGCAGAGCTCATCAAGCGCTTCAAGGCCGACTAGCGCTTCCTGACACGGGAGGGGCGAACGCCGGCCATGGACACCGAGGCACTCAAGAAGTCCCTCCTGAAGAAGTTCCAGGAGGTCACAGCCGACCGCCTCCAGAAGATTCAGCTGGGGGTGTTGGACCTGGAGAAGGAAACCGCGGATCAGGCCGCGGAGGACGTCGCGCGCGAGCTGCACACGATGAAGGGCGAGGCCCGCATGTTGGGGCTGCCCGTCATCGGTCAGCTGGCGCACGCCGCCGAGGACGTCCTGCGCGCCGAGCGCGAGGGCAGGACGGCCACCGAGATCGCCACCGACGTCCTGCTCAGGGCGTGTGACGTCCTCTCGGATCTGAACGAGGACCTGGCGGGCGCCAACACCGGCACTCCCGCCAGCGAGGAGATGGTCAAGGCGCTCGCCGACGTCTCCGGTCAGGCGCCGCCCTCCATCGGGCCCAAGCCGAAGCCGGCCGCACCGCCGCCCGCGCCCGCCGCTCCGGTGGCGAGGCCCGTCGCGGCGGCTCCAGCCCCCGTGGCCGCGGTGGAGGCTCCCGCGCAGCGCGCTCCCGAGGCCCCATCAGCCGCGGCGGCGGGTGGGGAAGACGCCCCGAGCGCGGCGAAGGCCGCCGCCGTGGCCGACCGGACCATCCGCGTCAACGTGGAGGTGCTGGACTCGCTGGGGCTGCTCGCGGGCGACCTGCTCGTGGAGAGCGCCCGTGGCCGGCTGCGCAGCTCGGAGACGGAGGCGCTGTTCGAGCGCTTCAGCCGCCTGGGCGACCGCTTCCTGCGGCTCGCGGAGCAGGTGGAGATTCCAGGCCAGGTGCGCACGGCGTTGGATCGTGTGGAGAGCGACCTCCACATGCTGCGCGACGATGCGTTCCGCTTCGTGCGGCGCAACGACGACGGCATCAACACGCTGCACGGCAACCTGGCGAAGATGGCGGACCACGTGGCCGAGGCCCGGCTGGTGCCGCTGGCCACCGTGTTCGACGCCTTCCCCCGCGCGGTGCGGGAGATGTCGCGCACGCAGGGCAAGGAAGTGGACCTGGTCATCGAGAACGCCGACATCGGCGTGGACCGGTCCATGCTCGCCGACGTGCGCGACGCGCTGGTGCACCTGCTGCGCAACTCCGTGGACCACGGCGTGGAGTCCCCGGACACGCGGCAGAGCCTCGGCAAGCCGCTCACGGGCCGCATCCGCATCCGCGTGCGCGTGGACGGCGACATGCTCCACATCGAGGTGGAGGACGACGGCCGCGGCATCGACCCGGAGCGGCTGCGCCAGGCCGCCGTCAACAAGCGCCTCATCACCCAGGTGCAGGCCACCGCGCTGTCCGAGCGCGAGGCGATTGAGCTCATCTTCCGCCCCGGCTTCTCCACCCGCGACCAGGTCAGCGAGCTGTCCGGCCGTGGCGTGGGCATGGACGTGGTGAAGCGGAAGGTGGAGGCGCTGGGCGGCTCGGTGGGCGTCAACAGCCGCATCGGCCGTGGCAGCACCATCACCCTGCGGCTGCCCCAGTCGCTCGCCCTCATGAAGGTGCTGCTGGTGCGCCTGGGCGACGACGTCTACGGCATGCCCGCCGCGGACGTGGAAGCGGTGATGCGCGTCAAGCCGGATGACCGGCTGGAGATCTTCGGCACGCTGGCCGTCCGGCACCGGGGCAAGCCCACGGCGCTGGTGGCGCTGGGGCCGCTGCTGGGCCTCAACGGCGGCAACCGCTTCGACAAGCCGCCCGCCGTGGTGGTGCGTCACGGTGAGGACCATGCGGCCCTGGTGGTGGACGGCTTCGTGGACGAGCGCGAGGTCGCCGTGAAGCCCTGCGGCGGCGAGTTCCTCAAGGGCGCGCCCTTCATCGCCGGCACCGCGGCGCTGGAGGACGGCCGCATCGCCGTGCTGCTGCACGTGCCGGACATCATGGCCGAGGTACGCCGCATGGCGCGCCCCGTCACCCAGGCCCCCGCGGCCCGACGTCTGCGGGTGCTGCTGGTGGACGACTCGCCCATCGCCCGCGCCACGGAAGGGGCGCTGGTCAAGGCGCTCGGCCACTCCCTGGAAGAGGCCCAGGACGGCGAGGAGGCGTACTCGAAGGTGCAGAACAACACCTACGACCTCATCCTCACCGACGTGCAGATGCCGAAGATGGACGGCTTCACGCTGTCGCGGAAGCTCAAGTCCACGCCCGCGGTGGCTCGCATCCCCGTCATCATCCTGTCGTCGCTGGCCTCGCCGGAAGACAAGCGGCGCGGCCTGGACGCGGGAGCGGACGCCTACCTCGTCAAGGGGGAGCTGGGCGTGGAGGTCCTCGCGCAGGCCATCGACCGGCTGACCTGAGGAACCTCGTTTGGGCGGCCCCCCCGTAGCAGGAATGGCGTACCGGGTGCTCATGGTGGGCAAGGGGCTGCGTGCGCTCGCCGCGCGCGGCCTCTTCGACGGGGAGTCGCTCGTCCCCGTGGGGCCGGTGGAGGTGGACTTCGCCGGCGCGCTGGTGGCCGTGCAGCGCCACTTCCCGGACGTGCTCCTGGTGGACCTGAGTGCCCGCGAGGCGCTGGAGGCCATCGAGCACGTCATGGTGGAGCGGCCGGTGCCGATCCTCGCGCTGCATTCGGGCGTGCTCTCCGGCCAGGACGCCTTCCAGGCAGTGGCCCTGGGCGCGCTGGACGTGGTGGAGCGCCCCGCGTCGCCGGGGGCGGACTACTGGACCCACGTGGCGCGCAAGCTGGTGATGCTCGCGCAGGTGAAGGCGGTGCGGCAGGTGAGCACCCGGCCTCTCAAGGCGTCCCGGGAGGACCAGCCCGCGCCGCCCTTCCCCCTGGTGGCCATCGCCGCGTCGCTGGGCGGCCCCAAGGCGGTGTCCCAGGTGCTGCGGATGATTCCCCGGGGCTTTCCCGCGCCCATCGCCTATTGCCAGCACATCAGCGAGGGCTTTACCGAGGGGCTGACGCACTGGCTGGCCACGGAGACCGCGCTCCAGGTGAAGGAAGCTGAAGACTCTGTGGTGATGGAGCCCGGCACGGTGTACATCGCACCGTCTGGCAGTCACCTGTTGGTCCGACCGGAGGGCAGGCTGGAGCTGGACTCCGGTCCTCCGCTCCGCGGTTTCAGACCTTCATGTGACATGCTGCTCACTTCCGCGGGCGAGGCCTTCGGCTCGCGCTGCATCGGGGTCATCCTGACGGGTATGGGGCGCGACGGCGCGCGAGGGTTGAAGGAGATTCGCGAGCGTGGTGGAAGGACCATCGCGCAGGACGAGGCGTCGTCCGTCGTCTGGGGCATGCCCCGCGAGGCCGTGCTGATGGGCGCCGCGCAGGAGGTGCTGCCCCTGGACCGGATTGGACAGATGTTGCTGCAATGGGTGGACGCGTGCTGACCGCGAGCAACAAGGTGCTCCAGCAACTGGCCGCGCTCCTTCTGGAGCGTGCGGGCCTTAAAATCACCCCGGACGGCTTCCACAGCCTCCGGCTGGCGCTGTCCACCCGCATGCCCGTGCGGGGCGAGGTGGACCCGGAGAAGTACCTCGAGCAACTGGCGGGGCCGGGCGGCGAGGAGGAGCTGCGCTCGTTCCTCCCGCTGGTGACGGTGGGACACACGGAGTTCTTCCGGGACGCCAAGCAGTTCCGCGCCCTGGAGAAGAGCGTGCTGCCGGAGCTGGTGACGCGCGCGCGGCGGGAGATGCGCAAGGTGTCCGTCTGGTCCGCCGGCTGCGCCACCGGGGAAGAGCCCTACAGCGTGGCCATGGTGCTGGCGGAGCTGGGCGCGCTGGCCGTGGAGGTGGACCTGTGGGCCACCGACCTGAACCTCGCCGCCGTGGAGGCCGCGCGGCAGGGCCGCTTCACCTCGCGCCGCTGCATCAGCATCGGCCCGGAGCGGCTGCGGCGCTTCTTCCGTCCCGTGGAGGAGGGCTACGAGGCGCAGCCCACCCTGCGTGAGTACATCCGCTTCGACGGGCAGAACCTCGCCGTCCCCGTGTTCGACAAGGTGGGGCTGTCCTCGCTGGACCTCGTCCTCTGCCGCAACGTCATCATCTACTTCGACCTGCCCACCATTCGCGGGCTGATGGACCGCTTCCTCAGCGTGCTGCGGCCGGGCGGGCTGCTCTTCCTGGGCTACTCGGAGAGCCTCTTCAAGGTCTATGACCGCTTCGAGATGATCGAAGTGGACGGCGCCTTCGTGTACCGCCGCCCGCTGAGCGACAAGGCCTTCCGCCCGCCGCCGCTGCGCATGACGCCGTACCCCGGCGAACCGGAGCTGCCCGAGCGCAAGCCGGAGACGCCCGAGTCCTTCGCCGCGGACCTGCGCAAGCGCATCCAGACGGAGGCCACCGCCAAGGCCGCTGCCGGCGCCACCCGGCCGCAGGGGGCACCCGCTGTGTCCGGTTCCCCGGGGGGCGTGAGGCCCGCTCCGGCCGTGGGGACGCCGCCGCCCCTGGCTCCGGGGCCGGCCCCGCGCCTGACGGACTCGGCGCGGCCGCGCATCACCATGGAGCTGCCGGCGGTGTCTCCCTCGGACTCCGCGCGCCCGCGCATCACCCAGGAACTCCCGGTGGTGGGCTCCCCGCGCACCAGCACGGGCGAGGTGCCGCTGGCCTGGCCCAAGCTGCTGCCGCCCGCGGAGCGGCTGGCCGTGGCCGTGCGGAAGATGGCGCAGGGGGACTTTCCCGCCGCCATCGCCGGTGTGGAGCGCCTGCTCGTGGACGAGCCGACCGACCTGGACGCGCTGCTGACGCTGGGCAACCTCTACTCGCTCACGGGGCGCATCCCCGAGGCGCGCGACACCTTCGCGCTGGCCATCCAGCGCGAGCCGCTGTGCGTGGAGGCGCGGGTGTTCGGCGGGGTGGCGGCGCTGCAGGCGGGGAACCTGAAGGAGGCGCGCTCGGAGCTGAGCAAGGCGCTGTTCCTGGAGCCCACGCTGGCCATCGGCCACTACCTGCTGGCCCAGGTGCACGAGCGCTCCCAGGAGCACGAGGCGGCACGGCGCAGCTATCGCAACGCCATTGCCCAGCTGCGCTTCCCGCAGCGGCCCCTGGCCGGCCACTACCCGGAGATGCCGGACTCGGCGGACGCCATCTCCCGCGCGGCGCGCTATGCGCTCGCCGCGCTGGAGGAGCAGCCCCTGCGCTGAAGGCAGGGGCCGCGAAGTCGGAACGCGGCTCTGAGCCTCAGCCCAGGTTGCTCTTCACCTGGTCCAGGCTCTTCTTGGGGTCCAGCACGGACGCGAACTTGTCCTGCAGGTAGGACTTGGCCTTGCCGCGCAGGAGCATGCCCGGGTCGGTGCCCTCGCCCTGGACCTGGTTGTCGGTGATGACGAAGGACGCATCCATCTGGATGCCCATCACCTTGCCGACGATCTTCGCGCCGTCGCCCACCCAGTCAGACTTCACTCCGTACTTGCCTCCCCAGTACTTCAGCAGCTGCTCGACGCGCTGCTTCACCTCCTCCTTCGGGAGGGAGTGCGGGATATCGAACTTCATCATGCCCATGGCCCGGCTCCTGATGTCGGTGACCCGCCCGTGGCTTTAGTGAGTCGCGAGCGGGAAGGGAACCGCCGTGTCACTTTTGATGGGCCGGATGTCAACAGGCTTGCTCACCGGCCGGCTGTGCCCCGGGGGCGCTTGAGCTTCACCGGCGGGTCCCCGGGCCGGCCCCAGCGCGCCATGTACGGCGCCAGGTCGAACTTCTCCGCCGTGCGCGGCGAGCTCATGGGCCGCACCTTCCCCAGCACCTTCCGCTCCTGGAAGGGCCTGTCGTGCAGCCCCAGCACCCACATGAAGTTGGCCACGCTGGCCGGATCTCTCCCGTCCACCGCGTACTTGTCGTTGAGCAGGGCGATGCGCCGGAGGCCCTCCTCGGGGGTGGTGCTCCACTCCAGCAGCTTCTTCCCCCAGAGCATGCGCAGGTAGTTGTGGATGCGGCCGCGCTCCAGCAGCTCTCGCTGGGCCGCGTTCCACAGCCCGTCTCCGGTGCTCGACGTCTCCAACTGCTCCAGCGTGTAGAGGTGCTCGCGCGGGTCCTTCTGGTGCGTGGCGAGCGTCTCGCGCGCCCAGGCGGGCAGGGAGTCCACGGAGAGCTGCCGGGGCACGGGGGTGTGGAAGCAGAAGTTGAAGGCCAGCTCGCGCCGCACCAGCAGCTCCTCCAGGAAGCTGCGCACGGCGGGGTGGTCCGTGCCGCGCTCGCGGATGACGGCGCGCGCCGCCTCGCCCGCGTAGAGGTTGCCCCAGTGGAAGAACGGGGACAGGCCGGACTGGTGCGCGCGGCCCGGGTCGCTGCGCTCGGTGTCGTAGCCCTCCAGCTTCGCCTGGAGGAAGGCGTTGAGGGCCTTGAGCCCCGCCTTGCGCCCGCCGCGCTCGGGGATGGGGGCCACCGCGTGGTCGATGTCGAAGGAGGCCAGCGCCTCGCGGGCCTCGCGCGCGTCGGCGGTGTCGAAGTCCGGCTCCAGCTTGCGCCCGGCGGCCGCGGCCTTGACGGCGCGGGCGGGGAGGGTGCGGCCCAGGTACTCCGGCCACAGCTTCTGCAGCTTGGGGCGCAGGGTGTACGCGCCGGCCTGCACCGTGGGGATGCGCTGCATGGGCACCACGCACGAGGCATCCACCGCGAACAGCGGCACGTCCAGCGCCTTCGCCGCGCCGCGCAGGTGGCCGGGGATGATGTACGTGGGGAAGAAGTCCGACACGACGGCGGCGGCGCGGCGGCCCAGCTCGGCCAGCCGGGGGCGGTGCTCGCGCGTGCGGCGCGGCAGCTCCAGCCAGTAGGGCAGGCCCCGCGAGGCGCAGCCGGACGCCACGTCACTCATGCCTTCCAGGGCCCAGGCGTGGAACCGGTCCGAGGCATGGGGGTAGTCCGGGCGGAGCGCCTGGTAGACGGCGACGGGCAGGCCCAGGTGGTTGCCCAGGGCGATGGCCACGTCGAGCGCGTGGTTCTCCTCGGCGCGGTGATTCACCATGCACCAGTAGAGGACGAAGTCCCGGCGGCCGGTGGGAAGCGGGGCCTCTTTCACCACCTGCACGCGCGCGGAGTCCACGCCGAGTTCGGACCACGAAAATCCGATGGGCATTTGCATCACGGATGCGCGGGCCGCTTCCGCGTCGCGGAAGAAAATAATTGTGTTTGGAATACATGTTTCGGGCAGGCCCGCACGCCCGTGGCCTGGAAGTGGACGGAAGTACCCAAAAACCGGCACCGCGGCGCAGGTTGTGGTCTTCTCCGCCGCCGGCTGACCCAAGGAGTCGTCGCGTGCCACATCCGAGAACCTGGAGCTGCCTCTCCGTCGCCGCCCTCACCCTGGCGCTCGCCATGCCGGTGACTGTCGGCGCGCAGGCGCCCACTTCGTACCCTTCCACGCCGCCCCCGTCCTACACGCAGCAGCCGTCCGCGCAGCAGCCCGGGTACGCGCAGCCGCAACAGCCGGCGTACCCGCAGGACACGCCGCCGGCCCCCGCGCCCGCGTCCCCCCCGCAGGGGACGCAGCCCGCGGACCCCGCGTACCCTCCGCCGTCACAGCAGCCGGCGTACCCGCCTCCCCAGAATGCCGCGCCACCGCAGCAGCCGGCGTACCCGCCCTCACAGCAGCAGCCCGCGGATCCGGCCTACCCGCCGGCGCAGCAGCCCGCGGACCCCGCGTACCCTCCTTCGCAGAACTCCTACCCGGCGCCGCAGCAGCCCACGTACGCGCCTCCCACCTCCGCGCAGCCGGACCCGGCGCAGCAGCCCTCGCAGGGCACGGACCCCTCCGCGAGTGACGCGCCGAGGGTGCCGCCGGAGCCCGGCTCGCTGCGCACCGAGCCCCAGGCGCCGCTGACGCCGGACGGGATGGATCCGTCGAAGCCGTCCGCCGTGCCCTCGTCGGCCACCGCCTCCGCGCCTCCGCCCGAGGACACCGGGGTGATGCTGGATGGCCGGCCCCGTCAGGGCCCCTTCCTGTCCGGCCCAGGCAGCCTGTCCTTCATGTTGCACCACACGACACTTGGCGCGCTGGGCGGCTTCTTCACCCAGGCCTTCGCCAACGACTTCAGCTTCAACCAGAGCTCGCGCGAGGCGATGCTGGCCGGCACGCTCATCGGCGCGGGCCTGGGCTTCGGCGCCTCCGCGTGGTGGCAGTTCAACAACTGGGTGGACCGGCCCATGGCCACCTTCGGCATCGGCAACTCGGTGGTGGGCGGCATGTTCATGGCCGGGTTCATGGACCTGTTCACCCAGGACCCGGGCGTGCTGACCTGGTCGGCCTTCCTCGGCGCGGAGCTGGGCGCGTGGCTCACCGCGGGGCTTGGCGGCGGGCAGCTCCCGCTCAACGACGGCCTGCTGATCTCCTCCGGCGCGGGCTGGGGCATGGCGTATGCCGCGCTCCTCCTGGCCATCATCCACTTCTCCGGCACCGACGTGTCCGGCAAGACGTGGCGGCACGGGCTGCTGCTGGCCCCCGGCATTGGCGCCGGTGCCATGGCGCTGGCCACCATGCGCTACAACCCGACGCCCTCGCAGATTCTCCGCGCGGACATGTTCGGCGCGGGCGTGGGCGCGGCGGTGCTGCTCATCTCCGGCCTGGTGCTGGGCGGCTTCGACCAGTCGACGCCGTACGTGCTGTCCTTCCTCGGCTCGGCGGGCGCCATCACCACGGTGAGCCTGCTGTGGGAGGAGAGCGTGGACCGCTCGTCCCTCAAGCTGGCGGGCCCGCGCTCGAGGAAGACGCCGCTGTACAAGAACGTCTGGTGGTAGACGGGCTGTAGGGCGGCCGGGCGGGCGCCATGGCACGGCGGGGCAGGAAGCACCACCTTCCCCCCGACATGGCCCGCGTCCATCCCTTCACGGCCCTCATGGCCTCGCTCGAGTCCCGGCTGGAGCCCAGCGACTACGTGCCGCGAAGCAATGCGGCGCCCCAGCCAGCCCATGTGCGCTCTCTGCTGGAGGCCGCCAACCCCACCGCGGAGCTCCGGCGCCTGCGTGAAGCGGGCGCCCTGCTGCGCGACGCGCGGCCGGCGCTGTACCTGGTGGAGATTCACAGCCCCGCGGGGAAGCTGGGCGGGCCGCCCGTGCGCTTCCTGCTGTGCGCGCTGAGCGCGGACGCGGGCCTTCCCCTGGAGCATGACCCGTACCGGCCGCGCGCCTGGGAGGCGGAGCCCGCCGTCACGCTCACCGCGGACGACCATGGCGTCCTGCGCGGACTGCTGGCGGAGGCCTCGGAGCGCGCGATTACCGTGTGGCAGGGAGAGTACGACGGCCACCCGATGTCGCTGCGGCGCATCGAGCCCTCTCCGGTGGCGAAGCGGCTCCAGGCTGCGCTGGACGAGGCGCCCATGCGCCCGCTGGCGGCGCTCGACGAGCGGGGCCCGACGCTGGCGGCGGTGGTGCCCCTGTCGGACCCGGGCCTGGAGTTCCAGCCCATCCACCGCGCGTTGAAAGGCGTGGACACCTTCAAGGAAGAGACCTTCCTCACCCTGGTGACGGCGTACGCGCGCGTCTACGAGTTGGACGAGCCGCTCGACACGCCCCGGGGACTGGCCGCCGCGCGCGAGCGGCTGGCCACGCTCATCAGCGGCCACCACGCGGTGCTGCTGGTGCTTCCGGGAGGGCGGGGCCGCATCCTCCGGTTCCGGCAGGGGCTGGACCTGGCGCACCTGAAGGGCGCGCCCCGGAATCCCACGCTGCGGAGCCTGGACCTGGCGCTGCTCAACGCGCTGGTGCTGCGCACGGTGCTGGGCCTCAAGGACCCGGAGGCGCCGGGCCATCCCCAGGTCTTCCCCGTGCATGGGCTGGATGCGTTGGTGCGGGGCGTGGAGGAGGGGACCTTCCAGGCGGGCTTCGCCCTCAACCCTCCGCCGCTGTGGGAGGTACGGGCCGTGATGGAAGCACAAGCAACACTGCCGTCGAGGACACTGCGAGTGGAACCGCTTCCACCGGCAGGCCTTCTGTTCCTGGATCGTGAAGCCTAACTTCCAGGCGTGAGGGTCCTGACACAAACCCTGCCGGAATGGCCCCGGCGCGTGCGGCTCGAGCTCCAGGCGGGGCCCGGGGAGACCCTCGATGCCATCTGTGGTGGCGAGGTGCAGGTGCTCCAGCGCCGGCTGGGCTATCGCTTCACGTTGGACCCGCTGCTGCTGGCGCACTTCGCGGTGTACGAGACCGGAGCGCTGCGGGGCCGGCTGATGGACCTGGGCACCGGCTGCGGCATCATCCCGCTGGTGCTGGCCCGGAGGCTGGGCCGCAAGGACATCACCGCGCTGGAACTGCAGCCACGGCTGTTCTCCCTGGCCGAGCGCAACCTGTACCTCAACCGCTGTGAGCGCGAGGTGTCGCTGGTGCAGGGCGACTTGCGACGTGTGGGGGAGCAGTTTCCCTCGGGCAGCTTCGCGCACGTGCTGTGCAACCCGCCGTACCGGGCGCGGGCCTCGGGGCGCAGCAGCCTGTCGATTGAGAAGGCCATTGCCCGGCACGAGCTGGCGTGTGAATTGGCCGACGTGGCGCGCGCGGCGGCGCACCTGCTGGTGACGCGGGGCTCGCTGTGCATGGTGTACCCGGCGTCACGCTTCGGCGACCTGGTGTCCATGCTGCGCGACCACCGGCTGGAGCCGCGCACCGCGCGCTGGGTGCACCCGCGCGGAGACAGGCCCGCGAAGTTGGTGCTGCTCCACGCGGTGAAGGGGGGCAGGGCGGACCTGACAGTGCTGCCCCCGCTCGTGGTGCACGCCGACGACGAGCACGCGTTCACCGAAGAGGTGCGCGCGATGATTGTGTGAAGGGCCTCGTCGAGCGCACTGCCGGGGCTCCGGCCGGCGACTCCTGACGGCGGCCATTGCGCGCACCGGGATTGCCCGACTGAGACCTGGGACGTGATGATGCCGGCACCGGCCGCACCTCCCAGGGGTCCGACACCATGCTGCTCCCCGTCACACTCCTGTTGCTCGCCGCCGCGCCCGCCAGCGACACCTCCCTCCGTGTCCAGGAGGGACTGCCTGCGGACTTCGTGGCGGACGGACGGCTCGACGAGTGGACGCAGCCGCCGTCCCTCACCCTGAGCGGGACCGCTGGGGGAGGGACGGCGGCTTCACAAGACGCCGTGTCCGCCAGGCTCTGGCTCGCCATTGATGCCGGGGGGCTCGCCATCGCCGGCGAGGTCCGGGACTCGAAGGCCCAGATCACCGGAGACCCCGTCGAGGTGCGGCTCGCGCTGCCGCCGCCGAAGCTTCCGCCGCTCGCCTATGTCGACCAGTTCCAGGAGCATCTCGTTCCCACCGAGGGCGACTGCCCCCGGAAGCCCCAGAAGAAGGCGGCGGCCTGCGAGGCCTGGTGGCGGCAGCAGACGGCGCTGCGCCAGCAGCTCCAGGACGCGCTGGTGGCGAGGTACGCACTGCGGTCCGACGGCGTGGTCCGCTCCGGCCAGACGGACCCCGCGGGCACCGCGCGCTACGCCTCGTTCCCGGGCGGCTACCGCTTCGAGGCGCGCATCCCTGCCGCGGCCTTCCCCCGCACGGCGGAGGCGCCCTTGCGCCAGCTGAGCGTCCGCGTGGACCTGTTGGACGGCGAGGCCGGCGCGAGCACTCGGACGGCTCGGGCCTCGTCTTACGATTTCCAGACGGTGCGCCTGTCGAAGCCGCTGCGCTACGGCCAGTGGCCCGAGCTGTTGGAGCGGGCCCTGGCGGCGCACCCGGGCGCCTCGTATCAGCCCGGGCCGGGCGCGGACTCGCTCGAGGTGTGGATGAACCCGGCGCGGGCCTACCAGTACTCGCCCAAGGCCCCGAGCCCCGCCGTGGTCCGCGTGGACCTGACGCAGGTGAAGGGCCTGGCGGCCGTGGGGGATATCAGGCTCGTCTCGGTGCCCGTGGAGGCTAATCGCAGGGGCGGTGTGGACCGCTGGCTGGTCTCCGCCCGGGGGCAGGCCATCCTGGACACGCGCAACATCGGTGACGATACGGTTCGCGTGGCGCCGAACGCAACTGGAGTGCAGCTGCTTCAGGTATACGAAGGCCCCTCGAACCCCATGGGGACCGGCACGTGCGGCGAGTGCCCGAGGGTGTCCTTCCAGCACTTCACCATGGACGCGCAGGGGCGCTTCTCCGAAGCCCTTCGCCTGCGGGGCACGGGAGGCCTGTCAGAGCGTCCGGTGGCCTGGTCCGCCAGCGCGGACCTGTCGCTCATCGAGGCCTTTGACGTGCTCCCGGCGCCGCTCGGGAAGCAGCTCGCCGTGAGGCACGTGCTGGACCCGGAAACGGGGCGGTACACAACTTCCGCGGCTTCCCCGCGATAACTCCGGGAAGTCATCAGGAGTCCACGAGAGGAGCTGGCCATGTCGAGTGTTGGAGGCAGTGGAGGAAGTGGCGGAGCCGACAGCGCCAGCAGAGCAGAATCCGCCAGGGCGGAGGCTGCCCGAGCCGACGCCGCGCGCCAGGCCGAGGCTTCGAGGAAGTCCGCCGAGGAGGCCGCCAGGGCCCAGCAGGCCGTGAAGTCGGCGGTGGCCCAGAACCCGTTCGCCAAGGACACCTTCACGGTCGCCGCCGCGAAGGCTCCGGTGGAGCTCAATCCCTCGCCCGTGAGCGGCCCGGTGGCCCAGGCGCAGACGGTCGACGCGGCCCGGGAAGCCCAGGTCACGCAGGAGGCCGAGGTGGCGCAGGCCACGCAGGAGGCCCAGACCACCGAGGCTCAGGCCACCGAGGCGCAGGCCACCGACGAGGCCCAGGCCACCGACGAGGCCCAGGCCACTGAGGAAGCCCAGGCCACCGAAGAGGCGCAGACGCCGACCGTGACGGAGGCGGACCTCGAAGCCGCGAGGGCGGAGCTGCCCGACGTCGAGCTGACCCGCAACCCCGCGGGGACGGATCCGTCGGCGGAGGTCACGGCCCAGAACCAGCAGGTGCAGACCGCGCTTCGTGAGCTGGGCATGGTGGCCGCCTCGCACGTCACCGGCTTCTACGGCTCCATCACCGAGGGCGCCATCAAGTCCTTCCAGCACGAGCAGGGCATGGAAGTCACGGGCAACTACGACGCCGCGACCCGCGAGGCCATGGCCGGGGAGCTGGCCGAGCGCCGCGCGGCCGAGGCCCAGGGCATCACCGCGCCCGCCGTCGACCTCCCGGACGAGTACACCGCCGTCACCGACGAGCAGCTCGCCGACATCATGCCCAATGCCACCGCCGAGCTGCGCGAGCGGTACCTGGAGCCGCTCAACGAGGCGATGGAGGAGTTCAACATCACCACCCCCGAGCGCCAGGCGGCCTTCCTGTCGCAGATCGCGGCGGAGACCGCCGACCTGCAGTTCATGTCCGAGCTCGAGCCCGCCGCGGACCTCGGGGACTACTACGGCCGCGGGCTGATGCAGCTCACCCATGAGGCCAACTACCGCGAGGCGGGCACGGCGCTGGGAGTGGACCTCGTCGGGAACCCCAATCAGGTGGCCACCGACCCGGACCTCGCGGCGCGCACCGCCGGCTGGTACTTCAACGACCGGGGTCTCAACGAGCAGGCGGATGGCAGGCACATCGGCGCCGTCACCCTGGGCGTCAACGGCGGCTACAACGGCATCGACCGGCGCCTGGAGGCCTACGACGCGGCCCTGGATGCGCTGGGCGACTAACCGGCCCGAGTGCGGAGCGGGGAGCCCGGCTGAAGCCGCGCTCCCCGCGCCGGGCTCCTCCACGCGCAGACAGGTCCGCGCGCCTACTTCACCGACGCATCCGCCGACTGCCGCTCCTCCTTGCAGAACGCCAGTCGCTCCTGGAGGGCGGCGAGCGGCACGGCCATCTCCAGCTTGAACGTGTCGCCGCTCGGCTGCACGCGGGCGAAGTCGAGCAGCTGCGCTATTTCCTTCTCGCCCTCGGCCTGCGCCTTCATGCGCGCCAGGGACAGCGCGGCGCCCAGGGACTTGCCCAGGTCCGTCACCTTGTCCGCGTCCGAGCCGCGCACCTCCGCCACCAGCGCCACGTCCGAGCTCGCGTCCACGTGCAGCTCCACGTTCTGCGCCACGTCGCGCAGCCGCTGCGCCAGCTCCGCCTGCTCCGGCGGCAGCAGCTTCGCGAGCTGGTCCACCGACAGCACGCCGTACATCTCGCCGTAGGTGCTGCCCTCCGGAATCACGGACGGCTCATCCGGCCCTCGCCCTTCCACCCGGTCGATGGCCGCCTTTATCTCGTCCGGCGTCTTGCCCACCATGAAGAGCTGGTTGTTCCAGGTGCCCACCGCGGAGTCCCTCCGCCGCGTCACCGTGCCGCCATCCGCCAGGGTGACTGTCCGCTCCCCTGGCTCGTACACCCGCGCGCCCTCGCCGTAGTCCGCTGACACGGCATCGCCCATCAGCTCCTTGAACTTCGCGTTGGTGAAGTTGCCCGACAGCATCATCCCCTCGTCGGTGATGACCAGCCGGTCCAGGTCCTGGAGCGGGTCCACGCCGCTCTTCTCTCGGAACTCGTCCAGCTGCTTCCCGCCGTCGCGCATCAGGCAGTCCAGCAGCAGCTCGCCAATCGGCGAGTGCCTCAGCGCATTGGCCTCGATGACCACGGCCGTGCGGCCCTCGCCCCGGGGCAGCGCCGCGAGCAGCGGATCCCTGGGGCGCTGGGGCTCCCGGACCGCCGTGCCGGCGTCCACCGTCGGCATCACCCACGTCCGGCGCTTGTCGGCGCGCTCGCGCTCCTCGCTGCGCATCCGCCGGGGGAACTCCACCTTGGGGGCCTCGGGAGCCGGCTCGTCGCCCTGGCCGGTGAACATCAGCACCGCGCCCAGCACGAACAGCAGTCCCGCCACCCCGAGCCACACCCGACGCCTTCGGCGGTTGTCCATCTCAGTAGTCCTTTCCTTCGAAGCGCCAGAAGCCCACGGCCAGCGCCCCGAATCCAAACACCAGCACGCCCAGCAACAGCAGCCCCAGCGAGCGCACCTCCAGCGGCGTGGACGCGGCGATGTCTCCCGCCGCCATCGCCAGGGAGGACAGTCGCGGCAGCACCAGCGTCACCGCCTCGAAGGTGCTCCGGCTGAAGCCCGCCTCCAGGAAGTTGGCCACGTCCTTCCGGTACCCCGCGATGATGCCGCCCACCAGGAAGACGAAGCCGGACGCCGCGCAGAGCGCCGCGCTGCGCACCATCGTCGCGGTGGTCAGCATCACCGCGTACACCGCCGCGAAGCCCACGCACGCCATCAGCCCGGCGATGAGCGGCCCCGCCGTCCAGTACCCCGCCTTCACCCCGAAGATGAGCACCAGCCCCGTGGTGCCATACAGCGTGCCGCCCAGCGCCAGCACCATGACGCCCAGGAACGTGCCGGCCAGCAGATGCCAGCGCTGAATCGGCAGCGCCAGCAGGTGCTCGATGCGCCCCGGTGACATCAGCGACGGCGCGAAGTCCGAGCACGCGACGATGCCGAACAGGATGCCCCCGTAGAACACGATGAACGCCGCCGCCGTGTACACGGGGCGCAGCGCCACGTCGACGGAGCGGATGCTCGCGCGAATCTCCTCGCCGAACAGCCGCGAGGCCGCCAGCGCCCCGTCCACCACTTCGATGCGGAGGCTCAGCGCCACCACCGACAGCACCAGGGTGATGCCCACCATGAAGGCGAGGATGAACTTGCGCGACAGCGCCTCGCGCAGCACGTAGCCCGCGATTCCCAGCACCGGATTCAAGCCGCCACCCCCACCGCGCCCGCCGGGGCCACAGTCCCCAGCAGCACGGACTCCAAGTCAGTCCCGTCGCGCCGCAGCTCCACCAGCAGCGCCCCGGCCGAACGCGCCCGGTCCAACGCCGTGTTGAGCGCCGCCGGGTCCTCCGCCTCCACGTGGTACTGGCCCTCGGCGCCGCCGCGCGAGAAGCCCGCCGCCGCCAGCGCCGCCGCGTCCACCCCGGGCGCGAAGCGCACCGCCCACCGGGCCCCGCCGCGCGCCAGCTCCTCCAGGCGCCCCTCACGCACCACCCGCCCGTCCGCGAGGATGGCCACCCTGTCGCAGATCCGCTCCGTCTCCGCCAGCAGGTGCGAGTTGAGGAAGAGGGTGGTGCCCCGCTTCACCTCCTCCAACAGGATGCGGCGCACCTCCAGCCGGCCCATGGGGTCGATGCCGTCCGTGGGCTCGTCCAGCACCAGCAGGGAAGGGGAGCCCACCAGCGCCGCCGCCAGTCCGAGCCGCTGCCGCATGCCCTTGGAGTACCCGCCAATCTTCCGCCCCACGGCGTCCGCCAGGCCCACCCGCTCCAGCAGGCGCAGGTTCCCCGGCGCATCCGCCTTCAGGCCCTTCAGGCGTGCGACGGTGGACAGGAAGGCCGTCGGCGTCCAGGTGCCCGGCAGGTGCAGGCGCTCCGGCAGGTAGCCGATGCGCGCGCGGATGCGCGGGTCCTCCGGCGAGCCGCCCAGCACCTGCACCGTGCCCCCCGTCGGCTGGACGATGCCGAGGATGCTCTTGATGAACGTCGTCTTTCCCGCGCCGTTGGGGCCGATGAGCCCGAAGGCGCACCCCTCGGGCACGCTCAGGTCCATGCCCTTGAGGGCATCGTTTCCTGTCTTGCGGAAGGCGCGGCGGTACGTCTTCCGCAGCCCCCTCACTTCGATGGCTGGCGCTCTGGCTGTCACGGTTGCGACTGTAGACGACTGACGCGGCCGACGATTGCCTGCCCGGCGTTGCCAGGGGGAGGCCAGGCAGGGGAGCGCGCGTTCCATTCACCGCGACGGCACTTTCGCGCACCTGGGAAACGCGTTTCGCACTCCTTCCGTACCTGCCGCGCCGCGACACCCCGTCCTTCCGCGAACTTGGAACCGTTGGGGCTCCATGGTCCGACCCATGCACACCCCGTCGGCCACATTCCCCACCCGCGAAGGAGAAGACCCATGGCGTCCCAGGACCGCTTCGAGCAGCAGCTTCAGGAGGCCCGTCGTGAGCTGGAGTCGGCCGAGCAGGGGCTGACGGCCGGCACCGAGGCGTCGCGCGTGCGCTACGCCCGGGCCCTGCATGAGGCGGACATCGCCGAGCGCCGCGCGCAGCGCCGGGCGCGGGAGGCCCTGCGACATCAGCGCAGCTGGCGGCTCGCCGCAGGCTGAGCAGCCGGGCAGGGAGGCGGAAACGATGAATGCCGGGCGCCGCCGGTTTATACCGGCGTCCGTCATGGCCTATCCCGTCCACAGACCCCGCCGCCTCCGCCGTAACCCCGTCCTGCGCGACATGGTGCGCGAGACGCGCCTCGAGCCGGGTGACTTCATCTACCCGCTCTTCGTCGTGGAGGGCCGGGACGTCCGCCGTCCCATCGGCTCCATGCCGGGCGTCTTCAACCTGTCCGTGGAGCACGCCGTCGCCGAGGCCCGGCACGCGAAGTCCCTGGGCATCCCCTCCGTCCTCCTGT
Organism: Pyxidicoccus trucidator; assembly: GCF_010894435.1. Taxonomy (NCBI): domain Bacteria; kingdom Pseudomonadati; phylum Myxococcota; class Myxococcia; order Myxococcales; family Myxococcaceae; genus Pyxidicoccus; species Pyxidicoccus trucidator. The sequence continues at coordinate 404,379 of NZ_JAAIXZ010000006.1, read as the reverse complement.
TCGGAATCCCGAACCACAAGGACGCGCGCGGCACCCAGGCGTACGCCCAGGACGGCATCGTCCAGCGCGCCATCCGGGAGATCAAGGCGGCCGACCCGGAGATCCAGGTCATCGCCGACGTGTGCCTCTGCGAGTACACGGACCACGGCCACTGCGGCGTGCTGGAGGAGGGCCACGTCGTCAACGACGCCACCCTGCCGCTGCTGGCCCAGATGGCCGTCACCTGCGCCCAGGCCGGCGCGGACATCATCGCCCCCTCGGACATGATGGACGGGCGCGTGGCCGCCATCCGCCGCTCCCTGGATGAGGTGCGCCTCACCGAGGTGCCCATCCTCTCCTACGCGGCCAAGTACGCCTCCGGCTTCTACGGCCCCTTCCGCGAGGCGGCCCAGAGCGCGCCGAAGTCCGGCGACCGCCGCGGCTACCAGATGGACCCCGGCAACGTGCGCGAAGCTCTCAAGGAGGTCGCGCTGGACGTGGAGGAGGGCGCGGACATGATCATGGTGAAGCCCGCGCTGGCCTACCTGGACATCATCCGCGCCGTGCGCGAGCGCTTCGAACTGCCGGTGGTCAGCTACAACGTGTCCGGCGAGTACTCCATGCTCAAGGCCGCCGGGCAGGCCGGCTGGATTGACTACGAGCGGGTGATGATGGAGACGCTCACCTCCATCAAGCGCGCCGGCTCCGACCTCATCATCACCTACCACGCCCTGGAAGCCGCGAAGCTCCTGTAGACAACAGCCGGACGCACGATGCGCGGGTTGCCGCTTGATCCGCGCGCCGCGTTGCGTCCAAATGAACCGCGCACGATGCCCACCAAGAAGAAGCGGCCCGCACGCAAGTCGGAGAAGCCCCCGCCCCAACGCAGGCGCCGGGCCGGCAAGCGCCCCGGGAGCGGACGCTCCCCGGTCGTCCGCGCGCCGGGACCGTTGCAGTACAAAGTGGTGGAGCTGTCCACGGTGGATGAAGGCACGCTGGAGCGCGCCCTCACCGAATGGACCGGGAAGGGCTGGAACCTCGACGGCGTTCAGTTCGCCATGCGCGAGGCGTCCAAGCGGCCGGCCATGGCCTTCGTCTTCTTCACCCGCGAAGGGGCTCCCGCCGCGCATGACGAGGACGCCGCGCGCGAGCGCCTCCTGCGCATGTCGGACACGGGCAGCCCCACCGCGGCGCTCGCCGCCGGGAGGGCACAGGAGCAGTCCGCCTGGGCCGCTCCGCTGCTGCACCCGCTGAGCGCCCATGAGCGCCTGGCCCGCCTGGCGGGGATGGACGAGCCCGAGTCGCCCGAGGAGGGCCTCACCTTGGAGCCCGAGGAGTGAGCCCCGAGCCTGGACGCGTCTTCATGACGGACAGCCGGGGTGGCAGCCGGGTGCTGCGCATCGTCGCGGACGGCTCGGCGGAGCCCGGCTCGCCGTATCCCAAGGCCTCGCTCTTCCTGCGCCTGGGCGCCCGCCTCGTCGACGTGGCGGTGGCCTGGGGCCTGTACGTGGTGTGCGGCGCGGCGGGCGCGGTGGTGGCGCTGCTCTTCCTGCTGCTGGCCGACGGGATGATTCAGGGCCAGAGCGTGGGCAAGCGCATCTTCGGCGTGAAGGTGATGCACCTGCCCACGCGCTCGGCGGCGCGGCACCGCGACAGCACGCTTCGCAATGCGCCGCTCGCGCTCATCGTGCTGCTGGGGATGATGCCCGCGCCGCTGGGCGCGGTGGCGGCGGCGGCGGGGCTGGTCGTCATCGGCGGCGTGGAGGCGTGGCGCGTGGTGAGGGATCCGCTCGGCTGGCGGCTTGGCGATACCTGGGCGCAGACGCAGGTGGTGGACGGGAAGGTTGTCGCGGGCGCAACCGTTGCAGCCCGCACGCCGGTGGCTCATCAGCGAGCTCCGGGGCGAATCATGTCCGCGGCGAAGGTGCGCCGTGGTCGCTTGCTGAAGAAGAGAAAGGGGCAATCGTGCGCATCGCGCTGACCCACAACCTCAGGCTGTCTGATTCGGAAGAAGAAGCGGAGTTCGACACCCAGGAGACGGTCAACGCACTGGCCGCGGCCATCGAGCGGCTCGGCCACCGGCTGGAGCGCTTCGAGGTCAGCGGCCCCGCCTCGCGCACCGTGGCGCGGCTGGAGGCGTACAGCCCGGACCTCATCTTCAACACCGCCGAGGGGCGCCGAGGCCGCTTCCGTGAGGCCTTCTACCCGGCCCTCTTCGACGAGCTCGGCTTCCCGTACACGGGCTCGGACGCGTACGCGCTCGCGGTGACGCTGGACAAGCAGCTCACCAAGCTCGTCCTCACCAAGCAGGGCATCCGCACCCCGGGCTGGCAGTACGTGGAGAAGCTCAGCGAGCTGACCGCGGAGAACCTGCGCTTCCCCGTCATCGTGAAGCCCAACTTCGAGGGCTCCTCGAAGGGCATCACCCAGGACTCCATCGCGGAGACGCTGGACGAGGTGCGCACCAAGGTGGCCGCCGCGCTGGAGAAGTACCCCGCCGGCGTGCTGGTGGAGGAGTACATCTCCGGCAGGGACCTCACGGTGCCCTTCCTGGCCGCCGTGGACAACGACTACGACGGCGTGCTCACGCCGGTGGAGTACGTCGTCGACCCGGCCATGACCGCCGGACGCAAGTACGCCATCTATGACTACGAGCTGAAGACGAAGAAGGAGAACGCCGTCAGCGTGCGGGCTCCGGCCCTGATTCCGCCCCGCACGGCGGAGGACGTCCGGAAGATGGCGCAGAAGATCTACCAGGCGCTCGACTGCCGTGACCTCGGCCGCATCGACTTCCGCTTGAGCGACGCGGGCGTGCCGTACTTCCTGGAGATCAACGCGCTGCCCAGCCTGGAGCCGGGCGCGGGCATCTACGCCTCCGCGGAGCTGGACGGGCTGCACCTGGACGGGGTCATCAACTCCATCATCCAGAGCGCGGCGAAGCGCTACAAGATCAAGGACGGCAAGCGCCAGGGCAAGCCGGCGCGCAAGACGGGCCCGCTGCGCGTGGGCTTCACCTACAACGTCAAGCGCGTGAAGCCCATGGCCAACGCCGAGTCGGTGGAGGACAGCGAGGCCGAGTACGACTCGCCCAACACGCTGCAGGCCATCCGCGAGGCGATTGCGTCCTGGGGCCACGAGGTCATCGACCTGGAGGCCACCGCGGAGCTGCCCACGGTGCTGTCCAGCACGCCGCTGGACATCGTCTTCAACATCGCCGAGGGCTTCAAGGGCCGCAACCGCGAGAGCCAGGTCCCGGCCATGCTGGAGCTGCTGGACATCCCGTACACGGGCTCCGACCCGGCGACGCTGTCCATTGCCCTGGACAAGGCGCTGGCGAAGAAGATCGTCCGCCAGGCCGGCATCCTCACGCCCAACTTCCAGCTCATGGCCACGGGCAAGGAGCGCCTCAACAAGGAGTTCACCTCCTTCCCGCTCATCGTGAAGCCGGTGGCCGAGGGCAGCTCCAAGGGCGTCGTCACCAAGAGCGTCTGCTACAGCGAGGCGGAATTGCGCGAGGTGGTGCGCGAGATCGCCGGCAAGTACCAGCAGCCCGCGCTCATCGAGGAGTACATCGGCGGGCGTGAGTTCACCGTGGGCCTGCTGGGCGAGCGCCGCCCTCGCGTGCTGCCGCCGATGGAGATCGTCTTCCTCGACAAGGCGGAGAAGAACCCCGTCTACAGCTTCCAGCACAAGCTCGACTGGACGGACCGCATCCGCTACGACGCGCCGGCCAAGCTCGAGCCCGCGCTGCTGGAGAAGCTGCGGACGGCGGCGCGCAACTCGTTCATGGCGCTGGGGTGCCGCGACGTGGCGCGCATCGACTTCCGCATGGACGACAAGGGCCGCATCTACTTCATCGAGTGCAACCCGCTCCCTGGCCTGACGCCGGGCTGGAGCGACCTCGTCCTCATCGCCGCGGGCGCCGGCATGGACTACCGGGGGCTCATCGGCGAAATCATGGCCCCCGCCATCCGCCGCTACAAGGAGCGCGAGGCGCGCCGCGCGGCCGAGCACCCCTCGGCGGTGCTGCGCAAGGGCCTGCCCCAGGACGAGCAGGGCGCTCCGGCCCCCGCGCAGTCCACGGCCCCGGCGTCTCCGGGCGCTGGCGGCGGCTCGGGCACTGGCGGCGGCTCGGGCACTGGCGGCGGCGAGCCGGCCCCGCGCATCGAAGCCAAGGCCTGACGCCCGGGCTGCCTTGCTGACCGACGCCCCGTCCCGTGCCTGCCTTCCTGGCGGCCGGGCCGGGGCTTCGTCTTTTCCTCCGCCGGGCCTCGGGGCCACCGGGCCCGGGGGCGGGGCATGCGCAGGAGTGATTGACGGTGGGAGTGGGTCGGATAGGGTCCGCCGACCATGGTGCACATCCCCGAGGAAACAGGGCCCCGTGTCCGCGCTCGCGAGCTGGGCCTCCCGCTGGGGCGCTTCAAGCCCGGGAAGTTCAACGCCATCACCGACGTGGAAGGCGTCCTCGTCGGCCACAGCACCATCATCAAAGGCGAGGGCCCGCTGCGGCCCGGCCATGGCCCGGTGCGCACCGGCGTCACGGCCATCATGCCCAACAACGGCAACATCTTCATGGAGCGCATGACCGGCGGCGGCTTCGTGCTCAACGGCGCGGGCGAGGTCTCCGGCATGACGCAGTTGATGGAGTGGGGGCTCATCGAGACGCCCATCCTCCTGACCAACACCATGGCGGTGGGCGCGGTGTCGGACGGCGTGGCGCGCCACCTGGTGGAGCGCTACCCCGGCATCGGCGACGAGCACGACGTCATCATCCCCGTGGTGGGCGAGTGCGACGACTCGTGGCTCAACGACATCTCCGGCCGGCACGTGCGCGAGGAGCACGTGCGCGAGGCCATCCTCAAGGCCGCCACCGGCCCCGTGGCCGAGGGCAACGTGGGCGGCGGCACCGGCATGGTGACGTGCGACTTCAAGGCCGGCATCGGCACGTCGTCCCGGAAGCTGCCGGAGGTGCTGGGCGGCTACACGCTGGGCGTGCTGGTGATGTCCAACTTCGGGAAGATGCACAACCTGAGGGTGGGCGGCCTGCCGGTGGGCGAGGTGCTGGCGGAGAAGTTCAAGGGCACGCCCAAGCGCGGCCACACGTACGGCTCCATCATCGCCGTGGTGGCCACGGACGCGCCGCTGCTCAGCCATCAAATCAACCGCCTCTGCAAGCGCGTGGCGCTGGGCATCGGCCGGGTGGGCAGCTACGCGGCGCACGGCTCGGGGGAGATTGTCGTCGGCTTCTCCACCGCCAACATCATCCCCAGGCGCACGCAGAAGATGGTCTACAAGCTGAAGATCCTCCTGGATCAGCGGCTGGACCCCCTCTACGAGGCGGTGATGGAGGCCACCGAGGAGGCCATCCTCAACGCCATGTGCATGGCCACCTCCATGACGGGGGTGAACGGCAACCACAGCCCGGCGCTGCCCCTGGACGAGGTCCGGCGCGCCCTGGACGCCTTCAAGCCGATCTTCGCCTCGGTGAAGAAGCGGCCCCAGCAGAGCAGCGCCCCCGCGTCCCGCGAGCGGCCGAGCGACGAGGACCGGGAGGGGGAGGTGACGGTGTCCACTGCCAGACCCACCCAGGTGAGGGGGGCGGAGGGCATCCCGTACCCCACCCGGCCCGCCCCGGACGAGCCCCAGGAGCCCCCTCCGGAGGGTTCCTCTTCCGGGAGCCCATCCGGTTCTGATAGGTAAGCCCGTCTTTTTTCACGTCTCCCTACCGGGAGCACAGGAGTCAACGATGGCCCGCAGCAAGAGCAAGCACCGCCGCGTGCAGATGAAGATCAAGCAGGCCTGGAAGAAGCGGGCGAAGAAGAACAAGGCCGAGGCCAAGGCGGCCGAGGCGAAGAAGAAGTAGTCCCTTCCCGTCCTCGAGCGGCCCGAACCCTCACGGCCGGGTCGCCGAGAACGGGGTGATGACGTTGCAGCGCTGGGGCCCGTTAGGCCCCGCGCGCGAGAAGTTCCCGCTGTAGTTGCCGGCCAGCCGCGCCGTCCCACCGTCCAGGATGGGGGGCGTGTAGAGGCCGGACAGGCTCAGCGACTGCGTGACGCCCCCATCCGGGGAGCCCGCGGCATTGCCCGACAGGCTGAAGGACCCCTGGCCGGAGACGGTGCCTCGCAGGGACACCCCCTGGAGCGTGCCGGCGAGGTCGGCGCCCGAGCGGGTGATGTCCAGCGGCTGGCCCCGGGGCAGATCCACCCCCAGTGTGCCGCAATCGTCCGGGGCGCCCGCGTCCCCGAAGTCCATCCGGTAGCGGCCTTCGATGGCCGGGCACTCCGTGCACGGCGTGGCCCCATCCCCGCACCCGGAGGTGGCGAGCGTGAGTCCCAGCGTGAGTACCGCGGCGCCCAGGGGCGCGAAACGTCCAGAAGTCATGGTTGTTCCTCTGCGGGGGTGAACCCGGACTTCCCGGTGGGAAGGGGGGTTCCTAGGTTGGGGGTGGTCGGTGGGCTCGTGGGGCGGCGTGGGGTGGGGCGGTGGGTGAAACTCGGCGTTGGTCGAACTTCGTTTTCGCGGGGCTCTTCGCGCTCGCGTTGATTCTCTTCTCCAGGATTCTGCTGCCGTTCCTCATGCCAGTGCTGCTGGGCGGCTTCCTGGTCGTCTTGTTCATGCCAGTCCAGGACTACCTGGGCCAGAAGCTGCGCGGTCGCAAGTCCCTCGCGGCCGGGCTGTCCACCCTCGCGGTGTTCCTCCTCATCCTGGTGCCGCTGGCGCTGGTGGGGTGGATGGTGGCGCGTGAGCTGCTCCAGTTCGTGGGGCAGGCGCAGGACCTGCTGGAGCAGGTGGACCTGCGTCACCAGTTCGCCTCCAGCCTGCCCCGCGGTCTGAGCCGCTACATCCGGTTCGACCCGGAGAGCGCGGAGACGGAGCGGGCGCTGATGACGGCCGTGACGGGCGGGGCGGCGCTGCTCAAGGACGTGGTGAGCGCGGGCGCCGAGCTGGTCATCAACATGTTCATGATGACCGTGGCCATGTTCTACTTCTTCCTCGATGGCCGCCGGCTGGTGTCCGAGGTGATGCGGCTCATCCCCCTGGACAAGCGCTACTTCGAGGCCTTCTCGCGCGAGTTCACGGACGTGGCCTACGCGATTGTCTACGGCAACACGGTGACGGCGCTCATCCAGGGCGCGGTGGGCTTCGCGGGGCTGCTCATCGCCGGGGTGCCGCATGCGGGCGTGTGGGGCGCGGCCATGGTGCTGGTGGCGCTGGTGCCGGTGGGCGGCACGGCGCTGGTGTGGGGGCCCATCGGCGTGGTGCTCATCGCCGCGAACAAGGTGACGGAGGGCGTGTTCCTCCTGTCCTGGGGCACCTTCCTGGTGGGCAGCATCGACAACGTCATCCGGCCCAAGCTGTGCGGGGCGCGCATGGCGCTGCACCCGCTGCTCGTCTTCCTGTCCATGTTCGGCGGGCTGGCGGTGTTCGGGATGATGGGGCTGCTGGTGGGCCCGCTCATCGCCTCCATCTTCATGGCCATGGTGCGCATCTACCGGCGTGACTTCCTCGGCATCGGCCGCGCGGAGCACCTGGCGGCGGCGCAGGCGCAGGCGGCGGCGGACTCGTCGCCGTCCCTGGTTCCGGAGCCGTCGCCGATGTCGGTGGGAGGAGCGTCCCTGGGCGCTCCGGCGACGATGAACGCCTGAGGGTCCGGGCTCCGGCCTCCCGGTCGCGAGCCTGGACATCGCCTGCGGGGTGGGTGAACCTCCCCCGGGAATGATGAACATCGGACACGCGATGGTCCGCTGGGGCAGGTCGCTCGCCCTGGCGGTGGTGCTGGCCTCCCCGTCGGCGCACGCCGACGTCGTGGTGAAGCAGGGGGAGGCCGCGCCCGCGCCCCAGGCCATGTCGCAGCGCGTGGCCCCGAAGTCCGTGGACGCGGCGCTGCGCGGCCCGCGCCAGGTGTCCGGGGGGGCGAACACCCCGACGGCCCCGTTCCTGGAGGTGGCGCTGGACACGGGCTCGGGCGGCACGGTGGGCGACGAGCCGCTGCGCCCTCCGCTGGCGCGGCTCTTCCTGGGCGGCACGACGACGTGGCGCCAGTACTGCGCGCGGCCCGGAGTGAAGTCCTGCGGCGAGTTCGACCGGAAGCCCGAGAGCGAGCAGCTCGGGGACCAGGTGGACTACTCGTCGACGGTGCCGTACCTGGGCTTCTCCGCCGAGCTGGAGCTGCTGCCGCTGGCGCGCAGTCCATCCGCGGTGCGGGGCCTTGGGGCGCTGCTGGGCTACCGGCGCGGGTACTCGTCCACCAACGTGACGCTGCTGAGCGATGCGGGGCAGTCGGTGACGCGCGAGGTGGTGGCGACGGACTCGGTGCTCACCGCGCAGGCGCTGTACCGCTACTTCTTCCCGCTGGGCGAGTCGAAGCAGCTGCTGGGCTACGCGGGGCTGCGGGCCGGCCTGCTGACGCGCGCCTTCGACGTGGACGAGTCCGCGCAGAGCGCGCTCCTGGGCTCGCACCGGCTGTTCCCGGCGGTGGGCCTGGAGGTGTCCGTGCCGCTGCTGCGGGCGGTGCGTCTGGAGGGCGCGGGCCAGGTCTTCATCGGCGCGAAGCCGGGGCAGGGCTTCGACGACGAGGGCGGGGCGCTGGACCTGGAGGTCAGCGACTACGGCACGTCGGTGTCCAGCTTCGGCTGGGAGGCGGAGCTGGGCGTGGCGGGGGAGCTGTGGGGGCCGTTCGGCTACTCCGTGCGCTTCCGCCTGTCGCGCTACCAGGACACCTTCTCCGGCGCGGGGACGCGGACGGGCTGGGAGGCCGGCGGTGTGGCGGAGGAGACCTACTCCAGCCTCCAGTGGGGTCTCACCGCGACGTACTGAGCCCGGCGCCCGGAGGTAAAAAGGGGGCAACCCGGTAAGCCGCATTACCCTGGTAATCGAGAAGTCGTGTAGGAATCCGCCCGAAAGGGAGGACCCTCCATGGTCTCCATGCTCCGTCGTGCCCGTGGCGCGCTTGGACTCGTTGTCATTCCCGCCGCGCTGATGCTGCTGTCCGCCTGCGGACCGGAATCGTTCGAAGACGACACCTTCGGCTCCGCCGAGTTGGCGCTCGCCGGCCCCGGCTCGACGGCGTTCCGCGCCGCGCTGGCGAAGCGGTGGGCGCCCATCCACTACCAGGACGTGGACGTGACGGGCTCGCACGGACTCAACGGCCGGGGCGACTACATCAGCCGGGTGGACTTCGACGGTGACTGGAGCGGGACGAACAACTGGGACAACACCCCGTCCCGGGCGCTCACCGCGCACGCCTACCACTCGCTGGTGGAGACGAGCACGCACTGGTACCTCGTCTACACGTTCTTCCACCCGCGCGACTGGTCCGACAACATCTTCGACTCGGAGCATGAGAACGACGCCGAGGGTGTGCTGCTCATCGTGGAGCGCAATGGCACCGAGTACGGCGCGCTCGTCGGCGCGGTGACGGTGGCGCACAAGGACTTCTTCTCCTTCGTGCCGGATGGCAGCCCGCTCGGCTCGGGGGTGGAGTCCATCGACGGCAAGCTGTCGTATGCGTCCTTCGAGGGCGTGCTCCACCCCATCACCGCGCAGGAGGCCAAGGGCCACGGGCTCAAGGCGTGGCCGGCGTATGACATCGTCGGTGACGGCGTGAAGTACTTCCCTTCGCTGACCACGGCCGAGGAGCCCTCGTCGGCCACGGACTCCGACGTGCGCTACAAGCTCATCGACATCTACGGCTCCGAGGGCCTGTGGCAGCGCCGGGGCCTGAGCACGCTCTTCTCGTCCGAGGGCACGTTCCGGGGCGACACGAGCGGTGGCTGCGGCCACGTGGCGGGGCAGTGCGGGACGAACTCGGCGAATACGTCCTGGGGCTGGGACGACCAGAACGACGGCCCCATCCTGCGCGGCGAATTGGGCAACGACCCGGCGAAGCTCGCGGCGTACTACTTCAGCCCGTCCTCGCGGTTCTCGACGACGTACACGTTCAATCCGTTCAAGGGCATTGGAGATCCGAACTCGCCCTGAGCCATGACGCTCGGCCTGGGCCTAGAGTGCGGGTATGAGCACGCACCTGACGGCCCAGGAGTTGCGAAGGAAGTGGAAGGCGGCGAACGCGGAGCCGGTGGACGGCTCCCGTCGGCTCGACGCCTACCGGGAACTGGCGGAATGCTGTCCGGCGTTCGTTCCCAACCTGCTGTCCTTGAGCCGGACGAGCCTGCTCGGGCGGGAGCAGGCGCCCGAGCCCGCCGCGCGCGTCGACGAGGCCGAGCGGGCGCTGCGCACGGCGGTGGATGTCTCCGCCGGAGCGCCGGAGCCGCTCATCGAGCTGGGGCGGTTCCTGGCCATGGCGCGGACCTCGCCCGTCGACGCGGAGGCCGCGTTCGCCTCCGCCGCCAGCGCGGCGCTGTCGCTGCTGGAAGAGGCGTGGGCCGGGTGGATTCACGCGCTGGGGCAGCAGGACAAGCTGGATGCCGCGCTGGAGGTGGCGGACCAGGCGAGGCGCATCCTCCCGGACTCGGCCGCCATCAGCAGGGCGGTGGATGAGGCCCAGCGCCGCGCCTCGCGCTGAGCGGCGAGGCTCATTCCCCCCGGAGCGTCACCGCCGGGTCCACGCGCATGGCCCGGCGCGCGGGGACGAGACACGCCACCAGCGCCACCCCGAGCAGCAGCGCCATGACTCCGCCGAACGTGAGCGGGTCATGCGGTGCGATGCCGTAGAGGATGCTCCCCATCACCCGTGACAGCCCCAGTGCGCCCGCGACGCCCAGCGCGACGCCGGCTCCCGCGAGGGCCATGCCGCTCTTCAGCACCAGCCGCAGCACGTCCGACGGCTGGGCTCCGAGCGCCAGCCGCACGCCCATCTCCCGCTGCCGCTGGCTCACCGTGTAGGCCAGCACGCCGTAGATGCCCACCGCCGCCAGGGCGAGCCCCAGTCCCGCGAACAGGCCCAGCAGCACGGACAGCAGGCGCGGGCGCGTCACGGCCTCGCTCACCACCGCCTCCAGCGTGGTGATGCGGCTGATGGTCTGCTGCGAATTCACGGACCAGATGGCCTGCCGCGCGGCGGTGGCCAGTGGCAGCAGTGCACCCTGTCCGCGCACCACCAGGTTCAGGGATGAGCGGGTGCTCTGCAGAACGTGCACATAGCTGAGCGGTGGTGCCGCCTCGGCCAGTCCCGCCTGACGCACGTCGCCCACCACGCCGACGATGCGGAGCTCCGTCGTGCCCACCTTGATTGTCTTGTCCACCGCGTCCTCGCCCGGGAAGTACCGGCGGGCGAAGGCCTGGTTCACCACCATCACCTCGGGGGCGTCCACCGTGTCCGTGGTCTCGAAGGCGCGGCCTCCCAGCAGGGGGATGCCCAGCGTGCGGAAGTAGTCGGTGCTCGTGTGCATCAGCAACGTGTGCGGTGGGCTCGCCTCGTCCTCCGGGTGGCCGGGGCGGCTGAAGGCGAGGTCCTCGCCCTTGTGCTCCAGCGGCAGGTACTTCACCAGGGCGGCGGACTGCACGCCCGGGACGGCGCGCACGCGCTCAAGTATCTCCGCGAGGTACTGCCTCCGCTGCGGCCGCTTCTCCTGGGGGACGGAGAAGCTCACCACCGCGGCGCCCTTCGCGCGGAAGCCCGGGTCCTCGGCGAGCATCTTCCCCAGGCTGCGCGTGGCCAGTCCCGCGCCCGTGACGAGCACCACGGCGATGGCCACCTCCGCGACGACGAGCATTCCGCGCAGCCGCGCCCCGCCCGCGCCCACCGTGCCGCGCCCGGCCTTGAGCATGGGCTCCAGCCGCGTGGAGCTGGCCCGGAGCGCCGGCAGCAGTCCGAACAGCAGGCCCGTGAGCAGGGTGGCGCCCGCGGCGAAGGCCAGCACCTCGCCGTCCACGCCCACCTCGCGCAGCCGGGGGAGCTGCTGCACGGAGGCGCCCACCAGGGCCTCCGTGCCCCACACCGCCAGCAACAGGCCGAGTGTCCCGCCCAGCGCCGCGAGCACGACGCTCTCCGTGAGCAGCTGGCGCACCAGCCGCCCCGGCCCCGCGCCCAGGGCCGCGCGCACCGCCAGCTCCCGCTCGCGCAGCGTGGCCCGGGCAAGCTGCAAGTTGGCCACGTTGGCGCAGGCGATGAGCAGCAGCAGGCCCACCGCGCCCAGCACCACCAGCAGGCCCGCGCGCACGTCGCCGGTGATGGCCTCGTGCAGGGGAATGGCGGTGACGGCGGGGTACTGGGCGTTGCTCTCCGGGTGCGCCTCCGCGAGCTGCGCGGCGATGCCGCCCAGCTCCAGGCGCGCCGTCTCCAGCGTCACGCCCGGCTTGAGGCGGCCGGCCGCGGCGAGGAAGCGGTTGAAGCGGACGCGGGGGATGCCGCTCTCGGGGATGCGGGACAGGGGCAGCCACACATCCATCTGCTCGGCGGGGAAGGTGAAGGACGGCGGCATGATGCCCACCACCGTGTGGGGCACGCCTTCCAGGGTGAGGGTGCGCCCGACGAGCGCCGGGTCCGCGCCGAACCTGCGCGTCCAGAAGCCGTGGCTGAGCACCACCACCGCGTCCTGGCCCGGCACGTTCTCCTCCGGCAGGAGCGCCCGGCCGAGCTGCGGCGCCATGCCGAGCGTGGAGAAGAAGCCGTCCGTCACGAAGGTGGCCTCGAGCTCCTCGGGGTCTCCCAGGCCGCTCAGGTCCACGCCCGACATCTTCTCGACGTGCCACCACGCGCCCACGTCCGAGAACGACTGCTGCCGGGCCTTCCAGTCCTCGAAGTCGTTCTGGGAGAGGGCACTGCGCGGCGAGTCCAGCACGGGGCTCGCCTGCCACAGGCGGACGAGCCGCTCGGGAGCGGGGAAGGGGAGCGGCTTGAGCAACACGCCCCGCACCACGCTGAACAGGGCGGTGGTGGCGCCGATGCCCAGCGCCAGCGTGAGGATGGCCACCAGCGTGAAGGCGGGCGCCTTGCGTAGCGTCCGCAGCGCGTACCGTACGTCCTGCGCCAGCGCGTCCAGGAAGAGGCTGCGCTTCAGCTCTCGCTCCCTCTCCTGGCCCAGGCGCACGCACTCGGAGCGCACGCGCTCCAGGTCCCCGAACTCCTGCCGGGCGAGCTCCCGGGCCTGGGTGGGCGGAAGGCCCTCGCGCTGGAGCTTCTCCGCGCGCTGCTCCAGGTGGAACCGCAATTCGTCATCCACGTCCTGCTCCACCGCGCGCGGGCGCACGGCGAGCTTGAGCAGGCGCTTGAAGCCAGGCGGCATTCGCATGGCGGGCCTCAGGCGACCTCGAGGATGCGAGACACGGCTGCGGCGTAGCGCGTCCACGTCTGGGCTTCCGCGCGCAGGTGGGCACGGCCGGCGGAGGTGAGCTTGTAGAACTTCGCCCGCCGGTTGTTCTCGGACAGGCCCCACTCGGCCTCCAGCAGGCCCCGCTTCTCCAGCCGGTGCAGCGCGGGGTAGAGCGCGCCTTCCTCCACCTTGAGCACCTGGCCGCTGCGCTCGCCGATGGCCTCCGCCACCGCGTAGCCGTGCAGCGCGCCCCACGACAGGCTCTTCAGGATGAGCACGTCCAGCGTGCCCTGCACCAGCTCCAGCGACGTGTCCGCCATGCGCCCGGCTCTCCCCTTAGCTTTTTAGGGGAGAGTGCCCGGGCTCCCCTAAGGTGTCAAGGGGAGGGGCCCCGGTGCCAGGCCTCACGCAAGGACTGGCACCAGGGGTGTGAGTTGTATCGCCTGTCAGGGCTTGGGCATGACCAGCTCGGGAGCGGGTCCGTCCACCGGCGCGGGAGGCGCTTCCTGCTTGTCTTCCAGCAGCCCTTCCTCGGCGCCGCGAGGGCCCACGGGGAAGATGTTCTGGTTTGCCTTGAGCCAGATGGACTTGGAGGCAAGCGCGTCGAACCAGTTGTTGGGCATCCAGTTGGTCGACGGGGGCGGCATCGAGCAGCCGAAGGCCGTGAGGATGTGATACGTCGCATCCATGCAGTTCTCGAAGACGAGCGCGTAGCCCTTCTGGGACCACTCGTCGACCATCCGGAACGCGGCGCCTTCGTCGCCTCGGCCCCTCAGAATCTTGTACTCGTCATAGCCCTGGCCGAGCAGCTGGTTCATCACCTGGGCCTCTGTCGCGGTCCGCTTCCAGGTGATGTTGAGCTGGGGCGGCGACCAGGGCATGCCCATGAAGCCCTCGGTCGAGCCGAAGCAGGCCGAGCCCGGCCACCGCTGGAAACAGTAGGCGACGTGGCCCCGGTGACCCGCGCCTTCGCGTCTGACAAAGACTGCTCCGTAGATGCCCATTTAGCGACCCCAGACGCGGCAGGAGAACATGTGCATGTTGCCGAAGAACCCGTCGTTGCCCTTGAACATGAAGCGCGTGAGGAAGCGGCGCGAGCGCTCCTCGTAGACGTCCACCCAGACGCCCCAGTCGAAGTAGCCGCGGTTGTCGACGGCCACGATGAGCACGTTCAACCCGGGTTTGACGGCGTGCATGGAGACATGTGTCGTGGGCGGCTCGCGCAGGTTCTTGGAGGCGACGCGCTCACCGTTGAAGACAATCGTTGCTTCATCGTCGGCGTGGTTGAACACGAAGACCAGCCGCTCGCCCGGACGCGCCACGACGTCAGACACATTGCTGTAGGTGGTCGCGGCCTTGGCCCAGGCCTTGACCCAATCCGCGACGTCCTTGTAGCCAAGCTGGAGCACCGTCCCCGCCAGGCCGAGCAGTCCGCCTCCGATATCGAAGCCTCCCCCCGTAGGAGCTGTCTGGGCGGCGTTTTCAGCGGCAGGCCCTGCCGAGCCGCCCGCCGCCGAGCCGCCCGCCTTCTGGGCATCGCCGGGCATCTTCAGGGTGGGCGCCCGCGCGTTGCTTCGGGGTACAGCGCCAAGCTGCTCATCACTCAGCAGCTCCGCGGGACGCGGCGCGAGTGGTTCAGGTCTTGATTTCATACTCCCCCTCTCTGATGTTGCCATCAGGTTGCCCAAGTGAAGGATTTTAAACAAGGTGTGAAATTTCACCCAGGCTGTTGCCGGGGAGGCAACCCGCAGCAGCTATCGGGCAGCCGTGGTCGGCTCGCGCGCGGCCTCCCACACGGGGCGGAGCGCCAGGGCGACTGCCGCCACCACGTCGGCCAGCGCCTCGGGACGCCCGGCAGGCTGGCTGTTCCGATAGCGGGCCCACTTCTCGTTGCTCCACGGGCTCCGGCCGAACTCGCCCACCATCAGCCGCTCCATCAGCTCCAGCGAGTCTCCGCGCGACTGGAACGCGAGTCGCAGCGCATTGGGTAGCAGTTCCGTTTCCAGCGGCGCGTATCGGGTGAGCAGATACACGTCGAACAGGTCCTTGGGGCGGAAGCGACCCTTTCCGCGCTCGAACAGGCCGTGCATCTTCCAGCCCAGCAGTGTCTCAGGCCGGCATGCCAGCACTCGCGCCGCGCCTTCTCCGACGTCGTACTCCGTCCACGCGGGCCCGGGGTCCATCGGGTCGCCGAAGCCCGTGTCGATGCGCAGCTCGAACGCCCCCTCGACACCGGGCAGCCGCGTCTCCACGAAGACGCGCACGCCAGGGAACGCGGTCTCCGCCCAGATGACCTCGGACCTCATCGCCCCGAAGGAGAACCCGTCCTCCACCGCCACACGGAGCACCGCCTCCAGCCGCCTCACGGTGTCCGCGGCGTCGAAGGGAAAGCGTGCGAGGAAGTCCAGGTCCTCCACCGGACGGGGCACCGGGCCGCTCCACAGCCGCATCATCAACCCGCCACGGAGGACCAGGGCCTCGACCTCGGGGGAACGCGCGAGGCGGCGCAGCACCGCCGCCCCCGCGCGCAATGGCAACTCGTGGGCGCTCACTTCGCCTCCTCCAGCCAGCCACGGTCCAACGCGTGATTGGAGTCGTACACCGTCCACTCGCGCAGCCGCTGCGTCAGCGTCAGTCCCGACCCCGCCAGGTCCTCCAGCAGCGCCGTGAAGCGCGCATCCGCGTTCGCCCGGCCCAGCCCGTACACCCGGAGCGTGACGAAGCGCTCGGAGGCGCCGTCCTCCCGGACCTTGCGCGCGTTGCGCGACAGATGCGCGCCATGCTTCTCACACCGGACCCGCAGCGCCTCCACGCCCGTGCCGCCGGAGGGCACCAGCGCCTTCACGTGGAACTCGAAGTAGTTCGCGGGCTGTGCCTTCGCCGTCGCGTCGTCCTCGGGGATGTCGCGATTCTTGCCCAGCGCCTCCAGCTTCAGGCGCGTCACGTCGAAGCCCTGTGCCGCGAGGGAGCGCGCCATGGCCTGCACCTCCTCGCGTGCCTGCCGGAGCGTGCCGTGGTGGTACGAGGCCGTCATGGGCTGGAAGAGCTCCGCGCCCCGGCCCAGCTCGATGAAGATGCACTTCACCGACACCGCCTCGCAGAACGCGCGGAAGCGCTGGAGGTCCTCCTCCGAGCGCGCGGAGACGGTGATGTGCGCCTCGAAGGCGCCACCCTGTGACTGCGCCCGCAGGCGGTCCGCCAGCTCCAGGTAGGGCCGGTGTCGCATGTTGAGGAAGAACTTGTTCCTCGGCATCTCCCCGAGCGTGCGCGAGTAGCCATCCGGCAGCCACGCGCGGTCCCAGCCAAAGCCGCCATCGCCACGAGGCTCCGCCAGCAGCGTGCCCTCCATGGAGTCCTCGAAGACGGCAACGCGCTCCGGATTCCCGTCCTCCGAATACGCCACCGCCACGCGCGTGCGGCCCCGGCGGCCGCCATGGGTCGCGAGGAAGCCGCGCTCGCCCAGCGCGAGCAGTTGCTTCTTGAACCGCGCGCCCGTGAGCGCGGGCCCGCCATCCAGCTCCAGCGCCGTCGTCTCCACGAAGCAGGGCGTGCCGAGCTCGCGGTACGCCGCCAGCACCTTGCGCTTCGCCAGTCCCGCCAGGTCGATGGGGCCGCCCTCGGGCGCCGCCTCCTCGAGCCCCGGCAAGGGAAGCTTCCGCCACGTGACGTCGAGCCCCGCGAGCAGCCGGGCGACCTCGTCGGCCTTGTATTGGTTCCCGGTGACGAAGAGCGCACGTGTCACGGCTGGTACTCCCTGCGGTTGCGGCCTCCCACCTTAGGGGCGCCAGTTCCACACGGCGGCCTGCCCGGTGTTCTCCGGCAGGAGGCTGCCATCCACCTTGTCCGGCCGTACATACTTGGCGAGGAACTCCACCCTGACACCCGCGCCCTCCCGCCGCTCCACCCGCCAGACGGCCCCCTCCACCGGGTCCACGGCCCCGTGGAATCCGCCCGTCTGGAGCCGCGCCAGCGCCCCGTCGATGCCCAGCGGCCCACCCTCATGGAGCACGCCCGGAGTCACGAAGCCTCCCGCGCGGATGCGCGAGGTGACCTCGGCCCAGGGCAGTCGCTCGCCGTCCCGCATCAGGTCGAAGGCGACGAAGGGCTCATGCGACAGCGTGTAGCGGGTGCCGTGCGCCAGGGCGAGCCACTCTCCGACAAGTCGCTCTCCTGGCTGCAGCACGGCGAGGAAGCGCTCCACCTGCGTGGTCACCCACGCGGCCCAGAGCCGGCGTGACTCGTTGGGTGACTGCGACGCGAGACGTCCCTCACGGCCCAGCGCCAGCACCGAGTCCCCCACGCGCGCCGCGGCCACGCAGGAGCCGTCGAGCTTCTCCAGCACCACCACGTGGTCTCTCGCGTCGCGGACCCGCTCGGTGCACACGCGCGCCAGCGCGGGCGAGAGGTGCCGGTCCGCCGGGCCGGTGCGCGAGCCCGGGAGGTGGGGAATGGAGCCATAGGCCTTGCGGCCCAGCGGACGGAAGTCCGGGGTGGGGAGGGGTTGCACCAGTGGGAGGGTATCACCGACACCGTGAGCCCTCCTGCTCCGTGTCACCTGCTCGCGTACCGGGTGACCTGGAGCCCATGGTGAGGGGCCCGCGGCCCGGGCTGCTCACTTCGGCTGCACGCCCGACGCGCACAGCTTCGAGCACATCGCGTTGGAGATGCACGTGCCCGTGCAAGGACAGAGGATCTGCCCGAGTCCACAGGGCGCGGGAAGGGACGTGACGCACGCGCCGCTCTTGCAGACCCTGCCCGTGGCGCAGCTGGTGCCGCAGCGGCCACAGTTCCTCTCGTCGGTCTGCATGTTGACGCAGGAGCCTCCGCAGAGCGTCAGTCCCGTGCCGCACTTGCATGTCCCATCCAGACATTGCTGCGTCGGACCACAGCGGACGCCGCAGGTCCGGCAGTTCTGCTCGTCCGTGTCGGTCTCCACGCACCGGCCTCCGCAGAGCGTGAGGCTCCCGGTGCAGATGCAGCGTCCGTCCTCGCAGACCTGGTTCGCGCCGCAGCGCGTGTTGCACCCGCCGCAGCTCTGGACGTCCTTGTTCGTGTCCACACAGCGCCCGCCGCAGAGTGTCAGGTTGGAGGGGCACTGGCAGCGTCCGTCACGGCAGAACAGCCCCGCGCCACAGGTCGCACCGCAGGCCCCGCAGTTCCGGTCATCCTTCGCCGTGTCGAGGCAGACGTCTCCACACCGCGTCTTTCCCTCCGGGCAGGCTCCCCGGACGCACTGCCCCGCGCTGCAGTCCTGGTCTTCGCCGCACGCGTTGCCACACGCGCCGCAGTGCTTCGGGTCCGCCTGGACGTCGACGCACCGGTCCTCGCAAGCCAGCTGTCCGGCGGGACACGTCTCGGGAACGGGGCCGTCGCCGCGCAGGCCGAAGAAGAGCGCCAGGGCGCCTCCGACAATCACCAGCCCTCCCACCACGAGCCACCACCAGGGGAAGGGCTTCGCGGGGAGCGGCGCGGCGCGCGCCTCGACGGCGATGGTCGGCCCCTCCGCGAAGCGCTCGTCGGGCAGGTCCACATCCGCCACCACCAGCTGGAAGGTGTACGGGCCCGGGGGCGTGCCGGGCGGCACGTGGACGTCCACCGTGAAGACCTCGGTGGCGCCCGGTGGCATGTCGCGGAGCTCCTTGCCCCGGATGCTCAGCCACTCGGGCTTCAGTGGGGGCGCGGGCAGCAGCCTGGCCCCCGCGTGCATGGCGCGGTCGGTGACGTTGGAGACCGTGAAGGCAATCTCACCGCGCCCGTCCGACTCCAGCGAGAGCGTCGGGGTGGGGGAGGTGATGGCGAACTCGCGCGGCATGTCGGGCGGCGTCCTCCGCGCAGGGGATTCGGCGTTCGGCAAGGGTAGGCAGCCGCACTCGCCGCGGAAGGAGCACCCGGGGGCATGTGGGTGCCACCTGTTCCACACCTCCGCGAGTCATGGACGCGCGCGGCTCAGCGCTGGCCGTGCGTCGCCAGCCACTGCGAGGTCTCGGCGGCCTTCGGGTGGTGGAGCCGCTGCCATTGCTCCCGGGCCTGGGTGGCCAGCTCCACCGCGCGCGGGCGCTCCTTCTCGCCCAGCTCCCAGAGCGTCTGCGCCAGGACGAGCCGCACGCTGGCGCGGGCCCCTACCGGCGCGAGCACGAGGGCCCGCTCCAGCAGGGGGCGCGCCTGGGCCGGCCTGTCCCGGCCCAGCCACACCTGCCCGAGCCCCATCAGCGGATAGGCCAGCTCGGGGTGCTCCTTCCCCAGCGCCTTCTCCATGACGGTGAGCGCGCGCTCGAGCCGGGCCTCCGCCTCCACGTAACGCTTCAGCTTGAAGAGCGCGTTACCCAGGTAGGTGAGTGCGTTGCTCACGAGCGCATGGTCGGGGCCCAGCTCCTTCTCCCACATTCCCAGGGCGCGCTCGTGCAGGGCACGGGCCTCCTCGTAGCGTCCCAGTTCATGGAGCGCGATGCCCATGTTGATGAGGATGGCGGCCACGTCCGGGTGCTCCGGGCCCTGTATCTTCTGTCGCAGCGCCATGGCGCGATCGGCGGTCTCCAGGGCCTCCGCGTATCGGCCCACGTCATACAGCGCGATGCTCAGGTTGCTCAGCGCGGTGGCCACGGCGGGGTGCTCGGGGCCGAGCAGCTCCTGCTGGAGCCTGGCGATGTGCTCGAAGTGCTCCAGCGCCTCGTCGGTGCGCCCCAGTTCCTTGAGCACGGCGCCCACGGCCGCCAGTGAATGGACGACCTCCGGGTGCTTGGGGCCCAGCACCTTCCGCCGCAGCGTCAGCGCGCGCTCGGTCTTGTCCAGGGCGTCCTCGTAGTCGCCCAGCCACCAGGACACGAGGCCCAGGTTCGCGGTGGAGTCCCCCACGGTGGGGTCCTCGGGCCCCAATGCCTTCACCCGCAGGGCGAGCGCCTGCTCATGTCGCGACCTCGCCTCCGCGTAGCGCCCCATCTCCATCAGCACCGACCCCAGTGCGCTGTGCGCGATGGCCCGTACCGGGTCGTCCCCGGTGGCCTCCGCGAGCGCGTCCATCGCGGGCTCCAGGGCCAGGGCCTCCTGGAAGCGCGAGTGCCGCTTGCTCAGCGTGTAGGCCAGGTAGCTCAGCGTGCGTGACATCAGCACCGGCTCCCGGCCCCGGGACGCCACCGCGAGCGCCTCGCGCGTCAGCGCCTCCGAGCCCTTGTAGTCGCCCGCGATGTCGCGCAGCCGCGCCACCAGGAAGAGGACCTGCGCATGCAGCGGCGCGTGGCCCACCGCCTCCACCTCCTTCAGCATCACCTCCCCCAGGGGCAGGCCCTGCTTG
The DNA here is from genome assembly GCF_010894435.1 of Pyxidicoccus trucidator. Lineage (NCBI taxonomy): Bacteria > Pseudomonadati > Myxococcota > Myxococcia > Myxococcales > Myxococcaceae > Pyxidicoccus > Pyxidicoccus trucidator. The sequence continues at coordinate 383,897 of NZ_JAAIXZ010000006.1, read as the reverse complement.
TGCTGGCCGGCGGCGAGCAGCGCGTCCAGCCCGTCCACCCGCTCCAGCAACGTGTCCACCTTCGCGCGTGTCGCCGGGTCCTCGGGCGGGGGCACCGCCGCCGTGAGCGACCGGACGTCCGCGCAGTCCTCCACCAGCGGGAGTCCCTGCACCGCCTGCACGGACCTGTCCAGCATCGCCCGGTCCGCGCCCCCCGCCAGCACCTCCGTGGTGGCGCGCAGGCGGGCCCGCCTGCGCTCCAGGCAGGACTCGCGCAGTTGCATCAGCCGCAGCGGGCCCGCCGTCTCCGCGCGCGCGGCCTCGCAGACCTCGGTGCTCTGCTTCGCCCAGCGGCTGGCGTAGCCGTCCAGCGCCGCGCTCACGCGCTCGGCGGTGTCCGGGGCGTGGGGCGCGCCCGTGCCGAGGAGTGATTGCCGCACGCGCTCCTTCATCGCCGTGTCCCAGATGCCGGCCAGCCGCGCCTCCTGGCCACCGCAGCCCGGCTCCCTCGCGCGCTGGATGAACCAGCCTCCCACGGCGAGCCCGGTGAGCAGCACGCCTCCCGCCGCCAGCGCGAGGCTCCGGCGCCAGGTCCGTCTCCGCAGCTCCGGGTCGTCCTCCAGCGCGGTCAGCAGCTCCGCCATCGACGCGGGGCGCTCCTCCGGCGATGCACGCAGCCCGCGCAGCACGGCGCGCGCCACCCAGGCGGGCACCTCCGAGCGGGTCGGGGGCGTGGGCGGCCCGGCGCGCCGCGAGCGCAGCAGCTCCGACAGGCTCTGTCCCTCGAAGGGGGAGACTCCGTAAAGCGAGTGGTACAGGGCCACGCAGAAGGCGAACACGTCACTGCGCACGTCGGCGGGCTGGCCCTCCAGCAGCTCGGGCGCCATGTAGAAGGGCGTGCCCATCAGCGCGCCGGGCACCGTGAGCGAGCCGCTCAGCGTGGCGTCCGTGGGCAGCGCCGTGGTGGGGGAGATGTCGATGGGCGCGGCCGTCCCCGAGCGCGCGAGGCCGAAGTCCGTCACGCGCACCCGGCCGTCACTGCCCATGAGCACGTTGTCGGGCTTGAAGTCCCGGTGGACGAGGCCGGCCGTGTGCGCCGCCGCCAGTCCCCGGCCCGCGGCGACATACGCGGCGAGCAGCTCGCGCCAGGCGCGCGGCTGGGACTCCTGCCAGCCTCGCAGCGTCTGCCCCTCCACGTACTCCATGGCCAGGAAGACCGAGCCGTCCTCCAGCGCGCCCGCGTCATAGGCCGCCACCACGTTCGGATGGGACAGGCGGGCCATGGCCTGCGCCTCGCGAACGAGCCGGGCCTCACCCGCCGTGGCACCGGGCGAGCTGCTCCGGTAGCGCAGCAGCTTGAGCGCCACGCGCCGGTCGAGCCGGGAGTCGTACGCGGCCAGCACCATGCCCATGCCGCCCTGGCCCACCTGCTCCAGCACCGTGTAGCGCCCGGCCAGCACGTGTCCGGGCTCCGGCATGGGGTGCGCGGCCTGTCTCGCGGAGGACGAGGACCAGGTGGCCGTCGCGGCCCCGCCAGAGGAGGGCAGGGGGACGAAGGTGGGGGCTGACGCGTCCGCCTCCTCCGGTGGGGGTGGCTGGCCACGTCCACCCCGCGCCTCATCGCTCATCCGCGTGCCTCCACGTCCCGGGTACCACCACCGGACGTCCGCCCTGGCCCCGCACCGTAGCGGGGGAGTCACCCCGACTTCCAGACCCCCCGGGTCAGCGGTCCGCCGCGTCGCTCTGCTTCTTGTGCCACAGCCGGGCTTTCTCTGGACTGTCGACGAACTCGATGGCGAAGCGCTGGTTGCCCGACAGCAGCATGGCCAACGCGAGCCCCTTGGCGGTGATCCTCTGGAGGAGCCCGCCACCGACGAAGATCATGCTCTTGAACCAGTCGGAGCTGCTGTGCTTCGCGAGGTACTGGCGCGCCGCCTGCGACAGCCTCGGCTGGGGGAAGTCCTTCATTTCCTCCATCTGCACCACGCAGTTCACCGACCCTTTGGCGGTGACCTCGAGGATGATCTCCACCCACTTCGGGGCGTCCTCCGCGGTGATCCACCCGCGCACCGTGGCCCAGAGCACGTCTGGCGGCTCAAAGCGGATGTGGTGGTTGCCCACGGTCCATTCCCGCGACTCTTCCATCGGCTACCTCCCGTCATCCCTGGACGGCGGAAGGCGGAGGCTTGTGATTCCGGGTGTCGGCGCGAAGGCGTCGCCGGCCCCGGGCGCCTCACTTCAGGACAGCCGCTCCGCGCCGGGCCTGCCCACCTCGCGCGCCGCCTGCCGGTGCTGGGCAATCCGGTTGCGGGCCCAGGCGGGCGCCAGCTCCAGCTCCTCGGGGAAGAAGAGGTCCTCTCCCAGCCCGTCGACGTGGACCTGGATGAGCGGGTCCTCCGGGTACTGGGTGGCCGGGTCGTCGAACACGAGCCCTACCACCACGCCCGTCTGTCCGAGAAACCGCTGGCTGATGGTGCCATCCTCCGAGCGGCTGACGATCTTCACGGACTCGCCGATTCTCACCGGCGCGCCGTCCACGTCACTGCAGATGATGAGAGAGGGGTCCTGGATCATGGCGCATGGGAACGGGGTTTGAGCGACTTGGAGATGACCAGTGACGCAACGGTGACGAGTCCCCACGCCAGCAGGTGGTAGCCGGCGACGTGACGCCAGCCCTGCTCGCACGCGAGCTCTCCCAGGAAGGCGCCCGTTGTCCCCACCGCCAGGCCCGCCACCACGGCGCGCAGGGGCTGGAAGACGGCGCTTCGCAGCGCGAGCACCGCCACCACCAGGGGCACCAGTCCCACCCCGAGGTGGCTCGCCGTGCACACCCAATCGGGCAGGGTGGAGGCCGCATGCGGCGTGTCCCGCGCGAGCACGAGCATGGCCGCGCTCACCATCGCCAGGACGACGCCCACGCGCCGCAGCCCGCGTCCTCGCGGAGACAGCGCGCCCCAGGAACACACCGCGCAGGTGACGAGCAGTAGCGCCATCAGGTGCGCGCGGCCCAGCAGCAGTTGGCTCGACGTGACGTCCACGGCCCGCAGGACTCCGGCGATGAGGAGCGCCACCCCGCCCGAGGCCGCCATCAGCCAGGCCGCCTGCGTGCGCCAGCTCCGCGACGGACGCCGCAGCGCCAGCTCTTCCCGGGCCGCCGCGAGCGCGCGCCCCGCCGCGGCCTCGTCCCGCGGAGGTGTCTGGGAGAGCAATCCATCGAGGTCGACGGGCGGGCTCATTGCGCCTCCTCCATCGAGCCCAGCAGCTCCCGCAGCCGCTCATAGCCCCGGTGCGCGCGCAGGCGGGCCGCGCCCGGGCTGATGCCGCGCAGCGCGGCAATCTCCTCGAAGGACCAGCCCTCCACCTTGCTCAGCACCACCGCCTCGCGGTGGTCCGGGTGGAGCTGTTGCAGCGCGTCCAGCAGGTGCCTGCGCATGCCGGGGTCGCCGGCTGGAGGCTGCACGGACAGGGGCGTGCCCACGTCCTCTCGCGAGGCGTACGCGTCCACGTGGCGCTGGTGCCGCAGCGCATCCCGCGCGGCATTGGCGGCGATGGTCATCAGCCACGGCACGAAGCGGGTGCCCGGCTCGTACCGGCCCCGGGAGCGGATGACGGACAGGAAGGTGGATTGCAGGAGGTCCTCCGCGAGCGGTCCGCTTCGCACCATCCGCGCGAGGAAGCCCTGCACCCGGCCGGAGTGCCGGGCGAAGAGGGCCTCGAAGGCGTCTTGTGCTCCGTTTCGAAACCGTTCCATGAGCTCTTCGTCCGTCGGACTCCCCATCACCCGTCTCCCGTACGGCCCAATTCCAAAAGTGTTTCCGGAGCTCCGCGCATGACGGTGCGCGTCGCCAAGCTGCCGGAAACACGGGGGGAGTCAGGGGGCGCTGGCTCTCCCGGCTGGAGGGCGGGCGAGCGGCTCCAGCGGGGTAGAGACTACCCGGGGAGGAGCACGAGGCGGGCAATCTCTGGTGGGGCCCCCACGCGCATGGGCGGGCCGACGAAGCCGCAGCCCCGGCTGACGTAGAGCTGGGACTGGCCCGTCTGGCTCAGCCCCGCGTTGCGGTCGCCCCAGATGAGGTCTCCCACAATCGTGCCAGGGAACATCTGCCCGCCGTGGGTGTGCCCGGAGAGTTGCAGGCCCACGCCGCGCCGGGCGACCTCGTCGAAGTTGGAGGGCTGGTGCGCCAGCAGCACCGACGCACGGTCGGGCCGCACGTCGCGCAGCGCCCGGTCCAGGTCATAGCCGGGCTCGCCGAACCGCTCCGCGCTCCAGTCGTCCACGCCCGCCAGTTGGAAGGACGCCGCGCCGTCGCCAATGGACACCGAGCGGTTGCGCAGCACCTGGAGGCCCTGGCGCTCCAGGAAGGCGACCCAGGCGTCCGCGCCCGAGTAGTAGTCGTGGTTGCCGGTGACGAAGAAGGTGCCATGCCGGGCGCGCAGGCCGCCGAAGCCCGCGACGAAGGGCCCCAGCCCCTCGACGGAGCCGTCCACCAGGTCCCCGGTGATGGCGATGAGGTCCGGCTTCAGCGCGTTGGTGCGCGACACCAACTCGTCCACGAAGCCGCGCTGGAGCACTCCGCCGATGTGGATGTCCGTGAGCTGCACCAGCGTGAAGCCCTCCAGCGCCTTCGGCAGTCCGGGCAGGCGCACCGGGATGTCGCGGACGTCGGGCGGGTGGAAGGCGCGCCAGCCCCCGTACGTGCTGACCGCCGCGCCCGCCACCCCGGCACCCAGGGCCAGCCCCCGGCTCAGCAGCGCCCGTCGCTCGGGAGAGGGCGGCGCCGAGGCGGCCTCCGAAGCCGGCTCCGGCGTCGCGGGGGCGGGGGCCCGGCGGCGGGCACGCCACCGCACCGCCCTGAGCACCAGGTCCACCCCGAGGGTGAACATGAGCAGGTAGAGGACGAGGCCCGTCCACACGAGGAAGCCGATTCCCACAAGGCGGGTCGCCTCCGACGGGAGGAGGGCGCCCACGGCCCGGGCGCCGACGGCCCCCGAGAAGCCCACCGCGAAGAGCACCCGCGCCGCGCGGCGGAGCCCCTGGCGCTCCGTCACGTCCCGGACGAGCCGGCGGTACAGGTACACGTGCCCGGCGGCCAGCAGCACGAGCACCGGGATGAAGAAGAGGAGGAAGCTGACCCAGCGTGGCATCGCGGCCCTGCATAACGGAATGGCGTCTGGCGCGCCCCTGTATTCCAGGGTGGCAGGCGACCCCTGGCAGCAGCCTCTTTCGCGCGGTGCCGGTCCGGGGCAGGCTTCAGCTATTCGCGAGGTCGACTTCCGGCTCGCTCGCTTCAGAGGACTTCATGCTCCGCTCGCTGCTCGTCTGTGCCCTGCTCGTCCCGCTGTTCGGGTGTGGGGAGGACTCCCAGGCCAACCCGGACAATGGCGACCCGACCAAGGTGACGTATGCGGAGTCCCTGAACGTGAGCCTGGAGGCCATGACGCTCCTGCCGAGCGGCCTCTACATCCAGGACCTGGGAGACCCGGGCACCGGCACGGAGGCCGTGGCGCTGAAGCGGGTGCAGGTGCACTACACCGGGTATCTGCCGGACGGGACGCGGTTCGACTCCAGCGCGGGCGGGCCGCCCTTCGCCTTCACCCTGGGCGCGAACGAGGTCATCGAGGGGTGGGACGAGGGCATCGTCGGCATGAAGGTCGGCGGCTCGCGCCGGCTCGTCATCCCCGCGTCGCTCGGCTATGGCGAGGACGGCGTGCCCGGGGCCATCCCCCCGTACTCGGTGCTCATCTTCGACACGGAATTGATGTTCGTTCGCTGAGCGCCCGGCGGCCTCCAGCGTCGGCCGGCGGGCGGGCGTCCACGTGCCGACACCCCTGCCCGCGTCCCGGCTTCGGGTCGCTCGCGAGGGTGGTATAGCCTCGCCCCTGTCTTCCGGGGCGTCAGGGCCGGGCACCTCCCGGCCCCTGCATGCGGTAGTCACATACCCGGAATCGGGGGGACGAGAGATGTCACGGTCCGAGGCGGAGATGCTCAAGGATGGCGGCGCGGCGGGTGAGGGCGCCTTCCAGGCGCTGCAGGCGCTGATGATGCTGGCGGAGCCGGACCGGGCCGCGCAGCTCTACGAGGAATTGGGCTCCGCGCAGCGCGAGCGACTCCAGAAGGAGGCGGCGCAGGCGGCGGTGGCGGAGCGCCAGCGGCTGGCGGAGGTGATGCGGCTGGCGCGTGACTTCTCCGGCGCCGCGCGGCTGCTGGATGGCTGCGGCACGGACGCCCTGGTGGCGGAGCTGTACGTCCAGGGCGGGCAGTACGTGGAAGCGGCCGAGGCCTACCTGCGCGCCGGTCAGGTGGAGCGCGCGGCGGCGGCCTTCGAGCGCGGGGGCGCGCTGGAGCGGGCACTGGAGGTGTATCGCGGCCTGGGCTCGCGCGAGCCGATGGCGCAGTGCCTGGTCCGGCTGGGGCGGCCCTACGAGGCGGCGGTGCTCTACCGCGACCTGGGCCAGTCCCATGCGGAGGTGGAGGCCCTGGGCAGCGTGCCCGCGGGCGACCCCCGGCACCTGGAGTCCGTGCTGCGCATGTGCAAGCTGCTGGATGGCGAGGGCTTCACGCGGCGGGCGCTGGCGCTGCTGGCGGACACGATGCGCGGCGCGGAGCAGGCGCGCGCGGACCCGGCGCTGGCGGCGGAGAAGGCGCGGCTGTTGCGCCGCATGGGCATGGACGCCGAGGCGGAGGCCGTCATCGCGCGGCTGCCCGCGAGCGCCGCCGCGCCCGAGGCCAACGGCTACGGCTACCTCAAGGCCATTCCCATCTTCGGCGAGCTGTCCCTGGAGGACATGAAGGACCTCTACCGCGTGGCGCGGCAGGTGCTCATCCCCGCGGGTGCGGTGCTGCTGGAGAAGGGCGCGCAGGGCGTGGGCCTCTTCGTGCTGCTGGAGGGCACGGTGGAGGTGTTCAACGGCTCGGAGCCGGAGGCGCGGCGCCTGAACACGCTGGGGCCCGGCGCGTACCTCGGGGAAATCTCCCTGGTGCAGGACGCGCCCGTGTCCGCGCAGGTGAAGGCGCGCACGGCCGTGCGCGCGCTGCGCATCACCCGTGCCGGCTTCCAGCACTACCTGGACACCCACGAGGCCGCCGCGCTGCGCATCTTCCGGCTCTTCACCCAGAACCTCGCCGCGCGGGTGCGGGCCCTGAGCACGTGAGCCCTCGCGGGCTCGCGGGTAGGACGTAGGTCATCCCTGGAGGGGGAGCTCATGAACCGCCGTGATTCCTCGCGGAGCGCGGGCCGCGCCGCCGCGCTGTGCCTGCTGCTGGCCGTCGCGAGCCTGGCCTGTGTGAAGCGGCCCATCGACTACGAGCGCGAGTACGCGAAGCAGCTCGCGCCCAGCAAGCTGGAGACGGGCTCCAAGTCCGCGTCCGGCCCGGTGCGGAAGCTGCGCGTCAGGGTGTACGCCGATTCCGACTATCGGGATCAGGTGATGCGCTGGAGGAGCAGCATCGTGGATCAGCTCCGGCGCGCCAGCGCGGTCGTGCGCGGCCCGCTCGGGGTGACGTTCGAGCTGGAGTCGACGCACCTGTGGGAGCGGAGGAGCTCGGAGTCCGAGCTGGACTCCTCGCTGACGGAGCTCGAGGCGCTGGATCCTGGCGAGGGCGTGGACCTCGTCATCGGCCTGGTGTCCCGGATGAAGGTCTTCAGCGCCGCACAGCACCAGCTCGGCATCGGGCGGATGTTCGGCCGTCACTGCGTGCTCCGCGAGATGGGGAACCCGGAGGAGGTGCAGAACATCATGAACATGCTCCTCCACCTGCCGGCGGACGAGCGCGAGGCGCTCTACCACGAGCGCAGGCTGCACAAGGAGACCTCCGTCTTCCTCCACGAGTGGGCCCACACCCTGGGCGCATTCCACGTCCAGAACTCCGCGTGGATGATGTACCCGAACTATGGGACGGAGCAGGCGGCCTTCGCCCCACGGACGCTGGAGATGCTCGCCGTCAGCCTCCGCCACCTGCCCCAGGCGCACAGGACGCCCGAAGCGCGGGTTGCCTGGGCTCGTGAGCTGAAGGAGAAGCTCGCCGCCACCGTGTGGTCCGACTGGGAGGGGCCCGACAAGGAAGAGGTGGTTGCATGGCTCGAGCACATGGCCTCTGCTCAGGCGAGCGTGGCGAAGGGCCCCGCGCCGCTCCCGTCCGCGGACCGCCAGCGGCTCGACGAAATCCTGGCGCTGGACCGTGAGGGGCGCTCCGAGGTCGCCGCGCAGCAGATGGAGTCCCTGTCCCGCTTCTACCCGGACCACGAGCAGGTGCAGTCGCTGGCGTGCTACCTGGGCACGCGCGCCGCGCCCCGGCTGCCCGCCACGCGGGAGCGCTGCGAGGCCACCGCCGCGCGCTTCCCGCGGGAGGCCGCGCCGCTGATGTACCTGGCCGTCCTCCAGCTCCAACTGGGCAGCCCCACCGAGGCCCAGGCCCACCTCGCCCAGGCCCGGCAACGCCTGGAGGCCCGCCCCGACACGGGCCCGGACCTCTGGGCCGACCTGTCGGGCCTCTTCAAGCAGACCGCGAGCCTCACCTGGGCCGAGGAGACCGCGCGGAAGGCGGCCGGAGTGAAGGATGCCGGGAAGGTGCTCTCCTGGGCCCTGCAGACGCGGCGCTGGGTGGCGCTGCCGGTGGACCCGAAGCTGAGCGGCGTGGACGTGGCGAGAGAGGGTGAGCTCATCCGCGCGGCGAAGGAGGTGGAGACCTCGCTCGACAAGGGGAGCATGGCGAAGGCGCAGTCCCGCCTGTCCTGGCTGTCGCGCGAGTTCCCCCGCGCCGCCGTCGGACACGTGCTCCAGTGCGAGCTCCACGTGCGCTCGGGCCGCGCGAGCCCCGCGCGCACGGCCTGCCGCAAGGCGGTGGCCACGCATGACGAGGCGGTCCAGGCGCACTTCATCCTCGGCTGGCTGGCGGTGAACGCGGGCTCGCGTCAGGAGGCACGGACGCACCTGGAGCGCGTCGTCACGCTGGAGCCGCTCCATGCGGAGGCATGGCGGCTGCTCGCGGAGCAGTACCGCGCCGCGGGGATGCGCGAGGCGCTGGATGGGCTGAAAGGTCGCTACCGCGAGCAGTTCGCGCGCGAGCTGCCGGCGGGTTGACAACACGGCTCGGGTGCTTTAACTCATACGCATCATGAGGCCCGTCTCCAACATTGCCCTGCTGATTGCGCGCATCACCGCGCCGGCGGCGGACGTGTGCCTCGCCCCCCGTCACGAGGTTCTGCTCGACATTTGAGCAGGCGGACCGGTGTCCTCCGGCTCGCGGGTTGGCTGGTTCCCGCGAGTCGTGAGTCCCGGCTCCGCCCTCGCTCACGTGGTGTCCTCGTGTGCCCTCATGCGTCCCTGAGCGGGCCCTTCGTGCCCTCCGGCGTGTCGCGCGTGCGTGCGTTTATTCATTCCAACCGGTGTCTGTCTATTCGCCACCCGCGGGCCTCGCTGCCCGACGGGATTGGGAGTCTTTATGTCTCGCAGCACGCGCATCGAGCGGTACCGCAACATCGGCATCATGGCCCACATCGACGCGGGCAAGACGACGCTCACCGAGCGCGTCCTCTACTTCACCGGCCGCATCCACTCCACGGGTGAGGTGCACACCGGCTCCACGGAGATGGACTGGATGCCGGAGGAGAAGAAGCGCGGCATCACCATTACGTCCGCGGCCACCACCGCGTTCTGGAAGCCCACGCAGGGACATGCGGCGGGACAGCCCCACCGCATCAACATCCTGGACACGCCGGGACACGTGGACTTCACCATTGAAGTGGAGCGCTCGCTGCGCGTGCTCGACGGCGCGGTGGCGGTGTTCGACGGCAGCCAGGGCGTGGAGCCCCAGTCGGAGGCGGTGTGGCGTCAGGCGGACAGGTACGGCGTGCCGCGCATCGCCTTCCTCAACAAGATGGACAAGGTGGGCGCGGACTTCGCCATGAGCGTCGCGTCCATCGAAGAGCGGCTCGGTGCGCGTCCGGTGGCGGTGCAGTCGCCCATCGGTGAGGGCTCGGACTTCCGGGGCCTCGTGGACGTGGTGCGGATGGTGGCCATCTTCTTCGAGGGAGAGGACGGCCAGTACCGCGAGGAGCCTCTCACTGGGGCGCTGCGCGAGGAGGCGGAGGCGCTGCGGCTGCGCCTCATCGAGGCGTGTGCGGACGTGGACGCCACGGTGCTGGAGAAGTTCGTGGAGGGACGGCTGGAAGAAGTCACCGCGGAGGACCTGGAGCGCGCGCTGCGCGCGGGCACCCTCTCGCGGACCCTGGTGCCGGTGCTGTGCGGGTCGGCCTTCAAGAAGAAGGGAGTGCAGATGTTGCTGGATGCCGTCGTCAACTACCTGCCCGCGCCTTCGGACCTGCCCGCCGTCGAGGGCTGTGTTCCTGGCCGGGAAGAGCGTGTCTCCCGTCCCGCGTCGGATGCGGGTCCTCCTACCGCCCTGGCGTTCAAGATGATGAGCGACAAGGCCGTGGGCGGAATCGTCTTCCTGCGCGTCTACTCGGGCACGCTGCGCGCGGGCACCGTCCTGCTCAATCCCGTCACCGGGAAGCGCGAGCGGGTAGGCCGCCTGATGTTCATGCATGCCAACCGCCGCGAGGAGGTGGCGGAGGTACACGCGGGAGACATCTGCGCGGCGCTCGGCCTGAAGGGCGTGCGCACGGGCGACACGCTGTGCGACCCGGAGGCTCCGGTGGTGCTGGAGTCGCTGGGCGTCCTGGAGCCCGTGGTGCAGCTCGCCGTGGAGGCGCGCTCGCCCGCGGAGCTGACGAAGCTGGAAGACGGCCTGCACCGGCTGGCGGCGGAGGACCCGTCGCTACGGGTGGGCGTGGATCCGGAGAGCGGCCAGGTGCTGCTGTCCGGCATGGGTGAGCTGCACCTGGAGGTGGTCGTGTCTCGGTTGCTGACGGAGTACGGAGTGGAGGCGCGCGTGGGACAGCCCAAGGTGGCGTACCGCGACACGATCCGGCGCGGCGTGCGCCAGGAGTACCGCCATGTCCGTCAGACGGGCGGGCCCGGACAGTACGCGCACGTGGTGCTGGACGTGGGTCCCGCGCCGCGAGGGGCGGGGCTCGTCTTCGTGGACGACACGCGGGGCGGCAGCATTCCGAGGGAGCTGGTCCCCGCCATCGAAAAGGGCGTGGCCGGCGCCATGGGACGCGGCGTGCGGGACGGCATCCCGCTGGTGGACGTGGAGGTGCGACTGGTGGATGGCGGCACGCACGTGAAGGACTCCACGCCGCAGGCGTTCTCCATGGCGGGTTCGCTGGCGCTGCAGGAGGCGGTGCACAGCGCGGGCGTGCTGGCGCTGGAGCCGGTGATGGCGGTGGAGGTGACGACGCCCGAGGAGTACCTGGGCGAGGTGCTCGGGGACCTGTCCGCGCGGCGCGGGCGGGTGCTGGGGATGGAGGCGCGTGGCTCCGTGCGGGTGGTCTCCGCCCGGGTGCCCATGGCCAACCTCTTCGGCTACGTGAACGGCCTGCGCAGCCGCACGCAGGGACGGGCCCAGGCCAGCATGCGTCTGGGCTCGTACGAGCCGGTGCCGGAGTCGCTCCAGACGGCGCAGGCTGAAGCGCGGGTGTGAGGTGAGGTGAGGGCCTCGGGACTGCGGTAGTCGGTCCCGGGGCCCGCTCCCCGGCACGGCGCTTCCTTCCCCATGCCAGAGCGCATGGCCGGTCCTTCGTCCTCCAACGAGCAGCCAGCTTTCCGGGCGCTCCCTGGTGGCGAATGCCTGCTCTGGAAAACGCATGTCAAGCTATTGATTTCACGCGACTTTGGAGCCGGGAGCGTGCAGGGTCCCCCGCCGAAGCTCCGGAATGGGGGGGGCACCCCTCCTGTTCCACCACGTTCCCAAAGCGGTTCGGCCATTCGGGCCCGACCGCGCACCGCCAGGCGCCCTGGGCATGAGCCCGAACGGGTGCGCTGCGCGGGCCTCCTCCTTCTCTGGGAGGAGGCGGGTTTACCGAATCCGTTTCCCAGGACGACATGACTTTCGACGAACTTCAGCTTCACGACACCCTGCTGCGCGCGGTCAAGGCCGAGGGCTACACGACGCCCACTCCCATCCAGGCGAAGGCCATCCCGCATGCGCTGGAGGGCAAGGACATCCTCGGCGTGGCGCAGACGGGTACCGGCAAGACGGCCGCCTTCGCGCTCCCCATCCTCCAGCGGCTCTCCGCCAAGGCGCCCGCGGCCGGCGCGCGGCCCGTGCGCTGCCTCGTGCTCACCCCCACCCGCGAACTGGCGGGGCAGGTGGGTGAGAGCTTCGTCACGTACGGCAAGAACCTCCCCCTGCGCCATGCCGTCGTCTTCGGCGGCGTGGGCCAGAATCCGCAGGTGCAGGCGCTCCGCAGCGGCGTGGACGTGCTGGTCGCCACGCCGGGCCGCCTGCTCGACCTGATGGACCAGGGCTTCGTGTCCCTGCGCTCGCTCGAGGTCTTCGTGCTCGACGAGGCGGACCGCATGCTCGACATGGGCTTCATCCATGACGTGCGCAAGGTCATCAAGGCGCTGCCCCAGAAGCGGCAGACGCTCTTCTTCAGCGCCACGATGCCGCCCGAAATCGTGGACCTGTCGCGCAACATCCTCACCAACCCCATCCGGGTGGAGGTGACGCCCGTCTCCAGCACCGCGGAGACGGTCAGCCAGCAGGTGTACTTCGTGGAGCGCGAGCAGAAGCGCGGCCTGCTGACGCACTTGCTGAAGGAGGGCCGCATCGCCCGCGCGCTCGTCTTCACTCGTACGAAGCACGGCGCCAACCGCGTGGCGAAGCAGTTGGAGGGCGCGGGGGTGAATGCCGCCGCCATCCACGGCAACAAGAGCCAGAACGCCCGCGAGCGTGCGCTGGATGACTTCCGCGCCGGCTCGCTCCGCGTGCTGGTGGCGACGGACATCGCCGCGCGCGGCATCGACATCGACGGGCTGAGCCACGTCATCAACTACGACCTGCCCAACGTGCCCGAGCAGTACGTGCACCGCATCGGCCGCACCGGCCGCGCGGGCGCCAGCGGCACGGCCGTGTCGTTCTGCGACGGCGAGGAGCGCGCGTACCTGCGTGACATCGAGCGCACCATCCGCCGCAGCGTGCCGGTGGTGGAAGACCATCCGTACCGCGCCGGCAAGACGGGGCCCCGTCCCGCCGACTACACGGCTCCCGCCGAGCCGGACCGTCCTCCGATGAGCCGGGGCGGTGGCCGTGGCCAGTCGCGTGGCGGTGGCGGCGGTGGTGGAGCGCATCCCTCCGGGCCGGCGCGGCGCCGTGGCGGTGGCGGCCGGGGTGAAGGGCGTTCCGAGGGCGGTCGCTCGGCCCAGGGCGGTGGCAGGGGCTCCAGCTCCGGCCGGAGTGGCCCGCAGGCCGCTCGGAGCTCGGGGGGCGCGCAGTCGCGTCCGGCCGGCGCCGTGTCGCAGGCGCAGGGCAAGGCTCCCGAGGCTCCGCCGCGTCCGCCGCGCCCGTCGCCGAAGTGGTTCTAAGCCGCTTCAGTGTGGTCGGTTGAGACAGCCTCCTCGGAGGGGGCATTGGCCACCCTCCGAGCACGGTTCACCGACCTGGCTGAAACGGGTCGAGGGGTTTCAGGTCAGTCCCTGACGCCTTCCGGAGGGCACTTCTCCGGGCTCTCGAGCGGGTAGGCGCCGGGGCTCGCGAGCCTCCGGCGACTCCTCGTCACGTCCGTTCACGGTCGGTCTGGCGGTCGCTCACCGCGAGGCAGCGAGTTAGCCTCGCGCGATGGCGACTTCCGGCGCGTTCGTTTCGTATGACTTGAGGACCACGGACGTGGATGGGGCCCAGGCGTTCTACGTGGGCCTCATGGGCTGGCAGGTGCAACGCTCGGGAGACTCCCGGGTGTTGTGCGCGGGTGAGCAGCGCGTGGGCGAGCTCATGGCCCTTCCCGAGCGGGCGCGGGCCCAGGGCGCTCCGGCGCACTGGCTCGGCCACATCGGGGTGGACGACGTCGAGGCTTCGGCGCGGCGCTTCGTGGCGCTCGGTGGCCAGGTGCTGGGCCCCGTGCAGCAGCCCGCGCCGGGCCAGCGCGTCGCCGTGATTCGTGACGCGCAGGGCGCGGTCTTCGCGATGAGCTCCGGAAGGTCTGGCGTGGGACTCGGTGCTGTCGGCTGGCACGAACTCAACACGACCGACCGTGAGCACGCGGCGTCCTGCTACTCGGAGCTTTTCGGCTGGCGGATGACCGGGACGCTGGAGCTGGGGCCCGAGGTGGGCACGTACCAGTTGTTCACCTGGGAATGCGCCGGGCGGGACGTGGGCGGCCTGGTCAATACGGCGCGCCTTCCGTCCATCCACACCCACTGGCTCTTCTACCTGACGGTGGCTGACCTCGAGGCCTCGGTCGAGAAGGTGCGGGCGCTCGGTGGCCGGGTGCTGAACGGGCCGATGCAGGTCCCCGGCGGAGACCGCGTCGCCCAGTGCGAGGACGCGCAGGGCGCTGCCTTCGCCCTGCATCAGTCCACCCGAAGGTCCTGAGGCAACGGATCCCTCAACCCAGGGGCCACGTGCATCCCAGGTGGAACGAACGTTCCTTCCTGCCGTGGGCGTGCCGAGCCGTGCCTCACCCGCGCCGCGCGCATCCCAAGTGGAACGAACGTTCCTTCCTGCCGTGGGCCGGCACCCCGTTCGCCTGCCGGTCAGCCGTGGTAGACCCGGAACCGCCCGGTGCCCGGAGGTTTCCACGCCATGCACGTTCCCCGCGCCCACGCCACGCGCCATGAGTCGGCCGAAGGCTCGTGGGAGCTGGTGTCCGGCGCTCCGGACCCACGGCTCCGCGAGTACGTCCTCGGTTCCTACATGGGCTACAGCGAGCGCACGCCAGGACCCATGCGCCGCCGGGAGCTGCCCTCGCCGCAGGTGGTGCTCATCATCGACTTCGGCCCAGCGCTGCGCGTCTTCGACTCGCGCGACCCGAGCCGGTCCGCGCGTCATGCCTCCGGCTTCGTCGCCGGCCTGGACGACGCGTTCTCCCTCACCGAGACACCGGGCGCGATGAGCGGCGTGCAGGTCAACTTCACGCCCGTGGGCGCGCGGCTGTTCTTCGGCCTGCCCATGCGTCACCTGGCGCGCAGGGTGGTGGGACTCGACGAGGTCTTCGGCGCCGAGGGCCCGCTGCTGACGGAGCAACTCCACGACGCTCCCGGCTGGGAGGCCCGTTTCGTGTTGCTCGACAGGCTGCTCCTCCGCCGCATCCTCGAGGCCCGCGCCATCTCCGACTGCGTGACGTGGGCCTGGCAACGGCTCCAGGCGAGTGGGGGCGTGGTGGAGATTGGCGCGCTCGCGGACGAGCTGGGCTACAGCCAGAAGCACCTCATCAGCCGCTTCAACGAGGAGCTGGGCCTGCCGCCCAAGCTGTTGGCGCGGCTCGTCCGCTTCGACCGCGTCATCCAACGGCTCAAGGCTGGCAGCCCTGAGAGCTGGGCCAGCATCGCGTACGCGCACGGCTACTACGACCAGGCCCACCTGATACGCGACTTCCGCCAGTTTGCCGGAAGCCCTCCGGGTGAGTTCCTCCGGCGTCAGCTTCCAGGCATGGGCGGCACGCGAGGCGACTGAGCAGGTGCGTCATGGCAGGGCCTCGCCGCCAACTTCCCAGGTCGCCCCGAGTCCCATACCGTGTCCCTACGCATGTCGACCGAGGTCACCGTCCAGTCCACGTTGTTCGAGTCCCTCGTCCGCTACACGAAGCCCGGCACGAAGCTGCGCGCCGACTTCCTGGCGGCGGGGTACGACGTGGACAAGCCTCGCGCCACCTATCCGGCCTCCGTGTACCTCGCCTGCCAGGAGGCGGCGGTGTGTCACCTCTTCCCGGACCGCGAGCGCAAGGAATCGCTGCGGGAGCTGGGCCGGGAGATGGTGCGCGCCTACTTCGACACGCTCGTGGGGCGCGTGGTGGGCATGGCCCTGAAGATGGCCGGCCCCGAGCGGGCGATGAAGCGCGTGGCGCTGAGCTTCAGCTCGGTGGTCTCTCCCGTGGACATCCAGACCGAGCAGCTGGCCCCCGCCGACTGGCGCGTGCGGTTTCGCGGCTACCCCTTCCCGGCGGATGCCGCCGCGGGCACGTGCGAGGGCGCCCTGCGGCAGGCCGGCGCCACCGCGCCCCGCGTGGAAGTGGAGCGCCAAGAGTCGCCCAACGGCTTCGACCTGCGCATCCGCTGGTGACGGCCCCCGGCGGAGGACTCCGCCGGGAGCAGCCCCCGCTCAGCGCGTGGGAGGCGGGCCCATCGCCACCGGCTCTCCCTCGGTGGGCTCCGTCACGTTGTCGTTGCCCGTGCGGTCGATGAGCACGTTGAGCGGATCGACTCCCACCTCCGCGGGCTTCACGGGGACGGTGAACGTAATCTCCGACTCGCCCTTGGGCACCTTGCGCTTCTCCAGGAAGAGGGCCTCGCCCTTCTCGTCGAGCGCGCCCACGTCCATCCAGTCGTTGAAGTCGAGCTCCGTCTGGGTGCCCTTGTCGTCGCTCCGGTACTTCTTCGCCATCACCTTGACGGTGACGTCCCATGTCCCCTGGGCGTTCTTCCGCATTGTCGCGGACACGGCGCGGTTGTCGTAGAGGGTGATGGTCTCGAAGAGGTCCTCGAGGAGGTACTGGTACTCCGGGGGCGTCTCCTCGCGGAGGAAGCCGAGCAGCTCGCTGGAGCCCGTGTACGGCGGACCCCGGAAGCGCACCTTCTCCACGTAGCGCTTGAGGGCGCGGTTGACGCGCTCCTCGCCGATGAAGTCCTGCAGCGCGTACATGACGAGGCTGCCCTTCTGGTAGTGGATGTAGGGCTGGTTCTCCACGCGTGACAGGGGCACCTCCTTCTTCCGCTCCATGGCGCGGCCCATGAGGTAGCGGTCGAGCTCGAACTTGAGGAAGCGCTTCATCTTCTTCGCCCCGTACCGGTGCTTCATCACCATCAGCGCCGAGTACTGCGCCATCGTCTCGGACGTCATGGTGGCGCCCTGCGCGCGGCCGCCGACCACCTGGTGGGCCCACCACTGGTGGGCGATTTCGTGCGCGGTGACGTAGTACGGGTAGTCCACGTCGTCGGCCTCGCCCTCGCGCACCCGGGCGATGAAGCCGATGGCCTCCGAGTAGGGGATGGTGTTGGGGAAGGCCTGGGCGAACGTCGCGTACCGGGGAAACTCGAGGATGCGCGCCTGCCGGTGCTGGTAGGGCCCGAAGCTCGCGCTGCAGTACTCCAGCGCGTCCTTCATGCCGTGCATCATCCGGTCCAGCGCGTAGGTGTGCGTGGGGTGGTGGTAGATCTCCAGCTTCACGTCCCGCCACGTGTCGCGCATCACCTCGTAGCGCGCGGACAGCACGGAGAAGAAGTTGAGGATGGGCTGGTCCATCTTGTAGCGGAAGAAGCGCCGGTCACCCTCGGTCCACTCCTTCTCCAGGTAGCCCGGAGCAATGGCAAGCTGATCCGCGGACGTGCTCACCGTGGCCTGGAAGGAGATGAAGTCCGAGTCCGTGCGGATGTAGTTGTTCTCCAGCGCCTTCGGGTCATCGCGGTCCGGCCAGCCCGGCCTGGCAGCGAGGCCGTACTCCTTGCGGTCTCCGTCCTCGTCCAGCTCCGCGTCCTCCACGTAGCCGAGCACCGGCAGGTTGTTGTTGTTGAAGAACGTGCCGTTGCCGGCGATGTCCGTGCGCTGCTGGCCATGCGTGAAGCCGCGCGTGCCGAACTCCAGGTCGAAGGCGAGGTCGGCCTCGGCGCCGGGAGCCAGGGGCGTGGGCAGCTCGTAGACGAAGAGGCCCAGCCGCTCGTCATGGGACGTGGCCTTGTCCACACCGGCGAGGGACAGCCTCCGCACCCGCGCCTCCCTCGGGAGGCTGAGGAGCACCTTGGAGATGGGCGCCTGCGTCTTGTTGCGCACGCGGTAGGTGCCGAGCGACTCCAGCCGCAGCTCCTCCGGGTAGATGTGGAAGGTGACGTCCGCGGCGATGATGCGCGGGTGGGGGAGCGCCGCGAAGGACTTGAACTCCTTCTCGTAGCGGGCCGTCTCGCGCTCCGTGTCCTTCGCCGTGACGTACGGGTTGAGGACATGGGTGTTGTAGAAGATGAACGCCCCGGCCCCCACGAAGACGAGCAGCGACACCGCGGCGGTCAGCGTCCACGCCGTGGAGCGCCGGGCCTTCGCCGTGGCCCATCGCTCCCGCCAGCGGGCCTCGCGTCCGCGCACGGTGAGCAGGTAGCCCGTGAGGACGAGCAGCATCGCCAGCCCGTACCAGTACAGCCGGTGCCAGAAGACCACCGGCAGGAAGTTGGCGTAGCGGTTCAGGTCCGAGTACCGCACCGTGGGCTCGGAGGCGTAGCGGACGAGGTTGTCCTCGATGCCCAGCAGGCCCAGCGCGGCCTGGGCCACGAAGTAGAGCACCATCACCAGGTACGCGAGGTACTTCTGGTGGATGAGCACCTGGGCGAAGAACGCGAGCACGCACAGCAGCACGTCGCGCAGGTAGTCCAGGACGATGAGCTGGGTGAAGTAGAGGCTCCAGTCGATGTCGAAGAAGCCGCGGCCCACCTGCGTCAGGAGCGCGGCGGCGGCCACCACCCCCTTGAGCGAGAGCGCGACCAGCAGCAGCGCCCCCAGCTTGCCGGCGTAGGCCACCCACGTCGGGGCGCGCGTGGCGTCCACGATGTCGCCGAGCCCCGCGTCGCGCTCCTTCCACACCAGCTCCCCCGCGTAGAAGGTGATGGTGATGAGGGAGAAGGGGCGGAAGGTGCCCATCGCCAGCTCCAGCACCTGCCAGGTGACGGGGTACGTCGGCGTGCCGAAGATCTGGGTGGAGAGGACCACTCCCAGGATGACGAAGGTGAGCCCTGCCACGACGAAGGACCAGAACACCGGCGAGCGGAGGATGTCGCGGAACGCCAGCCACGCGGAGGACGCGGCGGTGAGCAGCCAGCTTCCCGTCGTGGGCGCGGCACGGGTGGAGGGCAGGGCGATGGGCGCCGGAGTGGCCGGCTCGCGAGCGGCGCTCCGGCCGCTGTGCTCTTCCACGGTGGTGCTGAAGCGCGCCACGGCCAGCCCCAGCAGCGCGGCGCCGACCGCGAGCCAGAGCAGGCGGTTGGCGAGCATCGGCCCGAGCAGGGGCACCAGGTCCTGGTTGCGCTCGGCGGGCGTCCAGTACCGCGTCACGGTGTCGAAGGTGATGAAGCCGAACGGGTCCAGCAGCGAGCCCAGGGCCTGGTACTGCACGTCCGCGATGGCGGCGGTGATGACGCTATGGCCCATCACCAGGACGACGACGCCCACGTACACCGGGGCCATGCGCCGGGTGATGGCGGCCAGCGCGAAGAAGAGGGCGCCTGCGAAGAAGAGCGTGGGCCACACCCCCAGGACGTAGGGCCACAGGTACGCGGCCGTCTGGTGCGTGGTGATCTGGGACGGATCCTTGATCCACGCCACCAGCAAGCCAACCGCGAGGCCGGGGAGGATGGCCAGCAGCAGCAGCGCGCTGAAGACGTAGGCACCCAGGAACCGGCCGAGGAGGTACGGCGCCTTCTTCACGTTCTTCGTGAAGATGAGCATCCACGTGCCGTGGCCGAAGTCCTGGTACGCGGCCTGACCGAAGACGGCGCCCAGCATGAGCAGGCCGAACAAGGCCACCGCGATGATGGTGGAGAAGAGGGTGTGGGGGCTGTTGGCGGCGACGCGCTCGGCGCCCGAGGACGCCGAGAGGCCCTTGAATACGCCACCCAGGGCCAGCGCCAGCAGGAGCCCGGCGCTGGCAAGCACCGCGGCGTAGACCCAGGTGGAGATCATCTTCACCCGGCGCCGCAGCTCGAAGAACACGAGGGCTGAGAACATGGTGTGCCCTCCTCAGGCCTGCTTCTGAGCGCGGGAGAGGGCGTGGAAGTAGACGTCCTCCAGGTCGGGGCTCGCGGGTTCGAAGCCCGGAGGCTGGGTGTCCGCGTAGACGTGGACGAGCCGCTGGCCGGCCACGCGGCGCACGGCGATGACCTCCAGCACCTTCATCAGCGCGTCCAGCTCCTCCTGCTGGGTGATGAAGCGCTTCCACACGCGCTGCTGGAGCGAGTCCACGAGCTTCAGCGGGTGCCCGCTGAGGACGACGTTGCCCTGGGCGAGGATGGCCATGTTCTGGCAGAGGTCCGCGACGTCCGAGACGATGTGCGTGGACAGCAGCACGACGACGTCGGTGCTGATTTCGGCGAGCAGGTTGTGGAAGCGGAAGCGCTCGGCGGGGTCGAGGCCGGCGGTGGGCTCGTCGACGATGAGCAGCTTGGGGTTGCCGAGCAGCGCCTGGGCGATGCCGAAGCGTTGCTTCATGCCGCCGGAGAAGCCGCCGAGCCGCCTGTCGCGGTGCTCCCAGAGGTTGGTCTTCTGGAGGAGGGCCTTCACCGCGTCATGGCGGGGGCCTCGCTGGGCCAGGCCCTTGAGCTGGGCGAGGTGGTCGAGCATGTCCCAGGCTGTCACCTTGGGGTACACGCCGAAGTCCTGGGGCAGGTAGCCGAGCACCTCGCGCAGCTTGTCCTTGTCGCGGCGCACGTCGATGCCGTCGAACGTCAGGGTGCCCGTGTCCACGTCCTGCAGTGTGGCGATGCTGCGCATCAGCGTGGACTTGCCGGCGCCATTGGGCCCGAGCAGGCCGAACATGCCGCGGGGAATGGTGAGATTCACACCCTGCAACGCGCGGGTGCCGTTGGGGTAGGTCTTCGACACGCCTTCCAGTCTGAGCTCCATGTCGGGTGAACCTAGCGGATCCACGGGGCCGGTGCGCAAGGTGCGCGAGGCCGGTAGCATGGGACCATGGCCTCCCATTTCCGGAGCACCTCTGCGGTGCTGGCTCTGACGCTCAGTGCGTGTGGCGAGGGCGAGCCGGTGATGCTGGAGGCGGTGGCGGCCGACTGCGTGGGAGGCCCGGCGCAGCAGTTGGACCGGCTGCCTTCGGGCAGCATGGTGCTCAACGCGTACTTCCTCCAGGAAGAGGCCACGCGCGACGTGCGGCGCGGCCTGCCGGAGTCTCCCGTCGTGGAGGAGGTGCTGGCCAAGGCGGCGGCGCTGGGCGTGCGCGCGGTGCGGACCAACGGCCACAACGACGCGGTGGACAAGGTGGGGGACAGCGCCATCCAGGTGGCACCGCTCCAGTACGACGAGGCGGCATTCATCGGGTTGGACCGGGTGCTCGCGCGGGCGCGGGTGCACGGGGTGCGGCTGGTGCTCACGCTGGGGAACTACTGGGACGCGTACGGCGGCGCGCGGCAGTACGTGGAGTGGGCGGGGCTGCCCGGGGCGGTGGAGGGGGACTCGCGCTTCTTCACGGAGCCGTCGGTGGTGGCGCACTACAAGGCGCACGTGGTGGGGGTGTTGAACCGGGTGAACACGGTGGACGGCATCCGCTACGGAGACCACCCGGCGGTGCTCGCGTGGGAATTGCTCAACGAGCCGCGCGGGCGGGGGTTGGACAGGGAGGGCGTGAAGCTGCGTGCGTGGATTGACGACGTGGCGCGGGAGGTGAAGGCGCACGCGCCCGGGCACCTGGTGGGCACGGGGGAGGAGGGCTTCGAGCCGTCTCCAGAGGGCTACGACGCGGCGTTCTGGGCGGTGGTGGGCACGACGATGCTGCGGACACCGGGCTCGAGCTTCGCGCGGAACACGGCGTCACCGTTCATCGACTTCGCGTCGGTGCACTTCTACCCAGAGGCATGGGGGCTGGACGGACCGGGGACCGCGCTGGCGGGGGCGAAGTGGATCATGGAGCACGCCGCGATTGCGCGGAGCCTGGGCAAGCCGCTGTTCGTCGGGGAGCTCGGGCTGCGCAACGAGGGCGACATGGACCTGTCGCAGCGCCGCGCGCTGTATCGCGGCTGGCTGGAGTGCATGCGCGAGGAGGGCGTGGGCGGCGGGGCGCTGTGGATGTTCGCCAATGACGCGCGGCCCGACGCGTGGGACTCGCACACGTTCTACTTCCGCGACGGCACCACTCCGGATGACCCGGCGAATCGGTACGCGGACCTCGTCATCGAGGCGGCAGCCGAGGCTCGGTGAAAGGATGACACTCATCAACTGGCTCGCCATCGTTCCTGTTCTCCTGCTCTCGGAGGCACCAGCATCTTCGGCTGTGGTCCAAGAGCCGAAGCCGAAGACGGCGGTCGTGGAGAAGTGCACGCCGCAGGTATGGTTCTCTGGAGGACCGGACGGCGGTACCGAGTGCTTCGTGGACACGCCTGCTGGCCGGATGGACTGCGAACGTTGCGCGGCTCTACTCAAGAAACGTTCGCGCAACGCGAAGCCAAAGCAAGGCAAGTAGGAGGGGCATGCCAGCCTCCAGTGCTGGCCGGCCTGGAGACGCTTCACATCCGAACCGCGCGAACCGACCTGGAGCAAAGGTAGGACAACGCTTCCGATTCACACGGAAATCAGGCCCTTGCGGATGCCCTCGGTGACGGCCTCGACGCGGTTGGTCACCTCCAGCTTCCGGTAGATGTGCTCCAGGTGGGTCCGGATGGTGGCCTTGCTGAGGGTGAGGAGGCGGGCCGCCTCGCTGTTCGACACGCCCTTGGCGATGAGCTGGAGGATTTCCCGCTCGCGGTCCGACAGGGGCTTGAGCGGGGGCTCCTGCTGGGACGGGGCCTCCGGCGGGGGCTCGGGGGCGGCCACGGGCTCGGTGGGCACGGGGCCGCTGTCCGGGTCCACGCGGAAGTGGCGCAGCAGCCGGCGGGCGAGGTTGGGCTGGATGACGGTGCCGCCCGCGCGGACCTCCTTGATGGCCTCGATGATCTTGTCCACCGGGGCGCCCTTGAGGAGGTAGCCGGACGCGCCGGCCTTCACCGCCTCCAGCACTTTGTCCTCCTCGTCGAAGATGGTGAAGATGAGGATTTCAATCTGCGGGAAGCGCGCCTTCACCTCGCGCGTCACGTCGATACCGCTCATGCGCGGCAGCCCCAGGTCCAGCAGGAGCACGTCCGGCATCAGCTTCGGCACCTCGTCCAGCGCGGCCTCGCCGGACAGCGCGGTGCCGACGATGTCGATGTCCTGGTGGCCCTCGAAGAGGCGGAGCTGGTTCTTGAGGATCTTCGTCTGGTCTTCCACCACGAAGACGCGGATGGGCGTCGTAGGGGGCGCGGCGGGAGGCTGCGGGGCGTCCACGGGGACTCCGGTCATGAGGGCGTGCAGGGAAGGGAGAAGGCCACCTGGGCTCCAGCGCCCGGCGCCGAGTCCACGATGAGCTGGCCGCCGAGCTTCATGGCGCGCTCGCGCATGTTCAGCAGGCCGTAGTGGCCGCGCGGCGTACGGGCCGGGTCGAAGCCCTTGCCGTCGTCGCGGACGATGAGGTGCACGCGGTCCTCGCTGAAGTCGAGCCGCACATTCACGGTCTTGGCCTCCGCGTGTTTCACCGCGTTGGACAGCGACTCCTGGAGGATGCGGAACAGCGCCAGCTGCGCGTCCGGGGACAGCTTGCGCTGCAGGCCGGTGCGCTCGAAGCGGATGTCCAGGCCGGTGCGCTCGCGGAACGTCTTCGCGTAGTCCTCCAGGCCCTGATCCAGCTCGAAGTCCTCGCGCATCATCCGCAGGTTGCGGCGCAGCTCTTCGATGGACTCCTCCGCGGTGAGCTTCAGCTCGCGGATCTCCGAGCGCAGGCCGTCCTCACGCGTGAGGTTCAGGATGTACTCGGCCTGGATGATCATCGACGAGAGCGACGCGCCCAGGCCATCGTGGATCTCGCGCGCCAGCCGGTTGCGCTCCTCCACCACCGCCAGCTCCTTCAGGTCGCCCTGGAGGGACACCACCTCGCGGTGGGCGGTGGCCTCGCGCTCGTTCAGGTACACCAGCACGTAGACGATGATGAAGTTGAGCGCGAGGTACCAGAGCAGCGTCAGCAGCTCCACCGCCGTCACCGAGCGGTTGAGGAGCAAGTCGAGGCGCGTCGTAATCGGCAGCGCCAGCAGCGGCGGGAGGATGGCCAGCGGCTTGGGGTAGAGGATGGAGAACAGCGTGGTGAAGAGCAGCTGGGTGGCCAGCAGCGGGCTCTGCAGACCGCCGCCCACCACGGGCTTGGCGATGAGCACGACCATGATGGTCAGGTCGAGGCAGAGCGTGGTGTACGTCACCCAGCGGCCGGCCTTCGGGTGGTCGATGACCAGCAGGTTCGCGACGCTGTAGAGCAGCATCGTGAAGTAGCCCACGAAGGCGAACGGGCCGGTGAGGCCGAAGTAGCCGCTCCACGCGGGCACGGCGAGGATGAGCAGGCCCAGGGTGAGGAACATCATCCGCGCGTAGAAGAGCGCGCGGGCGCGGGCCACGAAGCGGTCCTGTTCCCAGGAGGCGGTGGCCTGCTCGGCGGACACGCTGTCCGTCAGCTTGCGGCGTTCCAGCACCTCCCGCACGCGGGCGCGCAGGTCATTGGCGGGTGTCTCCTCGCCCAGAGCGGGATGGGTGTTCATCGGACAGGCAGCTTACGGGAGCCGCCGGGTGTGCGGGAATCCCGGGGGTAGCCCGCTCCCTTCCAGGGGGAGGGAGGGGGCACGCCCGGGCCCCACTCCCCGGCGCGGCTCTACTTGGGGGACGCGCCGCCCGCGCAGGCCTTGCGGGCGTCGGGCTGGCGCTGGAAGACGTAGTCCAGCCTGTCTCGCCGCTCGCCGGTGCGCTCGTCGAAGAGGGGCGTGCCACCCGCGTACATGGTGCCCTCGGCGTTTCCGTACGTGTCCAGCCCCTTGGACTTGAGCCAGCGGTCCACGCAGGCCTCCTGCGCCTGACGGTCCCCGCCGGAGCTCTTGCCCATCCCGGCGCCGTCCTTCGTCGCGGCGCCCGCGTCGCCCGAGCCCGCGTCGTCCGAGGCGGTCAGCGCGTCGCGCGAGGTGCCTGTCTGGGCGCCCTCCGAGGGGACGCCCGCGTCCTTCACGGCCTCCATGGCGTCGCGAGGGTCGGCGCTGGAGGCGGCGTCGGTGGGACCGGGGCCTTCGCCGGTGTTCTTGTGGCAGCCGACCGCGAGGAGGAGGGCGGTGGAAAAGACGAGCACGCCGGGCAGGTTTCTCATATGTCCTGGCAGGTGAGGTCCGCGTCGAAGCGGCACGGTGGGTGGGCGCCTGCGCCCTTACTTCATCGGTGGACGCAGGGGCTCGAACCTTATTCGCTTCCGACCCCTCGCGAAGGGGCATTCCGATGCACGGGCACGACACCGACCATCACCCTCGCATCCCCCACGCCTCGCGCCTGGAGCGCGCGCGGGTGCTCCTGGTGGGTGCCGGCGGCCTGGGCTGCCCGGCGTCGCTGGCGCTGGCGCAGGCGGGTGTTGGCCACCTGACGCTCGCGGACCCGGACCGGGTGGACGTGACGAACCTGCCGCGCCAGCTCTGGCACCGGCCCTCGGACGTGGGCCGCAACAAGGCGGAGTCCGCGGCGGCCGGCCTGGCGCGCGCCTTCCCCGCGCTGTCCACCGAGGCCCTCGCCGAGCGCGTGGACGCGGGCAACGCCGAGGCCCTCTTCCGCGCGCATGACGCCGTCATCGACGCCACGGATGGGGTGGCCACCAAGTTCTTCCTCTCGGACGTGGCCGTGCTGACGGGTGTACCGCTCGTCTACGGCGGCGTGCTGCGCATGCAGGGGCAGGCGATGCGGGTGGACCCGCGCGGGCCCTGCCTGCGCTGTCTCTACGAGGCGCCGCCTCCGCCGGACGCGGTGCCCACGTGCGCGCAGGCGGGGGTGCTCGGCTCGCTCGCGGGGCTGGTGGGCGCGGTGCAGGCGCTGCTCGCGCTGGAGCTGCTGTCCGGTGCCGCGCGCCCCGCTCCCGGCGAGGCCACCCTCCACGTGCTGGACGGCGTGTCCCTGCTGGGCCGCCGCGTCCGCGTGGAGCGCGCGCCGGACTGCCCGGGCTGCCGCGTCACCGCGGTTCCGGAGTACCCGGAGGCCGCTCGGGAGGGCGGGGCCTGTGCGTCATGACGGCGACTCCGAAGCCGCACCCACGGGCCCGTGCGCGCGTGTCCCCGGACACCATCGCCCGAGCCAGCCAGGAGACCGCGTCATGTCCGAGGTAGGGGCCACGCTCGACATCACCCGCGAGGTCTGCCCGATGACCTACGTGCGAACCAAGCTGAAGCTGGAGTCGCTGGAGCCGGGGACGCTGCTGGAGGTCCTCCTCCGGGGCGCCGAGCCGCTGAAGAACGTGCCCCGCAACGCGCGCGACGAGGGACACGAAGTCGTCTCCCTGGAGGCGCGCCCCGACGGGACGCACGTGTTGCTGCTCCGCAAGCAGGGGAGGTGAGCCATGGCGACCATCCGCATTCCCAGCACGATGCGCGCCCTCACGCGCAACCAGTCCGAGGTGACGGCCTCCGGCGCCACCGTGCGCGAGGTGCTGAAGGACTTGGACGCGCGCTACCCCGGCCTCGGCGCGCGCCTGTTCGACGAGCGCGGAGCCGTGCGCCGCTACGTCAACGTCTTCCTCAACGACGAGGACATCCGCGCCCTGGGCGAGTTGGACACGCCGGTGAAGGACGCGGACCGGCTCACCCTCATCCCCGCCATGGCGGGAGGCTGAGGCCCGTCATGGCGCTGCGCGAAGACCAGATTGTCCGCTACTCCCGGCAGATCCTCCTGCGCGAGGTGGGCGGACGCGGGCAGGAGGCGCTGCTGGCGGGGGCCGCGCGCGTGGATGCCACGGGCGCCTCGGGATTGACGGCCGCGGCGTACCTCGCCGGGAGCGGCACGCCGGTGGTGGGCACGGGCTCGCTGACGCTGGGCCCCTGGGCGCCGGGCTTCCTCGTGTCGGCGGAGGACGTGGGCCGCCCCGCGGTGGAGTCGCTGGCCCGGGCCGTCCCCGAGCTGAACCCGGACGCGGCTGGAGCCGGGCGGGGTGGGGGACTGGTGGCGGAGCTGCCCTCGGGCTGGAGCGGCGAGGCCCCCTGGGTGGCCCTGGGCGGCGATGGCATGCGGGCCGCCGTCGTCTTCCGAGGCGCGGACGGCTGCGTGTGGTGCTTCGGCGAGACGGTGCGGCACCTGGCCCAGCCTCCGGATGGAGCGCTGGGCGTGGCGCTGGGGGCCCTGGGCGCCCTCGTCTTCCAGCGGCTGCGCCTGGGCCTGGGGCCGGCGCTGGGCGGCCGGTGGCTGGTGGCCCCGGGCGTCGTGGAGGAACTGGAGGTCCGCCAGTGCGCCCGCTGTGCCGGGAGCGCGGAGCCGGCCCGGCCGTGAGCCGCTGGCCCGAGCCCGGCTGGCCGGAAGGCGTGCGCGACGCCGTCCTCCGCCACCTGGAGGCCGCCTGGCCACACGAGGGCTGCGGCGTCATCCTCCAGGAGGGGACGGCCGGCCCCTGTCGGGTGCGCCCCCTGGCCAACGTGTCCCCCAGGCCCCGCACCGCCTACGCCTTCTCCCCCGAGGAGTGGCTGGCCGTGTGCATGGAGGCTGACGCACGGGGAGAGCGGGTGGTGTGCGTGTTCCACTCGCATGTGGAGGCCCCCGCCACCTTTTCTTCGGAGGACCACGCCCAGGCCGCCCCGGGAGGTCAGCCGCTGCTACCCGGAGTTTCCTACCTCATCGGATCCGTACATCGGGGCTGTGTGCTCTGGGTGTCCGAGTACGAGTGGAGGGGGGATGTTTTCAGGCTCCGAGAGACCTGAAAAAGTCATTTCATAAACGAAAAACCCATGTATCGGCAGGCACTTGACTGCTCGCTCACCCCACCTGCGGAAAGGTGTGTGCGAATTGTCAAGTGAGGGGGTTTTCGTCTATAACCTCCCGCATCTTCTGGATCTGCGGCGTCCTCACGCAGCTTGCAAGAAGCGCTCCGGACGCAGGGAGTTGAACAGGCTTATGGCCCCCAACACTGGTTTCACCCTCTGGCTGACCGGCATGTCCGGGACCGGGAAGAGCACGACGGCCGCCTACATCGCGGCGCGCCTCCGGCAGGTAGGCCGCAACGTGGAGATTCTCGACGAAGGCGAGCTCGGCGAGGCGCTCTGGGCCGGGCTGAGCGATGCCAAGGAGGACCGCACCACGGTGGTGCGCCGCCTGGGCTTCGTGGCGAACCTCCTGACCCGCAACGGCGTCGCCGCGCTGGTTCCCTGCGTGAGCCCGTACAAGACGGGCCGCGAGGAGAACCGTCGCGCCATCGGCCGCTACGTCGAGGTCTACGTCGACTGCCCGACCGAGAAGCTCATCGAGCGCGACTCCACGGGTCGCTACAAGAAGGCGCTCAACGGGGAGATCCCCAACTTCATCGGCATCACCGAGCCGTATGAGCCGCCCAACTCGCCGGAGGTCACCATCCACTCCGACACCGAGTCGGTGGAGGACGGCGCCGCGAAGATCTTCCAGTCGCTCCTGGACCTCGGCTACATGAACACCGAGGAGCTGAAGACCATCACCGGCAAGAAGATGAAGGCCAACCCGCTGCCGGCGAAGGGCGAGAAGGCCGACAAGGGCGAGAAGGCCGACAAGGGCGCCGCCAAGGCGGACAAGGGTGCCAAGGCCCGCCGCGCTGAAGAGGCCCGTCCGGTGGCGAAGCCCGCCAAGGCGGACAAGGGCGCCAAGGCGCGTCCGGCCACGCGCGCGGCCCGGGTGGCGAAGCCCGCCGCCGCGGCCAAGAAGCCCGCGAAGCACAAGGCCCGCTGAGCGACGGGCCCTCGGGCCCCCGCTTCCCACCTCGAAGGGCTCCAGGTTGCCGCTCGTTGAGCGTGCAATCCGGAGCCCTTCCGTTTTAGGAGTTGCCCCATGCTGAGCCCCGAGCGGATCCAGAGCCTGTGTGAGTCCTCGCGCCCGAAGCTGGAGGCGATGCGTGCGGCGCTGCGCGCCCATGGCAGCGCGCTGGTGGCCTTCTCCGGCGGGGTGGACTCCACCTTCGTGCTGAAGGTGGCGGTGGAGGAATTGGGCGAGCGCGCCCTGGCGCTCACCGCGCTGTCCGCGTCCGTGGCGCCGGAGGAGGCGCAGGAGGCGCGGGAGCTGGCGGAGCGCATGGGGGCCCGGCACGTGGTGGTGGGCAGCAACGAGCTGGCCAACCCGCAGTACGCGGCCAACCCCACCAACCGCTGCTACTTCTGCAAGACGGAGCTGTACGACATCTGCGAGGCCCGGCGGAGCGAGCTGGGGCTGGCGGTGGTGCTGGACGGCTTCAACGCGGACGACTTCAAGGACCACCGGCCCGGCCACAAGGCGGCGCAGGAGCACAAGGTGGTGTCCCCGCTGGCGCAGGCGGGGCTGACGAAGGACGAGATTCGCGCCTGGAGCCAGTCGCTGGGGCTGCCCACATGGGACAAGCCGCAGATGGCGTGCCTGGCGTCGCGCATTCCGTATGGCACGGCGGTGACGCGGGACAGGCTCATCCAGATTGCGTCCGCCGAGTCCGAGATGCGCAAGCTCGGCTTCCGCCAGTTCCGCGTGCGCTACCACCAGGAGGTGGCGCGGCTGGAGGTGGCGGCCGAGGAGTACGAGCGGTTCCTTTCCGCCGACGTGCGCCAGAAGGTCAACGCGGCCTTCCTGGCGCTGGGCTTCAAGTTCGTGTCGTTGGATCTGGAGCCGTTCCGCTCCGGCCGCATGAACGAAGCCGCCGGTGTGGCCCGTCCGGACGCCGGCAAGGTCGCCGGCTTCTCGCTGCCCGTGGTGAGCTGAGCACGGCGATAACAGGTTTTGCGTTAAATCTGTTTCTTTACGCTTCGCTTTGAATTCCGGACATTCGAGTTCGTCCGTTCTCTTCCCGCGCAGGCCGAATCCACGGCTCTTCGCGAGGTCGAGAAATGCATTTCCGAAGTGTGAGAAGCAGATGTGTCACGGGGCTCGGGGCCTGGCTGGCGCTGGCCGCGTGTGGTGAGGCACCCCAGGCGTCCCAGGCTCCCGAGGCGGTGTCTCCTGGAGTCACGGCGCAGGCCCTGGCCAAGGGGCCGGACTTCGTCGTTGCATCGGTGACGGGGCCCACGAGCGTGCAGTCCGGCCAGCCCACGTACGTGGCGGTGCGGGCCTGCAACCAGGGCGGGTTTACCGGCAGCGCGAACGTGGAGCTGTACCTGTCGAGCGACAACATCATCACCCCCAACACCCCTACCAGTCCCACGCCCGACCTGATGGTGGGCTACGTCGTCATGTCTCTCAAGGCGGGCGAGTGCCGGACGGAGCAGGCGCAGGTCGTCGCCTCGGTGAGTGTCCAGGGGGCGTACTTCCTGGGCGCCGCCGCGGACCCCATGAACCAGCTCATGGAGACCAACGAGGCCAACAACCTCCAACTGGGCAGCCGCATTGGCGTGGGCGACAAGCCGGACCTGGTGGTGTCCTCCATCACCGCCCCCATCAGCACGCCGCCCAGTCAGCCGTTCACCGTCTCCGTGTCGGTGTGCAACCAGGGCACGCAGTCCGGCGGCGGGCTGCTGGAGCTGTACCTGTCCGGGGACGCGAACATCGTCTCGCGCAGTCCTCCCAGTCCCCTCAGCGACCTGCTCGTGGGAAGCCTGTACTTCCAATCGCTGGCTCCGGGGCAGTGCCGGACGGAGCAGGTGCGGTCGGCGGGCGGAGGGTTCGGCGAGGGCCTCTGGTACGTGGGCGCCATCGTGGACCCCGGCAACTCCACCCCCGAGCTCATCGAGGACAACAACACCCGCCTGGGCAGCCGCATCGGCGTGGGCAACATGCCGGAGCTGGTCGTCACCGCCGTCAGCGGGCCCGCGAGCTTGCCGTCGGGCGGCTACCTCTCCATCACCGCGACGGTGTGCAACCAGGGCACGCAGCCTGGATCCGCACGTTTGGAGTGGTACGTGTCCCAGGACGCCGTCATCACCCCCCGAGGCACCTCGGCGGACCTGCCGATTGCCTACGACTCCATCGAGCAGCTTGCCCCGGGGCAGTGCGTGACGCGCACCTATGAGGGCTACCCGGGTTGGATCCAGGGTCAGTACTACCTGGGCGCCATGGTGGACCCGCTCAACGGCACCCCGGAGTTCTTCGAGGACAACAACACCCGCGTGGGCAGCCGCATGGGGTTCGGCGACGGCCCTGACTTCGTGGTGTCGTCCGTCTCCGGCACTTCCAGTGCAATGCCCGGTGCCTCCATCAGCGCGGCGGTCCGGGTATGCAACCAGGGAACGGCGAGCGGCGGTGCCGACGTGGAGCTGTACCTGTCGCAGGACGTCATCATCACCCCGACGACGACGCCGGGTCCGAACACGGACCGGCCCGTGGGCCTGGGCCACGTGGACCTCGCGGCGGGCGCGTGCCGCACCTTGACGGTGACGGGCTCCGCGAGCGTGCCGGAGCAGGCGTACTACCTGGGCGCCGTGGTGGACCCGCGCGGCGTCCGGGCGGAGCTGCTCGAGGACAACAACACCCACGCGGGCAACCTCATCGGCGTGGGGTTCAGGGCGGACTTCGTGGTGACGGCCCTCAGTGGCCCCAAGAGCGCGCCGTCCGGCCAGTCCTTCAACGTCACGGCGACGGTGTGCAACCAGGGCACTCGCGAAGACAGTTCCCACGTGGAAATCGTCCTGTCGCAGGACTCCGTCATCACCCCGAACCACATGTACGGCCCTCACGTCGACACGCGCATCGGCTACGGCCGCTCGAACCCGCTGGCTCCGGGCGCGTGCCAGACGCTGACCATCACCACCTACGGCTATGGACCGGCGGACGGCATGTACTACCTGGGCGCCGCCGCGGACCCGGTCCTCTGGGTCTCCGAGCTCATCGAGGACAACAACACCCTCACGGGCAGCCTCTTCGGCTGGGGCTACCGGCCGGACTTCGTGGTGACGACCCTCAGCGGCCCCACGAGCGTGCTGCCGTACGAGTCATTCAATGTCTCGGCGCAGGTATGCAACCAGGGGACGCAGACGGAGCGGGCCCACGCCGTGGAGATCTACCTGTCCGAGGACACGGTCATCACCCCGAACCGGAATGGCTCCGGGCCGGACGTCCTCGTGGGCTTGGCTCCCGTCGACATGCTCACCCCGGGCCAGTGCCAGACGGTGACGGTCTCCGTGTTCGCGGGCAGCTCGGAGGGCGCGTGGTACCTCGGCGCCGTGGTGGACCCGCTCGGCATGGCAATGGAGTTCATCGAGGACAACAACACCCGCGCGGGCAGCCGCATCGGCGTCGGTGCCGAGTCGGACTTCGTGGTGACGTCCGTCACCGCGCCCTCGAGCGTGCAGGTGGGCCAGTCCTTCACAGCCTCGGCGACGGTGTGCAACCAGGGCACGTGGGACGGGAGCACCGACATGGCCGTGTACCTGTCCGAGGACACGGTCATCACTCCGTACGCGTACTCTCCGTACCCTCCGTCGCCCGACTACTTCGTGGGCTCCGTGTATGTCGATTACCTCGCCCCGGGGCAGTGCCAGACGGTGAGCATCTACGCGTACGCGAGCGGAGTCCCGGCTGGCTCATACAACGTGGGCGCCGTCGTGGACGTGAATGGCGGCACCAGCAACGAGTTGATTGAGGACAACAACACCCGCGTGGGTGGCCTCACCAACGTCCTGCCCTGAGTCGGGACGCGGGCGCGTGGAAGGACCGTTCCTTCCACGCGCCTG
This sequence comes from Pyxidicoccus trucidator, assembly GCF_010894435.1. Taxonomy (NCBI): domain Bacteria; kingdom Pseudomonadati; phylum Myxococcota; class Myxococcia; order Myxococcales; family Myxococcaceae; genus Pyxidicoccus; species Pyxidicoccus trucidator. The sequence goes on along the minus strand of NZ_JAAIXZ010000006.1, from coordinate 351,500 downwards.
CTGCTGCTCGCGCGAGGTGTCCTCAGTCGCCTGGAGCGACTACCGCGCGAAGCATCCGTAGATCTTCTCGTAGTACTGCGACTTGGAGCCATGGACGACAGTCTCCGGTTCGCTGCAGCCGCAGAGGAGCTCCCCGACCCAGGTGAGCCGCGCCGGCTCCTTGTAGTACGTGATGACGTAGTCGTTGCCCGTCACGTCGCGACAGCTGGGAAGCGCGTCACTCCGCGACTCGAGTTCGGAGGAGCCCTCTTCTTCGACGGCGGCCCCACCACACCCCGCCATCAGCCCGACCAGCAGCAGTCCGCCCACCATTCCTGCTCGCATGCTCTTTCTCCTGGAGTTCAGGTAAGTACTGCTTTGCCAGAATATCAGAAGCCGAGAGTCAGTCGTGCCGCGGGGATGGGTGCTGGCCCGGAGCGCCACTGCTGGCTTCGCGACGTGCCTGGCCTGGGTAGGACTTCGAGGACCGGCTCACTGAGGAATTTCCCGCGCGAGTTCCGTTGTGCCGGCATCACGTCTGATTCCTGGAGCTCGCGATGTCGAACAGAACCTTTCATGCCCCGATGCGGGCCGTGCTGAGCGCGGCCTTGAAGTGGACCCTGTTGGGCGCCGGCCTGACGCTCGTGACGAGCGGCTGCGGGGCGCCTCCGGACGCGCAGACCGGGCCCGCGGAGACCTCCGTGGCGCAGGAGGCGCCGCAAGGGGACGAGGACGCTCCCCGCCAGGCCCTGTCGCCGGCGAACGAGGACTGGTCCGCTCCCCACTCCGAGGACCCCCACGCGTACGACGCGCAGCTGGCCGCGAGCACCCCCAGGGGACGCAGGAGCGCGCTGGCGGTTCCGTCCTGTAACGCCAATGACCTGACCCTGTCGTGGTGGCCCATGAGCGGCGCCAACGGCCGGGCGTGGATGGTGAACAACTACGTGGACCTGGACCCGGCCAGCAGCCTGCTGGAGGACTACCTGGGCTTCACCGGCAGCCTGGCGCGCACCTACGATGGGCACGGTGGCATCGACATCGACATCTCCTCGTTCCGGGAGATGGACTCGGGCTCCGCGCTGGTGCGCGCGGCGGCCCCTGGCACGGTCACCTTCGTCGAGGAGGGCCAGTTCGACCGCAACACCAGCTGCACGGGCAACTGGAACGTGGTGCGCATCGAGCACGCCAACGGCTACGACACGCTCTACGGCCACCTGAAGCGCAACTCGGTGGTGGTCAACGTGGGGGATACCGTGACGGCGGGCCAGGTGCTCGGGGTGGCGGGCAGCGCGGGCTGCTCCACCCAGCCGCACCTGCACTTCGAGCTCCGGGACTGCTCGAACATGGCGGTGGAGTCCTTCTCGCTGGGCATGTGGGCGTCTCCGCCGGCCTACAACGCCACGTCGGACGTGATGGACGTCATGCTGCGGAAGAGTTCCTTCACCAGCGCCCAGCAGATCAAGGACCCGGTGCCCAACCCCACCCTGTACGCGCCGGGCGACGCGCTGGGCATCGGCCTGTCGATGAGCGGGAAGGGTGGTGACGTGGTGGACATGTCCCTCACCGCGCCGAACGGCGTCGTGGATGCCTGGACGTGGAATGTCACGGGCGCGGCGCGCTACCGGCACATGTACCCCTACTGGAACAAGGTGGCGGGCTCCACGCCGGGCACCTGGACGCTGCGCGTGCGCATCAACGGCAGCCTGCGCGCCACGCGCACGTACAACGTGAGCACCCTCCAGCCCGGCTACACCGAGGTGGCCCGGCACGGGGTGTCCGCCGCCAGCTACGACACGGTCTTCGATGACATCGCCGCGGCCGGCTACCGGCCGGTCTGGGTGGATGGCTACGAGGACGGCAGCAGCACCTACTACAACGCCGTGTTCCGTCCCGCGGACGGCTACGCCTGGGTGGCCCGCCACGGGATGACCAGCGCGCAGTACCAGAGCGAGAGCGACACGCGGGAGGCGGAGGGCTACCGGCTGCTGCAGGTGGACAGCTACCTGACGGGCGGCGCCGTCCGCTACGCGGCCATCTTCACGAAGAAGCCGGGCCCGACCTGGGCGTCCTACCACGGCAAGACCGCGGCGGAGCACCAGTCCCTGTTCACCACGTATGCCAACAGCGGCTACCGGCTGGTGAATGCGTCGGTGGTGTCGGTGTCCGGGCAGCGCTACTTCACCGCGCTGTATGACAAGGCCAGCGTGGGCGGCTGGGTGGCGCTGCAGGCCATTCCCGCCTCGCAGTACCAGGACGAGGTCGAGACGCAGCGGGACGCGGGGCGCTACCTGCAGTACCTGAACACCTACGTGCACGGCGGCGTCGTGTACTACTCGGCGGTGTGGGACTCGATGCCCTACGGCGGCTGGGTGGCGCGCCATGACCGCACCGCGGCCCAGTACCAGTCGGAGTACAGCACCTGGACCGGCGCCGGCTACCTCACCCGGCTGGTGACGGGCGTCACCGTCAACGGCTCCCACCGCTTCGCGGGCCTCTGGACACACTGAGGTTCGGGACGCACGCGGCGCCGAGGCGAGAATGGCCTCGGCGCCGGAGCTGTCCTGGCGCAGTCGATGCCGGAGCGCTCGAAGCCAGGCTCACAGGCCTCCCGGAGCGGCAATGGCAGCTCTCGGGACTTCGTCGTCACTCCTTCGCGAGTCCTTCGAGCACCCCGGACCAGTGCTCGCGCATCGCCTCGCGGGCCTTCGCGTCCGGCAGCTTCTCCATGTGCACGTTGACGGCGACGCCTCGCGCCTTCGGCATCAGCGTGAGCTGCAGCGTCGCGGGCTTCTTCCATCCGTCTGGCTGCCAGGTCATGCGGAGGCGCTGCCCGGACTTCACCACCCGGACTTCGCCGCGGACGCCGGGTGACCCACGGCGCTTGGGGACCTCGTAGTCCTCCCCCGGTTTGAGTATCAGCGTCGCCCCGGCACCGAGCCATCGCTCCGCCTGGGTTGCAATCAGCTCCCACAGCTCCTCGGCACCCATCGGCAGCGTGCGCACCACGCCCACCTGGAAGCCCGTGGCCGCCGTCTCGCCGACGACTCGCTTGCCGCGGGCCTGCTCATACGCCACGGCAATGGACTGCTGCCACCACGTGGACTCCACCTCCCGGGCCAGGTGCGCGACGAGCTGCTTGTGGTTCAGCTCGCCTGCCTTTGCCGTGTCCAGCGCGCGCATCCACCCCTTCCAGTCCCGCCCGGTCGCCTCCTTCACGGCGCTGTCAGTCACCCGGTCGGTGATGAGCGCCTTCTTCGCGGCTGCCTTCTTCTTCGTGGCCGAGGGCTTCTTCCCGCTCGCGGCAATCTCCGCGAGCCGCGCCTGCACGAGCGTCTTCACCAGCTTCGCAGGGAGCGGCTTGTCGGGCGGGAAGGTGATGCCGCTCTTTGACGTGGTGTAGCCGGCCAGCTGCGCCTTCAGTGGCGGTACCACGCTGCCGCTGAAGGGGTAGTAGCCGCAGTGGGTCTTGAAGAAGGCGAAGCCGGCCACGGCGTTGCCGTCGACCTTGAAGGTGGGCATCCGGTAGCTGATGGTCTCCGTGGCTCCTGGAAGCAGCTTCCGGAGCTGCATGCGCAGCGCCCCCAGCGTCTTCTTCGCCGCCGGGTCCTCCAGGCTCGCCAGATACGCGTCGATAGGCTGCGATTCTCCAGGATTCTTCGCCATGGTCTTCGGGCCCCTGTGGTGCGCTCAGCACGCGGTACGCAGCCATTCAACTACCGAAGCGCGCTCCCCACCACTGGCTCGCGGTCGACAATGGCGCCGTCGCGTTACGGCGAGCCCGCGTCCTTTCACGGGGCCGAACGGTCAACACGGAGTCTGGGTTGCCACGCCCGCTCACCCGGCCAGGGCGCCGCTGTCTCCACCGGCTCTCCATTTATCTGCCTGGGCTGCAAATCAAGCAATTCATGGTGTTCATGCAACCAGGTAACTAAAGTATCGACTCCCACCATGGTTGGAGAGGAGTCGCTATGTCGACATCGCAGCGCATCTTGTTGGGTTGGGTCCTGCTCTTCGCGCAGGGCGCGTTGGCCGCGCAGGGGCAGATCCTGGCCCGTCCCAGGACCACCGTGCCGGGCATCAACTACGGCTATTGGGAGTACCTGCCGCAGGACTACGACGACAACCCCGAGGCGACCTATCCGCTGGTGATCTTCCTGGGAGGCCAGGGGCAGGAGGGCGATGGGACGGCCGCCGGCCTCGAGAAGCTCATGGGGGTCACCGCTCCGCCCCGCCTCATCCGGAATGGACGCCACTTCCCGTTCATCCTCATTTCTCCCCAGCGGTTCAATGCCTGGTGGGGGAACAGTGAGGTCGACGGCATCCTCGAGTTCGCCAAGAGCCGCTATCGCGTCGACCCGAACCGCGTCTATCTGACGGGACTCTCGGCGGGGGCCATCGTCACCTGGTCCTACGCGGTGGCCTTTCCGCAGAAGCTCGCGGCCATCGTTCCCATCGCGGGGAATGGCAACGGGATTGCCATCTGCAACATGTGGAACGTCCCGGTGTGGGCCTTCCATGGCACGGCGGATGGAACCGTGTCTCAGTGGGGGTCCATCGACCCTGTCAACAAGCTCAACAACGTCTGCAATCCGGCGGCGAACCCGCCGGCCCAGCTCACGCTGTATCAGGGCGTGGGGCATGACTCCTGGTCCCGGACCTACAGCGGTTCAGCGGGCCATGACATCTACACGTGGATGTTGAGCCACTCGCTCTGAATCAAGCCCTCGCGGGTGGGGGCATTTCCCCACCCCGGGTCTCAACACGACACGCACCGAGCGATTCATCGCGTGGGTGGGACGCAGCGATTCAAGTCATACGGCCGGCTCCGCGCGCACCAGTCAGGCCGTCCCGAGGGCGACCAGGAGAGGACGAGGTCCGAGGGGTCTCCACCCTCGATGGGCCCGGGCCAGGTCTCCACGAGCTGGAGTCCCTCGGCCTGGCTCCAGCGGTACAGCTCCGGGGCCCCGTCCCGCTTTTCGGCCTCCAGCGCGAACGCCATCGTGTGCCCGGGCCCGCACAGGACGCGGGGCACGTTGCGCAGGCCCTTGTGGACGACGGCACGGCGGATCTCCGTGTCGCTCTCGAACCACACCAGCTCCAGGGTGGTGCCCTTGTAGCCGTCCCCCTCGAACAGCGCCAAGGGCGAGGTGACAATCAGCTCCGAGTCACCGCACCATTCCCGGGCCTGCGCGAACACGGGGAAGCGACTGTGAATCTCTCCGGTCCCGGTGTCGACGAGGATGGCGGTGCCGTCTCGCATGCCCACCAACGCCCGCTTTCCGGTGGGGCTGGGGGAGGGGTTGCCGACCTCCGGGATGCGCACCGAGCCGACCGTCATGACGGAGTCCGTCCGACAGGAGCCGCTCTCCCAGTCGAGCATCTCGCAGGTCCGCACGTGGGTGATGACCGCGGAGCCCACCGTCTCACTGCGCACGGACTCGGTCCGTCTGCACCTGCATCCGGCAGCCATCAGGACGACGAGCACGAAAGCCGCGTGGCGCATGGGAGCCTCTGGGAGGACGGGACGAGGTGCGGGACACGGACGAGACTCTAGTGCGCCAGCCTTGTGAGGAGGAGAGCGGCATCGAGTGACGATGACGGGCGCTACTTCACCGACACGTCATCCACCCGGAAGACGGTGATGAGGGAGCCGCTCTGGGTGGTGCTGAAGCGCAGCGTCACCGTCCGTCCCGCATACGAGGCCAGGCTGTAGGAGTACTGCACGTAGCCGCTTCCCTTGTGGAGGTTGGAGAAGCTCTTCAGCGTCGTAATCACCGCGCCCGAGCTGTCCACGAGCTGCACGTTGAGTCGGTCATTGTGGAGGACGGTCGTGGTCTCGATGCTGGTGATGTACAGCCAGAAGGACAGCGTGGCCGCGCTTCCGGCCGGGAGGAAGATGGACTGATCGGCGGAGCCATACAGCATGGCGACACGTCCCAGCTCCAGGTTGCCGGTGCCGCCGTGCGGCGTGGAGCCGCTGGTCATCCAGAAGGCCTGGCCGGTCAGCCTCCACGGGCTGGAGAAGCCCTCGAAGCCGCCGTTGACGATGAGGTCGGGAGGGGCATTGGCCACCGTCACGGTGATGCCCGCGGAGGTGGTGGCATTGCCCGAGGTATCGAAGGCCTTGCTCGTCAGCGTGTAGCTCCCGTTGGCGACGGTGGTGGTGTCCCACGTCACGCTGTACGGCGCGGTGTCGTCCGAGCCCAGCAGCGTGGTGCCCCGGTAGAGCTCCACTCTGGCCACCGCCACGTTGTCGGACGCGCTCGCGGACACGGTGACGCTGCCGCTCAGCGTGGCTCCCGCCGAGGGTGCGGTGATGCTGGTGGTGGGCGGCGTGACGTCGTTGTTCACCGAGACGTTGACGGCCGCGGAGGTGGTGGTGTTGCGGGCCGCGTCGTAGGCCTTCGCGGTGAGCGCGTACGCGCCATTGGCCACGGTGCGCGTGTCCCACGTCACGCTGTAAGGCGCGGAGACGTCCGTCGCGATGAGGGTGCTGCCCCGGTAGAGCTCCACGCGGGTGACGCCCACGTTGTCCGTGGCATCCGCCGTCAGGGTGATCGCCTGCTCGGCCTATACCTCCGCGGCCCGGCGAGCGACCTCGGCGGCCTGCTGCGCGGCGCCCTCCGCCGCCTCTCGCGCGCGGCGCTGGATTTCTGTGGCGGCGGTGGACGCGTTCGGATTGACGGAGGCATGGCGAGTCCTCGGGGGCGTGCAAAGCAATGACGTCGGGGGGGCTCCACGTATGAGGAGCCAGCGCCCATGTCGCCGTCCCAGAAATTTCCGCCCCCCCCAGCCACCTCCGCCACGCAACCGTCGGGCGGGGCCCTCCGGGAATCCTGGTACGCTTGCCACGGTATGACGGAGTGCCCGGCCGAGACGACGTTGAGCGACCTGCTGGCGGGGTTGCTGCCACCCGAGCAGCGGACTGGAGTCCTGTCGCACCTCGAGGGCTGCACCGACTGCCAGCGGGCGCTGGCGGCGGCGGGGGACGACCCCGTCTTCTCCAAGGCGGACCCGGACGTGTCCATGGCACCGCTGGAGCGTGGCGCCACGTTGTCGCGCTACGTGGTGCTGGAGCGCATCGGCGCCGGGGCCATGGGCGTGGTGTACGCGGCCTATGACCCGGAGCTGGACCGCCAGGTGGCCCTCAAGGTGCTGCGCCCCGAGGGGCGTCAGGTGGAGGAATTGCGGCTGCGGCTGGTGCTGGAGGCCCAGGCGCTGGCCCGCCTCTCCCACGCCAACGTCGTCTCCGTCTTCGACGTGGGCACCCATGGCGACTGCGTCTTCCTGGCCATGGAGCTGGTGGACGGCGTCACGCTGGCGGAGTGGCTGAAGCAGCCGCGCTCCTGGAAGGAGGTGCTGCGCACCTTCAGCGAGGCCGGACGCGGGCTGGCGGCGGCGCACGCGGCGGGCCTGGTGCACCGCGACTTCAAGCCCGCCAACGTCCTCGTCGGGCGGGACGGCCGGGTGCGGGTGACGGACTTCGGCATGGCGCGTCCCCTCAACCGGGGGCAGGGCGCCACACCCGGGTCGGAGCCCGGCCCGGCCGCGTCCACGGCCAGCCCGCTCACGCGGACGGGCGTGCTGCTGGGCACGCCCGCGTACATGGCCCCGGAGCTGCTCGGCGGGCGGCGGGCGGACGCGCTGTCGGACCAGTTCAGCTTCTGCGTGGCCTTGCATGAGGCCCTCTACGGCGTGCGCCCCTTCGAGGGCGGCAGCCTGGAAGAGGTGGCCCGCGCCGCGCTGGAGGGCCGCGTGCGCCCGGCGAGCCCTGGCACGAAGGTGCCCGCCTGGGTGCGGCGCGCGGTGCTGCGCGGACTGCTTCCGCGTCCCGAGGAGCGCCACCCGTCCATGGAGCCGCTGCTGGCGGCCCTCACGCCGCCGCCCCGGCGCGTGTGGGCCCGGGTGGCGGCGCTGGCCGGCGCGGCCTGCCTGCTGGGCGCTGGCGTGGCGTACTCGGTGGGGCACCGGACCGAGGCGCGCTGTGCGCAGGAAACGGAGAAGCTCGAGGGCGCGTGGGGGAGCGCGCGGCGGGAGCAGGTGCGCGCGGCCTTCCTCGCCACGGGCGCGCCGGTCGCGGCCGAAGTCTGGGAGAAGGTGGCCGGGTTGCTGGACGCGCACGCCTCGCAGTGGCGCACGCTGCGCACCGAGGCCTGCGTCATGTCGCATGAGCAGCCCACGAGCAACGCGTGGCAGACGGCTGCCTGTCTCGATGCCCGGCTGTGGCAGCTCGCCGCCGTCACGGCCGTGCTGGAGAAGGCGGACGCGCAGACGGTGCGCAACGCGGGGCAGCTCACCGCGTCGCTCGAGGGGCTGGGGGGGTGCCGGGATGCTCCGGAGCTGTCCACCCGCCCGCAGCCGCCGGACGCGCTCCGCCCTCGCGTGGACGCAATCCGGCGCAGGCTGGCGGACGTCGAGGCCTTGCGCGTCGCGGGGCGGTACGGCGAGGGGCTCGGGCTCACGTCCACCCTCCTCGGGGACATCCAGGGCCTGGACTACAAGCCGCTCGAAGCGGAGGTGCTGCTCGCCCATGGCGAACTTCAAGCGGCGGACGGCAAGCCGAAGGAGGCGGAGGGCACTCTCTACAAGGCCGTCTTTGCCGCCGAGGCCGGGCGCGACGACGAGACGGCGGCGCGCGCGTGGGACGTGCTCGTCTATGTGGTGGGCGTGGATCTCGCGCGCGCCGCGGACGTGGAGCGCGTCGTCCAGCACGCCCAGGCCGCCGTGGACCGACTGGGGCGCGAGCGCTTCCCGGGCAACGCCGCGAGCCTGCACCAGCGGCTGACGCTGGTGCTGGTGGCGCAGGGGAAGTACGTCGAGGCGGAGGCGGAAATCACGCGAGGGGTGGAGCTGGCGCGCAGGGCCTACGCCCCGGACAGCCTGCGGATGGCCGGGTTCCTCTCCGCGCTCGGCAAGGCCCGCCACCGCGTGGGGAAGTACCCGGAGGCGATGGAGCTGCAGCTTCAGGCGCTCGCGCTGTACGAGCACCACCTGGGGAAGGTCCACCCGGTGCTCACCTCCAGCCTCAACAGCCTCTCCAGCGCCTATGAGGCCATGGGCAAGGCGGACGAGTCCATCGCCACCCAGCGGCGTGCCATCGCCGTCCACGAGGCCTCCGGGGCGCCGGAGCACACACGCTCGCCCCTGCTCGCCAACCTGGCCCAGCGGCTGCGGCTCCTGGGCCAGATTGAAGAGGCGACGGCGCTCCAGCGGCAGGCGCTCGACCTCGTCAAGCAGAAGTATGGCCTCGACCACCCCCAGGCGGCCCTGGCGCTGGCGAACCTGGGGCGGCTCGTCAGCGACGCGGACCACATCGAGGAGGCCCTCGGGCTCTACCGCGAGTCCCTGGACCACTTCGAGCGCGCCCTGGGGCCGGACTCGCCGCGCATCGTGACGGTGCTGTTCCACCGCTCCAAGACCTACCTCCGGGTGGGGCGCTTCGAGGACGCGCGGCGCGACCTCCTCCGGTTACAGGCCCTCGTGGAGAAGACCCAGGGCGCCGACATCGACCTGGCGGGTTCGGTGATCTGGCAGCTCGGGACGGTGGACCTGCGCACGGGCGCGCCAAGGCAGGCGCTCGCGCGCTGCCAGCGCGCCCTGGAGATGCACGCGCGCGTCGAGGGCGTGGGCTCCATGGCCGCCGCCAGGGACGAGGGCTGCATGGCCGAGGCCTGGCTCCTCCTGGGCGAGCCCGAGAAGGCCCTGCCGCTCGTCGAGCGCGCCCGCGCGCGCCTGGGCACAAACTCCTTCGAGGGCATGGAAACGGCCTGGCACACCTTCGTCCTGGCCAGGACGCTGCGGGCGCTGAATCCTCCGGACCGCGCCCGCGTGGCCGCCCTGGCCGAGGAGGCCCGGAGCCGCTTCAAGGCCCTGGGCCTCATGGCCCGTCCGGAGCTGGAGAGGGTCGTGGCCTGGCAGCGACATGAGGGATTGCAATGAGTGACACCCCGGAACCCGACTCCCTCGCCGAGCTGCTGCGCGCGTATGTCCCGCTGGAGCGCCGCGAGCAGGTGGCGGCGGTGGACGGCCTGGACGCCCTGCTGGTCGAGCACCTCGCGGCGGCCCGGGCCGCGTGGCCCACGGTGACGCTCCCGGTGGAGTCCTTCCTGCGCCACGTGGCCCGGCACCTGCCGGCCGAGGCGACGGCGGACGTGCTGCGCCAGTTGCACGGCGCGGACCTGTACCTCGCGTGCGCCTGCGCGGAGGGCAACCCGCAGGCCCTGCGCGCCTTCGACCAGCACGTCCTCCAGAAGGTGCCGCCGAAGCTGGGCGGGCTGCCGCACGCCACCGTGGACGAGGTGCTCCAGGTCCTTCGTGCGCGGCTGCTGATGGGCCGGGGCGACGCGCCTCCGAAAGTCGCGGACTACTCCGGCCGGGGCCCGCTCGTGGCCTGGGTGCGCATCACCGGCGTGCGCATCGCCGGCGAGCTGTCGCACCGGGACGGGCGCCAGGAGCTCTTCGACGAGCCCCCTGAAGCCTTCGCGCGGATGCTGTCCACCGGGGACCCGGAGCACGAGCTGGTGCGCAAGGACTCGCGCGAGCTGCTCGTCGAGGTGCTGCGCAAGGTGCTCGCATCCCTCCCCGAGCGCGAGCGCGCGCTCCTGCGGCTGCACCACCTCCACGGCTTCACCATGGACCGGCTCTCCGCGCTGTACGGCGAGTCGCGCTCCGGCATGCAGCGCCAGGTGGCGCACGCCCGTGAGCGGCTCCTGAAGCTCACCCGCGCGGAGCTGGCCGCGCGGATGCGGATGGAGGGCTCGGAGCTGGAGAGCCTGCTGGGCCTCGTGCGCAGCCGGCTGGACTTGAGTCTCAACCGCCTGCTGGACTGACGGCCGGCCGCGCTACTTCCGGGGCCAGGCGTCCTTCATGGCCGGCCGCCCGAGTGATGCTCCCGTCCTGTGGACAGGCCGCTTGAGCCCCCTTGGGGTACACGCCTGCCCAGACCGCGCTCCCATCAGGTGCGTAGCAGGGGCCTGGGCCTCTTGAGCCTCAACACCCCGCGGCCTGGGGTGGCCCTCGTGCCGGGGCCAACCTCGCACATGCCGTGGGCAAGCCCCGGTGCTCCAGAATTGCCCGCACCCGGGGGCCCCCTTCACGTACGCGAAGACCCGCCGCCTCTACATTCAGAAGACCAGCAAGCTCACCGGGTTGCTGGGCTTTTTCTTTGCCCTCGGTGCCTCATGAGCGGGACGGAGCAAGCAGGGTTGGCTTGCCCCGACACCGTGGCTCTTCCGCGCTTCGCGAGCTACTTCATGCGCACCGTCACGGCGCCGGTGGTGGTGTTGAGGGTGATGAAGCCCTTCTGGAATTCGCTCTCACGGCCACCGGTGACGGCGTACTCATCCCGCACCGGGTACCCCAGCGCTCCCGTCTCCCAGCCCAGGGACTCCCACTTGGCCCGGATGGGGCCGCGCACCTCGTGCGCTCCCGTCGCCGCCGTCCAGTAGATGCTGCCATTCTGGAAGTGGTTGAAGCGGCCCACCCCATCCGGAGTCTTCGTCTCGTCCGTCAGCGGGTAGCCCAGCAGCCCCGCCTCACGGCCCAGCGCCACCCACCTGACATTGATCTCACCATTGACCTCGTGCGCTCCCGTCGCCGGCGTGAAGTAGATGCTGCCCCGCTGGAAGTGGCTGTAGCGGCCCACCCCGTCTGCCGCCCCCTGCTCATCCGTCAGCGGGTAGCCCAGGTTGCTCTTCTCCCACCCCAGCTCCGCCCACTTCCCATGGATGAGTCCGCGCACCTCGTGCGCTCCCGTCGCCGACGTCCAGTAGATGCTCCCGTTCTCGAAGTGGTTGAAGCGGCCCGTCTTGTCCGGCGTCTCCTGCTCCCCCGTCTTCGGGTAACCCAGCACGCTGCGCTCCCAGCCCAGCTGCTCCCACTTGTTACGAATCTCTCCGTGGACTTCCCAGGCCCCAAGCTCCGGCGTCCAGTAGATGCTTCCCCGCTCGAAGTGGTTGAAGCGGCCACGGCCGTCCGGCGCCGTCCACTCGTCGATGATGGGATAGCCCAGCGGGCCGCGCTCCCAGTTCAGCTGCTCCCACCGGCCACGGATGCTGCCCATCACCACGTGCGCGCCCAGCGTTGGCGTCCAGTAGATGCTGCCGCGCTCGAAGTGGTTGAAGCGGCCCACCCCATCCGGCGTGGCCAGCTCGCCGACCTGGCACTTGCCCAGCAGCGCCGGACCGTTCATCGCATCGTACTTCGCCTTGATGTCCCCCTTGATCACGCAACTGGAGCAGTTGTTGCTGGTGTGGCTCCTGGAGCCGTAGCTGCCGGGATAGGGCGCGAGCGACACGCCGTTGAGGACGATGTCCTGGCCCACGCCGTTGAGCAGCTGCTCGTAGTGGACGTGCGCTCCGCTGCTCGCGCCGGTGCTCCCCGTCAAGCCGATCTGCTGGCCCTGCGCCACCTGGGTGCCGTTCGGCACGGAGTAGGCGGACAGGTGAAAGTAGTACGTCACCCACCCACCGCCGTGGTCGATCTTGATGTAGTTGCCCGCGCCGCCGGCCTCGTAGTGGCGCGTGGCGTAACCCGCCGCCGAGGCGAGCTGGGGCTGGCCGTTGGTGCCACCACCATTATTCACGAAGTCGAGCGCGCGCCGCACCTCGGCGCTGTGATGGCTGTACGTCCAGGACTGCCCGCAGGGGAAGGGAGCCTGGAAGTTGGGCCGCGCCAACGCCGTGACGAGAGGCGCCTCCTGCGTGGGTGCCTCCTGCGTGCCTACAATCGGATCCTCAGAACCGCAGCCGGTGCCGCTCAGCAGCAGCGCCAGTGACAGGCCTGACAGCCACGTACGGGGATTCAGCCAGCCTTCGAATTTCATGGGGATTTTCATCCTGCGTTGGGGGGAGCTGTTCGGGGGGCGGCAGCCATTGCCCTTCCATGAGGGCCCGAGCGCTCCGTCATCCCAAAAAAAACATAAAATATGATTAGCCATGTTTTCCTGGATGCAGGAACCCTTCTGAATCCGCCGCGTTGGGCCGAGGTCTCCAGCCTGGCGCGAGCTGTGCGCCAGGCCGGTGGAGAGGCCGTGCAGCCGGAAGTCCCGCCCGAGGAGGAAGTCGTCCCCCTCGGTCGCTAGAGTGAGCGCCGGCTAGGGCAGGATCTCGACGTACCCTTCCGTTCCATGCACGCGGATGCGTTGCCCATCCTGGATCAGCCGGGTCGCATGCTCCACGCCGACGACGGCCGGCAAGCCGTACTCCCGGGCGATCACCGCGCCATGGGTCATCAGTCCCCCCACCTCGGTCACCAGGCCCTTGATGGACACGAACAGGGGCGTCCAGCTCGGGTCCGTGAAGGGGGTGACCAGGATGTCTCCCACTGCCAGATCGGCGTCGGCCATGTCCAAGAGGATGCGGGCTCGTCCCTCCACCACGCCCGAGGAGACCGGTAGACCGACGATGGCTCCGGCGGGGAGACCGGCTCGTTTGTACGCACCTGCGACGATTTCACCGTCGGACGTGATGACTCGCGGTGGCGTCAGCTTCCGGTGGCGTTCGTGCTCGTCCTTTCGCCGGCTGACGAGCTGGCCATCCAGCTGGTTCGTGCGCACGACTTCGCGAAGCTCCTGGAGGGTGAGGTAGTAGATGTCTTCCTTCTCATGGAGCACGTGGGCCTGCACGAGCTGCTCGGCTTCCTTCAGCAAGGCCTGCTTGCAGAGGAAGGAGTGATTGACGATGAAGTATTTCGGGTACTCACGGTAGCCGATGAAGTTCCGGAGCCGGCGGATCATCCGTTGCGTTTCTCCGGCTTTTTGCTCCCCATCCGGCAATTGCTTCAATCGCGCCAGGAGATCCTGTTCCTTCTTCGTGGCCTCCTGCCGCCCCTGCTCGAACTTCCGGCTGCCGGCCCCGGGCTCGAAGGTCTTGATGTTGCTGAGGATCAAGGGGACGAGAGTCGTGGGTCTTTCGCGCCAACGCGTCCTCGTCACATCGATTTCCCCGACACATCGCATGCCAAATTTTTCGAGATAAGCGGAGATGGCACCGTGGGCTGCCTGTCCACCCTCCAACCGGGTCAGGCCCTCCAAGAAGCCCTCATCCCTGGCATTTTGCAGGTATTCGACCACCTCCGGATGAGGCCGGATCGCGTCCGCGACGTCCAGCAGCGCCAGCCCCATTTCCGAGGTGATGTTGTTCGGCACGGATTGAGAGAGGGTGTCCGCGGCGCTCTTCTCGCCCAACCACGCCATCATCTTCTCGTTGATCCAAGACGCAGCGTTCATGCCGGCCATGATCACGCTGAAGCTCCGCGGTTCGAACAGGCTCTTCCTCAAGTGCTGAATGTCTTCCAGGATGAAATCCAGTAATTCCGTTCCGGACTTCGTTTGGATGTTCCGCTTCAGCGCTTCGAGCGACGTCTGGCTGCGCGCGATCATCTCGGCGACGATCGCCGGATCGTCGTCGACAGGCGGGTGGGAACCCGCGGGCGACATACTTGGCTTGCCTTGAGCGGGACCCGGTGCTGGTGGAGCCGCGGGCGACGGTTCGATGAAATCGCCCCGCTCGATGAGGGTCATGAGGGCATCCTTGATGAGCGGCTCGGATCCGCCCAGGCCATTCAACAGGACGCCCCGGCTGGCCGGTGAAGCCAGCTCCTTCGTGAGATCGACGAACAACCTCCCACCCGCCGCATACATGGGACGAGCGGCGGTCAACTGCCACAAGGACAGCCCCAAGGGCTTCATGGGGTCGGTCATCATCTGTTGATGGCCGACGGATACGAAGACGTGGTTGCCTCGATCACCCACATCCGGGATGGGGTACAGGGTCGTGATGGGCCGGCTCTGGACGATGTAGAACGCGTCGTCGACCAGGCACCATTCGATGTCCTGGGGATGACCGAAGTGCGCTTCGATCCGCCTGCCCAGTCGCTCGAGCCGCACGATCTGCTCATCCGTCAGCACGGGGCTGTTCTGCCGCTCGGGCTCGAGCGCCCGTTCCTGCGTACCGCCATCCGACAAGGCCCAGGTCGCCAGCTTCTTGGTGGCGACCGTCTTCTCGGTGACCTGGCCGTTCCGCACCTTGTAGCCGTCGGCGTTCACCAGGCCGGAGACCAAGGCCTCACCGAGGCCGAAGCCAGCCTCGATGGAGGACACCTTCCGGTTCGAGGTCACGGGCTCGGCCGTGAACAAGGTTCCGGCCGCCTGCGGGAAGACCATCTTCTGCACCACCACCGCCATGTGGACCTTGCGGTGGTCGAAGCCTTGCCGAAGGCGGTAGGTGACCGCCCGCTCGGTGAAGAGCGACGCCCAGCACCGGCTGACGTGCGCCAGGATCGCCGGCTTCCCGATGACGTTCAGATACGTGTCCTGCTGGCCCGCGAAGGAAGCCTCCGGCAAATCCTCCGCCGTCGCGCTGGACCGGACGGCATAGGCAGCGTGCTCGCCAAGCCTCGAAAGGAAGTGGGTGATCGCTTCCTGAACGTCTTCAGGGATGGCCATCCCTTCGATGAGCGTGCGGAGCTCCGCGCTGAGCTCCCGGATTCCATCCCGGTCTTCCGCCTTCAGACGCGACAACCGATCGAGCCATTCGCCCAGCGTCGGCGCTTCTCCCAGGATTCGCTTGAAGGCTTCGGTCGAAATGCAAAAGCCATCCGGCACGCGGATGCCTTCCAGCCTGGAAAGCTCCCCCAGGCTCGCGCCTTTCCCCCCGACAACCATGATTCGGGTTCGGTCGGCCTCGTGGAAACCGAGCACGTAAGCAGGCATTCCTTCACCTCCCTCATCGAAGGGCGCCACTATAGGCCTGAGGGGGCTCGCGCGCCGAGGCCAGCCTCGCACCTGCCGTGGGCAGGCCTGGGTCAGTCTCCCGGGCGTAGGTTGCTCCCGCGGGTGCGCTGCGACTAGACACCGGGTTGGATGGAACCGTCCATCCATTGCCTGCCCGGAGTGACCTCCATGCGCAACACGCTCCTCTCCGCCCTCGTGGCCTCGCTGTTCCTCTCGGTGCTCGCGCCTTCGCGCGCGGGGGCTGCCGACTACCCGGCTTCGTACTGCGAGGTGTTCGTGGACCGCGTGGGGGCCTACAACACCTCGCACGCGTACTCCTCGCTGTTCTTCTACATCAAGACGCTGAACTGGCGGCTGGACAGCGCCGTCGCCTCGGTGGGCTTCCACGGCCGCATGCAGCTGGCCAACGGGGGTACGTGCAGCAGCACGGACTACCAGTGCCTGAGCGAATTCAACATCTGGAAGGACTACCCGGCGACCGCGTTCATGGGCGCGTCGGACTACTGGGCGCTGAACCTGGTGCTCGGCAGTGACTTCACGGCCCGGCGCTACTACGAGGGCGCCTTCTTCGTGAGGACGGTCAATGGCAATCGCTACTGGGTGAACCCGTCGGGCGGTGGCAACTTCTATCTGGACAGCAACATGCACATCAACGTGCGCAACGCGTTCGGTGGCCAGGTCTATAGCCAGAGCATCGAGACCAGCATCAACACGGCGGACCGCTTCCCGTACCTCAATCCCGGCAACTGCCGCTGACCCTTGCCGCCTGAGGGGGGTAGAGAAGCGGGCCATCATGAAGCGCAAGGCGGCCATCGACGACGAGCGGTGCGGGCGACGCGCCTGTCGGTGGTGGCCATCGGCAAGGCCATGGCGTGGGAATGTCTCAGCTTGACATTCTCAGGCATGTGGAGGTCCAATAAGTCTGGATCTCGCGTAATTCAGGACTCCATGCAGGGGCAGTGCGAGGTTCGAATGTCTTTTCCATCCATGTAATAAACGAAAGGATGTATCGAAATGCACTCGTCCCGCAGATGCACGATGCGGGCGACCGTCTCTGTTCTCGTATCGTTTTTCGCAGTCACGTCGCCTGCTCGAGCTGACTACACATTTTATCGGACCGGGCCGCACGCCGGGGCCTGCTGGAACAAGGTGAACGCGTACGGAGGTGTCTACCAGATCACCAACAATCTACTGAATGGGACGGGATACACTCACACCGCCACAGTGCAAAACTTCCGCCCGGGGGTCGGATTGCAATCCAGCGAGAGCTACACCGCTGGACCTGGAGAGTGGAAGGTGGGTGGGATCGTCCACGTGGCAATCGTGCCTGGCGATGAGTTCAGTTACTATCTCAATGGAACGCTCGTGGCAGGCATCCCGGCGCATGGCATTCCTTATTACATGCAGAATTGCAAGGTGGCGACTTCACCTTCCGAAAAAGTCCGCCTGGCTCTTTCCTATGGCCTCGCGGCACTCGACTCCGTCTACACGGGCGCTTGTGGTGGACAGTACCGATTCGGCGCTGCTCCCAGCACTGGGATATGGCATTACGGTTCAAGCTGCGGCAGTGGTCAAGGCAACTACTATCAGCCTGCTGGCGTCAGGGGGGTCGACTGCTCGGGGCTGGTGTATAAGATGTTCCAGTATGCAGGCGTGCCTTTCGGCTGGACATCCTCCACTGCGATGAAGAATGGCATTCCGCAGATTTCAAAGGCCTATATCCAGGTTGGCGATCTTCTGGTGAAGCATGGGCATGTCGCTGTCTACCTGGGTGACGGTGACGGAGATGGTATTCCGTCGGTCCTGGAGGCGACACCGGAATGGACAAACCCCGATGGCAGCAAGACAGGCGTTATCATCTCCAATGCAACCGGGTACCTTCAGGATTCTGCGTATACTGCTCACCGAGTACCAGGAATCTGAGCAGGTCCGCACCCGCGGATGAACGTCTTCGCGAAGCCTGGGGGAGGAGTTCTACGGAGAGGACACGAGGCGGATGCCCCGCTCCGTCTCCAGGGCGGCCCGCGCGGCCGGGGACACAGCCGTCCGGCGCAGGTCCAGCTCCCGCAACAGCGGCAGCCGGTGCAGCGCCGGCAGGCCCGCGTCCGTGATTCTCGTCCGCGTCAGGTACAGCGTGCGCAGCGCGCGCGGCAGGAAGGCGAGAGCCTCGTCGCCGATGGGCACGCCCGCGAGGCTCAGCCAGCCGAGCCCGCGGAACTCCTGAAGCGCCTTCACGCCTGCCGCATCCAGCGACGTCGCCCCCAGGTCGAGCGTGGCGAGGCGCGGGAGCTGCTGGAGCCGGACCAGGCCCGAGCCGGTGATGAGGGTCCCCGACACGTGGAGGGCCTCCAGCTCTTGCAACATGGCGAGCTGGCCCAGCCCCACGTCCGTGAGGAGCGTGCGCTCGACGCGCAGCGACTGGAGCCGCGGAAAGTGCCCCAGGTGAGGCGCCCACTCATCGTTGAAGCCCGTGCGGCTCAGGTCCAGGTGCCGCAGGGCGGGGCGCGGGCCCAGGTGCTGCAGCCCCGCGAGGCCGATGGATGTGGAGGCCAGGTCGAGCCGGGACAGCCGCGTCAGGGGCGCCAGTGACGCGAGCGCCGCGTCCTCCAGCGTGAGGCCCGCGAGCCCGAGGACCTCGAGTGTGCCCAGGCCCGTCAGCTCCTGGAGACCGGCACCCGTGACAGCCGTGCGGGACAGCTCCAGCTCCCGCAGTCGGGTGAGGCCCCGCAGGTGACGCAGCGCCGCATCGCCGACGCGGGTGTCGTCCAGATGGAGGGCCTCCAGTTGCGTGAGGCCGGCGAGGTGATGGAGCCCGGGGCCCCGGACGTGGGCCTTGCTGAGCACCAGGGCCCGCAGCGCCGGCAGGCTCGCGAGGTGCACGAGCCCCGCGTCCGTCACCCGGGTGCTGCCCAGGTGGAGGGCCTCCAGTCCGCGCAGCCCTGCCACGTGCGCGAGGCCCACGTCGGAGACCTCCGTGCGCGCGAGGCCCAGCCACGTCAGCCCAGGCATCCCCCGGAGCGCGCCAAGTCCCGCGTTCGTCACCCGCGTGCCGCTCAGGATGAGCGTGCGCAGGCGGGCCCCCGGAACGGCCGCGAGCAGCGTGTCGTCCGTCGTCGTGTCCGAGACGTCCAGCCACTCCAGCTCCGACTGCGCCGCGAGCAGGCCGAGCCCCTTCGAGCTCACCGCCGTGCCCGCCAGCGACAGGCGGCGCAAGGTGGTGAGCCCCGCGAGCGAGGCCAGTCCCTGGTCGGACACGGACGTCTCATCCAGCCGCAGCGTGGCCAGCCTGTGCAGGCCCTGGAGGTGGACGAGGCCGGTGTCGCCCACTCGCGTGCCGTCCAGGTGCAGGGCCTCCAGCCAGGTCGCGCCTTGAAGCGCGGCGAGGTGCTCATTCCCGAAGCCGGTGCCCGAGAGCTGGAGTGACACGACGGCCGTGCCTTCGAGCAGCGGCATCAGCAGCTCCGGCGCGGGGAGGCCCACGTCCCCGAAGGAGAGCCCCGGGACGCGGTAGTCCCGCAGCACGGCGGCCAGCGCGCGGGCGCCCTCCACCGTCTTCACGGGCTCCAGCGGCTCGGCGTACCAGTCACCCGCGGGAGGCGGCTGGAAGCCGGAGTCACCCGCCGGCAGTGAGCCCCACTCCGAGGTCGTCCCATCCGGCAGGAGGCGGTACGCCTTGAGGAGGGGACGCGGCGGCTGCACGGCCACGGGCGCGGGAGGCGCGGCTGGCGGGGACACCGGGGAAGGGACGGTGGCGCAGCCCGCCACGAGGAGCAGCAATCCCGCGAATCGCAACGTCCGACCACCCACGCAAGCACCTCTCCAAGGCCAGGAGCCGGAAGCCAAGTGGGTTGCACGGTGGCAGGTCAACGCCAAAGCGCGGTGGTGCTCTTCACGAGGGCTCGGGGAGAGGGCCGCCACACCCAGGCGCGGTGGCCCACAGCCCCGGTTCTCAGGAGCCAGCCGCCGCGCCCGGGACTTCCGTTCGCGGTCCGCTGGCCCCTCGTGTCACCGCCTCACGGACCTCCAACTGGCGGCGCCGCGCACTTCTTGTCGGCCCCGCAGACCAGCCCGTGCTCGCAGTCCCTGTCCGCCGTGCAGCGGACGCCCTCCGGGCAGTCCTGTCCGGCGCCTCCGGACATGCTCTCCACCTGGAACCGGGAGTTCTGCACGAACTCGACGATGGCCTGGTTTCCGTGCGAGCCGTTCTTGTCGTTGACGAGCTCCACCGTCCTCGAACCCGCCGCCGCGGTGGCCGTGATGTCGAGGTTGGGCGCACCCTGGATCGCCGTCATGATGTTCTGAGCCATCTGGGCCTCACTGGTCCCGTTCAAGACGAAGATGCGGACGTTGGCCGGGTTGGAGGTGCCGTTCCGGTCGAACTCGAACACCGCGTAGGAGTTCATGCCGTCGGAGATGATGAAGATCTCCCCATCCCGGATGTCCGCGCTGCCCGCGGTGTGGATGCGGCCCCTGGCCGGGGCGATCTGGATGCGCGTACACGTGGCGTTGCAGGCACCACAGACGTCGGCGTTGCCGTCGTCGCACGTCTCTCCACCGTTCTCCACGCCGTCGCCGCAGTGCGGCCCCGTGAGGCTCAGGGTGTCCGAGCAGTCCGCCTTGCACAGGGTGCAGGTCTTCTGGCCGTAGGGGCACTCGGTCTCCTCGATGCCGTTGCCATCATCGCAGGCCTCGCTGGCGTCGTTCCGGGCGCCGTCACCGCAGTAGGGGCCGGAGAGGCTCAGCTCCGCCGTGCAGGTGGAGTTGCAGCCCACGCAGCTGCGCGTGCCGTAGCCGCACGTGGTCTCATTGGCGGTGTTGCCGTCGTCGCAGACCTCGGTGCTGCTCTTGAAGCCGTCGCCACAGATGGGGCCGGTCAGCTCCAGCTCCTTCATGCAGTCGGACCGGCACAGGGTGCACTCCGCCGTTCCGTACGGGCACGAATCCTCGGTCGTCGTGTTGCCGTCGTCGCAGACCTCGTTGCCGTTCTGGATCTGATCGCCACACACGGGCCCCGTGAGGCTCAGCACGCCGGTGCAGGTGGCGTTGCAGGCGATGCAGCTCTGGGTGCCGTAGTCACACGTGGTCTCGGTGGCGGTGTTGCCGTCGTCGCACGCCTCGTTCGGGTCCTTCCGGCCGTCGCCGCAGTAGGGGCCCGTGAGCGTCAGGGTGTCGGTGCAGGTGGAGTTGCACGTCGTGCACGTCTGGACGCCGTAGTCGCACCGCGTCTCGTTGTCGGTGTTGCCGTCGTCGCAGAGCTCGCGCGACTCCTCCAGGCGACCGTCGCCACAGTAGCGGCCGGAGAGGGTGAGGGTGGTCGCGCAGGTGGCATCACAGGCCGAGCAGTTGCGGGTGCCATAGCCGCACTCCGTCTCCGTCACCTTGTTGCCGTCGTCGCAGGCCTCGCGGTCATCGTTCCTGGCACCGTCGCCGCAGTAGCGGCCGGTGAGCGTCAGGGGCTCGGTGCAGGCGCTGTTGCACAGGGTGCAGGTCGCGGTGCCGTAGGCGCACTCGGACTCGGTAGCGGTGTTGCCGTCGTCGCAGACCTCGCTGTCGTCGTTCCGGGCGCCGTCGCCGCAGTAGCGGCCGGTGAGCCGGAGCGACGTCGCGCAAGTCGCATCGCAGGTCGTGCAGTTGCGGGTGCCGTAGGTGCACTCGGACTCGGTGGCGGTGTTGCCGTCGTCGCAGACCTCGCTGTCGTCGTTCCGGGTGCCGTCGCCGCAGTAGCGGCCATTGAGGCTCAGGGCCGCGGAGCACGCCGCGTTGCAGCGCGTGCAGGTGCGCGTGCCGTAGGGGCACTCCGTCTCGGAGAAGCGGTTGCCGTCGTCGCAGGCCTCGACGCCAGGCTCCTGGAGGTCGACGAAGTTGTCGCCACAGGTGTTGCGCACGCAGCCCGCGAGGCAGTCGTCCTCCTCGGTGGCGTTGCCGTCGTCGCACTCCTCGCGGGCGGCCGGGTTGGGGTGGCCGTCGCCGCAGAAGGCGGGCGTGCAGTCGGAGTCGCAGAAGGAGGACTCGCCGCCGGAGTCGCACGCCTCGTTGGCGCTCGTGTTGAGCAGGCCGTCACCACAGAGGGGGAGGGTGCAGTCGGCGTCGCACGCGTTGGAGTTGCCGCCGGTGTCGCACTGCTCGCCGCGCGCGGGGTTGCGGTAGCGGTCTCCGCAGAAGGCGATGGAGCAGTCGCTGTCGCAGTTGGCCGAGTCCTCCGCGCCCGGGTTGTCGCACTGCTCGCTGGCGCTGACGTTCACGAAGCCGTCGCCGCAGGCGTGCACCGTGCAGTTGGCATTGCACTCCGGTGACTCGCCGGACGTGTCGCACTGCTCCAGCCCGGGGGACTGCCGGTCCGTGACGCCGTCGCCGCAGCGGGGCAGCTTGCAGTTGCGGAGGCAATTGTCGGTGTCGACGGTGTTGCCGTCGTCGCACTCCTCGTCGAGGTCGCGCACACCGTTGCCGCAGCCCTCGCCCGAGCGGCAGTCGGAGGCGCAGCCGTCGCCGTCCGCGGTGTTGCCGTCGTCGCACAGCTCACCAGCGGCGATGTCGATGATGCCGTTGCCGCAGGACTCGTTGGAGCGGCAGTCGGAGCTGCACCCGTCGCCGCTGTCGTTGTTGCCGTCGTCGCACTTCTCGCCTACCGCGACGTCGACGATGCCGTTGCCGCAGCTCTCCTCGGAGCGGCAGTCACCGCTGCACCCGTCGCCGCTGTCGTTGTTGCCGTCGTCGCACTTCTCGCCACGGGTGACGTCCACGTAGCCGTTGCCGCAGAACTCGGTGGAGAGGCAGTCCGCGCTGCAACCATCGCCCGAGCGCGAGTTGCCGTCGTCGCACTTCTCGCCCACGGCGGTGTCCACCGTGGCGTTGGCGCACAGCTCGCTGGAGCGGCAGTTCGCGCTGCAGCCGTCCTCGTTCACGGTGTTGCCGTCGTCGCAGACCTCGCCGGTGACGACGTCCACGGTGCCGTTGCCGCAGGTCTCGTCGGAGCCGCAGTCCGTGCTGCACCCGTCGCCCTGGAGGATGTTGCCGTCGTCGCAGGACTCACCCTCCTGGACGATGCCGTCGCCGCAGGAGGTCCGGATGCACATGTCCTGTCGGGCCGCGCACTGCTGCCCGGAGGGACAGACGAGCCCGGACGGGCACGTCACGCTCTCGGGCTGCACGCAGGCGAGGAGCGGCAGGGCCAGCGCGAGGAGGACGAGCCACCCGCGAGGGAGGAAGGAGAAGGCGTTGCGGAGCATGGGCTGTCTCAGAAGCGGAACGTCGCGGAGGCGCCACCGCCGCCTGCGCCGAGGTAGGGGGTGACGCTCGTCGTGGCCTTCGAGGCCTCGGACGGGTCGACTTGATGGGGCTGGAGCCGGTTGAGGTAGACGAGCACCGCGCCCGTCACCAGCGCCGCGCCGCCGACGCCGTACGCGGCGAAGGCCCCCGTCTGGAGGGTGTCGCCGCGGGTGCGCTGGTTCGCGACGGCGGGCTCCGGCACGCAGCCGCCACAGCTCGCGATGGCCGTGTCGAAGCCGGTGTAATCACTGCGCGCTCCCGCGTGCAGCAGGGCGCCGCCAGCCGCGAGCGCCACGCCGGTGCCCACGACTGCCCAGGGCTTCCAGGCGGACCACTTCCTCCGGTACTGGATGAGGTCGTCGGAGGTGAAGAGCTTCAAGTCCAGCGTCACCTTCTCACCCGGTGACAGGGTGCGGCTCTGGTCCTGGGTGAGGTAGCCCTCGCCCGTCGCCACGAGCGTGTGCGGGCCAGCGCGGACCCAGCCCGCGGAGCGACCCGGGCCCACGAACAGGGGCCGGCCGTCCATCACCACCGAGGCGCCCGGCGTCTCGCAGGTGATTTCCACCCAGGCGAGCTGCTTCTCCACGAGCGACTTGTAGGCGCGGGCGTTCTCCAGCTTCTCCGCGTCGAGGGGCGCCTCGCCGTAGCGCATCGCCGCCTCCAGGTGCTCGCGGACTTCGATGGGCTGGTCCAGGTTCAGCAGCGCCAGCGCCAGGTTGTAGTGGATGGCGGGGTGGTCCCAGTGGGTGAGCGCCTGCCGGTACTGCTCCGCCGCCTTGAGGAAGATGGACTCCTTCAGCAGCGCGTTGGCCGCGCGGAAGAGGTCGATGGCGGTCTGCTGCTTCTGCTGGGACACGCCCCGGGCCCAGGGGCGCTCGTCACCGGACAGCACCACCGTGGAGGGCCGCTCGGAGGGAAGTGCGGCGGCGGCCTCCGCCGGGGCTTCCCGGGGCGCCGAGAACGGCTCGGGGGCCGTGCTCGTCCGGGCATCCTCGGCGGTCTCGGCGCCGGGTTCGGTGGGCTCGGAGACGGCGGTCGTGCCCTTCCGGAGCCGGCGCTTCGACAGTTTCGAGGTCGCCTGCGATGCCTCCGGAGAAGCCGGGTCGGCCCCTTCCACGGCCTTGGATGTGCGCCGCTTCGTCGACCTGGGGCTTGCCTGCGAGGCTTCCGCAGCAGCCGGGTCGGCCCCTTCCGCTGCCTTGGACGTGCGCCGCTTCTTCCCCTTGGAGAGCGCTTGCGGCGCGTCCGGGTCGGACGCCTTGACGGCCTTGTGCACGCGCTTCGTCCCGGCCGCCGACGGGGACCCCTTCGCGGCCTTGCGCGTGCGCTGCTTCGTGGTGGCCGTGGCCGGGGACTCGTCCTGCGCGGCGGCCGGTACCACCCGGGGCGCCAGCAGCGCGAGCGACAGGAACAGTCCGATTGTGGAGCGCTTCATCACCATTCTCGTGGGCTTCACTTCACTTCAACTCGTCGATGACGGGACTGCCGAGCTGCGACTGCAGGCGCTGGACGCGGTCCTGCTCGCGGCGCAGCAGGGACTGGAGCTGCTGCGCGGCGCGGATGGCCTCGTCCTGGGCCTGGCGCGCGGCCGTCGCGTTCTTCTCCGCGTACCGCTTCGCGAAGCGCGCGCGGAGCTGCGCCTTGTTCGCGTTCTCCAGCGCCTCCAGCAGCGCGTCGTTCTTGCGTTGCAGCTCATCATTGGCGACGGCGACCTGGGCGTTGGCGGCCTGGGCTTCCTCCTCGGCCTTCTGCCGCTCCAGCTCCTTGGCCTGCACCTCCGCCAGCCGACGCCGCGCCACCGTCTCCGACTCGCGCGCCTCGGACTCGGCGCCGCGGGCGATGACAGCCTGGCGCTCGGCTTCCTGCTGCGCGTTGCGGATGAACACCAGCGCAATCACCGCGGCGATGGCCAGCAGGCCCAGGAATGCCGTGGAGCCGATGACCAGCGCCCGGCGGCGGCGCGCCGACTTCTGTGCCTGCGCGAGGACGTGCTCCAGGAAGTCCCGCTGCAGCTTCGGCAGCTCGCCGCGGTAGCGCCGCTGGAAGCGCCGCGCCTCCTCCACCACCTCGCCGCGCCACAGCAGGCCGGCGTCGAAGCCCTTCGACTGCCACTGCCGGGCCGCGTTGCGCAGCTGCTCCAGGAAGGCCGAGTCCTCCTGGCCCTCGTCCAGCCACCGGCGCAGCGTGGGCCAGCTGTGCAGCAGCGACTCGTGGACCAGCTCCACCGTCGCGCCCGTGGCGCCGCCTCCCGTCTGCACCACCAGCAGGCGCGCCTGGACGAGGTGGTCGATGAGGCGCTGGATTTCTCCCGAGTCCTTCGCCAGCTCCCGCAGCTCGCCCATGGAGACGATGGCGCGCGTGCGGTCCGGCGTCACCAGGCGCAGGAACACGGCGCGCACCAGCGCCTGCTGCGTGCTGGACAGCTCCCCGAGGACGCTGTCGGCATGCGTGGCGAGCGCGCCAGCGATGCCGCCCATGGAGTTGTAGCTCTGCTCGGTGAGCACCTTGCTCGCCGTGTCGCGCTGCTCCCAGAGCAGCGTCGCCGCGAACTGGAGCAGCGGCAGCGCGCCCTGCGTCGCGTCCAGGTGCCCGAGCATGTGCTCGACCATCTGCGGCGTCTCGAAGCGGTACCCGGCCATCTCCGCCGGCTGCACCAGCGCGTCGCGCAGGCCCTCGCGGTTGGGCGGGGAGAGGAAGAAGAGGCCCTGGCTCAGCTCCGCCATGAAGCGCTCGTCCTCGGATACCCGGTCCAGGAAGTCCGAGCGGATGGACAGCACCACCCGCACCGGGGACGTCGCGTCGTCCGCGAGGCCGGCGAGACAGGCGGTGAAGGCCAGGCGCTCGTGCGCGTCGGGCACCAGCGTGTAGAGCTCCTCGAACTGGTCCACGAAGAGCAGCAGCTTGCGGCGCGAGCGGCGGGCGCGGCTGCGCAGCACGGTGCCCACGTAGCCGGGCTCCTGCGCGAGGCGCTCGACGAGCTGCCGCTGCTCCTGGATGTCGCCCTCCAGCGTGGTGGAGCTGCTCACCAGCGGCGCGACGATGCTGGCCAGCGCGGCCAGCGGCTGGCGGCCGGGGCGGATGACGAGCGACTCCCACGTCTCGCCGGAGCGCTTGAGCACGGGCACGAGGCCCGCGCGCACGAAGGACGACTTGCCCGTGCCGGAGGGACCGACGATGCCCAGCAGCGGCCGGTCCTGGATGCGGTTCACCAGCGCGGCGATTTCGCGCGAGCGTCCGAAGAAGCGGTCCGCGTCCGCCTCCTGGAAGGAGCTGAGGCCCGCGTACGGGCTCTCGTCGATGCGCAGCTCGCGGGTGTAGCGCCCGGGCAGGAAGGGCTCGAGCGCGCGCAGCAGCGAGGCCGCGTCCGGGAAGCGCAGGTCCTTGAGCTTGTAGAGGCAGCGGTCCACTACGGCCGCCAGGTCTGGCGGCACGTCCGGCGCCACGTCGCCCAGGCGCGGCATGGGCTCGTCGAGCTGCGCCGTCACCATCAGCTGCGGGCCGTACAGCGGATCCAACGGGTGCTTCCCGGCCAGCATCCGGAACAGCATGATGCCCACCGCCCAGATGTCCGTGCGGTGGTCGATGTCCACGCCGATGCCCCACTGCTCCGGGGACATGTACGGCATGGTTCCCATGATGGCGCCGTGGCGCGTGAGCTCGGCCTTCTCGCGGCCCCCATCGGTGCTCGTGGGCGTGGCGGGCTCCTCCACGGCCACGTCCACGTCGACGTCCACCGAGGACTCCGCGCCCTGGAGCACCTTGGCGATGCCGAAGTCCAACACCTTGATGTTGCCCGTGTCGGTGACGATGACGTTGTCGGGCTTGAGGTCGCGGTGGACGATCTTCTGCTCGTGGGCGCACACCAGGGCGCGGACGACGGGGACCATCAGCTCCACGGCGCGCGGGGGCGGCAGGCGCTGGGTGCCCTTCACGAGCTTGTTGAGCGGCTGGCCCTGGAGGAACTCCAACACCATGTACGGGCTGCCCTGGAACTCGCCGACCTCGTAGATGATGACGATGTTCTCGTGGCTGCACAGCGCGGTGGCTTGCGCCTCGCGGATGAAGCGCCGCGTGACGTCGGGGTCCGTGGTGTGCAGGAACTTGATGGCGACGCGGCGGCCCAGCCGCGTGTCACGCGCGAGGAAGACGGTGCCCATGCCGCCACTGCCCAGCTCGCGGATGAGCTCGTAGTGGTGGATGCGCGTGCCGGGCCGGGGCAGGTGCTCCTGGCCCTCCGGCACCGAGTCCCCATACGAGGGGTTGGACGGAACCTCTCCCGTGCCGGGGCCGGTGCTCGGCGTGAAGAGGGACTCCACGTCCGCGGCGATGGTGTGCTCGTCCACGTCGAATGACACAGCTTCCTCGTTTTCAGGAATGGCGGCATTTTCGTCGTGGGCCAATGCGCACCTCCAGATGCGGAGCGCTCGGGCGCGGAGCGACTTCGGGTGGGAGTCGGCAGGGGAGGGAGCGCCCGCCGCGGAGGGGCACTCCGGCCATGAAAAAGCCCGCGGCCGGAAGGGGCCGCGGGCTTCTCACTGCTTCACGCGGGACGGATTACCGGGCGGAGGCGTTCACTCGCGCCGTGCCCTGGATGCGCCCGAACCGGGAGTCGCTGATCTCCATCAGGGTGAAGGGGGTCTGGAAGTCGAACGGCCGCGCCGAGGGGTAGCCCTCCGCGTCCAGCACCATCGAGAAGTTCGGGGGCGTGTCCATGCTCAGTTCGAAGCCCGTCCCCGGCCGCGAATGAATCACGACGCTCGGCATGAGGATCGACCCCTGCTCCGTCGCCATCAGGCTGAACTGGAACGTCTGACCCCGCAGAGTCGTCGCGAGGCGATCGTGCAGCACCTCGGTGTAGGGGCCTCCGAACTGGACGGTGATGGGACCCGTCGTCACCCTGATCGACCTCCAACCGTCGTAGTCCCGGATCGCCGTCGCCGTGTCCCAGCTCATGACGAAGGGCACGCTCCTGCCCTCCAGCACCGAGAAGGTGTTGAACGGCGAGGGCCCCTCGGGGAGAAAACCGAACTCGAACGTACCGGCGAACCAGCCACCCGTGTCCACGCTGAAGCCCACGTCCGCGGTTCCGTTCGCAGGGACCTTGAACAGGAAGCGCACCGGGAGGGTCTCCCGCTCCACCAGGGAGAACGCCATCGGGTTGGGCGACATCAGGCTGGCCTGCACCGGCTGCCCGGGCGCTTCCACGCGCTCGAGGCTCCACTGCCCCTCGAGCCGGATGGAGTAGTTGCCCGCGGGCAGCGGCACGCTCACCGTGTCCGTCGACGTGTCCGTGATGATGACCGACTGCGGCCCGGTGATGGTGAAGGTCGCTCCCACCAGCCGGTAGCGCTGGCCGTCCGCGCTCGTCGTGACCAGCGGAATCTGGACCACGCCCTCGCCGGGCTGGGGCTCCACCGGCTCCTGCGGCTGCCCCGACGGAGAACCGCCGCACGCGGCAATGAACAACGCAATGACAACTGCACTGAAATTAAACTTCGGCATTGGAACTCCTTGAGGGCGCGGACCCTAGAATTCGGGCGTTTGTATTGTCAAATGAGAGACAGCGAGGGGCGTTTCTGACCCCTCATTCGCGGCCATGGAAGGCTGGTAGAACGCGCGGCCCATGGCTCGCGAGTGCTGCATGACGACCCGCAGGGGGCTCCGGCTGACACGCGGGGCGCTCGTGCTGATCAGCGTCCTCGGAGCGGCCCTGCCCGCGAGGGCCCGGGCTGCGGAGCCCGTCGACACGCCGTACTACGAGGACCGCCGGGCGCTCTCGCTGATCATCGGCCCGGGCGGCTCGTATACGGACTACATCGACGCGGATGACGACGATGCGGAGTCCGGGGGCGACGCGCACCTGGACCTCGCTGGCACCCGGACGGTGGGCTACGACGGGGACGAGCTCTTCGTGCTGATCCGCGGGAGCCTGCGCGGCCCGGACCTGTCGCTGGTGGGCGGCTACCGGAACTTCTTCGGCATGGATGCGTGGCAGAGCTTCTTCGACTTGAGCGTGATGATCAGGCCGTTTTCTGGGCCGTGGGTGGGGCCTCGCGTAGCGTTCGGCGCGCGACACACCTTCTCCGAGCGGCTCGCGGTGTTTGGCGGGCTCGGGCTCACGCTCGGCTTCGGATCAGGCCTGCGCGCGGATGCCGAAGTCTTCACCGGGGTGCAGTGGATCTTCCCGGTAGGCAAGACGCAGTGAAAAAATTGCGATCCGACAGGTCTGTGAGAGGTTGTGGGCATCTGTAGGAGGTCGCGCACATGGACATGAATCCCCGCCTCACCTCAGTGGTCTTCCGGCTCAACCGCGAGAAGCTCGACGCCCTCAAGGAGCTGTCGCGCTCCACGCGCATCCGTCAGAGCGAGTACCTGCGGGAGGCCATCTCGGACCTGCTGGCGAAGTACGAGGAGCGGCTGGTCGACTGAGCCGCTGTTGTCGGACTCCGCCGCGCGTCACCTACAGGAAGGGTGGCTCCAGCGGCAGTCCCGGAGGGTGGAGGCGCTCTCCGGCGGTGAAGGGGTCCACCCCAGGAGGGTAGCGCACCTCCCAGAGCACCAGGCCGTGCGCGGGCGCCTTGAAGCCCTCCATGGCCGCCCCCGTCTCCAGCGCCGCCTTCCACGCTTCTTCCGGAAGCAGTCCCGCCGCCGCCTTGAGCGCGCTCCCCACGAGGTAGCGCACCTGGTAGCGCGCGAAGCCGTCCCCGCTCAGCCTCGCCTCGTACAGCCCACCGCCCAGCGCATGCAGGGTGGCGGACTCCAGCGTGCGTGGCTTCTGGGGGCTGGACTTCTCATGGAAGGCGATGAAGTCCCGCGTCCCCACCGCCGCGCCGAGCAGCGCCTCCAGTCGCTCGGGCGTCACCGCCCTGGCGCCCTGGAGCAGCGGCTCGGAGGCCACGTCCAGCGCGTAGGGCGCCCAGGCCGCGTCCGGCGTCCCGCCCAGGCGCAGCCGGTAGCGGTAGCCCTTGCCGCTGGCGCTCCACTGCGCATGGAAGGAGCCGGGCCGGCGCACCGCGCACAGCCCCAGGTCGGGGGGCAGGCGGGCGGGCAGCCGCTTCTCCATCGCCTCTGCCGAGTCGCCTGGCTCCAGGCGCACGCTCACCACCTGCATCCGCGCGTGGACGCCCCGGTCCGTCCGCCCCGAAGGCATGATGGTGGCGGGCACGCCCACGGAGGCCAGCGCCTCCTCGAGCACCGCCTGCACGGTCGGCCCCTCCGGCTGACGCTGGAAGCCACGGAAGTTTCCGCCGCGGTACCAGATCCACAGTGCGACGGGAATCCGCTTGGTAGTCGAAGAGAGCACGGCGTTGCGAGTGTGTGGGGGAACACGGGATACTCGCGCGCGAAATGGCGGCCGGACAAGACTTTGCGGTGGATGTGGAAGGACTTTGGCTCTTCCGGGTGGGGGACATGGTCCTCGGCCCTGTGAGCGGCGGGCAGATCGTGGAGAAGCTCTCCACGGGGGAGCTGACGCCCGACAGCCCGGTGGCCATCGCGGGGGAGCGCGACTTCCACCCGATGCGGGACGTGGACGCCTTCCGGGTGCACGTGGCCCGCGCGGAGGCCCGCGCCCGGGTGGACGCCGCCGTCCAGGTGGAGCGCGAGAAGTCCCGCAAGCGGCTGAAGTACCTCGGTGGCGGCGCGGCCGTCATGGCGCTGGTGCTGGGAATCGGCGGCCTCCAGGTGGCGCGCAGCGCCGCGGTCCACGGCTGGCTCGGGGGTGAGGAGGAGTTCGACGGCATCGAGATGGAGCCGCCCACCATCCGCCTCGCCCAGGCCCGCGCCGACGACGAGGAGCTCTTCGAGTACCCCACCAACGGCACGCGCCGCCCGGACAAGCCCGCCACCGAGCCGGGCACGAAGCCGGCTTCCGGAACCACCGGTACCGGAAAGGTCGCGGTGGCCTCCACCACCCGCACCGAGCCGAAGCGTCCGCCGCGACCGGCGGGCACCGTGGCCACGGACGCGGATGGCATGGAGGTGGCGCAGCAGTTCGACCAGTCCGCCATCAACCGGGTGGTCTCCGGCAACAAGTCCACCCTCTTCAAGTGCTTCAAGGAGGAGGCCGAGCGCAGCCCTGGGCTGGCGGCCCGCATCCCCCTGGAGTTCGTCATCGGCAACGACGGGAAGGTGTCCAAGCTCTGGGTGGACAACCCCCAGTTCAAGACAGGCCCGCTCTACCAGTGTCTCCTGTCGGAGCTGCAGAAGTGGCCCTTCCGGGCCTACGAGGGCGAGCGGGCTACGGTGGGCCTGTCGTTCAACATCGGCAAGCGTGGGTAGGGTAGGGCCACTTTCTTGCCCACCCTCCGGGCATGGCCGATACCAGGGCCATGCACGCTGCTTCCGTTGCTGAGTCCGAAATCGCGAAGAAGGCGCTGAGCGTCCCCCCGGGGACCTTCCGGCATACCGTGCTGGTGGCCGCCAAGCGCTTCAAGTCCACCTGGGCCGAGCTGGGCCAGCTGCTCGTCCAGGTCCGGGACGGGGCGAAGTTCGAGGAGTGGGGCTATCCCACCTTCGAGGCCTATTGCCTCAAGGAGCTCCACATCAAGAAGCAGACGGCCTTGAAGCTCACCCGGTCGTTCAGCTTCCTCGCCAAGCATGAGCCCGAGGAAGAGCTCAAGGCGCAGGAGTTCCCCGAGAAGGCGCCTGCCTTCGAAGTCATTGAAGTCCTGGCCGACGCGGAGGAGCGGGGGCAACTTTCACCCACCGAGTACAAGTCCCTCCGCGACAGCATCTGGAGCCCCGAGAAGTCCCCGACAGAGCTGAAGAAGGAGTTCACCGAGCGCTTCCCCCGCCCGGCCCCCGAGCCCCCGCCGGAGAGCGCCCAGGTGCGCAAGCTGGCCCAGACGGCGCGCAAGCTCGCCAGTGAGCTGGCGGGGTGCCGTCGGATCCCGAACGCTGTCGCCGAGCGGGCGGCCGCCCTGGCGGAGGACATGGAGGATATCGCCGCGGGCGTGACGGACGCCTGAACCGCTGTTACTGAACGCTGACCCGCTGCCGGGCATGTACGCTCGGCAACGGGCCTGTACCGCCGGGCTTCCTGCCCGAAGGGGAGGGCCCTATAGTGGTTCAGGGCCCCATGTAGGTGGGCCTGACGGCTGTTCGAGACGTGGGCAGGCCGTGAGGGTAGGGGAGCGGTGGACGGCGTAGCAGGCTCCGGGGGACCCGGGGTCGGTGAACTCGGAGGCGGCAGTGAAGAAGGAGCACCACGTCAACCTGTCCTGTTCGTTCTGCGGTAAATCGCAGCGCGAGGTCCGCAAGCTGATTGCCGGGCCGACGGTCTACATCTGCGACGAGTGCATCAAGCTCTGTAACGACATCATCGCGGATGAGAACGAGCGAGAGGAAGGCAAGCCCCAGGTCTCCCTGCCGACACCGGCGGAGATCAAGGCGTTCCTCGACGACTACGTCATTGGCCAGGACCAGGCGAAGAAGGTCCTCGCGGTGGCGGTTTACAACCACTACAAGCGCATCTACCAGAAGAAGCCGGCCGCCCGGCCGCGCCCCGGGGTGAAGAGTCCCGGCGGCGAGGACGTGGAGCTGAGCAAGAGCAACATCCTGCTCATCGGCCCTACGGGCAGCGGCAAGACGCTGCTGGCCCAGTCCCTGGCGCGGTTCCTCAATGTTCCCTTCACCATCGCCGACGCGACCAGCCTCACCGAGGCCGGCTACGTGGGCGAGGACGTGGAGAACATCATCCAGAACCTCCTCCACAACGCCGACTACGACGTGGAGAAGGCGGCCCGCGGCATCGTCTACATCGACGAGATCGACAAGATTGCCCGCAAGGGTGACATGCCGAGCGCCACCCGCGACGTCGGCGGCGAGGGCGTGCAGCAGGCCCTGCTGAAGATCATCGAGGGCACCCGCGCCAACGTCACGCCGCGCGGCGGGAAGAAGTACAACCAGCAGGAGTACGTCCAGGTCGACACGACGAACATCCTCTTCATCTGCGGCGGTGCCTTCCACGGCATCGACGGCGTCATCAAGCGCCGCGTGGGTGAGAAGGGGCTGGGCTTCGGCGCGAAGATCACCCACCGCGAGGACCGCAGCGTGGGCGAGCTGCTGGCGCTGACGGAGCCGGAGGACCTGATGAAGTTCGGGATGATTCCCGAGTTCATCGGCCGCCTGCCCATGATCGCCACGCTCAATGACCTGAAGGAAGAGGACCTCGTCATCATCCTCTCGCAGCCGAAGAACGCGCTGGTGAAGCAGTACCAGAAGCTCTTCGAGATGGAGAAGGTGAAGCTCACCTTCACCAAGGAAGCGCTGCGCGCCATCGCCCGCGAGGCGATGCGTCGTCACTCCGGAGCGCGCGGCCTGCGCGCCATCCTGGAGGACGCGATGCTGGAGATCATGTACGACGTGCCGTTCCGCGAGGGCGTCAAGGAGTGCAAGATCACCGAGCAGGTCATCACCAAGCACGAGCCGCCACAGCTCGTCATGGAGAAGGAGAAGAAGACGGCCTAGCGCCGCGCTTCGTCTCCGGAGCTTCGAAGCAAGAAGGCCCTTCTTCCCACCCTGGGAAGAGGGGCCTTCGCTTTTGGGGGCCTCAGGCGGCGGCGCCTGAGGAGGACGCGGCGAGGGGGGCGGGCAGGGTGATGATGAACTCGGCGTACGCTCCGGGCTCGCTCTCCACGCGAATCTCGCCCTGGTGCTCCTGGACGATGTCGTGGCAGAGCGACAGGCCCAGGCCGGTGCCCACGCCCGCGGGCTTGGTGGTGAAGAAGGGGTGGAAGAGCTTCTCGCGGATGTGCTCGGGGATGCCGACGCCGTTGTCGCGCACGCGCAGCTCCACCTTGTCGCCCAGGCGGCGGGTGCGGACGTCGATGCGCGGGGTGAAGCCGGCGCCGGACTCCTGTTGCTTCTGCACGGCGGCGTAGAAGGCGTTCTCCAGGATGTTGATGAACAGGCGGCTGATGTCGCTGGCCACCAGCTCGACGATGCCCACGGCCCCGTCCAGGTCGGACTCCAGCTGCACGGCGGCGCCGCCCGGGCGGCTGCGCAGCCCCTGCGAGGCCAGGCTCAGGCTGTCGCGCACCAGGTTGTTGAGGTCCGCGCGGGAGCGCGTCCCCTCCGAGCGGCGCGAGTGCCGCAGCATCGTCTTGATGATGTCCGACGCGCGGCGGCCGTGCGTGTTGATGCGCTGCGAGTTCTGGCGCAGGTCTTCCAGCAGCTCCAGCACGTCCTCAATGGCCGGGCCGTCCAACCTGCTGGCCAGGGCGCGCAGGGCCTCCTCCAGCTCGCGGGCCAGCCGCATGGACAGGTCGGAGAAGTTGTTCACGAAGTTGAGCGGGTTCTGCAGCTCGTGGGCGATGCCGGCGGTGAGCGCGCCCAGGGACGCGAGCTTCTCCTGTGCCACCAGCTGGCGCTGCATCTCCTGGAGGCGGCTGAGCGTCTCGGCGAGCTCGGCATTCTTCCGCTGGATTTCGGTGGTGCGCTCCTCCACGCGGCGCTCCAGCGTGCGGCTGTAGTCCTCCAGGCTGGCGTACAGCCCGGCGTTCTCCAGGGAGATGGCCGCCTGGAATGACAGCAGGCGCAGCACCTCCAGTCGCTCGCGGGTGAAGGCCCCGGGGGTGGCGTCGTTCTCCAGGTACAGCACGCCGGTGAGCGAGCCCTGCTTCAACAGCGGGCTGCAGAGCACGGACTTGGGCCGGGCGCCTCGGATGTAGGGGTCCTCGGAGAAGGGCTCCTCGGCCGCCGCGTCGTGGAGGATGACCGTCTCTCCGGTGCGCACCACGTAGTGGATGAGGGAGGCCGGCAGCGCGGTGGAGGACTCCACCGGCACGGCCTGCTCCACCACCACGGTGGTGCCGTCCACCGAGCCCTCGGCTTCGATGAAGAGCCCTTCCGGCTTCTTCAGGATGAGGAAGCCGCGCCGGGCGCCGGCATTCTCGATGACCAGCGTCATCAGCTTGCGCAGCAGCTTGCCCAGGACGATTTCGCCGGACAGCGCGCGCGCCGTCTTGAGCACCGACTCCAGGTCCAAGGCGGCCAGCGGAGTCCCGGCGGCCTCCTCGGCGCGAGCGGGCTCGGGCACGGTGGGGGCGGAGGGCAGCAGGCGCGGGTGCTCGCGCTCCAGCCTCGCGGCGACGGCGCGAGCGCCCCAGCGCAGGAAGGCGTGGCGCGAGTCCTCCAGGTACGCGCGGGCCACGGACTCGCGGCCCTCCTTGAGGTGGAAGCGGGCGGCGGCCTCGCAGGCCACGCCCTCGTCGAGCGACAGCCCGTACTGCCGGGCCAGCCGGATGGCGCGGTCATACCCATCCGCCGCGGCGTCCTTCTCTCCGTCCAGGCGGGCCCGCTCGGCGTCGAGCAACTCCGCCCGGGCGCCGTAGTTCATGGGGGCCAGGCGGGCCCAGCCGCGCATGGACTTGCGGATGGCGTCGATGGCGCGCGAGGCGCGCAGCCGCTCCAGCGGGCCCCGGGTGGGGTGGAGGGCGATGAGCGCCAGCCCTTGGAAGAACTTGTACCAGGGCAGGTAGATCTGCCCGGCGATGAGCTCCACCCGGGCGTCGATGGCCTCCGCGCTCGCCAGCGTTCCGCGCGCGTCGCCCGACAACCAGCGGCGCAGGGTGCGCAGCACGTCGCAGGTGGCGATGCCATTCGCATAGTCGAGCTGTCGGTATGGGGCGACCAGCGCCTCCTCGCGCGCGTCCGCGTCTCCGGTGAAGGTGCCGGTGAGCGCGTCGAGCGTGTGGCGCATGTACTCGACGAAGGGCACGTTCTTGTGTCGGTGCGCGGCGAGCGCGTCGCGGTAGCGGTCGATGCGCGGCCCGCCCTCGGCCAGGCCGTCCCGGGCGATGACGGAGGTGGCGCAGGCGGCGCTCGCGGCGTAGCCGAAGTACTCGATGTCGCCCATCTCCTGGCCCTTCCGGGCGGCGACGTGGAAGTCCTCGATGCAGGCGGAGAGCGGCTCCTTCCAGTGGCGGATGAAGAGGTTGAAGACGAACGTCACCATGGACCGCAGGCTCTCCGCCTGGAAGCGGTCCAGCGTCTTCAGCGCGAGCCGGCCGTAGCGGAAGCCCTCCTCGGGGTTGCCCAGGTGCACGCTGAGCATCAGCCCGTAGCCCACGTACCCGAAGGCGGCCACGCCCGTGGCGCCATGGTGGATGGTGAGCTGGAGGATGCGCAGCACCACCAGCGGGAAGAGCAGGGGCCGGGCCATGAAGGCCACCGAGGACAGCTTCACCAGCAGCCGCAGCGTGGCCAGCAGCAGCGGGTCCGTGCCCTCGGGCAGGGCCTCCAGGTCCTCGGGCTTGCGCAGGCCCAGGCGCAGCTTCGTCTTCGCCACCGCGGCCAGCACGTGCGGGGGCTTGGGATTCGCGGGCAGCGGCTGGCCCAGCTTGCGCAGCACCTCCAGGCCCAGGTCCACGCCGCGCGCGTGCTCGCCCCGGTGCGAGTAGCACTGGAGCCGGACCTCCTGGACGCGGACCTCCTCCGCGCCATCTACCGCGTGGGCCAGGGCGGCGGCGGCCAGGCGCTCCATCAGGTCGAAGTCCGCGGCGAGGTAGGCCGCCTCGGCCGCGTCCACGTGCAAGTCGAAGGTGAGCCGGCGGTCCTTCTTCCAGCCGTCCTCGCCCACCAGCGACAGGCCGGTGGAGAGCAGCCGCAGCGCCCCGGACCATGCGCCGCGCGACTTGGCGCTCCGGCCAGCGCGCAGGTCCAGGGCCGCGACGCGGTGCCGCTCGTCCACGTCCTTCAGCACCGGGAGCGCGAGGTGGAAGTGACTGACGAGGTCGACGAGCCCCTCATCCAGCCGCTCGGGCGGCGTGTGGCGCAGGAGCAGGCGGCCGATGCGCGCGTGGAGCTCCGGGCGCTCGGCGGAGGGCGTCAGCTCCAGCGCGGCCTGCTGCACGCGGTCATGGGTGAACTGGTACGCGCCACCCGACTCGGCGTCGGGCTCGCCCATGGGGGCCACGAGCCCGGCCTGGAGCACCTCGCCCAGCCCTTCGGCGGCCTCGGCGGGCGTGCGCTCCAGGACGATGGCGAGGCTGCGCAGGTCGAAGGTGTGGCCCAGCGCGGCGGCCCAGGGGAGCACCGCCTGGGCGGCGGGGCTCAGCTCGCGGATGCGGGAGGTGAGCAGCGCCACCACGCCGTCGCTGAAGTCCTGGCCGCGCAGCGCACCGGCGTCCCAGCGGAAGCCGCCGCCCTCCGCGTCGAAGCGGACGAGGCCGCGCTCGTAGAAGGTCCGCAGCAGCTGCACGGCGAAGAACGGGTTGCCCTCCGTGAGCGAGAGCACCAGCGCGCCGAGCTGTGCGTCCGGCTGTCCGGCGGCGGGAGGGAATACGTCCGCCACCAGCCGGGCCAGGTGCTCGGGGGACAGCGGCTCCAGCGCGATTCGTCGCACCGGCGTGCCGTCCTCGTGCAGCGCACGGGCGAGCCCCTCCACCGGGTGGTCCGGCGTCAGCTCCTCGGAGCGGCACGCCGCCACCACCAGCAGGTGGCCGATGTCGCGGTCGGAGAGGAGCAGCCGCAGGAGCTGGAGGCTGGCGCTGTCGGTCCACTGCACGTCATCCAGCACGACGACGAGCGGGTGCTCGCGCGTGGCGAGCGCGGCGACGAGCTTGCGCAGCACCAGTTGGAAGCGCAGCTCCGACTCGGCGGGCCCCAGCTCGGGCACGGGGGGCTGCTCGCCCAGCACCAGCGCCATGCGCGGCACTGCGTCCACCACCAGCCGGCCCATGTCACCCACGGCGTCCAGCAGGCGGCGCCTCGACGCGGCCAGTGCCTCTTCCTCCTCGCTGAGGAGGCCTCGGGCCACGTCGCGGAAGGCCTCGAAGATGCCGCTGTAGGGCGTGTCGCGGAGGAACTGGTCGTACTTGCCGCGCACGAACAGGCCGTGGCGCTCGGAAACGGGGCGCTTGAGCGTGCCGGTGAGGGTCGACTTGCCCATGCCCGCCGCGCCGGTGAGGAGCACGAAGCCGGAGCGGCCGGAGACGGCGTGCTCGAAGGCGTCCCGCAGCGCGGCCTGCTGGGCCTCGCGCCCATAGAGCCGGTCGGGGGCGGTGAAGCGCTCGGGCACGTCCTTCGCGCCGAGCTCGAAGGGGGCCACCGTGCCGGTGCCCTCCAGTGCGTCCAGGCAGGCCTGGAGGTCCGCCACCAGGCCGTAGGCGCTCTGGTAGCGGTCCTCGGGCGACTTCGCGAGCAGCTTGAGCGCGATGTCCGAGAGCGGCCGGGGCAGGCCCGGCACCAGCGAGCCCGGGGGCGGGGGAGGCAGGGCCACGTGCGCGTGGATGAGGCCCAGCGCGTCGGTGTCGGCGAAGGGGCGACGCCCGGTGAGCAGCTCGTAGAGCACGACGCCCAGCGAGTAGAAGTCGCTGCGCGAGTCCACGCTGCGGTGGGTGCGGCCCGTGCCCTCGGGCGACAGGTATTCGAGGGTGCCTTCCAGGCGGTCCGGCGGCACCGGGGCCACCTCGGCGCGGGGGCGGCGCGTGGCCAGGGTGAAGCCGGTGAGCTTCACGGCCTCGCCGTCCGCACCCAGCAGCACGCAGCCGGGGTGGAGGTCGCGGTGGACGATGCCCGTCGCGTGGATGGCGCCCAGGGTGCGGGCCAGCGACAGGGCGATGCGGCACGCCTCGCGAGGCTCCAGGGGGCCCCGGGCGAGGCGCTGAGCGAGCGTCGTCTCACCGAAGCCTTCGAGCACGAGGACGGGGGTACCCGCGCGTAGCTCCGCCAGCTCCAGGGCCTGGAGGACGCCGTCGATGCGCAGGGCTTGCGTCAGCTCGAGCTCATGGCGGAGCCGTGCGGCGGGGGAGGTGGGGCGCGAGGTCTCGGGGACCTTGAGGGTGACGGAGGCGCCGTCCGCTTCACGCGTGGCCCGCAGCCATAGGAAGGCGCCGGAGGTGGCGAGCTCTCTGACGATCCGGAAGCCGGGGACCTCAATCATTGCGTACACCTGTGCGCGCCCAGGGGCGCGCCCCCCGTGAGAGAAGCGAGGCTAGCCCTGCCCCCCAGGGCTCGCAACAAAGGCCCGGATGGATTGGGGGGCGCATGCACGCCGTCCAGGGTTGGAGCGTCCGCCAGGGTATGCGATGCAGGTGACACGGTGATGAGACCTTCGGGCATGGTGGGAATGGCAGCGCGGAGCGGTGACAGGCGCGCGCTCGTCATTGGCAGTGGCTTCGGAGGGCTGGCGGCGGCGGTGCGACTGGCGGCGCGCGGCTGGCGCGTCACGGTGCTGGAGCGGCGGGACGGACCAGGCGGGCGGGCGAACGCCTTCCAGCAGGACGGCTTCACCTTCGACGCGGGCCCCACGGTCATCACCTGCCCGCACCTGCTGGAGGAGCTGTGGGCGCTGGCGGGGCAGCGGCTCGCGGACCATGTGGAATTGCGCCCGGTGGAGCCGCTGTATCGGATGCGGTTCCCGGACGGGGCCACGTTCGACTACCACACGGGCCGCGAGGCCATGCGCGCGGCCGTGCGACGAATGTCCCCTGGGGATGTGGCGGGCTTCGACGCACTGAGTGAGCGCGTGGAGCGGATGTACGAGGCGGGCATCGGCCCGCTGATGAGCGCACCCGTGCCGGGCCTGCTGAGCCTGGCGCCGTTCACCCCGGCGTTGCTGCGGGATGAGGCGTTCCGCACGATGTACGGGCTGGTGTCCAAGCACGTGAAGGACGAGCGGTTGCGGCAGGCGCTCAGCTTCCATCCGCTGCTGATTGGTGGGAGCCCCTTCACGCCCGCGAGCGCGGTGTATGCGTCCATCCAGTTCGTGGAGCGGCGGTGGGGCGCGTTCTTTCCGGTGGGCGGCACGGGGGCGCTGGTGAGAGGGCTGGTGGCGCTGCTGGAGGGGCTGGGCGGGGAGGTGCGGTACGACAGCGAGGTGACGGAGATCACGCTCGAAGGACGGCGGGCCACGGGCGTACGGCTGGGGGATGGGACGTGGCTGCCGGCGGATGCGGTGGTGTCGAACGCGGACGCGGCGTGGACGTACCGGTATCTGCTGCCGGGGCACGTGCGACGGCACTGGACGGACGAGCGCATCAACCGGGCGCGCTATTCGATGAGCGCGTTCCTCTGGTACTTCGGCACGCGGAGGCAGTACCCGGAGGTTGCGCACCACACGCTGCTGTTCGGAAGGGACTTCCGGGGCATGTTCTCCGGGCTGGCCGGACCGGGCGCGCCGTCCGCAGACCCGCTGCTGTATCTGCACCGGCCCACGGCGACGGATGCGGCGTTGGCGCCAGAGGGGCATGACACGTTCTACGTGCTGGCTCCGGTGCCGCATCTGGGAGACGGAACGGACTGGAGGACTCGGGCGGAGTCCTTCCGGCGCGCGCTTCAGGAGCGCCTGGAGCGCACCGTGTTGCCCGGGCTTGGCGAGGAACTGGCGACGTCGCGAGTCTTCACGCCGGAGCACTTCCGCGACGAATTGAGGTCATTCCGTGGCGCCGCGTTCAGCTTTGCTCCCACGCTGATGCAGACCACGTTCCTTCGTGCACAGGCGCAGAGTGAGGACGTGGAGCGGCTGTACATGGTCGGGGCAGGGACTCATCCTGGAGCGGGGCTGCCCGCGGTGCTGTGCTCGGCGAAGATCGTGGATACGGTGATTGCCCGCGCGTGATGGCGCGGAGCGTCTACACCTCCGTGAACTCCATTCCGCTGGCGCCAGTGCGCTCCATCGCGTCCTTGAAGTCCTCGGAGACGATGAGTTCCACGTTCCAGCCCCAGGTGCGGAAGATCTTCGCGCCGCCCACCCTCGCTTTGTCGATGCGGAGGTCGAGCACGCTTCGGTATCGGCCCGTCTTTTCTGGACGCCCGTCCTCTGGCTTCCAGTACTGGACCTCTGTGCACGCGGCGTCGTCAATGCACTTCACCACCCTCGTGACGTTGACGATGGAGTACGGCTCTGGCTGCCCTTCGACCGTCACTGAGAATAGCTGCACGTCACCGGGCGCCAGTTCCGCGAAGACAGATACAAGCTTCGGGTGGATGACGGGCACGGAGCCCGCGTCCGCCATGGAGAAGTCGAGCTGCTTGCCGCGCTTGAAGAGGTTCACTTTGAAGGCTCCCTCTACGGAGGCGGGCGCTCCCTGCATGAAGAGCCAGCTGCCCGACGCCTCCCCCTGGCCGTCAAGAGGCGTGTCCAGGTACCAGCGCCCCGGGATGTAGAGGTCTTCGAACAGTCGGAAGTACCGCATGCCGGGGCTCCTGAAGGTCGGTGAGCAGCTTACGCAGCTTGCTCCCTGCGCCCCGTTCCATGTGCCGCTGATGAACGTGCGTGTCGCGCGGAATTACGCCGATGCCTGGCCCACGGAGCTGAACAGCGAGCCTTGCCCCGCGGACCACAGAGGGCAGGGTGGGAAAGGGTGGGTCCGCGCCAACTCTCTAGAAGGTTTCTCGTTTTCTGAGTATTCGGGTTGGTCGGGCAGGGTGGAGCTTTCTACCCTGCCCGGCTTTTTGTCCCCCCACCTCACGGAATCGAGACCGAGATGAAGAAGCTCTTCGTATGTGCAGTCACGCTGTTGACGGCCGTGGCCTGTTCGAACGGGCCCGCGGGGCAGGCGGAGGAGGCGGAAGGTTTCGCGCTCCTCCAGCATGACGGGACGACGCTCGAGGCCACGTACCGGGCCGGCGGCGCGTCCGTGCGCGCGCTGATCGTGGAGACCGAGTCCAAGGTCGTCGAGGTGACCTACGACTTCGGTGAAACCGTCATCGGCTTCCACATCGACTACAACCAGGGCGTCGGCAGCTTCATGCCGAGCGGCGCCCCGCTCGACGCGGCGCAGGCCAAGTTGATTGACCCGCTGCTGGCGGAAATCACCAAGGCCGTGCCGGCCGAGCAGCGCACCGCCGTCGAGAACGCGGCCATGCGCCAGACGAGCTTCATGCAGATCGTCCCCGTGGGTGAGCCCCTCACCGCGTACGAGTTCGTCTCCGAGCGCGGCTGGACGCACCTCTCCTGCACCTGCGGCACCCAGAACATCGGTTCCGGCTACTACCGTCAGGCGGGCCGGGGCTGCGGCTGCAATGGCGGCAACACCGGCTGCAAGGGCCGCTGCGGCCAGGGCTGCGGCATCACCAGCACCCCGCCGTGCGTGGGCACCACCGCGTACACGCAGGACTGCGCCAAGCATGACTACGGCCTCGGCAGCTTCGCGGCGGCCTCCGACGACTACACGTTCGCCAGCAACAACTGCAGCTGCAGCGGCGTCGGCACCTGCTACTGAACGCGCTCAGGAGCCCCGGTCCGAGTGACTCGGGGCTTCCCGGAGTGGGCGCGCCACCGTGAACAGCGCCGCCGCCCCGTACTCCCTCCCGGGCAAATCCGATGCGCGGCCCCGGAACCCAAGGCCCGGGGCCGCGTGCGCGGACCTGGCGCCGCGCGGGACTTCAGCTGCAGAGACCGGCCAGGCTTCCCCGGTGCGCCGTCACCCGCGCCCCGTCATGGTGAACGATGCACACGAACTCGCAGAGGGGCGCGAGTTCCTGTCTCAGGAAGCGTGTTCTGGGATCGGAAATGTCGGACTTGCGAGTGGCCAGGAACAGCCCGCTCTGGTCGGCCCGGCTCAATACCGCCCCGAGCGGCTCGCCCACGGTGATGGTCCGGCAGAAGTCCTTGCCGTCATTGAACCGCCGCTGCATGAGGCCGACCGAGCCACAGCAGGGGACGGCGACCAGGAGGATGCACCCCCAGGGCCACCACGAGCGCTGACGGTTCCCTTCCGGCGCCATGTCGTACTCACCGCTCCCGCTTCGGGAAGTGCGGGTACACGTCCTCCTCGAACACCTTGCGCAGCTTCGGGAAGTTGAGGGCCCACTTCACGCCCAGCCGCCACGGCGCGAACAGCGCCTTGGGCACGCGGGGGAACAGATCCTGGGGCCACTCCAGGTACGTCTTCTCAATCTCGTCGACGTCGAAGTCCTGCTTCACGTCCACGCAGTAGGGCGCGCTGCTCGGCACGTGGCCGTCCAGCCGGTCCAGCAGCCCCGAGGGGAGGAACGTGGTGTGCAGTGTCATGCCGACGTCGAAGTTCCTGCTGCCCAGCCGGCAGATGGGGCCCTTCGCCAGGTCCTGCGAGTCGAAGATCCACACCTCGTCGCCCGTGGAGTCCGGGGGCAGGTCCGGCGTCGGGTCCGAGACCACCAGCGCCACCACGTAGCCCTTCCAGTGGGACACCGCGGGGAAGCGCGCGCTCGGCACGAACTGCGGCGCGAAGCCGAACCAGCCCGTGGGCAGCACGTAGCCCTCGAAGCGCCCGGAGTGGACGTAGAACTTGAAGAAGCTCGCCGCGCGCCCCTCTTGAATGGGCAGGCCGTCCTTGTCCCCCACAATCGGCTTGTAGAGCTGGTACAGCGCCTCGGGGACCATGTCCGCCGTGAAGCCGTCCGAGTTGAAGTAGAGCGCCAGCTCCTCGTGCGGAACCACCTCGTTCACCGGCGTCTGGTTCATCCGCAGGTGCGTCTCCAGCTCGCCGTTGATGAGGCCCGCGTTGGAGAAGACGGTGAGGCCCCAGGTGAAGTCGTCGTGCGAGTACAGGCTGGACTGGATGCGCAGCCGCTTCATGTCGATTTTGTGCACGCCCAGCGAGCTGCGCGTGACGGGCACCGCGGTGGGCATGCCCACCTGCCAGTCCTGGACCCGGTTGCCGTTGATGAGCAGCTCGCCCTTCTCCAGCGAGTGCGACAAATCCTCCGTGGGCGAGTGCCCCG
This sequence comes from Pyxidicoccus trucidator, assembly GCF_010894435.1. Taxonomy (NCBI): domain Bacteria; kingdom Pseudomonadati; phylum Myxococcota; class Myxococcia; order Myxococcales; family Myxococcaceae; genus Pyxidicoccus; species Pyxidicoccus trucidator. The sequence continues at coordinate 307,870 of NZ_JAAIXZ010000006.1, read as the reverse complement.
CGACGAGGGTGATGACGTCATCCGGGTTCTCGTACAGCGCCGCGAAGTGCAGCCCGCCGCCGCCCGACTGGAAGCGGTACGCCGGAATCGAGGGCGGGTCGTCCGCCGACAGCGTGCCCGGCGAGGGGCGCAGGTCCGAGCGCTTCACCACCCAGAACACCGCCTGCGGATACGACGCCTGCGCCGTCAGCCACTCCACCACGCGCTTGACGCCGGGCAGCCACGGCGTCACGGCCTGGGAAGCAATCTGCCAGAAGTTGATGGGGAAGTTGGAGTCCAGCAGGACGACGTAGTCCCGCGTGGCGGCAATCTGGTGCAGCGACGCCGTCACCACCGGCTTGCCCGTCGCCGCGTCCATCAGCTTCCAGTGGTGCAGCCGGTTCTCCCACGTGTCCCAGCTCACCAGCTGCGTCCACCCATCCCCCAGCGGCCACTTCGGCGCGTGGTTGGTGAAGAAGAGGCGAGGGCGCTGCTGCGAGGGCTGGTCCGGCGCAATCGGCTGCGCGGGCTCGGGGTCGAAGGCCGGGTGCGCGGTGCTCTGCAACAGCGGGAAGGCCCAGGGCGCGGGAATCGCCGGGTTCCACTCGCGGCGGTAGCCCAGCGGCGTGTACGCCTTCAGCGTCTTCGGGTGGATGGCCCACGGCCGGCCCGCGTCCGTCGTCACCAGCAGCATCTTCTCGCCCTCGACGAGGAAGGGCGCCGTGTTGGGGCTCTCCTGGACTCCCAGGGTGAGCGAGACGTCCGCCAGCGTCGTCGCCCGGAAGTCGTTCAGGTAGCGCGTCAGCGGTCCGCGCGCCGTGGCGCCGGAGTCCACCGACTCGCGCGCGTAGTGCGACGGCGAGCGCATGAGGGCGTTGGTGAACCGGGCCCCCTCCGACCCGTCGAAGTCGAGCCGGAGCACGAGCCCATCCGAGGCCAGGGCGGGGGAGCCCGCGTGGACGCTGGGGCCCGCGACGAAGACGTGCCCTCGCAGATCCGCGGGGAGCGCGCCGGCGAGCACCTTCAGGGGCTCGTCCACGTACTCCGTATCGCTGGTGGTCATCGTGTTGTTGGGCATGCCCGGGCGCAGGCCCGGTGGGACGACCAGGCCGGGTTGGTCATGCCCGTCCGGCTGGCGGGCGTCGTGGGTAGGCTCGGCGCGGCGAGCCTCGGAGAGCGTGGGGGTGTGGGGCATGACGGCTCCTGGGTGGGGCGCGGGGACGCCGTGGCGGGGAAAAGCGGGCAGCAAGGTAGCACGCGAGTCACGGGAGGCTGACCCGGGACGCCCGCCCGTCCGGTCTGGAAGGAAGCGGTGATACATGCGTCATGCAGTACCCGGGCGTGAGCCGGTGTGCGAAGATTCGCGCGTTTCGCGGAAGCCCCCCACTTCCGTCGATGGGGCGGACCCCCCCAAGGCCAGAACCATGGATGAACACGGCATGTCCGAGCGCCAGACCATTGACGGCAGGTACGTCCTGGAGCGCAGGCTCGCCGGTGGTGGCATGGGCACCATCTGGGTGGCGTTGGACCCCAAGCTCCAGCGGCGGGTGGCGCTGAAGCTGATGGCGTCCCACTGCGCGCCGGCCCCGCTGTCCCGGCAGCAGTTCGAGTGGGAAGCCCAGGCCATCGCCCGGCTGCAGAACCCGCATGTCATCCAGGTCTACGACTGCGACCTTGCCGGCGATACGCCCTACATCGTCATGGAGCTGCTGGAAGGGGAGGACCTGGAGGCGCTCCTCAACCGTCGCGAGCGGCTGTCCCTGGCCATGGTGGAGCGGCTCCTCACCCAGGCGACGCGTGCGCTGACGGCGGCCCATGCGGCCGGTGTCATCCACCGAGACCTCAAGCCCGCCAACCTCTTCCTCGCGCGCACCGCGAGCGGCGAGCTGGTGAAGGTGCTCGACTTCGGGCTCGCGCTGCTGATGTCCGGCGGCGCGGCGAAGCCCCACCCGGACGAGGAGATGGCGGGCACGCCCCGCTACATGAGCCCGGAGCAGCTCCGGGGCCTGGACCCCCAGCTGGACCATCGCTGTGACTTGTGGGCGCTCTGCGTCGTCGCCTACCGCGCGCTCACCGGGCAGCACCCGTTCCCCCTGGAGTCCTTGCGGCAGATGCGCCTGGGCAACCCGCCCCCTCCGCCGCCCGCGCCCTCCAGCCTCGTCCCCGAGCTGGGCGCGGAGGTGGACGCCTTCTTCGCGCGCGCGTTGGACCCGGAGCCCTCGCGGCGCTACCAGTCCGCGCACGAGCTGGCCTCGGCCTTCACCGCGCGCGTGGAGGCGGGCCGCCCGTCGCGGCCGGCGAAGGTGCTGGTGGTGGACGACGAGCCGGACGTCGTGGTGCTGATGGAGCAGAGCTTCCGCAAGCAGATCCGCCGCTCCGTCTACCAGTTCCTCTTCGCCGCGGACGGGGAGGAGGCGCTGGAGCAGCTGCGCCAGCACCCCGACATCCAGGTCGTCCTCTGCGACATCAACATGCCGCGCATGGACGGGCTCACCTTCCTGTCGCGCATCGGCGAGGTCAGCTCGCTGACCCGGGTAATCATCGTCTCCGCGTATGGCGACATGAGCAACATCCGCACGGCGATGAACCGCGGCGCCTACGACTTCATCACCAAGCCCATCGACTTCCCGGATCTGGAGACCACGCTCGTCAAGACGCTGAAGCACGTGCGCGAGCTGCGCAGCACCATCCGCTCCACGGAGGAGAACGGCCTGCTGCGCATGTTCGTCCCCGGCGCGGTGCTGGAGCGGCTGCCTCCGCTGCTCCAGGGCTCGGACGCGCTGGCCGGTGAGCGGGTGGAGGGCACGGTGGTGTTCATCGACGTGGACGCCTTCACGCCGGTGCTGCACCAGGAGGCGCCCGACGAGTCGCTGCGCCGGCTCAACGCCAACTTCGAGGCCATCGTCCCGGAGCTGCTGTCCCGGGGCGGCACGGTGGACAAGTTCGTCGGCGACGCCGTCATGGCCGTCTTCCGGGGGCCGGGCCACGTGGACCGCGCGCAGGAGGCCTGCATCTCCATCCGCCGGCAGCTGGGCACGCTGGCCGACCGGGGGGGCGAGCGCGCCCCGTATGCCCATGGTGTCTGCATCGGCCTGGACTCGGGCGACCTCGTGTCCGGCAGCGTCGGCGCGAAGGCGTCCGGCCGGCTGGACTTCACGGTGCTGGGCGAGGTGGTGAACACCGCCTCGCGGCTGGCGGCGCTGGCGGTGCGCGGACAGGTGCTCGTCAGTGCGCGGGCCCGGGACCTGGCGCGGGCGCCCTTCGAGTACACGTCCCTGGGAGCGCAGACGCTGCCCGGCGAGGCCGCGCCGCTGCATGTCTTCGAGCTGGTGCGCCGCGAGGGCGACACCCGCGTCGCCCCGGACGAGGCCACGCCCTTCGTGCCGTCCGAGCGCCTCGAGGAGCCCGAGGCGGCGGGGCTGGTGGCCGGGCCCTCCCGGTAGCGCGGGGGAGGGCGGCCTTCGCGCGTCAGCTCTGCGTGACGCGCACCGTGGTCTTCATCTCCTTGCCCGTGGCCGGATCCCTCGCGCGCATGGTGAGGATGCCTTCCACATTCACGTCGAAGGTGATCTCCACCTGCACGCCGCCAGCGCGGGCCTGCTGGATGCCGGAGAAGGTGAACTCGCCCAGCAGGTCGTTGCGCGCCACCAGCTCGTGGTCACCCTGGTAGATGCGCATGGCCAGCTCGGTCTGGTTGTCCATGCTGGTGGTGGCCAGCAATTGCTTGGCGTTGGGGATGGGCGCGTTGCGCGGGAAGACGGTGTGGAACGCGCCGCCCGCCTTCTCCAGGCCGATGGCCATGGGAATCACGTCCAGCAGCTGGATGCGCAGGTTGGTGTCGTCCTGCAGCGAGTGCGCGTAGAGCGCCGCGCCGATGGCCACCGCCTCGTCCGGGTGCACGCCCTTGCTGGGCGGCTTGCCGAAGAACTTCGTCAGGCGGTCCTGGACGATGGGCATGCGCGTCTGCCCGCCGACCAGCATCACCTCGTCGATGTCCTTCGTGGACAGCCCGGAGTCCACCAGCACCCGCGCCACCATCTGCAGGGTGCGGTCCACGAGCTGGTTGGTGAGCTGCTCCAGCATCTTCCGGGTGAACTTCATCTCGATGTTCAGGGGCTGGCCCTGGGACGTCATCGTGATGAAGGGGATGTTGAAGGGCACCTCCTCGCGCGCCGACAGGTCAATCTTGGTGCGCTCGGCCAGGTCCTTGATGCGCTGCATGGCCACCGGGTCCGTGGCCAGGTCGATGCCCGTCTTGGCCGCGAAGTCCTTGAGGACGTGGTGGATGATGGCGTTGTCGAAGTCGATGCCGCCGAGGAAGACGTCGCCGCCGGTGGACTTCACCTCGAAGACCCTGTCGCGGATCTCGATGATGGACACGTCGAACGTGCCGCCGCCCAGGTCGTAGATGACGACCTTTTCCTTCAGCCCCTTGCCCACGCCGTAGGCGAGCGCCGCGGCGGTGGGCTCGTTGATGATGCGCACCACGTCCAGGTCGATGAGCTTCCCGGCGTCCTTCACCGACTGGCGCTGCCGGTCGTTGAAGTAGGCGGGCACCGTCACGACGGCCCGCTTGATGGGCATCTTCAGGTAGTTGGAGGCGACCTCGCGGATCTTCGCCAGGATCTTGGCGCTGATCTCCTGGAGGGTGAACTCCTTCTTCCCGACGTCCAGGGTGACGTCGTTCTTCTTGCCGGGGCGCATGTTGTACGCCACGACCTTCTTCATGGTGTCGACGACGTCGCTGCCGAACGTCCGCCCCACCAGGCGCTTCGAGCCGTACACGGTGTTGCGTGGGTTGAGCTGCCACTGGCGCTTGGCCTCGTAGCCGATCAGCTCGTTCCCCTTGTCGTCGATCGCGAAGATGGAGGGGATGGTGTACTCGCCCCCCTTGTAGGGGATGAGCTTGACGTTCCCGCTGTCCTCGACAATGGCCGCGCACGAGTTCGTCGTGCCGAGGTCGATGCCGATGATGGGCTCCTTGTGCATCGTGCTTGGACTCCGGGTGGGGGGCGCCGCAGAGAGAAAGGAGGGACGCTATCTCACCCCGGACGGGTGCGCGAGTATGCACACACCCAGCCTCCCTGCCTCCCCAGGTGGGGGCCGGGGGCCGGGGGCGTCCCCCGAGGGGTTGGACCGCGCGCCCCCGAACACACGCCCCTCCCGGGGCTGGACATCCGTGACGCTGGCGGAAAAGTTCCCCACCCTGCCGGGGCCGTGCGGCAACCGGGCGGCATGGATAGATCGAACTGACCCCCGTGCGAGGAGCGACACCCGTGGACGCGAAGGGCTATCTGCAGGAAGTGGGCGCGCAGGTGAACGCCGACTTCGTCAAGAACCGGTCGATCCTGTCCTTCGAGGAATACCTCTCCCTCTTCTTCAACGACCCCAAGGCCCAGGCGCGCAACGCCGCCCAGTACCTGCGGGACGTCATGGACCACTTCGGCACGGAGACGGTGACCCACCCCACGGGCACCATCCGGCGCTTCAAGGTGTTCGACGCCCCGGGCGGCGACAAGGGCGACCGGGTGGCCGGCCAGGAGGAGGTGCAGAACTCCATCTACCGGCTGCTCGGCAACTTCATCCGGGCGGGCCGCATCAACAAGCTCATCCTCCTGCACGGCCCCAACGGCAGCGCCAAGTCCACGCTGGTCAACGCCCTCAAGGAGGGCATGGAGGCGTACTCGCGGCAGCCGCAGGGGGCGCTCTACCGCATCGCCTGGGTCTTCCCGTCCGAGAAGCTCATCAAGGGCTCCATCGGCTTCGGCGAGAGAGCCCCCGGCCAGGAGGAGGTGACCACCTACGCGCACCTGGAGGCGGAGTCCATCGACCTGCGGATGCCGTGCGAGCTGAGGGACCACCCGCTCTTCGCCGTCCCTCCAGGCGAGCGCCGCAAGCTGCTGGAGTCCGCGCTCAAGAAGAAGGGGCTGGGCAACGGGGATGGGGAGACGGGCGACTTCATCCTCTCCGACTACGTGCGCGACGGCGAGCTGTGCTCCAAGTGCCGCAGCATCTACACCGCGCTGCTCAACTCGTACGGCGGGGACTGGCTGAAGGTGATGCGCCACGTCCAGGTGGAGCGCTTCTACGTGTCGCGCCGCTACCAGGTGGGCACGGTGACGGTGGAGCCGCAGATGAGCGTGGACGCCGTCGTCCAGCAGATCACCGCGGACCGCACCCAGCTCAACGTGCCCGCCCCCCTGCACAGCACCGTCCTCTACGAGCCGCACGGGCCCCTCATCCACGCCAACCGGGGCCTCATCGAGTACGCGGACCTGCTCAAGCGGCCGCTGGAGGCCTTCAAGTACCTGCTGGGCTTCAGCGAGACGAGCGAGGTGCCGCTGGAGCCCTTCGTCCTCCAGCTGGACGAGGTGCTCATCGCCTCCGCCAACGAGAAGCACCTGGGCGCCTTCAAGGAGCTGCCGGACTTCGCGTCCTTCAAGGGCCGCATCGAGCTGGTTCGCGTGCCCTACCTGCGCCGCTACCGGACGGAGCAGCAGATCTACGACGCGCAGATCACCAGCACCACGGTGGGCAAGCACGTGGCCCCGCATGCCACCGAGCTGGCCGCCATGTGGGCCGTGCTCACCCGCCTGAAGAAGCCCATTCCGGACCGCTACCCCAATGACGTGAAGGAGCTCATCGACCACGTCACCCCGGTGGAGAAGCTGCACCTCTACGAGGAGGGCGCCCCGCCGGACCGCCTCAGCCTGGCCAACACCAAGGAGCTGCGGAAGCTGCGCGAGGAGCTCTTCACCGAGTCCGACGCGTACCCCAACTACGAGGGACGCTCGGGCGCCAGCGCGCGCGAAATCAAGACGGCGCTGTTCAACGCGGCGCAGAACACGGACTACAAGTGCCTCAACGCCCTGGCCGTGCTGGAGGAGCTGGAGGCCATCTGCAAGGACAAGAGCGTCTACGAGTTCCTCCTCCAGGAGGTGGTGGACGGCTACCATGACCATGACGCCTTCGTGCGCATCGCCGAGGTCGAGTACCTGGACCGGGTGGACAGCGAGGTCCGCGAGTCCATGGGGCTCGTCTCCGAGGGCCAGTACCGTGAGCTGGTGGAGCGCTACATCCAGGGCGTCAGCCACTGGGTGCGCGGCGAGAAGATGCGCAATCGCGTCACCGGGGAGATGGAGAAGCCCGACGAGCACCGGATGACGGAGGTGGAGGCCATCGTCATGCCCAGGGGCGAGGACGCCGCCGAGTTCCGCCGCGGCCTCATCTCCTCCATCGGCGCGCACCGGCTGGACAACCCGGACCTGGAGATGGACTACCCGCGCATCTTCCCGGACATGTTCCGGCGCCTGAGAGATCACTACTTCGAGGAGCGCAAGCGGGTGCTGCGCAAGAACAAGGAGAACGTCCTCAAGTACCTCTCCGAGGACCGCAACCAGCTCACCCAGCGAGAGCAGACCCAGGTGCAGAGCACGCTGAAGACGATGACGGAGCGCTACGGCTACTGCGAGGCCTGCGCGAAGGACGCCATCCTGTTCCTGATGAAGAAGCGCTACGGCTGAGTCGCACACGCACATGAGCGGGCAGGCGGACGGGGCCATGCCGCACGCCTGCTTCCAATGCCGGTGGGGGCTCGGGATGATGGGAGCCGCAAACGAGTTGTCTCCTCGTTAGAGCTGCTGTTCACCCCTCGCCGGAGAGTCGATGAGCCGCTTCTTCCTGGGCGTCCCCGCCCTGCTCGCCCTCGTGTCGTGCGCCAGTGCTCCCTCTCAGCAGTCCGCCAGCGCTCCCGCGCCCCAGGCTGCGCCGGTGGTGGAGCAGGTGGTGGCCCAGCGCGAGGCCCCGCGTCCATCCCGCAAGGAGATGGTGCGGCGCATCCTCCCGCACAACGTGCGCCTGCAGGTCGCCGAGGGCGGCAAGGCACGGAGCACCGCGTCCGGCGTGGTGGTGGGCTCCGAGCGTGACGAGAAGGGTGGGGTGGTGGCCTGGGTCATCACCAACGCGCACGCGGTGGAGATGGGCCACCTGAAGGACCCCGTCCTGCGCGTGGTGGTCGACCGCCGGGGTGATGCGCTGGAGCACACCGGCGAGGTGGTGGCCGCTGGCGTGGTGCCGGACCTGGACCTGGCGCTGGTGCGTGTGCCGGGCCTGGAGCTGCCCGCGGTGGAGCTGGCGGACGATGCCGAGCTCGAGCTGGGCGAGGACGTCGTCGTCGCCGCGTCTCCCTTCGGCCGCGCGCTGTCGCTGTCCGGCGGCATGCTGTCCCAGGTGGAGTGGGACCGGGAGACGAAGCGCCCGAAGATGGTGAAGACGGACGCGCCCATCGGCTACGGCGCCTCGGGCGGCGGCATCTTCAGCCTGGAGACGGGCCGGCTGCTGGCCGTGGTGGAGGGCTACCGCACGGCGAAGGTGGACTTCGCCGTGGAGGAGCAGAGCTACAGCTTCGACGTGCCCATGCCCGGCGAGACGTTCGCCGCGCCCACCTCCAAGGTGCGCCAGTTCCTCCAGGCGAAGGGCTTCGGGCGGCTGCTGCGCCACAGCGCCCCCACCGAGGGTGGAGTGGCCCAGGCCGCCGGGCGCTAGACGCCGCACGTCTCGCGGGGCGTTGGACGCCGCACGTCCCGTGTGCGCCAGGCCGTCCGATTCTTCGACACGCGCCCTGGCCGGGATACATCCCGGCGCGGAGGTGGCGATGTCAGGACGTGTCTCGTGGGATCAGTACTTCATGGACATCGCGAAGCAGGTGGCCACGCGCGCCACCTGTGATCGCAAGCATGTGGGGGCCGTCGTCGTGCGGGAGAGGACGATTCTGTCCACCGGCTACAACGGCTCCATCCGCGGGCTGCCGCACTGCGACGACGTGGGCCACATGATGGAGAACGGCCACTGCGTGGCCACAGTCCACGCCGAGGCCAACGCCATCATCCAGGCGGCCACCAACGGCGTCAGCATCGACGGGGCGACCATCTACACCACCGCCAGCCCCTGCTGGCCCTGCTTCAAGCTGATCGCCAATGCGGGCCTGGTGCGCATCGTCTTCGGCGAGTTCTACCGGGACCCGCGCATCTTCGATTTCGCCACCCGGCTGAAGCTGGAGCTCGTCGGGCTGGGCGACGCCGCCCGCGATCCCACGACGACGTGAAGTGAACCTTCGTCCAGTGCTGGACACCGGGTGGCCCGCGCTGATCGCGGATCACCCCGAAGCGTCGTCTGACGGACACTCGGGAGCCCCTCCAAGTGGGCGTCCCGCCACGGGAATTTGCCGCTTCCGGCAAGAATTACCGACCGAGGGTTGACGTTCCCGAAAGGGCTCCCTAACTCTTGGCACCGGTGAGGGTGGCGGCGAGGGATGGCGGCAAAAACCCGAGGAGTTTCCGTTGGTTAGCTCGACGGCAGTGTCCAATACCGCACCCTCTCTCGAGGAGTCGGCGGACCCCATGGTGGGCGCGGTGCGCTACGGCGCCGTCCCCACGCTGATGGACAGCCTGATGCATGACGTGCGCAACCCGCTGAACGCGCTCGCCATCCACCTGGAGGTGCTCTCCGAGAAGCTGAAGGCGGAGACGGGCCAGGTGCCCGCGTCGCAGGAGAAGAACCTCAAGGCCATGCGCGATCAGATCCAGCGCGTGGACGGCATCCTGAAGATGTTCTCCGAGTTCGTGGTCCACCGAGGCGCGACGCCGGGTGACGCGGACCTGTCCGAGGCCGCCACGCGCGCGCTGGGCGTGCTGGGCCACGAGAGCCGCAAGCGCCGGGTGCAGGTGCAGTCGGCGGTGGAGGCCGGGGTGCGGGTGCGGCTGCCGGACAGCTCGGAGGTGGGCTTCTTCCTCGTGCAGTCGCTGCTGCGCGCCTTCCGCCGGGCGGAAGGGGGCGGCTCGGTCCGGGTGCTGGTGCGCGCGGACGGCGCGTCCGCGGTGCTGGAGGTGGAGGACACGGGTGGGGCCTCGGAGCCCCTGCCCGAGGTGGTGGCGGCCCTGGAGCTGCGCTGTGCGCAGCTCGGCGTGGAGCCGTACATCCGCGCGGGACACTGCCGGCTGGTGTTCCCCCGCGCCTGACGGCGCGCGACAGCTTCTTTCTGTTTCAGACAACCTTGCGTCACGACGCAGTACGGGAGGTCTTCACTTGGGCAGCGCACGAATCCTGGCCGTGGATGACGAACGCGACACGTGCGAGGCGCTGGCAGAGATGCTCAGCTCCTGGGGGCACAAGGTCGAGATCGCATTCGACGGGCATGACGCCCTCCGCAAGGCGGGCGAGTTCCGGCCGGACGTCGTCCTGTCGGACCTGGCCATGCCGGAGACGGATGGCCTGTGGCTGCTGCGCAACCTGAAGGAAGAGCTGCCGGATTGCCCGGTGGTCTTCCTCACGGGGCGCGGCACCATCGACGCCGCGGTGGAGGCCATCCGCGAAGGCGCCTACGACTTCATCGTCAAGCCGCTCGACACCGCGCGGCTGAAGGTCTGCATCGACCGGGCGCTGGAGAAGAAGGAGACGATGCGCGAGGTGCAGACGCTGCGTCGGCGGCTGAAGCAGCTCGGCTCGTCCGACCTCATCGCCCAGTCCGCGAACATGCGGAAGGTGATCGAGCTGGTGGAGAAGGTGGCCCCCTCCAAGGCCAGCGTCTCCATCAGCGGCGAGTCCGGCACGGGCAAGGAGGTGGTGTCGCGCGCGGTCCACAACCTGTCTCTGCGCCGCGACAAGCCCTTCATCGCCATCAACTGCGCGTCCATTCCGCACACGCTCATCGAGTCCGAGCTGTTCGGCCACGAGCGCGGCGCCTTCACCGGCGCGGATCAGCGGCGGCCCGGCGTGTTCGAGATGGCGCACGGCGGCACGCTGTTCCTGGACGAGCTGGGCGAGATTCCGCTCGAGCTCCAGGCCAAGCTGCTCCGCGTCCTGGAAGAGGGGAAGCTGCGGCGGCTGGGCGGCAAGGTGGAAATCGAGGTGGATGTGCGCGTGCTGTGCGCCACCAACCGCGACCTCAAGCAGGAGATCAAGGCCGGCCGGTTCCGCGAGGACCTCTACTTCCGCCTCAACGTGTTCCAGATCCACCTGCCGCCCCTGCGCGAGCGGCGCGAGGACGTGCCGATTCTCGTCCAGCACTTCGTGGACAAGTACCGCGGGGACTCGGCCAAGCGCGTCAACGGGGTGCACCCCGAGGCGATGGAAGTCCTGAAGAACTACGAGTGGCCGGGCAACATCCGTGAGCTGCGCAACGCGGTGGAGCGCGCGGTGATCCTCTGCGACGGGGAGCTGATCACCCGCGAGCACCTGCCGCCGGACATGGCCGGCAAGGCCCCGGAGCGCCACACCTTCCGGCTGCCCTTCGGGCTGAGCCTGGACGCGGTGGAGCGCGAGTACATCCTCGGCAGCCTCCAGCGGAACGGGAACAACAAGGCCCGGACGGCCGAGGTGCTCGGGGTCAGCGAGAAGACGCTCTACAACAAGCTCAACCGGTACGCCGCCGAGGCTCGGGCCCAGCAGGGCCTCGGCGGAGGTGGAGGACCGCTGGGCGGGCAGGGAAGCGACGGGCCGATGGGGGCCAACAGCCTGGTCGTCCGCTGACCTGACGGGTAGGAAATCCCCTCCGGATTCCGCATGCTTGGCGGGGCTCGGAGGGGGGGCTGTCAGAGACCCCTTCCAGCCTCGAAACCCCGCGTCAATTCTTGACTTTTGACCTCTGGACGGGGGATTCTGCGGTAATCTCCCACCCACAGGGATGGCCCGGCCGCAGAGGTCACGCACCGGGCAACTCCGACGCCTTCTTTCTTGGCCGTCCAGGAGTGTGCATCAGGTGCCGCCGGGGGGGCACAAGGAAGGCCACAACCCAATGAGCGACGCGCGAGTTCTTCACTTCTTCGGCGGCAAGGGCGGGGCAGGCAAGACCACGCTCGCGGCAGCGTACGCGTTGCGGTTGTCGGAGGACGCGCCGAAGGAACGGGTGCTGCTCGTCTCCCTGGACCCGGTGCGCTCGCTGTCGGACCTGGTGAAGAAGAAGCTCACCGCGAAGCCGACGAAGCTGGTGGCGGGCAAGGGCGAGGGTGGGGTGTACGCCCTGGAGCTCGAGCCGGCCGCGCTGATGAAGCCCTTCCTGGCGGACTACCTGCCCGCGCTGGCGAAGGCCGCGGGGAAGGGCACGCACATCTCCGACGAGGACATGGGCAAGCTGTACCAGCAGGCGGTGCCGGGCCTGGAGGAGCTGGTGGGGCTCTTCCACGTCGTGGATCTGCTGGAGGGCAAGGACAAGGAATTCGACCGGATCATCGTGGACGCGTCGCCCACGAGCCACACGCTGCGCCTGTTCGACCTGCCGGTGGGGCTGCGCAAGTTCCTGGGCTTCGTGAAGGCGGGCGGTGAGAAGCCGGCGTCGTCGGGCAAGGGCAAGAAGGCCGCCGAGGCCGCGGCGCCGGGCTTCCTGGAGCAGCTGGGCCAGAAGGCGGAGAAGCTGCTGGCGCTGCTGAAGGACCCCGCGCGCACGGCCTTCCACCTCGTGGCGCTGGCCGAGCCGGTGCCCGAGGCGCAGACGCGCATGCTCTTCACGCAGCTGCGTGAGCGCGGGCTGCCGGTGACGGAGATCATCGTCAACCAGGTGGAAGACCGCGACGGCTGTCCGGCGTGCCAGGGCCGCCGGGGCCTGCAGGCGCCCCACGTGCGCAAGTACCAGGCGCTGGACAAGGCCGTCCCCGTCAACCTGCTGGGCCGCCGCGAGCTGGCGCCGCGCGGGCTGGACGGGCTGGGACTGCTGGCCAAGGCGTGGGCGGGTGGCAAGGAGACGAAGGCGCTGGAGTTCGCCGCCGCGGAGGGGCCTCCGGCCCTGGTGCGCGCGCCGTCCATGCCGCCCATCGCCGCGCCGCCGCTGCCTCCCACGCGGCTGATCTTCTTCGTGGGCCAGGGTGGCGTGGGCAAGAGCTCGTGCGCCGCCGCCGCCGCGGTGACGCTGACGGAGAAGGAGGGGCCGGTGCTCCTCATCTCCACGGACCCCGCGCACTCGCTGTCGGACGTGCTGCAGAGCCGGCTGACGGACACCGAGACGCAGGTGAAGGGCACCAAGGGCCTGTACGCGCGCGAGCTGGACATGGCGGGCTGGTTCAACGCCCTGCGCAAGCGCGTGAAGGAGAAGGCGGAGAAGGCCTTCGAGGGCGCGCCCAAGGCGGGCAACGACGTGCCGGCGGACCTGCTCTACCTGCGCAACCTGCTGGAGTGCGCGCCCCCGGGCATCGACGAGCTGGCGGCCATGTCCTGCCTCACGGACGCGCTGGTGCAGGAGCGCTTCAAGCGCATCGTCGTGGACTCCTCGCCTTTCGTGACGTCGGTGCGGGTGGTGGAGCTGGCGGAGACGGCCAAGACGTGGCTGGGTGCGCTGCACACCGTGCTGAGCAAGCACCGCGCGAAGGGCCTGGGCGACCTGGCGGACGACATCGCCGGCATGCTCAAGCACGTGAAGCGCTTCGAGGACGCGCTGGCCTCTCCCACCGAGGCGCGCTTCGTCGTCGTCACGCGCGGCGAGGAGCTGGCCGCGGCCCGCACCGAGCGGCTGGTGGAGTACCTCAAGGAGAAGAAGCTCCCGGTGGAGCGCGTGCTCGTCAACCGCGTGGGCCCCAAGTCCACCTGCGACAAGTGCGAGAACCGCCGCAAGCTGGAGCTCAACGCGGCCAAGGCGATTGAGAAGAAGATCGGCCTGCCCGTCACCATGGCGCCGGCGCTCGGCCGGCACCCGGCGGGCCTGCGCGAGCTGAAGGCGTTCCGCACCGCGTGGTACGCGCTGTCGCCGCCGGCCGCGAAGATCAAGGCGGCCTGAGCCGCTGAAGTCGCGTGGCGCACCCCGGCCGTTCCCTTCCAGGCGAAGGGGACGGCTTTTTCATGCCCGCGTGAGTGAAAGAGGGGGCCCGCCGCCACGACTCCACCTGCCCCTGAACCACCCCGGAAGACTGCCGCCCCGCCCCCGCCGCGCACGATGACCACTTGCGTCGTAAGCGCCAAGGGCTGGCTGCTCGCCCGGCGTGTAAGCGTGTGGGGCCCGTCACCCCGAGTGGTGGGCCTTCGTCACTGGCGCCGGGGATGTCTCAGGCCTCGCACTCGGAGGGTGAGTCGGTGAACGTGCCCAGCTCGGGAATGGTGAGGGCGCCGGTGTCGGTCAGCGTACCCACCAGCGGCGCCCGGCCCTTCAGCCGCAGCTCGACCTGGCGGCCGCGCACGCTGTAGGTGCCCTTCACCTCCCGAAGCCGTGGCACCCCGTCATCGCCCACTTCCTTCAGCCAGAGCACGGCCCGGCCGTTGCGCTGGAAGCGCAGGCCCTGGAGGGTGCCGTAGACGCCCACGCCCGGGCCAAACCAGGACACGGCGGGCAGGAGCAGCCGCACGTCGGACTCGCGCTCCGGGGAGCGGCCCAGCAGGCGCTGCCAGCCCAGGGTGTCGCGGATGGGGTCCAGGTCGCTGTCCACCTTCGCCCGGGCCAGCCGGCGCGCGTCCAGCTTCACCGACTGGGTGAGGTGCTCGACGATGACGTCCCGGTGGGCGCTGTACTCGCAGACCTTGCCTTGCTTGCGCAGCAGGCCCAGGGTGGCGGCGACGTTGTAGCGGGCGAGCGCATAGTCCGGGGCCTGCCGGGTGGCCTCCTGGAACTTCTCCAGGGCCTCCGGGTAGCGGCCGGCCTGGTACAGGCGGAAGCCCTCCGTGTTGAGCGCCTTCGCGGCAGGGGCGGGCACGGCGGCCGTCAGGGCCAGGACGAGGAGCAGCGGGGCGGAGAGCATGTACCTCCGACGGAGGAAAGGGCCGGTCGATTCTACTTCTACGCGGTGCGTAACCTCTTGCGCGTTGAAAGCGGCCATACCGTGGTGCTAGTCCCGCGCCATGGCAACCAGTACCAGCTATGCGCTCGACTTCGAGCGTCCCCTCATTGAGCTGGAGAAGAAGATCGAAGAGCTCAAGGTCCTGTCCACGAGCGGCTCGGTGGACTTCTCGTCGGAGATCTCCAAGCTCGAGAAGAAGGCCAAGAAGCTCCAGACGGAGATCTTCAGCGACCTGACGCGGTGGCAGGTGGTGCAGATGTCCCGGCACCCGAACCGCCCGTACTTCCTGGACTACGTCCACTACCTGTTCACCGACTTCGTGGAGCTGTGCGGCGACCGGTGCTTCGGCGAGGACCCGTCGATTGTCGGCGGCTTCGCCCGCTTCGACGGCAGGCCCGTGATGGTGATGGGCCACCAGAAGGGCCGCAACACGAAGGAGAACATGGCGCGCAACTTCGGCATGCCGCGCCCGGAGGGCTACCGCAAGGCCCGCCGCCTGATGGAGCTGGCCGAGCGCTTCGAGAAGCCCATCCTCACCTTCGTGGACACGCCGGGCGCGTACCCGGGCATCGGCGCGGAGGAGCGCGGGCAGGCGGAGGCCATCGCCGTCAACCTGGAGGTGATGAGCGGCCTCAAGGTGCCCATCATCTCCACCGTGGTGGGCGAGGGCGGCTCGGGCGGCGCGCTGGCCATCGGCGTGGGCAACCGTGTGCTGATGCTGCAGAACAGCGTCTACTCGGTCATCTCCCCGGAGGGCTGCGCCTCCATCCTCTTCCGCGACGCCACCAAGGCGGACAAGGCGGCGGACGCGATGAAGCTCACGGCGAAGGATTTGCTGGAGATGAAGATCATCGACGAGGTGGTGCCCGAGCCCGCGGGCGGCGCGCACAGGGATCCGGCGAAGGCGGCGGACGCCCTGGGGAAGACCCTCCGCAAGCTCCTGGGCCAGCTCGCCGAGCTGTCACCCGATGAACTGGTGAAGGACCGATACGAGAAGTTCCGCGCCCTGGGCGTGTTCTCCGGGCGCTGAAGTCACTACTCCTGGGCCCGCATGCGACCTCTCGTTCCACCCCACGTCGAGACCCTCAAGCCCTACGTCCCGGGCAAGCCGATTGAAGAGACCGAGCGCGAGTTCGGGCTCAAGGGGGTCATCAAGCTCGCCTCGAACGAGAACCCGCTGGGCCCCTCGCCCCGCGCCGTGGAGGCCATGCGCACGGCCGCCGGTGCCACGCACCTGTACCCCGACGCGACGTCCTTCCACCTGGTGCGTCGGCTGGCCACGCACCTGGACGTGAAGCCCGAAGAGGTGGTGCTGGGCAGCGGCTCCAACGAGCTCATCGAGCTGCTCATCCGCACCTTCACCACGCCGGAGGACGAGATCCTCCTGTGCAAGGGCTCCTTCTCCGCCTACCGCATCTCCGCGCAGGCCCACGGGCGGCCCTTCGTGGAGGTGCCCATGCGCGAGGGCTACCAGTACGACCTGGAGGCCATGGCCCGGGCCGTCACCCCGCGCACGCGGATGGTGTTCCTGGCCAACCCGGACAACCCCACGGGCACCGCCTTCAGCCGGCGGGCGCTGGAGGCCTTCCTGGCCGCGGTGCCCCCCGAGGTGATGGTGGTGCACGACGAGGCCTACTTCGAGTTCGTGGAGTGGCCCGAGTACGCCAGCGCGGTGGCGCTGTTCCGCCAGCACCCCAACCTGGTGGCGCTGCGCACCTTCAGCAAGATTCACGGGCTGGCCGGCGTGCGCCTGGGCTACGGCGTCATGGATGCGAAGCTCGCGGGCTACGTGCACCGCACGCGCATGCCCTTCAACCTGACGGTGGTGGCGCAGGCGGCGGGGCTGGCCGCGCTGGAGGACACCGAGCACGTCCAGCGCACGCGCGACGTCAACCGCCAGGGCCTGAGCTACTACGCCGAGGAGCTGCCGAAGCTGGGGGCGACGCTCACGAAGAGCCACGCCAACTTCGTCTTCGCCGACTTCCCGCGGCCGGCGGTGGAGCTGTACGAGCAGCTGCTGCGCAAGGGCGTCATCGTCCGGCCCTTCGCGGGGCAGGGCTTCCCCAACAGCCTGCGCATCTCCGTGGGGACCCCCGCGGAGAACGCGCGCTGCGTGCAGGCCCTGAAGGAGATTCTCTCGTGAGCACGCGTCCCTTCATCGTCGCCATCGACGGCCCGGCCGGCGCGGGCAAGTCCTCCGTGTCCAAGCTGCTGGCGCGGAGGATGGGCTTCGCGCTGGTGGACACCGGCGCCATCTACCGCTGCGTGGCGCTGATGGCCACGCGCGAGGGCATTCCCTTCGACGACGACACACGCCTGGGCGAGCTGATGGGCCGCGTGCACATCCACTTCCAGGTGGTGGGCGAGGAGAACCGCGTCTTCCTGGGCGGACAGGACGTGTCCGGGGACATCCGCACGCCGGAGATCTCCATGGCCGCGTCGCAGGTGTCCGGCCGTCCGGTGGTGCGCGCGGGGCTGCTGCAGCTCCAGCGGCGGCTGGCGCTGGAGTCGGGGAAGGGCGCCATCCTCGAGGGGCGCGACATCGGCACGGTGGTGTTCCCCGACGCGGACGCCAAGTTCTTCCTGGAGGCCAACCCCGAGGTGCGCGCGCGGCGCCGCTTCGAGGAGCTGTTCCAGAAGGGCGTGGAGAGCAGCCTGGAGGACGTGCTCGCGGACCAGATGAAGCGGGACCGCGACGACTCCGCGCGCGCGGTGGCCCCACTGAAGGCGGCGGACGACGCGCTGCGCGTGGACTCCAGCAGCAGCCCGCTGTCCGAGGTGGTGCACTCGCTGGAGGCGGAAATCCTCCGCCGCATGTCAGCGCGGAAGTAGGGCTACGAGCGCGTCAGAAGCTGACGCCCTCTACCGCGGGCTCCGGCACCTTCAGCGACAGCCGGAGTCCCTTGCCGCTCGCATCGTAGAAGGAGTGGTAGAGGAACAGGTCCGCCACCACCTGCTTCACGTAGCCGCGCGTCTCCTTGAAGGGAATCGTCTCCACGAAGAGGTCCAGTGGCAGCGTGCCGCGCTCCTGGGCCCACTTCACCGTGGGGCCCGGGCCCGCGTTGTAGGCCGCGGCCGCCAGCACCGGGTGGCCGAAGCGCTCCATCAGCCGTGACAGGTACCAGGCGCCGTAGCGGATGTTGCGCTCGGGGGAGAAGAGGTCCGCGGGCGCGGGCGCGGGCTCCGCGAGACGCTCGGCGATGGCCGTCGCGGTGGGCGGGATGATCTGCATCAGCCCGCGTGCGTCCGCCGCGCTCATGACCTCCGGGCGGAAGGCGCTCTCTCGCCGCATGATGGCCCACACCAGGAAGGGGTCCACCTTTGCCTGCGCCGCCGCCTGTTCCACGGCGCTCGTGAAGGCGCGCGGGTAGAAGGCCGCCAGCGCATCCGGCTCGCGCGAGCCGAAGGCCCGGCCCCACAGGTGCCGCGCGGCCACCGCGTGCGCGTGGCCGTACTCGCCCAGCTTCAGCAGGGCGTGCGCGAAGGGCAGCGCCTGCTCCGCCGAGCGCAGCCGCGCCGCGTGTGCCTCCACCTCGTCCGCCGCGTCGCGGAACAGCCCCGCGCGCGTCAGCTCCACCGCCAGCTCCAGCTCGGGCGGGCGCGGCAGCTCCAGCTGCTTCGGCGGCAGCGGGAAGTGGACGGGCGGCGCGCGCCCCAGCTCCTTCAGCCGCTCGGCCGCCATCAGCGCGTAGAAGGACGCCGGCGCGGAGGTGATGAGGGCCTCGTACGCCGGGCCCACCACGTCCGCCTTCGCGCCCTCCAGCTCGCGGCTGCGCGCCACCCAGTAGCGCGCCTGCGGCACCATGCTGCTGCGCGGGAAGGCATCCACCAGCGCCTCCAGGGCCTCGCGCGCCTTCGCGTACTCCTCCAGCCGCAGGTGCGCGAGCGAGCGGAACCACAGCCCCTCGTCCCGGCGGCGCGAGCGCGGGTAGCGCGTGTTGAAGGCCGTGAAGGACTTCACCGCGTCCGCGAAGCGGCCACCCTGCAAATCCAACCAGCCCGCGAAGAAGGCCCCCTCGTCGCCCGCGGCCTGCGAGGGGTACTTCACGTCCAGCGCCGCCATCAGCGCCCGGGCCTTCACGTTGTCGTCGGAGCGCAGCGCGCGGCGCGCCACCACCAGCGCCGCCTCCGAGGCCACGTCCGGCGGGCCCTTCTCCGCCACCGCGAGCGCCTTCTCCGCGGCCTCCAGGTTCTTCAGCGCGAAGTACGCCTGCGCGCGCAGCAGCGCCACCTTGGCCTGCTGGGGCTTCGCCAGCTTCGCGCCCTTCTCCAGCGCCTCCAGCTCGTCCAGGGCCCGCTGCGGCGCGCCCGCGTCCAGGAAGCCGTCCGCGCGGCGCGTGCGCTCGGCGAAGCCCAGCTTCGCGGCGGGCTTCTTCCCCTCGGTCAGCCACTTCACGGCGTCATCCGCGTACGGGTGCGAGGGGTAGCGCACCGCCACCGCCAGGAGGTCCGCCACCTGGCCCGCGCGGTTGCCCGAGGCCCCGCGCGCCAGGCCGCGCTGGTACAGCAGCTCCGGTGTAGGCGTGGCCTTCGCCGCGTCCTCTAGCACCGCCGACGCGTCCTTCGCCTTTCCGGCCTTCAGCAGCGACTCGCCCAGCCGCGCGCGGGCCCGGGCGGCCAGCTTCGCGGGGGGCTTCAGCTCCAGCACCCGGGCGAAGTCGGCGGCGGCGCCCACGGCGTCACCGGCGTAGAAGCGCGCCTGCCCCAGGTAGAAGGCGTGGAAGGGCGCCAGGGCCTCGGGAGCAGGGTGAGCGGACAGGAGGTCTCTCGCCTCGGCTGCCTGCCCGTCGGAGAGGGCCAGGGTGCCCGCCAGCAGCGCCAGCCGGCCAGCGTCCGGGCACTGCTTCGCCGCACACGCCGCCAGCTCGCTCCGGGCCAGGGCCGCTGCTTCCGGCTTGTGGAGGCGCACCGCCTCCAGCGTCGCCGGGGACTGCCCCAGGGCCACCCCCGCAACCAGACCCGCCACCAGCCCGGTCCAACTCATGTGGTCTTCCTTTCCTGACGCGGCTTTGCGGCCTGCCAACGAGACGCGAAGGCCGATCATTCCCCTTGCATTCTCGGGGGGGTGGTTTGACAGAACGGGCGACAAGTCCTAGATCCCCGGCGCGTCGGGCCAGTCCGGACTGTTCGTCACCCGTCAACATTCGCCTGAATCGTCCAGGCGATTACGTGCTCTTGGGTAGGAGAAGGCGACCCATTGCGTCACCCGGAGTGAATCACTACTTTGCGCGGCCGTTACGCGCCACTCCGGTCCGCCCACCAAATAGGTGGGAACGTCGTCCGGTAGCACTGCTCGTTCACAGCGCTCGGGGGGGGAAACAGCTCAGAGGGAGGGCTCCATGAAGCCGTGTCCAGCCGATCTGCCGCAAACCATCAACCCCGAGGCCGGGCCGAAGCGTGCCGGCGTCGAGACGCATCGCAACCTGAACTGCCACCACTATGACAACTGTCTGGACGAGGCCGTCCGGCGGGGTTGGCAGTCCTTCACGTGCATGAAGTGCCCCATGTACCAGCACGTGGCGCCGCCCCAGATGGGGCTCGAGGCCTACGCCACCCAGCGCCGTCCCGTCTGAGCTGAGCACGTCACCTTCGCGAGTCTCGGGGCCGCCCCTGGTCTTCGACAGGGGCGCCTCTCCGGAGGCCCGCCGCCCCACGCGTGTCAGTGGACCGCGGCGTAGATGACGGCCACCCAGTACTGCTTGCTGCCGAAGCGTCGGGAGTCTCCCCGCACCACGCCCACGCCCACCCGGTTGTTGGTGGCGTCCGCGAGGCTGCGCGACTCCGGCAGGGCGGACGGGTCCGACACGACGAAGAAGTCCACCGCCGCCGTGCCCGCATCTGGCAGGACCTGGAAGACGCGCTCGTGGAGGGGTGTCTCCGCGGGCTGTGCCGAGGGCTGGTCCAGCTCCAGCGCGCGCTTCGCATGGGCGCGGGCCAGGGCCTCCAGCGCCGGGCTGCGCTCCAGCGGCGGCAGCTTCTTCGATGCGCGCCAGCGGGAGAGCATGTCGTAGGCCTCCTGCTGCGGGTCCTCCGGGGCCTGGGCCGCGGGTGAAGCGGCGGTGAAGACCTCCGTGAGGACGGCTTCTTCCCGCCCATCCACCTTCTGGAACGTCACTCCCACGCCCATGAAGCGGAAGCCGGGGTCCAGCAGGTTGCGGCGGTGGCCGGGGCTGTGCTCGATGCCGAAGTGCGCCGCCAGCGGGCCGGCCGCGAGGCCCAGGTTCTCCCCGGCGCGAACGTAGCGGGCGTCGGCTGGCAGCCGCTTCGTCAGCGTGGAGCCGTCCGGCGCCACGTGCGCGAAGAAGCCCTCGGCCGACATGCGGTCGCTGTACCCCTGCGCCACGCGCTCCAGCACGGGCTCGGGTGTCAGCTCCGGCAGCCGGTGGGCGCGGCGCAGCGAGTTGATGCGCTCGTACACGGCCACCCGGGACTCGTGCAGGGTGGTGGGCTCGAGGTCCTCCGCGCGCCTGTCGCGGCGCTGGGACGCGCCCAACTGGGCGAGGAAGAGGGCGGCCACCTCGGGACCGCCCGCGGCCTTGCCCACCACCTCCACCGTGTAGGTGCCGGGCGTGGCGAAGTCGAGGCGGGTGCAGAAGTCCCCGCTGGGGCCCTTGCGGGAGAGGGGCACCAGGTCCACTTCGCCGTCCGGGCGGGTGACGTAGATGTCCGGGTTGCGCAGGGGCGCCACGAGGGTGCCGCAGAGCGTGCGCGAGGCGCGCTCGCCGCCAGCCATATTGCGCGGGAAGGGCTTCAGCTCCGCCTTCCGGTCCGACAGGAGCAGCACCAGCGCGGCGCGCTCGCCCAGCAGCGCCAGGCCCACGCCGAAGTGGGAGGCTCGCTCGGTGTTGAAGTCCGTGCGCGCGAGGAAGGTCTCGATGGCGTGCCGGTGCGCCCACGCGCGGATGACGAGGACACGCGGCGAAGGGTCCGCGCCGCCCGCGTCGCTGACGGCCAGGGTGAGGGTGAAGAGGTCCGGCGCGCCGGTGGTGTACTCGGTGAGCGCCTCGCGTGCGAGCCGCCGCGCCGCCGTGCCCAGCGTGGCGTCCTGCGCCGGCGCGCGCCGGCCCACGCGCTCGAACTCGCGCACCACGTGCCGGGAGGCCTGGGTCTCCATGTCCCCGGCGGAGGCCGGCGGCGCCGCCGCGAGGAAGGCGCCGAGCGCGAGCAGGGCAATCACGGGCGCTCCAGCCGGAAGGTGAGGGTCTTCACCGTGCCGGGCCCGAGCCGCGCGTTGAGCCCCTCGCACAGCGAGGCGGCCTCGGCTTCCAGCGAGCGCGCCCACTCCTCGCCAGCCACCGTCACCACCAGCGTGGTGCCATGGAGGGCATGGGGGGAGGTGTGGCGGGCGAGGTGGGGACCCACCACCGCCACCCACACGGGCGCGAGCGCCTGGCCCCGGCCCGACTCTCCCGCGAGGCGGGCCAGGACACGGGGAAGGAGGCTCTCCAGGGACTTGGGCTCGCTGCGCGCCATGGTGGGCGATCATCGTTCCCGGCCACTTGAAAAGCCAACCTTCCCTTTCATGGCAGGGGCGGGGAGCGGGCGGCCGGGCCCCGGGGCTGTCGGGAGGGCATCGGAGTGCTTCGGGGACCGTCGCGCAGCGGGCGTCCTGCCTGTAAGGTCGAGGACGGTCCCCCCTGGAGTCGCACCCCATGAGCCCCTCACCCCGTTCCCACCCGCTGGTCGGCCTCGCCTGCGCGCTGCTGCTGGTGGCCGGCTGCGCGTCGGACATGGATGAGACTCCCGTCATCCCCGGAGACCAGCCTCCGACGCAGACGAACTGCGCGGTGGACCAGGACTGTCCGGACCCGGCGTTCTTCTTCTGCGACACGGCCGTCGCGCGCTGCGCGCCCGCGTGCCGCACCCGCGAGGACTGTGGCGCGGCCCAGCGTGGCCGGTACGCGCTGCCCGACTGCGACGAGTCCGCGCTGGGCTGTCAGTGCGACCTCAACCGCTGTGTGCCGGGCGTGTGCGCGGACGACGCGGACTGCCGGGAAGGGCGGGTGTGCCGCGACGGGGCCTGCGTGGCGCGGCCGTCCGCCGATGCCGCGGCTTCCTGCGAGGTGACGCCCGACGTCGTCGTGGGCCGGCCGGGCCTGTCCTTGGCCTTCACCGTGTGGGCCCGGGACTCCGCCGGACTGCCGCTGGTTCCGGGCGGGGGCGTGACGTGGCGCGCGCTCGCGCCGGCGGTGACGGGCGAGGGCTCCGGGACGAGCGCCACCTTCGTCCTTGCCGGGCCCGGCGTGGAGCGCGAGGCGGTGGAGGCCCGCGTCGGAAGCGTCACCTGCCGCGCCCGCGTCACCGTGCTGCCGGCGGAGGTGCCCGCCGGTGGAGTGCGCGTGCTGGTGGTGGACGAGCTGACCGGGCGCCCCGTGCCGCTGGCCACCGTGGCGGTGTCCTCCGTCGGGGGCGTCGTGACGGCCAGCACGGTGACGGGCCCCGAGGGCGCCGCGTGGGTGCCGGCCGTGGGTACGGTGGGCCTGTCCGTCTTCCACGCGGACCATGGCTACCTCACGCTGGCGCGCCATGACGCGACGGGCTCGCGCGACGTGCGGCTGGCCTTGCGGCGCAACCCGTTGGATCGCACGGGAGGCGTGCGCGCGGCCTTCAACGGGTGGCCCGTGGCGGGGACGTCCGCGACCGCGCTGCGGCTGGGGCTCGCCGGCCTGTCGGTGCCGGGACTTCCCTCCGACCTGGCGCCAGCGGCGCTGCTGGGGCCGGAGCGCGAGGTGGAGATCGGCCTGGGCAACGGCCGGCGCCGCCTGTCGCTGCCCTCCGGTGTGGCCGCGTGGCTGGCCGGAGGCGAGCCCATGGAGGCCATCGCCCCCGGCGTGGCCGGCGTCTGCGACATGTCGCCGGACGGCGTGCTGGCGCCGGAGCTGGCGGTGCGCGACGGCGCGTGTGGCACCCGCGCCGGGTGGGCGCTGGCTGGAGACCTTCCACTGGGCGCGCTGCCCCTGAATGCGCTGGAGCCCGGGGCGGATCCGCTGCTGCTGCTGGCGCAGCTGGTGCCGGGCTCGACGCGCTTCACCTCCACCGTGCGGCGTGACACGCAATTCTCGCTGGCCCCCACGCCCGGCATCGCCACCGGGGAGCCGGACCCGGCGGACGTGGAGTACCCACGGGCCGTGTCCTTCGCGCCAGGCGTGAGGCTGGCCTTCCCCTTCGCCGTGCGCGTGCCGGAGCTGCCGCGCTACCGCGGCGCGTACCTGGACCGCGCCTACGTGGTGGCCACGGTGGCCGCGCCCGGCCGGGGGCTGGTGCCGCTGGGCCTGGGCGCCGCCACGAACGTGACGCCCGCCGACCCGAACACGGACAAGGACGCGAGGCTGCCCGACGCCGGGCTGGTGCTGGTGCGCATGGCCCCCGCGCACGGAGGCCTGGAGGGACAGCCCTACCGCCTGCTGGTGTCCGCCACCTCCAGCGCCAGCCGGGACGACGCGTCCACGCCGGTGGCCACCACCACCCTGGTGGCGGAGCTGCCCGGCCCCGAGTTCGACCCGGAGGGCGCCCGCCCCGTGGAGCTTCGCACGGCCTTCCTCGGCATCCCCGAGGACGCCCGCTACAACTTCGACTCCGCCGAGTACGAGGGCCTGGAAGGCCGCCGGTTCCGAGCCGACGTGGACGACCGGGCCACCCTGGTGCGCCTCGTCTTCACCGACCGCGCCGGCCGCCGGTGGACGGTGCTGGTGGACCCGGAGCATGCCCGCGAGGGCGTGCGCGTGCCCCGGCCGCCCGGCGGCCTCGTGGACCGCACCACCTGGGGCGATGCCCTGGGCTCTCGCGCGCGCCTCCAGGTGGAGGTGCTGGCGGTGGGCGGCCCGGCGACGCGAGACGGGCTGGGTCCGGCCCGCCTCGCGGCGGCGGACGGCCCGGGGCTGGAGCGCGTGGGCGACCTGACACGCGCCGCTTCCGTGCTGGACGTGGGACGCCCCGAGGTGCGGTGGCTCTTCCCGGAGCTGGAGGGGCAGCCCCTCGTCCGAGGCAGCGCCGTGCGCGTGCGCGTCACCGGCTTCCGCATGGGTTCCGGTGGGGACGCGGAAGGACATGTGCGCCTGTCCCTGCTCGGAGGCTCCGGCTGCGCCGGCACCGTGCTGCTTGGAGACGAGGACGTGTCCTCGGGCCGGGGCGAGGTGGAGCTGCAGCTTCCGGCCACCTGCTCGGGCACGGGGGTGACACTGGTGGCCGAGCTGGCGGACGAAGAGGGAGCCCCGCTGCGCCCCCCCGTCACCGCCGTGCGCGGCGTGGAAATCCCATGAAGGGGTAGGTCGTGGTAGGTCGCCGTCCGCACTCGGGGGCTCTACCCGGACTCCTGCGTGTGGCTCGCTTTCAGGATTTACCGGGTGGTAGCGTTGGCTCTACGGGAGGCAGGGTGCAGAAGGAGACGGTCGTCACGGTCATCTCGAAGATCTCCGACCGGCCGGTCAACCTCGACGCGGCGCTGGTGGTGATCTACGGCCTGGACCTGGGGCGCAAGTTCGACCTCACGCGCGAAGAGACGCTCATCGGGCGCTCCTCGAAGGCAGACATCCAGATCGACCAGGAGTCGGTGAGCCGCAACCACGCGGGCATCACCAACACGCGCGAGGGCGTGCGCATCCGCGACCTCGGCTCCACCAACGGCACGTTCATCAACGACGAGCTGGTGGAGGGCACGCGGGACTTGCGCAACGGCGACCTGGTGAAGATTGGCCGCACCATCTTCAAGTACATCGCCGGCGGCAACATCGAGGCGGCGTACCATGATGAGATCTACCGGCTGACCACCATGGACGGCCTCACGCAGATCTACAACCGCCGCTACTTCGACGAGCAGTTGGATCGCGAGCTGTCGCGCAGTCGGCGCTACGAGCGCGTGCTGTCGCTGGTGCTGCTGGACATCGACCACTTCAAGAAGGTGAACGACCAGTTCGGACACCTGGCGGGGGACTCGGTGCTGAAGCAGCTGGCGTCCACCGTGCGCACGAAGATCCGCCGCGAGGACGTCTTCGCCCGCTACGGCGGCGAGGAGTTCGCCGTCCTGCTTCCGGAGGTGTCGCTGGGTGGCACGCGGCAGCTGGCGGAGAAGGTGCGGCGGCTGGTGGAGAAGCAGCGCTTCGAGTTCGACAAGCAGCCCATCCCCGTCACCGTGTCCGTGGGTGTGGCCACGCTGGAGCCCCAGCACCGCGAGGCCGGGGACCTGGTTCGCACGGCCGACGAGCGGCTCTACGAGGCCAAGGCCAGCGGCCGCAACCGCGTGGTGGGCTGAGGCGGACGGCGTCACCCCAGCCCCGCCGTCTCACGCGCTCAGCCCGCGAAGACGGAGCGGCGCTCGCGCAGCAGCGACTGCACCATGCCCTGGATGGACTCGCGGGTCTTCTCCGTGAGGCGCTGCACCTCGCCCAGGTCGTCCGCGGCCTCGGGGTGGAGCCCCTCCATGCCGATGGGCTCGCCGAAGCGGATGCTCCACTTGGCCGGCAGGGGCAGCGGCCCCAGCGGGGTGAGCGGCACGTAGGGCAGGCCGAGGAAGGAGGCGGGGAGCCGGCCCAGCAGCGGTGACGTCTCCTCCGCGCCGACGATGGCCACCGGGACGATGGGCGCGCCGGTGCGCAGCGCCAGCTTCACGAAGCCGCCGCGCCCGAAGCGCTTCAGCTTGTAGCGCTCCGCGAAGGGCTTGCTCAGGGCCTGGTAGCCCTCGGGGAAGACCACCAGCGGGCGCTGCTCGTCCAGCAGCCTCAGCGCGTTCTCCGGGCAGGCCCGCACCGCGCCCAGGCGGTTGAAGAGCGTGCCCAGCACCGGCGCGTGGAAGACCTGGTCCTCCACCAGCCACCGCGGCTCGCGCAGGTCCGGACGCTCGCGCGAGATGACGAGCGACATCACCAGCCCGTCGTAGGGCAGGGCGCCCGAGTGGTTGGCCACCAGGATGGCCGCGCCTCGCGGCACATGGTCCGCGCCCTGCACGGACACGCGCCAGTACTGCGAATAGAGGAACTCCAGCACCGGGTCCAGGCGCTCCACGAGCGACGGGTCCTTGCCGTACTCGTCGATGTTCTCGCCGCCGCCCGTGCCCAGCCCGGCGCGTACCGCCTCCATCAGCCCGTTCACCGCGCCCATGGCCCGGCCCAGGCCCTCGCTCGCCAGCGCGTGGCCGGCGATGTCCCTCGCCAGCGACAACATCCCCGCGGCCCGCTGGGCCAGGGGACGCTGCGCCTCGGGCTCGCGGGCCTGGTCCGTGAAGAAGGGCTCGCGCGGCCCATCGCCCGACTCGCCAGGCTGCACCAGGGATAGCGGGGCCCTGCGGGGCAGCTCATCGCGCGTGACGTCCGGCACCTCCACCTCCGGCTCCAGCGACGAGGCATCGGGGGCCTCGGCATCCTGCACCGACAGCGTCACGGACAGCTCCATGCCGGACGTGTCCCAGGTGGACTCGTCGTCCTCGTCCTCCTCTTCCTCCTCGTCGTCCTCGCCGGGGCCGAAGCCTCCCTCGGCCTCGGCTTCGAGGTCGTACGGGGCGCCGGCGTTGGCGGTGCGCGCCGCGAGGTCCTCATCCCGGGGTTCATCCGGAGGAGGCTGCCCGGGGACATGGCGGTCCAGCACCTCGGCCACGGCCACCTCGGCGGCGACCTCGGCCACCTGCGCTGCCACGGCGGCGGCCAGCTCGCGCTCGCGCTCCGGACGCTGGGTGGACGGGCTGTGGTCCAGCACCTCCTCCACCGCGGCCTCGGCCAGCTCGGTGGCCAGCTCCGTGGCCATGAGTCGGTCAGCGCCCTTCTCCTGACCGGGCCGGCGCTCCAGCGCCTCGTCCACCGCGACCTTCGCCGTGGCCTCGGCCACCTCGGCGGCAAGGGCCTCGGCCAGCGCGTGGTCCACGTCGCGCTGCTGCCCCGTGCGCGTGCCCGGCTCGTACGCCACCACCGGCTTGCGAGGCGGCGGCGGCTTGCGCGGGGACACGGGCGCGGCGGGCTCGCGCAGGGGCAGCGCCTGGTCATCCTCGGTCCGGACGGAGGGCTTCGGCGTATGCGAACGGGCCTTGCCATTCCCGCCCTTTACCGCTGCCGGCTTCGCCCCGACAGCGTTGCCCTTGCCGGCAGCCGCGCGCGCGGGTTGCTTCGTCGGGGACTTCTTCGCGGCCCCCTTGCGCGGGGGCTTCGCGCTGCCGGCGTCGGCGGCGTCCTTCGCGCCACTGCCGGGCTTCGCGGGCGCACCGTCGCGGGACGCGGCGCCACGCTGGAAGGGATCGTTCCCGAGGACACCCTTGGCCATGACTAGCTCCTCCTCAGCGCCGCAGCGGCGTCCCTGACGTGATGGAAGGGGATGAAGCCGAGCGCGGACTCGGCACGCTCGCCGTCCGCGACCCACGAGTAATGGATGTAGTCGAGCAGGGCCATGGGCAACTTGCCGACCCCCACGACGTCCAGCGTGCGGAGCGCGGCACGGTACAGCGGCCCCGGCAGGGGGAGCGGGCGGCCACCCGCCTGGCGGATGAGGCCGGACAGCGGCAGCACGCCCCGGCCCACGATGTTGAACTCGCCGGAGACCTCCGCGCGCAGGGCCAGGTGCAGCGCCCGCGCGGCGTCCTCCTCGTGCAGCACCTGCCAGAGCGGGTCGTACCCCAGCAGCGTGGGCACCACCCCGCGCTTCAGCATGCGCGTGACGGGGTTGTCCGCCGAGGGGCCGAGCAGCGGCGCGAAGCGCAGCACCAGCACGCGCATGTCCGGGTGCCGCTCGCGGAAGGCGCGCACCTGTCCCTCCACCTCCACCTTGTCGGTGACGAAGCGGCTGTGCGGACAGCCCTGCATCGGCGAGTCCTCGCGCAGCAGCGCGGGGTTGTTTCCGCGCGCGCCGTACACCGCCGTCATGGAGGGCACCACCAGCCGGGGCAGCCGCGCTCGACCGGCCGCGGTCAGCACGTTCATGGTGCCGATGACCTCCAGCTCATGCGCCAGCGAGCCGTTGTGGATGGGGCCGAAGAGGAAGGCCAGGTGGTAGAGCGCGTCCACGGGGCCGTCGGCGAGTGCCTCGGTCAGCTCCGCCTCCGCGTCGTGCCGGGTGAGGTCCACCCGGTGGTATTCGATCTTGGCACCTTCTGGACGTGCCACGTCGAGTACCAGGATGCTCTCCACCTCCGGATCTCGCTCCAGCCGATGCAGCAGCAGCTTTCCGTACTCGCCGCTCGCGCCCGTCACCGCTACGCGCAGCCGCCTCTTGCCTGGTCGTGACACGTCCATTCGCGGTGGCGGGTGTTAGCCCAGACGCTCGGGAATGTCAGCCAACAGCAGTGCCGATGCGCTGGACAACGTCGGCTGGGTGGCGGAGGGTGAACGGTCGCCATGTCCCGCATTGCCCGCCTCAGTGACGTCCTCATCAACAAGATCGCCGCCGGCGAGGTGGTGGAGCGCCCCGCATCGGTGGTGAAGGAGCTGGTGGAGAACTCGCTCGACGCGGGCTCCAACACCATCCGCGTCGAGCTGGAGGGCGGGGGCGTGGACCGCATCATCGTGTCCGATGACGGGCACGGCATGGGCCGGCAGGACGCCATCGCGTGTCTGGAGCGTCACGCCACCAGCAAGCTGCGCGAGCTGGACGACCTGTTCCACATCGACTCCATGGGCTTCCGGGGCGAGGCGATTCCGGCCATTGCTTCCGTCTCCCGCTTCACACTCCACACCGCCGAGGTGGGCGCGGAGGTGGGCACGCGTGTGGTGGTGGAGGGTGGAGGACCGGCGCTGGTGGAGGACGCGCCCCCGCGCACCGGCACCGTCATCACCATCGAGGACCTCTTCTTCAACGTGCCCGCGCGCCGCAAGTTCCTGCGCCGGGGCGACACGGAGCTGAAGCACGCGGAGGAGGCCGTGGTGCGGCTGGCGCTGGCGTACCCGGAGGTGGGCTTCTTCGCCTCGCACGAGGGCGCCACGCTCTTCTCCAGCGCGGCCTGTCCGGACGACCCGCGCGAGCGCATCGCCGCGGCGCTGGGCCCCACCGCGCACCCGCACCTGTTCCCCGTGGAGGAGCGGCGGCTGGGCGTCACCGTCACCGGCTACGCCGCCTCGCCCGAGTTCACCTTCAACAACGCGCGCGGCCTCTACACCTACGTCAACCGGCGCTACGTGAGGGACCGCGGCCTCATCGGCACCATCCAGCGCGCGTACCAGGACTTCCTCGCGTCGGGCCGGCAGCCGGTGGTGGTGCTCCACATCGACGTGGACCCGCGCGCGGTGGACGTCAACGTGCACCCGCAGAAGCTGGAGGTGCGCTTCGCCGACGCGCGCGGCGTGCAGGAGGCGCTGACGGCCGCGCTGACCCGCATGCTGCGCGCCGCCCCGTGGCTGGGCGCCGCGGCGGACGCCGGTGTCCCGCAGCCGGGCCAGCCGCGCGAGGCCGCCCACTACGCGCAAGCCGTGGAGCGCTTCCTCACCCGCGCCCAGGAGGCGACGTGGGGCGGACCCTTGCCCACCGCCATGGACGCGCCGGGCTCGCCGCCCCGTGCCCCGTTGGGGCCCATGCCCTCCGGGCCGCTCGGGCCCGGTGCCCCCGGTGCCCGGCCCGGAGCGCTGCCCTTCGCGCCGGGCATGGGGCAGGCGCCCGCCTTCGGTCAGGCGCAGCCCCAGCTCAACGAGGCCCCGCCGCCGGGCTACTTCGGCGCGCTCCGGCCGCTGGGGCTGCTGGGCGGCCGCTTCCACGTGTGCGAGGGCCCCGGCGGCACGCTGGTGGTGTTGGATCCGCACGCGGCGCTGGAGCGCGCGCGGCTGAACGGCTACCTGCGCGCGCTGGACGACGGGAAGGGCCCTCCGGCGCCGTCGCTGTTCGGCGCCACGCTGGAGCTGCCGGTGCCGGCGGCGAAGGCGCTGGTGGAGGGCCGCGAGGCGCTGACGCGGCTGGGCTTCGACGTGGAGCCCTTCGGCGGCACCACGGTGGCGCTGAAGACGGCGCCGCCCGGGCTGGAGGGCGTGGATGCGCGCTCGCTGCTGGAGGCGCTGGCCCGCGCGCTGCCACCCAAGGGGGCCACGCTGGACGCGGTCTCCCTGGCCGAGGCGGTGCGGGTGATGGCCTGCCATGCCGCCCGTCGCGCGGGCACCGCGCCCCTCACCGACGCGCAGCTCCGTGCGCTGCTGGGCGAGCTGGACCGCGCCGACTTCCACCCCGCCTGCATCCACGGCACGGTGGTGGTGCTGGAGATGCCGCTGCTCGAGCTGGAGCGCCGCGCCCGCTGACGCCGCGCCGGGAATCCCCAGTCATCTGGCCCGCTTGCCCGCCCGGAAAATTGACGCGTGGGAGCCCCCTGTTACGGTGCGCCACACGCCTGTAGCACGGGCGCGGACCCGGCAAGGACGTACGCAACGCGCACTCACGGCAACGCACAGGAGCGGGCACATGCGTGGTGTCATCACCCTGCGGGACGTGGTGTCCAACCTGGGCGTCGTGCTGCGTGAGTTCGGCGCGGTGTGTGTCGTCCGCTGTCTGCTCGCCTCGCTTCGCCGCCAGCAGACCACCTTCCTGGAAATCGCGCTTCGTCCCAAGCGCCCCTGAAGCCCGGGCCTTTTCGTCCCGTCCACAGAGTCCCATTGATGCTTCGCCGCTTCCTGCCGCCGCTCGCGCTGCTCATCGCCGCCCCCGCCCTTGCCCAGGACCCGAGCGGCCCGGACGAGGAGTACGAAGAGGTCTCCACCTCGCTGGACGGGGTGGGGCGCATCTCCATCCAGGGCGGCTGGCGCTACACGTCCAACGAGACGTTCTATACGAACTGGTATGGGCGCGATGAGAACAAGGACCTGGAGCGCGCCCAGGAGTCCACCGGCGGGCCGCTGGCCGTGGGCTCGTTCGCCTATGCCATCAACGACCTGGTGGAGCTGGGCATCGACCTGTTCTTCACCGGCGGGCGGCTGCACCTCAACACGCCCGACGGCGAGCAGACGATCAACACGCTGAGCTACGGGGCCGCGGTGGGCCTGCGCTTCCAGACGGTGCTGCCCGAGGTGGGCCCGCAGGGCCTGGTGCCCTTCGCCGGCATCCTCACCGGGCCGGCGCTCACGTCCTCGAAGCGCCCGGGCGAGAGCATCAAGGAGGGCACCACCCAGGTGTGGATGGGCTCCCTGGGGGCCACGCTGCGGCTGTCCCCCCGCTGGGGCGTGACGGGGGAGTACCGGCTGGCCTTCCTCCGTGGGCCCGTGGGACCGCCCGAGAACAAGCTCACCTTCAACACGGGGGGTAGCTGGTTCACGCTGGGCGTGACATACAGCTTTCCGCCGGAGCCGTCCCGGCCGCTGCCCAGCGGCCTGTAGGACGAGCAGGCGACCGGGGCCTGGTTGTCAGCTTCTGGAAATGGACCGCCCTCTTGGGGCTGTTCCGCTCCGGAATTTATCGCCATACGCCCCGGAGAAATCCCTACGATGCGTGAGTCGGCCGAGATCGTTTCCGCGCCCAGGAAGATGTCCATGCCAGAGCAGCCGAAGACAGATGTGGAGAAGGAACTGGCGGACCTCCGCCGCGAAATCGTCGAGGCCCGCAACCTCGTCATCAAGAGCGACAACCTGCTGAAGAACCTCCATGCGGAGGTGAAGGCGGTGGGCAAGCGCCACGAGGACTTCCAGAAGCGCGCCTGGCTCTCGTCCGCGGTGGCCTACGTCCTCTTCGCGGTCATCGCCGTGGGCGCCGCGCTGATGATCACCAGCGCGCGCAGCTCCAGCGCCACCAACGAGCGCGAGCGCCTGGAGAAGATGGTCGCCGACCTCACCACGCAGCTGGACAAGCAGCGCGCGGACACGGCCACGCACCAGACGGCGCAGCGCGCCGCGGGCGAGGTCTACAAGATGATGACCAACCTCCCCGGCGACGAGCGCCTCAAGGGCATCGACGCGCTGGTGAAGCTGGACACCTCGCGCCTCTCCTCGCTGGAGCGCCAGGCCCTCAATGACCGCGCCGCCGCGCTGCGCCGCGAGGCGGGCGACGCCGCCTTCGAGCGCGGGAAGATCGCCTTCCGCAAGAACGAGATGGACAACGTCATCTCGGAGATGGAGCGCTTCCTGGCCATGAACCCGCCGCAGGATCAGGCGATGGACGCGTCCTTCTTCCTGGGCACGGCCTACAACAACTCCCGCAAGCACGAGAAGGCGGTGCCCCTGCTGGCCCGCTTCGTCGAGGGCGACCGGGCCTCCAAGACGCGCGACTACGCCATGCTGCTGCTGGCCCAGTCGTACCAGGAGGTCGGCCAGTTCGATAAGGCGCTCGAGACGGCGCGTGACGCCGCCGGCACCTACCCGAACAGCCAGTACCAGCCCCAGTTCCGCGGCCGCATCGCCACGGTGAAGCGCGCCATGAACCCGGAGGCCGCCGCCGCGCCGGGCGCCCCCGCCGCCGCGCCCGCGGCCGTGGCTGCCCCTGCCGGCCAGTAGGCCCCGGGCTTCCGGGCCCTTCGGGGCCCGGACCTCCCACCGGATGACGGTGGCGACACGGAAGCGTTGAAACACGGGGTCCACGGTCGTAAGACCTGGACCCCGTGTCCGTTCCCGACCCCCGGAAAGATCCCCGCTTCCGCCGCTACCGCGGTGCCGCGTGGGGCGTGTACATCCTGCTCACCACCGTGTTCTCGGTGTGGATCCTCTGGAGCGTGAGCCGCTCGGTGGCGTCCATGACGCCGGAGCGACCGCCCGCCACGGACCAGCTGCTCGGCTATCGCGAGTGCCTGGACGGCGCGCAGGCGCTCTGGGCCGAGCTGGAATCAGAGCGCGAGAAGCTGGTGCGCGTGTCGCCCGCCAAGGACGTGGACCGCCAGTGGATGCGCGTCCGGACCGAATGGCTGCAGCGGCTGCGCCAGCGCGAGGCCCTGTGCGGCCTGGCCTCTAGAGATCGCGAGCCCCTGCGCGTGGTGTTCCGCCGCCTGGAGAGCGTGCAGGACCTCTACACCATCCACGCCGTGCAGTACGCGGGCGAGGTGGGCGCCTCGGTGGACGCGCTGCACGCCGCCTTCGCCACCGCGCGGACGCACGCGGGCGCCGGCCGGCTGCCCTGACCTCAGCGCACCGGTATCAGCGCGGTGTAGCGGCCCTGCTGGTCCGACACCGCCTGGGACAGCAGCACCGATGAGGGCCGGCCCTCCAGACTCACCACCCGGTAGAAGCGGATGGAGGCATAGGGCACGCCCCGCGCGGTGCCCGCTTCCGCGTCGCCCAACGTCACCCTGCCGCTGACGGTGCGGCCCTTCTGCAGGGGGAAGGTGGCCAGCTCTTGCGGCGCGGTGTCCTCGCCGGGGAGCACCGTGACGATGCGGCTGACGCGCGGCAGGTTCTCCGTGGGCACGAAGTCCACGCGGTACACGGCCGGGTCCAGACTCAGCCGGAACACCCCGGACGTGTTCGTGGTGCCCTGCGCCTCGCCCCCCGCGGGAGGCCGGGGCCAGCCCGGCACCTGGCCCACGGGCTCCGCCACCACGCGCACGCCCGCCGCCGGGTTGGTGGAGTCCGGCAGCAGCAGGGTGCCGGTGACGATGCGCCGGTCCGGAAGGCGGACGTCCGGCAGCGTGGCGCCGGTGCGCGGCACCTCCACCGGCAGCACGGTGAGGCCCGCGGTGCCCGAAGGCGGCACCACCACCAGGGACAGCGTCCTGCCCGGCGCCGCCGGCAGCGTGTCCACCGCGAAGCGCCCCTCGGTGCTGGTGGTCGCCAGCGGGCCATGGAACATGCCCCCACCGCCCACCTCGCCCTGGAACGCCACGGTGGCGCCCGCCACGGGCCGGCCGTCCGGGCCCAGCACGCGGCCCGTCACCTGGACGGGACTGCCGTAGTCGCCCAGCGTCAGCGGCTCGCTGAGGGGCGTGCGCGGGTCCACGGTGAAGGTCTTCTGCGGCACCCACGGCGCGTCGCCCGTGGCCGTCACCCGCACCAGCACCGCCGAGCTCCGCGCCGCCTCGCGGGGCATGGCGAGGCTGAACTCCCCCGTGCCCCGCGTCACCGTCACCCGCTGCGACAGGGGCAGCAGGTCCGTGTCCAGCGCCTGGACTTCCAGGGCCGCGTCCACCAGCACGCCCGCCTGACGCTCCACCCGGCCCGTCAGCCGCGCCACCGTGTCCGCCGCGGGCAGCAGCAGCTCCAGCGGCACGGAGGCGCCCGGCTCCACGCGGCTGTCCCCCCACACCGGGGGCACGTCCAGGTCGTCCGCGCTCAGCATCACCGTGTAGTCGCCGGTGCCCACCGGCAGCTCCCACGCACCGTTGATGGGCACCAGGGTGGCCTCGTACCGCCGCGACACGCCGGGCAGCAGCAGGCTCTCTCCGGTGGCGAGCAGGTGGAGGGGCTCGGAGTAGGGGCGGGTGGCGACGCCACCGTCCGGCGCGGGCAGGGACGTGGCGCGCACCACCCGGCCCTTCACGCTGGCGGGGCCTGACAGCTGCAGTTGCTGCTCCGGCCGCAGGGCCTCCACCCGGAAGTCCTGCGCGTGCAGGCCGTCATGGGGGTTGGGCGTCACCTCCACGACGATGTCCCGGCCCGGGTCTCCGCACCCGTCCGGGAAGCACACCTCGTTCAAGGCGCACTGGTCGTCCGAGCTGCAGACGAGCTGGCTGGGGTCGGGCTCCGTCTCCAGCAGCGCGCACCCGGCGCCGAGGAGCACCGCCAGCAGCGCCAGCCGCGCGCCGCGGGCCGTCACCGGCAGTCCCCCTGCACGGTGTTCACCACCCACGCGTAGGTGACGGCATAGCCCGGGTCCTCCATGGTGGTGCCGTCCGGCAGCTCCACCGTCTGGGACCTGGGCACCCGGTCCACCAGCTCGGCGTCGCTGACCAGCGCCTCCACCAGGTGGGTGCCGGGCGTGCCCAGCGGGCTGTTGGCGGACGCGAGGCTGATGAGCAGCGAGCCCCGGTCCGCGCGCCGCGGCTCGCGGGTGTTCGCCAGCTCGTACTGGCGATAGGGCCCGCGCGGGTCCTGCGGGTTGTAGTCCAGGTACCAGTGCACGACGAGCCGGTCGTCCACGTCCGGGTCCTCCACCACCACCTCGAACGTGAGGTCACACTGGCCGGCGCCGAAGTTGGAGATGATGCGCGCCTGGGGCGACACCAGGCTCTCGATGATGCGGGGCGGCCGGTTCATGAACCCGGGTACGCCCTCCAGCTGGATGTCGTCCTGGGGGATGAGACAGCCCGACGCCGCGCACGCGGCCGCTGCCACCAGCAGCCCCTTCCAGCTCTGTCGCCGCGTCGTGCGTTCCATCGTCCGTGCGGGCCACTCTCTAACACTTAAAGCAGCTCGTCGCCCTCCTCGGGCGGCAGGGTGCGGCCCGTCTTCTCCGCTTCCAGCTTCTCCAGGTGGCGGAAGATGGTGCGCGGGTCCACGCCCAGGTCCTTGGCCGTCTTGGTGCGGTTCCCGCTGTTCCGGGCGAGCACCTCGTTGATGTAACGCTTCTGGAATTCTTCCTTGGCCTGGAGCAGCGGCATGATGGGCTCCAGGTTCTCCGGCTTGAGGTCCAGGTCGTCCGGGCCGAGCAGCGGCTTGTCCGCGAGCACCACCGCCTTCTTCAGCCGGTTCTCCAGCTCGCGGATGTTGCCCGGCCAGCCGTACTTGCGCATGGACACGGTGGCCGACGGGGTGAAGCCCCGGGCCTTGGAGTTGAACTCGCGCGAGTACTTGGACAGGAAGAACTTGCCCAGCACCACCACGTCCTCGCCGCGGTCTCTCAGGGGCGGCAGCTTCAGGGTGACGACGTTGAGCCGGTAGTAGAGGTCCTCGCGGAAGGCGTTCCGCTTCACCTCGTCCTCGAGCACCTTGTTGGTGGCGGCCACCACGCGGATGTCCACCGGCTCGCCCCGGTTGTCGCCCACCTTGTAGACAATCTTCTCCTGGAGCGCGCGCAGGAGCTTCACCTGGAGCTGCAAGGGCATCTCGCCAATCTCGTCCAGGAAGAGCGTGCCGCCGATGGCCGCCTGGAACTTGCCCGCCTTGGTGGCCACCGCGCCGGTGAAGGCGCCCTTCACGTGGCCGAACAGCTCGCTCTCCAGGAGGCTCTCCGGAATGGCGCCGCAGTTGATGGTGATGAAGGGGCCCTTGACGCGCGGCGAGCGGCGGTGGATTTCCCGGGCGATGAGCTCCTTGCCGGTGCCCGTCTCGCCGGTAATCAGCACGGAGATGTCCGTGGGGGCAATCTTGTCGATGCGCTTGTACACGTCGCGCATGCCCTGGCACGCGCCGACGATGTCGCCGTAGCGCTGGTCCTCCAGCTTGCGGCGCAGCTCGGTGTTGTCGAGCTTGAGGTCATTCACCAGCATCGCGTTCTGCAGGACGAGCGACGCCTGCGCCGCGAAGATGGTGAGCATGTCCGCGCTCTTGGGCTCGAAGCGGTTCACCAGCCGGTCATTGCCGACGTAGATGACGCCGAACAAGTCCCCCTTGTGCATGAGCGGCACGCACATGACGGAGTGGACGCGGAGGTTGACCACCGACTCGCTGGCCTTGAACTCCGGGGCGTCCACCGCGTCCGCGACGATGAGCGGCTTCTGGTCCTTCACCACCTTGGCGATGATGGAGTCCGACAGCTTCTCCACCGCGTCCTCGATGTTCTCCCGGGCCACGTTGCGCGCCACCTTCACGCGCGGGTCTCCGTTCTCCATCAGGATGAGGAAGCCCTTGTCCGCGCGCGTCACCTCGATGGCCTCGTCCATCAGGCCCTCCAGGATGCGCTCCACGTCATAGAGCCCCAGCAGCCGCTCGCTGAAGGCGGTGAGGCGGCGCAGCAGGACCAGCTCGCGGCCGGGTACGCCGGGCAGCTCCGAGGTGTGCGAGTCCGAGCTGGAGGTGCGGCTCACCTCGCGGGGCGGAGCGGGGGGCGGCGGAGCGCGGGGTGCGTCCTCGCGGGCGAACGTCAGCTCGGTGCCGCCGACGCGGACCACGTCGCCGGTGGACAGGGCGTGGGCGTCGCGCTTCTTGCCGTTGACGTGGAAGGTGGCGCCCAGGCTGCCCACCTCGTAGCGGGTGCCGTCGTAGGTGACGTGCAGCGCGCTGTCGGGCACGCCGGGGTCTTCGAGCTGCACGTCGTTGTCCGGGCCCCGGCCGATGCTGGTGATGCGCTTGAGCAGGGAGACCGCGCGGACCTTTCCATCTGGAGAACGGACGGTGAGGCTGGCCATGGCTTCGCTTACCTGGAAACGCTCAGAAGATGAGGGTGAGGCCGGCGCCGAGTCCGCCGGAAGGGGAGTACAGGCTCAGGCGCGCGGAGGTGCCGGGCGCCTCGGCTCGCGATGGGGTGGGCGGCGGAGCACGGGGCTCCACGGTGGTGCGGATGACCTGGTCCTCGTGGTGGTAGAGCGCGTCCACCACGCCCAGCGCATAGATGGTGTAGAAGCCCGCCGCCGAGGACAGCTTGAGCAGCTGCCACGTGTCGCGCTGGCGGCGGCGGCTGGTGGGGATGAAGCGGACGCGCACCGAGGCCCGGCCGTCCGGGTCGAGGACGTTGTCCAGGTCGATGACCTGCTCCTCGAAGAGCGAGTCATAGGCGAAGAAGGAGATGATGCTCGTCACCGCGAGCGCGCCCTCGGTGGCGGCGAAGACGATGCCGAGGCTGGTGCGGCCCTGCTGGAACTGGCCGGCGCCGAAGGGGACGAAGTTGACCAGGAAGTTGCGCTTCTCCACGGTGCGCACGGTGACCTGGCTGGCCAGCTCCTCGGCGCGGCGGCGCTGCACCTCGGCCTCCACGCGCTCCCGCTCGCGGCGCTCGGCCTCGGCCTTCTCGCGCTCCTGGCGCAGGCGCTGCTCCTGCCGGAGGAACTCCAGCTCGCTGGACATCTCCTCCTTGAGCGCATCCAGGAAGGCCACCGCCGGAGGCGGCACGACGAAGGGGTCCAGGCCGTAGTCCGGGTCCAACCGGAGCAGGGCGCGCAGGTGGCGCGTGGCGTCCTCGGTGCGGCCGAGGTTGAAGGCCGCGAGGCCCGCCAGCTTGTGCAGCTCCACCAGCTCGTGCTCGGCCAGCCCGCCGCGGTCGATGCGGGCGCCCGCGCGGTCCAACACCTCCGCGTACTTGCCGTACTCGAAGCTGGCGCGCAGGGAGTCCACCTCCGAGTCTCCGGAGTCCTGGGCGAGGACGGTGGCGGGGGCGGCCAGGGCCAGCACCCACAAGAGGAGAAGGAGGCCGCGGCTCATTCGGGGATGAGGCTCCCGCGCAGGCTGGCGCGCTCGCCGGGCCGCAGGTGCACCGTGCGCTTCGCCGTGCTGTAGCCGGGGTGGGAGATCTCCACCTCGACGGTGTGCTGGAAGCCGGAGGGGCCGCGCGGGAAGCGGACCTCGAAGGGGGCCTGGAGGCTCTCGTGTGCGACGCGC
The DNA here is from genome assembly GCF_010894435.1 of Pyxidicoccus trucidator. Classification (NCBI taxonomy): domain Bacteria; kingdom Pseudomonadati; phylum Myxococcota; class Myxococcia; order Myxococcales; family Myxococcaceae; genus Pyxidicoccus; species Pyxidicoccus trucidator. The sequence continues at coordinate 268,869 of NZ_JAAIXZ010000006.1, read as the reverse complement.
GACTGCCCGTTCAGCGAGACCGTGGCGTCCGCCGGCTGGTAGTCGAAGGAGAGCTGCGCGGGCTTGGGCTGGGCGCGCAGGTGGAAGACGTTCTCCCTGTCCGCGCGCACCTCGATGGTGTCCACCACGTCCTCGCAGTAGTCGCAGGAGATGGTGACGGGGTAGAGACCCGGCGCCACCTCCACGTCATGCTTCTGCAGCGGCTGGGAGCTGGGCGCGCCATCGCCCACCCGGATGATGCCGTAGGGCCGCACCAGGATGGACACGGGCAGCTTGCGCACCTGCGGCTTGCGGTGAGCGCCGTCGTCCGCGGCGACACGCTCGGCGAGCGAGCTGGAGCTGGCGCGGCCACTGCCCGGGCGCGGCGTGCCGCCCGTGGCGGGAGCGGAGTCGCCCCGGGGCGTGAGGCCGCCCGGAGGCGTGGGCGGCTGGCCGGCGCGCGGGCCCTGGGGCGCGGTGGTGCGCGGACCGGAGGGAACGGAAGGCGGCCGGGTGTCCTCGGTGGGGACCGGCTCCTGCGCCATCGCGGGAGGCTTCGGGGAGACGCCCGGCTGCGCGAGCGCATCCTTCCCTGGAGCCTCCGGACCCCGGGACGCCTCCGTGCCGGGCCCACCGTTTCCGGAGGGGTTCGTCCCGGGTGACTCCGCGCCAGGGGTGTCCTGCGTGGCGCTCGCCTGGCGCGCCTTCCAGCCCCCGAAGCCGAGCAGGGCGATGGCGGCGAGGCCGATGCCCAGGCGCAGCCCGCGGCGGCGCCACTTCTTGAGGCGCTGAGTACGCTGCAGGCCCTTGAGGAGCGCGAGCGCGCGGGCGTTGTTGACGTCCAGCGCGAGCACCTGGTTGAGGCTGGCCAGCGCGCGCGGGGTGCGCTTCTCCGCGAGCAGCCGCTCGCTGCGCTCCAGCAGCGTGGCGACGATGCGCTGGCGCGCCAGCCTTCCGTACGAGTGCGGGTCCGCGAAGAAGGACACCAGCTCCTCGCCCACGCGCGAGAAGCCCAGGCCGGCGAGGTAGTCCGACAGCGCGTCGCGCAGCTTGGCGGCGTCCGGGTAGCGACGCTGCGGATCCCTCTGGAGGCAGGTGGCGCAGATCTCCGCCAGCTCGTCCGACAGCGTGGGCACGCGGCGGCGCGGGTCCTCGTAGTCGCCGTCCAGGATGCGCTTGAGCGTGGCCGTGGTGTTGGGGGCGGAGAAGGGCAGCCGGCCCGTCATCGCCGCGTAGAACATGATGCCGACGCTGAAGACGTCCGCCTCGGGACCGGCCTCCAGGCCCTCGATGATTTCCGGCGCCATGTGGGCCGGCGAGCCCACCAGCGAGCCCGTGACGGTCATCCGCTCCTCGATGTCGAGCAGCTTCGCGATGCCGAAGTCCATGAGCTTGAGGACGCCGTCCTCGCGCACCATGACATTCTCGGGCTTGAGGTCGCGGTGGATGACGCCGGCCTCGTGGGCGTGGGCGAGGGCCGCCGCCAGCTCGTGGATGACCATGGCCGCCAGCTCCGGCGGGTCCATGGGCGCATCGTCGAGGAACATCTTCAGCGTCTGGCCGCGGATGTACTCGGTGACGATGAACGCGTCCTGCGCGTCCGCGGAGGAGAAGTCGAAGACCTCGAGGATGTTGGGGTGGTGGAGCTTGGCCACCGCGCGGGCCTCGCGGGCCAGGCGCCGGCGCGACTCGTCCTTGCCGGCGAGGTGCGGGTGCAGCACCTTCACCGCCACCTCGCGGTCCAGGGCCGTGTCGAGGCCCTTGTACACGACGCTCATGCCCCCCGAGCCGAGCTGCTCGAGGATGCGGTAGCGACCGATATGGCGGCCGACGAGCGACATGGTGTGCGGCGGTCCTCCCCCTCAGTCCCCGAAGCTGATGCCCATGCTCTTCGCGAAGCGCACCAGCTCGCCGGAGGGGTCCACCCGGCGCTCCTTGCGCGACTCACTCAACGGTACCGCGACAATCTGGCCGGCGCGCAGCGCCACCATGTGGTTCCACTGTCCGTCCCGCACGAGATCCAACACCTTGCACCCGTAGCGCGTGGCCAGCACCCGGTCCGCGGCGCTCGGGCTGCCGCCGCGCTGCAGGTGGCCCAGCACCGTGACGCGAATCTCCGCGTCGACGTGCCGCGCGAGCAGGTCCGCGCACACCTTGCCGGAGCCGCCCAGCCGCACCACGCCGCGCCCGGGCACGTCCTCGGCCTTCTCCAGCACGGCCAGCGCGCCGCCCTCCGGGAAGGCTCCCTCGGAGATGGCGATGATGGAGAAGCTGCGTCGGCGCGTCGAGCGGCGGCGGATCTTCTCCACGATGGAGTCCACCCGATAGGGAATCTCGGGAATCAGGATGACGTCCGCGCCCCCGGCGATGCCGCTCTCCAGGGTGAGGAAGCCGGCGTGCCGGCCCATGATCTCCACCACCATGACACGGTCATGCGCCTCGGCGGTGGAGTGCAGCCGATCCAACGCCTCGGTGACGATGAGGCGCGCGGTGTCGAACCCGAACGTCTGGTCCGTCCCGGAGAGGTCGTTGTCGATGGTCTTCGGACAGCCCACGACGTTGAGACCCCTGGCGGCCAATCGGTGGCCAATCGAAAGCGTCCCGTCTCCGCCCACGGCGATGAGCCCGTCCAGCTTCAATTCCTCGCAGCGGCGGAGGACCTGGTCGGACACGTCCCGCTCCACCCAGTGCTCGTTCTCCTTGAAGGCGTAGGAGAACGGATTGGCCTTGTTGGAGGTGCCGAGGATGGTGCCGCCCTTGGGGAGGATGCCGCGCGTGTCCTCCTCGGTGAGCGGATGGGCGAGGCCCGGCTCGACGAGCCCCATGTAGCCATTCTCGATGCCCACGAACTCATGGCCGAACTCGTGCGTGCCCCGCTTCACGAGGCCACGGATCAGCGCATTGAGTCCCGGGCAGTCGCCACCACCGGTGAGGACTCCGAGTCGCAGGGAGCGGGGCATAAAGGTCGGACGCGGGTGTCAGAGGGATGGGGTACCACCATGACAGCAACGTCGGACCTGATTCTAGGGGTGGCTCCAGGGGGGTGCAACGCGGGAATCACCCGGTGCGGCGGTTTTGCGAGTGTAAACGGGGCCTTCCGTCAGTCACGCTTGAGGCGACGTCGCGAGGCGACCCGGTCCAGCAGGGCCTGGAGGCGAGGCTGCGCCTCCTTCGGAAGGGCCTTGTCTGTCGGGGACTGTAGGGGCATCTCCTTCGCGAGCCGATAGAGCTCGATCAGCCGCTCCTTCAGCAGCTCGCTGTCCGGGCGCTCTTGAAGGGCACGGCGGTAGGCGGCGGCGGCTCCCACGTAGTCCCCGAGGGCGAAGAGGCGCTCGCCCTCCTGCGCGGGAGAGGAGGGGGCGAGGGGTAGGGACTCTTCCTCGGGGGGCTTGGAGGCCTCGAGCGCCTGGAGCTCCGTCGGCTGGAGGGAGTCGCGCAGGTTGGAGAGCTTGAGGGCGAGCCCCGCGTCGTCCGGGAAGGCCTGGACGAGGGACTCGTAGAGGCCGAGCGCTTCGGCGAGCTCGCCGCGGCGCAGGGCGCGATCGGCGTGTGCCTCCATGTCGGCCCGGGCTCCTGGGGTCATCGAGCCGGGGAGGTTACCCGCGACGTCGGGGGGATGTCACAACGAAGGAGGGGCGGCGGTCGGATGCCTGGAGGTGCCCCGGGGTGGAGGGTGCGCTCCACCCCGGCGCGCGCGGCGCGGTGGGCCTATGCTTCCTGGCGTGCGGCTCTCGCTTCTGACCACGGTGGTGCTGTCCGGCGCGCTTGGCTCCGAATTGCGGCGTGACGGCTACAACTTCCGTCCGCCCGAGGGCTTCCACATGGTGCGCTGGGAGCAGTACTCCGGCTCGCGCGCGGGGGCTGTGGCGCTGGAGGCGGATGCACCGCGCACGCTGTCCGCCGCGCTGGCGGATGGCGAAGACGCGGACGCGGCGACGCTGCTGGTGTCGGTGGTGGAGCGGAGCTTCTCCGCGAGCCCCTCCGCGCGCGACGACTTCGCGGCGGCGGTGATGCAGCACTTCCAGAGGGATTTGGGCCTCACGCTGTCACCCGAGCGCGTGGAGCGGCTGGGCGGGGCAGTGCCGCGCGTGGAGGTGCTGGGCACGCTGCGCGAGGCGGGGCAGGTGCGCACGGTGCTGGTGGCGGGGCTGGCGTCGGAAGGGCGTCACGCGGTGGTGACGGTGAGCGCGCCCGCGGTGCGGTGGGAGGAGCTGGAGCCCCGGGTGCGGGCCTCGCTGGAGACGTTCCGGCTGGAGGCGACGACGGCCGCGGGGCCCGTGCCGCGCAGAATGCTGGGCGCGCTCGCCGGGGCCCTGGCGGGAGCGCTGGTGGCTTCGTACACGGCGTGGCGCAGGCGGCGCGTGCGCCACGGCACGTGAGTCGCGGCGGGGCCTCAGCCACCACGCGCTGGCATCGGCCTCACCCCGTGATGTGGAAGCGGTAGTGGCACTCCGCGTCGCCCTTGGAGAAGCCCTTGAGCCGCTCGGACCGGACGTGCTTCGCGCCCAGCACCTCGAGCCCGTGCTTCATGAAGCCCATGGTGATGTATTCGTAGTACGCGTGGGGCGACGGGACGCAGGGCATGCGCCACCGCGTTCTCCCCGAAGGTCCAGTAGGCCATCGGGTCGTTCTTGTAGAAGCGCGCGAGCAGCGCCTCCGAGAAGCGGACGTACGAATCCGCCGGAAGCCACGTCATGGGCATCACGGGCTTCGTGAAGACGGGGTCCTTCTTCGCGTACTCCGTGAGGAATGAGCGCCACGCGGCCTCGCCGAAGTCCGCTACCACGGACTCGTGTCTCGCAAGGAACGCCGTGCCCTTGATCTCCATGATGTCTGCTGTCTCCCGAGGGGTGTGGATGCGGGCGCCGTGTCACGCCCGCGAGTCGCCGGATTGTCCCCTCGCGGCGCCAGCGGATGCGAGGGCAGGCATCCAGGGTTGCATGCCCGCCCGCTCTACAGGATGGATAAGCATCGTGCGCGATGGTCGGTTGCACGTTTACACGACGGGGTGGCTCAGGGCAGGGGAAGCCAACCCCGGAAGGAAAGCATTAATACGACTTGGTCACTTCCCGAGGGAGGGCGTGGAACTCCGAGGGGAAATCCTCCTCGGAGGGTGCTCGCAGTGACCGATTGTTATTAGAAACAGCGGGGATTCCGGCCAACCTGAGTGCACCTGCATTCACCAATTTCCGAGCCATTCAAGCAACAGGGTTCTGTTGTAATCTCGGAGCAGAGTTTGGTCTCCATAAAATCACAGCTCCACATCCCCGACGGGCATGCCGGAGGTGGGCAGGCAATAAAGACGCTGTCGCACGTCACTCCCCAGTTTTGGGTCGCGGAACAGCTTGTCGTCGACGACGGGCTGGGCCGGAAGAACCACTACGGCAGCAAGTCTCAACGAGGCACCGAGGTGGCCGCCCTCTTCTATTCCCTCATCGAGACGGCGCGCCTGCGCGGTGAGGACCCGGGGCACTACCTGCGGCGCGCTGCGCTCGCCGCCATCGAGAACCCGGGCACCGTCACGCTCCCGAAGAGCCAAGACTGACGGTCGCGCCCCCGTCCGACCCGGTCGGGGCAGCTCCGTGCCGGGACGGGGCACGGCGAACTCTTACGGACGATCTGGCTCATCGAATCCGATCTGCCGCTTCTGGACTGGCGTGAGGACGGTCTCCACGCCCACTTCGTCTACCTGGCCCTCACCGATCCGCAAGCTGCCCTCGAGGTGGCGACAAGAAGCATGTCCGCGCTCCGCCGCTGAGCCCCTGGGATCGCCTCGGGCGCGACCTCGGGATTGCCGAAACGAGCGAGAAGTTGAGCGGGACGGGCTGCGGGAATCTACCTTCCCGCATCAAACAGGTCGCCGCGCCGCCGGCTTATCATTCCCGGCCCGGAAGTTCCCGCATCGCCTCGGACAGGGCCGCGGAGGCCTCGAGACTTGCCTTCGTACCCGGCCGCGCGCCGAAGAGCCGAAGCACAGCGCTGATCGCGCGGCCGGCCTGTTCGCGCGGCATCCCGCTCTCGACGAAATTCAGCTGCGCGTTCGCTTGGTCGAGCTCGTCGAGCGCCCTGAAGGCGACATCGGATGCCTCGGCGGCGCCGATCGAGGAGTTCACCGCCTTCCCCATGTTGATGAACATATTCAGGTGCCAGCCCTCGCAGGACGGGCCGGCGACGTTCGGCAAGGCGAAGGTCGGAATGCCCCAGCTGCCATAGCTTTTCCCGATCAGCTCGAAGAGCGCCTCATGTTCGGCGATCGGCAGCGACTGGCCCCTGCAGTGCAGCCATCCGGGCGGCGATGGAGGGGCGCAGGCGAAGAGTCGCATTTCGCCGACCAAAGCGTCGCTCATCGGACGTTCGACGTCCGCATATTCCGCAGTCGTGGGCGCGCGTCCATCGACGCGACGGGCCATCCCCTGCAGAGAGATGTAATAATTGAGGGCGCCGCGCCGCGCCGCCAGCGGGTCCAATTTGGGCAGCGCGACTTTCTCAACCTCGTCGGCGCCCTGGTTGGGAAGCTGGGAAAAAAGCGCCTCGTTCGCGGCCCTCTCCACAAACTGGCCATCGCAAAGGGCCCAGCCGGACCGGGCGAACCCGTAGGGCATGGCCCTGATTTCGCCAACATAGGCGTCGATCGTCCTTGAGTCTGCTTCCCTCGGCTCAGCCTCCTCAGCCTCACTATGCGCCGCGGCGCTGGGCACATCCCCCTGAATGCAGATGCAATAGGTCAAGGTCTGCGTGCGGGGAGCCTCGGCGAATTCTTCATCGACATGACGGCCGCTGGAGGGTGCGCACGGCACGCCGGGTAGATCGGGCAAAGCGAATGTCGTCTCGCCGTCACCGCCATAGGTGGTGCCGAGCAGGCAAAACAACGCTCTGTTCCGCTCGATCGGAAGCAGCTGTCCCCGGCACCGGACCCACCATTCCGGGACGGAGGGAAAGCTCATCAGCCGCACGTCGCCGAGATACGGCATGTTATGCCTCCCCTCGCGGCGGCGGGAAGCCGCCGCGTGGCAGTCTTGCGCCCGGTCCGGAGCGAATACAAGAGACGGCGGGAAGGGCCGGAACGGCCGCCCGGGCGCCGCGCCGCCCGGTCATTGCGGGCGCCCCGGCATGGCCTTCAGCGCCCCGGACAAGACCGCCGTCGCTTCGACGTGCGCCTTAGTCCCCGGCCGCGCGCCGTAGAGGCGGAGCAACGCGACGATCAGCGGGTGGGCCTGCTCCTCCGGCATCCCGTGTACGTCGCCGAAGTCCCGGCTCGCATTTTCCAGTCTGATGTCGTAGAGCAACTTCGTGGCGACTCCGGACGCGCCTGTAGGGACTCCGGACGAGTCTCCGGAATCAATCGAAAAGTGCGGCACTCCCAGGTTGATGAAGAGGCTCAGCGGCTTGCCCTCGAAATCCGGGCCGGTGGCGTTCGGCAGGCCGAATGTGGATTGGCCGTCGCCGCCGTAGGTCGTTCCGATCGCCTCGAAGAGCGATTCATATTCGCTGACCGAAATCAGCCGGCCGTCACACTTCATCCATCCAGGCGGCTCGCAGTTGAAGCCGAAAATACGCGTCTCGCCGGCCAGCGAGTCGCTCATCCGATACTCGGCCCCCGATTTCAGGAAGCCCTTGGGGCCGCCCCCCGATACATACAAGAAGACTCCGTCCATCGCGATGCGATGCTCAAGGGTGCCGGACCGGGCGGCCATCGGGGCCAGCGTCGGAAGCTCGAAATACGCCCGGCGGTTAGGAAGCGCCGCTTCCTCCGCGACCCCAAGCAACCGTTCGTCGCAAGGGGCCCAGCCGGCCGGCACGAGGTCGTAGGGCATGGCCCTCACTTCGCCTGCGTAGACGTCGATCGTCCTTATCCCTTCCCGTCGCCGCTCGCCGGGCTCAACTCCGCTCCCCGCCGGGGCGGGCAAATCGCCGTGGAGGCAGATGCAATAATCGAGGGTGAGACCGGAGGTGGAATCGTTCTGGACCGGCACGCCGGGGAGATCCGGCAAGGCGAAAGTCGTCTGGCCGTCACCGCCATAGGTGGTGCCGAGCAGGGAAAACAACGCCCTGTTCTGCTCGATCGGAAGCAGCTGCCCGCCGCACGGCGCCCACCCCTCCGGGACCGAAGCGAAGCTCATCGCGCGCACGTCGCCGAGATAGGGCATCTTATGCCTCCCAATGCGCCGACCCTTGCCGCCGCGCCGCGATCATGCACCCGAGCCCTACCGAGCACAAGGCGCGGGGACGGTGTGAGACTGCCCCAGTTCCGTGGCAAGTGTTCGCCGTGCCCCGTCCCGACACTGAGCCGGCCGGGCCGGGGGCGCGGCCGGAGCGGTTGTCAGTTCTGGCTCTTCGGGAGCGTGACGGTGCGCAGGGTGTCCACGTGCGGCATGTGTACCTCGACGAGGAGCGCGTGGCGCGAGCCGCTGGCACCGGCGAGGCCAGCGGCACCGACGCGACGACAGGGCGCCTTCCCACGCAGGTACAGGTGCGCGGCCACCTCAAACGCCAGCGCTACGGTTCCGGTAACCGGGAGGTGAAGTGGCTGTACGTGGCGGGCTACGCTGCTCGCCGCTGGGTGGCGCCTGGCGTCACGCAGGTCGTCGTCTCCGCCTAAACCACCTGGACTAAGTCCTGTCTGACGAGTCGCGCAAAGGCCCGGCTTTTCGGCCTGAACGACGTCCCCTCTGACAGGACCTACCCCGGAAGGTTTGGTATGAAGACCTCACCCCGCCACATCACGAGGTCTTGTATGGTTTCGACGTCTCTGCCCGCTGCCTTTGGAGCAGTCTCTGCGCTGTTGCTGCTGCTCAACGCGCTGCCAGCCCTCGCGGGAGAACCCAGCTATGGGGAGACGCCCGACCTCGCAATGGAGAGCTGTCGGCACCTCTACTCCGCAGGCGTCCGCCGCTCGGGCGTCTACTACCTCAAGCCCGACGGCACCCAGGCCATCACGGCTTATTGCGACCTGGAGACGCAGGGAGGCGGCTGGGCGCTCGTCTACAATAGTGTGCTAGGGAGTAACACGACGGACTTCTGGAACATACCCTACGCCGAGCGCCTCGGGCGCAGGGGCCGTCCCAGCCTCGACTCCAACTTTTATGACGGTAGCCTCTATCTCTACCGCAAGACGGAGTACGTGAGCGCCGTCCAGTACATGGACATCATCGAGGACTTGCGCGGCAAGGCCGTCGTCGTGTTCACGGCGCAGGTGGAGGGCTTCAACACCACCACGATGAGGTTCCAGAATCCCCAACTGCTCGGCGGCGATGGGCTCATTTACATAGTGCAGTTTGCCTCGGGTTGGTCAGCGCCTGATTATGACGGCGACTTGAACCCGCTTGCGCAGTGCGCGACGACCTTCGCGAACGTCACCCAGCACTATCGCGATTGCTGGTATTACAGCCTGGGTTCCGACGCCGAAACCGATACTGAGGATGGAAGGGTCGGCCCCCACCTCAGCTCTCCCCGCGCCGCAGACCTACAGCTTGCCAGTGATGGTACTGCCTACACGCGAGTACGCCGCATCTCTCGCTTCGTCAGGTGGTAGCTGCCAGCAACAAAGAGCGCGCAGTGGGGCGCCGGAACTGCATGTGGCTGACCTGCTCGTTCAGCCGCATAATCTCCCGCTGTGCGCGCTCTAACTTCTCCGTCGTGACGCCATCGAACAGGCTGCAGAACCACACCAGTAGGGAGTCCTTGCCCGCTTGTCGCTGGCGCTTCTGCCGCCGAGACCGCTCCTCGGCCCTGGCCAGCGCGCCGGAGTTCTTGTCCATTCCCTTCGGTAGCCAGGATTCTCTCCAGGCGCGCGTTGGCGGCAAGATAGGCCACCTGCCTACGAGAGGTGCCCGCCTTGCCGACCCACCTTGCTGACCGACTCGCCCCGCTGATTCGCCACTACTTCGCGGGATACTGGCACCGGCACTGGCTGAGCGGACCCTCGCGACTCGCGGTACGAGACGGCGGGACGGCCCCACCACCCACTCCGGTGGGTGCAGGCCGCCGTCCCGCCCCCACCGGACACACGTGCCGCTGCTCCGCGTCCCCGCGCCCGGCGGGGTGGGGTAGGGTGGGACGCATCCATGTTCGCCTTCATCCTCGCCGCGGCCGTGCTCGCGCAGTCGCCGGTGGCCCCCTCCGAGCCCGGCCCGCCACGGTCCGACGCCGGAGTCCCCGAGGCCGCGCTCCCCGTGCCCGCGGTGGCGCTGCCTCCAGCCACCCATGAGCTGTTCCAGCGCATCCAGGGCCGCGTCGCCCAGGTGCGCATCATCGAGCGTCGCTCGGGGACGCGCTCGTCCATCGGCTCGGCGTTCTTCGTCTCCGCCGCCGGCCACGCGGTGACGAACTACCACGTGGTCTCCGACGTGGTCATCCACCCGGAGGACTACACGGCGGAGTTGGTGCTGAGCGGCGGCGCCGAGCCCGTGCCCGTGCGCCTCGTCGACGTGGACGTCGTGCACGACCTGGCCGTCATCCAGCTGGACACGCCCGTGAAGGACTTCTTCGCCCTGGAGGACCGCGAGCCCCCGCAGGGCGCGCGCCTGTTCGCCATGGGCAATCCGAGAGACCTGGGCACCACCATCGTCGAGGGCACCTACAACGGCCTCATCCAGGACGCGCTCTACGAGCGGCTCCACTTCAGCGGCGCCATCAACCCCGGCATGAGCGGCGGGCCCACCCTCACCGGAGAGGGCCGCGTGGTGGGAGTCAACGTCGCCACCATGGGCAACCAGGTCGGCTTCCTCGTGCCCGTGCGCTATGCGCGCGAGCTGCTCGCCCGCGCGCTCCAGGCGAAGAGCGCGGACGCGCAGGCGCTCCTGGCCACGGTGCGCACGCAGTTGCTGGACAACCAGCAGCGGCTCACCGAGCGGCTCCTGGCGGCCACGCTGCCGAAGCAGGCCCTGGGCGGCTACCGCGTCCCCGGCCGCTGGAGCCCCTTCCTCAAGTGCTGGGGCGACACGCCGCATGACCCGGAGGTGCCGTACACGGTGACGAACTACCAGTGCTCCTCCGAGGAGGACATCTACGTGTCCTCGCTCCACCGCACCGGCGTGGTGGCCTTCCTGCATCAGCACGCCACCAGCCAGAAGCTGGGCTCGCTGCGCTTCTCCGCGCTGTACAGCGCGCTGTTCTCCCAGGACCCGGACGCGGTGGAGGCCACGCGCCAGGACGTCACCAACTACCGCTGCAAGTCGGAGTTCGTCGACGTGGGCGGCCTGCCCGTGCGCGCCGCGCTGTGCCTGCGCGCCTATCGCAAGTTCCCCGGCCTCTACGACGTGGTGCTGCGCGCCGCCACGCTGAACGCGGGCACCAGCGGCGTGGACACCTCGCTCACGCTCGCCGGCTTCACCGCGGACAATGGCCGCCGGATTGCGCGCCGCTACCTGGAGGGGTTGTCGTGGACGAAGTGATCTTCCTGGAGGTGCTGGAAGGCGACGCCGTCCACGCCCGCCACCGCCTGGAGCGTTTCCCCGCCAGCGTGGGGCGCGGCTACTCCAACGACGTCATCCTCGATGACCCGAAAGTCTCCCCCGAGCACCTGCGCATCGAGCGCCGCGAGGACGGCGCGCTGGTGCTGCGCGACCTGGGCAGCCACAACGGCACGTACCGCGTGGAGCCCTGGGCCCCGCTCGCCGAGCTGGAGCTGACCCCCGACACCCGCGTGTCGGTGGGCGACACCGTGCTGCGCTTCCGCTCGCGCAGCCACCCGGTGGAGGCCACCGTCGTCGGGCCCGCGCCCACGGCGCCACGGCCCCGCCTCTTCGAGCAGCCCCGCACCTTCGGCCTGGCGCTGCTGGCGCTCGTGGGCGCGAGCCTGCTGGAGTCGTACCTCACCAACTACGGGCGCACCGACTGGGGCGAGCTGATGGTGTCGGTGATGGCGCCGCTCATGCTCATCCTCGTCTGGGCCGGTGGCTGGTCGGTGGCGAGCCGCATCGCCCGCCGGCAGTTCCACTACCGCGCGCACGCCACCATCAGCACGCTGGTGCTGCTGGGCGCCGTCCTCGGGCCCGCGCTGCTCACGCTCGTGGGCTTCAGCCTGGCGCTGGGCGGGGGCCTGTCGGGGCTTCAGTACGCCGTGCTCCTGGGGCTGCTGGGGTGGGGGCTGTACTGGCACCTGCGCTACGTGACGCGGTGGGAGCCGAGGCGGCTGATGCGCTCGCTCGTCTTCGTCGTCCTCGTGTTCGGCGTCCTCTCCCGCGCGGATGACCTGCTGGGCAACGAGGGCTTCAGCGATGGGCTGGACTTCCCCCGCACGCTGCTGCCGCCCCACTTCCGGCTCGCCCGCGCACAGCCCGTGGAGGATTTCTTCGAGGACACGGCACGGCTCCAGGAACAGGTGGACGCGCTGACGAAGGAGGAGTGAGTGCGCCCAGGTTTCACGCAGAAGTGCATTGCGTGAAGTCACGGGAAGGGCTCCCATGCGTGGAAGGTCGGGAATGACCCCGATTCCACAACAGGAGCAGCCATGCGTTCCCTTCTGCGTTTCTCGGCGTTCATCGTCACGACGTCCTTCCTGAGCCTGGGCTGTGGCGCCGCGCCCCAGCCGCAGGAGCCGCAGCAGCCGGCCGAGGTGGTGCCGGAGATGGCGGAGGTACAGCAGGGCGCGGTCGGCGACACGCTGCTGTGGTGCGCGAATCCGCAGGACCCGGAAGGCACGTACCTGGAGGTGGTGCAGACGGCCACCGGCTACGAGGCCGCGCACGTGTCCGAGGAGTACGACCCGTGGGATTGCCGCTGCACGTACACGAAGCGCACGGTGCTGGGGCAGTACACCCGTTGCTACAAGTCCACGGTGGACCCGCGCATCATGAACTGCTTCCGCATCGAGCCCACGGGCACGACGGGCAAGGTGGTGCTGTCCACCACGCGCGTGCAGAAGACGCAGATGGTGATTGGCAGCACGCAGACGGTCTCCTACAGCGAGCTGAGCATCGCGGCCATCAACCAGGACCCGGGCCAGACGCCGCGCAAGGACTTCGTCTACGGCCTGGCGGACTGCCAGTAGCCGGCAGCACGTGGCGGGCGGCCTCCTCACCTGGGAAGGCCGCCAGGCCTGCGGGCCTACGGGGAGGAGGGCACCAGGCAGTAGAGGGTGGTGACCTCCCGCGAGCGCGCGGCATGCAGCGGGTCTGACGTGTCCTTGGCCTTCGAGTGCCGCGCCGGAGTCGAGCGGGCCCACTTCACCGTCAGCCCGCACCGGGTGAATTGCTCCTCGAGCCACCCGGGCGGGCGCAGGCCCAGCAGCACCGCGAGGTCGGACAGGATGAGCAGCCCCTCCCCGCCGGGCGTGAGCGCCCCGGGGAGCCCTTCCAGGAAGCGCAGCAGGAAGCGGTTGTCCTCGTCGAACACGGCGCGGTCCACCCGGTTCTTGGGCGGCTCGGGAATCCAGGGCGGGTTGCAGACGACGAGGTCCGCCTTCCCCTCCGGGAAGAGGTCCGCCTCCGTCACCTGGAAGCGCTTGGCGAGGCCGAGCCGCTCCGCGTTCTCCTTCGCGCAGGCCACGGCCCGGGAGTCGCAGTCGGTGGCCGACGCGGAGGCCGCGCCGCGCTGCAGGAGGAGGAACGACAGCACGCCCGTGCCGGTGCCCACGTCGAAGACACGCTTGCCCTTCACGTCGGGAAGGGAGAGCAGCAGCTCCACGTAGTCCGTGCGGGTCGGCAGATAGACGCCGTAGTACGGATGGAGCAGGCCATTGAGGCCGGGCACGGCCAGGCCCTTGCGCCGCCACTCCGCGGCCCCGAGCATGCCGAGGAGCTGCTTGAGGGGGACGACGGTGGTGGCCGCCTCGGGCTCGCCCCAGACCTCGCGGCAGGCCTGTGCCACGTCCGGGGCGCGCGACAGGCCGAGCTTGTAGGCACCGTCGAGCGCGACGACGATTCGAGCCAGCGTCTCGTGCTCCAGTTGCCGGGCGCGCCGCTCCGCCCGGAACGCCTCCAGCGGCGAGCGGGCATTCGAGGGGCGGGAGAGCCGCCGGCCCAGCGCGCCCAGGAGCTGCTTCGCGTTGTGGAAGTCGCCGGTGTACAGCAGGAACTCGCCATTGCGGACGCGCTTGAGCGCGGTGTCGGCCTTGAGCCGGTCATCCACGGGGGACAGGCGCGCGGGCGCGGGCTCGCCACTCTCCGAGTGCCAGGTGAACGCGGCGCCAGGCGCCAGCCCGGCCGGCATGGCGGCGGCAGGCGCGCCTTCCTGGCGGGTGGTGGGTTTGCGGGGAGGGGACATGAGAAGGGGGTAGCACGTCCCCGGGCTCGCGTCGCGCTGGAGAAGTGGGCTTCGCGTTCGTGAGGGACGCATGCTCCGGGGCCTGCGTCCTCCGTGAACGCGGCTCCGCGGGATGACCCGGTGCTTCACAGAACGCCTCGATGCGGAGACATAGACTGGCCGGGGATCTGCATCGTCCCGCTGGCTCAGTGTCCCGCTTCGGAGGAACCCCCATGCAGCGCAAGCCCGCATCACCTCCCCGCAACCTCCTGGTCATCATGGTGGACCAGATGCGCTTCCCCCGGTTCCCCTATGGCCCGGAGGGCGGCTTCGCGGAGCCTCTCAAGGAGCTGCTCGGCTTCCAGCCCCTGCGCGAGGACAACCCCTATGCCTCGATGTTCCCGGGCTTCGTGAAGCTGCAGCGGCACGGCGTGGTGCTGCGCAACCACACCATCGCCTCCTCGGCCTGCATTCCCAGCCGCACCACCATCATGACCGGGCAGTACGGCACGCGGACGGGCGTCATGCAGACCGATGGCCTCTTCAAGAGCGCCGATGCCGCCGCCTTCCCCTGGCTGCGACCCGACGGCATTCCCACCCTGGGCCACTGGTTCCGCGCCGCGGGCTACCGCACGCACTACTTCGGCAAGTGGCACGTGTCGAATCCGCCGGAGCACTCGCTCTCGCGCTATGGCTTCGAGGACTGGGAGCTGAGCTACCCCGAGCCGCACGGCTCCAGCCCCAACAACCTGGCCTTCTACCGGGACTTTGGTTGCGCGGACCTGGCCTGCACCTTCCTGCGGCGCAAGGCCCTGGCGCTCGAGGTGGACAGGACCCAGGCCGTGGCCTCCGACAAGGCGCCCCTCCAGCCAGCGCCCGCCGCGGAGCAGGCCCCGTGGATGGCCGTGGTGTCCTTCGCCAATCCCCACGACATCGCCACCTACCCGGCCCTGCCACGCACCCTGGACCCGGAGGCGCCACCGGTCGGCCCGCTGCCCATCCCCGGGAAGCGCACGCTGTCCACGCCTCCCGCGGGCGGCACCTTCCGCTACCCGCTCAACCCGGAGGGACTGGACGCGACGTGCGCCCAGCCACCGCCTCCGGCCGCGATGGCGCTCGGCCCCGACAAGCCGTCCTGCCAGCTCGACTACTCGTACAAGGTCGGGCTCGGGCTCGCCGCGAAGACGGGAATGGGCGCGCTGCGGCAGGCCGTGGCGGCCGGCAAGACGCCCGCGAACCCCGAGGCCCTCGCGCTCGGCGTCACGCTCGCCTCCAACATCCCTTTCCAGCTCACGGTGAATCCGGAGGCCTCCGTCGCGGCCTTCGTGCAGTACTACGCCTACCTGCACCAGGTCGTGGATGGCCACATCGCCCGTGTGCTCCAGACGCTCGAGGAGGTGGGCCTGCACGAGGACACCCTGGTCGTCTTCATGTCGGACCACGGCGAGTACGGCGGCGCCCACGGAATGATGATGGAGAAGTGGCACGCGGCCTACCAGGAGGCGCTGCACGTGCCGGTGGTGTTCCGGCACCCTTCGCTCAACTCGGACCTGGCGCCCCGGCAGGTCGAAGCGCTGACCAGCCATGTCGACCTGCTGCCCACGCTCCTGGGCCTCATGGGGGTGGAGGGCAAGGACCTGGAGAAGGCCCGCGAGGAGCTGCGCCTGCAGCGCGTCGTGCCTCCGTTCGTGGGCACGGACCTGACGCCGGTGGTGAAGGGTGAGCAAAGCGTGGTGCTTGAGCCGGACGGCTCGGTGCGCGAGGGCGTGCTCTTCATCACCGACGACGAAATCACCGAGCCGCTGCCGGTGGATGGGGACCCGCACTCGGAACAGGACCTCGAGAACTACGCCTTCTTCTGCAAGGTCGTGGACCTGCTGCGCACCGGGGGGAATGGGGTGCTGCCCCCGGGGCGTCAGGTGCCGGAGCTGGCGCCCGGCCCGGTGCGCCAGCCGAACCACGTCCGCTGCGTGCGCAGCGGCGCCTGGAAGCTCTCGCGCTACTTCGACCCCCACGGGCAGGAGGCCGAGCAGTGGGAGCTGTACGACCTGGAGACAGACCCGCTGGAGTCCCACAACCTGCTGGCCGTCAACGGGCCCTTCCCGGCGGTGGCGCCCACGGTGCCGGACTCGCGCAAGGCCGCGGTCGAGGAGAAGGCCACGAGCCTCGGCAGCCTGCTCGCGCGCTACGAGAAGGAGAAGCTGGCCCCGTGGCCCGGGAGCGTCCGCAGCAGCGCCCCGAAGGCGTGAGCGGGGCCTTTGACCTGGCCGGTGGGGCAGGGGCGTGGGCCTGTGTTGCTTGAGGCTCAACGCCCCGCCCGCCGCGGTGGCCCGTGCGCCGGGAGCGACATCTCGATGACCTTCATCTGGGTCGGCGCGGGAATCCACCACTGCTCGAAGAGCGAGGGCTCGGCGAACGCGCGCCACGTGGTGAGGCGAGGCGCTTTGATGACGCGGGAAAGTGTGAGGTCGAGCTCGGGATTGAACGTGCGGGTCATCGTGATTTCTCCTCTTGGTAGAGCGCGGTGACCAGGTTCTCCAGTCGATCGGAGCGGGCCTCCCACAGTGCTCGTTGTTCCGCCATCCACGACTCGGCGGCGTGAAGTCTCTTCGGATTGACCCGGCAGGTTCGGAGTCGACCCGTCTTGGTGGAGCGAATGAGGTCGTGCTCTTCGAGCACCCGCAGGTGCTTCATGAACGACGGCAACGCCATATCGAAAGGCTTGCTGAGCTCGCTCACGGTGGCGGGGCCCTTTCCGAGCCGGTGGATGACGGCTCGCCGGGTGGCGTCGGACAGCGCGTAGAAGACCCCATCCAGCGAGGCTTGATGGTTACCCATATGGATAACCATATCCGGCCCGGACAGTAAGCTCAACGGCTAACTATCAACCCACTCATCCCGCGGACGCAGCCGTGCCCCTGTTCCCGGCCTGGCCGGGTCCACTTGAGGCGTCGTGGTGGCCTGCCACCTTCAAGGACGCGGTCGGGCGGCGCTGCCGCGCGCTCCCGCGCGCCGGATGAGGTCGCGGAAGGCGATCATCGCCGGGTCGGCGTCGGTGCGCTCGTGCCACCACAGGTTGATGGTGACGTGGAGCGGCGGCACCGGGCTCTGGATGGTGCGCAGTCCGAGGACCGGGCCGAGGCGGGCGACCAGCGAGGCGGGGAGGGTGGCGACCAGGTCGGTATCGGCGACCACCGCGGCGGCGGCGCTGAAGTTCGGTACGACGAGCGCGATGTCGCGGGCAATGCCGAGGCGGGCATAGGCGCCGGGCAGCTCGCGGTAGCCCTTGCCGGGCGCCACCTGCACCTCGACGTGGCGCAGGCCGGCCAGCGTGCTCTTGGAGACGCGGTTGCCGGCCTGGGGATGATTGCGGCGCGCCACCAGCACGGTGCGCTCGCGGTACAGCGGCTCGAGGTGCATGCCGGGGCCCTTCTCACCGACCGCAACGGCGACATCGACCTCGGCGTTGGCCAGTCCGCCGCGAGTGAGCAGGGTGTCGATACCCACGACGCGCAGGCTGGCGCGCGGCAATTCGGCGGCCATCAGCGTGACGAGGCGGGGCAGCCGCACCACCTGTCCGGCGTCGGCGATGGCGAGCGAGAACTGGCGGGTGGTGGTGGCGGGATTGAAGGCGGCGCCGTGCACGGCGTGGTCGAGGTCGCGCAAGGCGCGGGCCAGTGCCGGCGCCAGCTCGGCGGCGCGGGGGGTTGGCACGATGCCCCGGCCACTGCGGGCAATCAACGGGTCGCCGAGCGCGGTGCGCAGGCGGGCCAGTGAGTTGCTGATCGCCGAGGGCGTGACGTGGAGGCGGCGGGCGGCACGCACCACGCTGCGTTCGGCGAGCACGCTGTCGAGCACCAGGAGCAGGTTGAGGTCGAGAGAGGAAAGGCTCACGGTTGGTGAGGATAGACCTCATGAATCATCACTGGCCGAAAATGATGAGCGACCGCATGGTGGAGGCATGCGAACGATGCGGCTGTTCCCCTTGCTCCTCCCGGTCGCCCTCGCGGCCTGTCTGCGCGCGGCGCCGCCGCCCGCGCCCATCCCGCCGGAGACATCCATGCGTGAGGTCCGTGTCCTCGATTCCCACATGTCCTACCGCGAAGCCGGCCACGGCCCCACCGTGGTCCTGCTCCATGGCAACCCGACGTCGTCCTACGTGTGGCGCAACGTCATCCCCCATCTCGCCGGTCGCCACCGCGTGCTGGCGCCCGACCTGATTGGCATGGGCGACTCGGGCAAGCCCGACATCGCCTATCGCTTCGCGGACCATGCCCGCTACCTCGACGCCTGGTTCGACGCGCTCGGGCTGAAAGACGTCGTGCTGGTCGGCTACGACTGGGGCGGCTCCCTGGCCATGGATTGGGCCGCCCGTCACCCCGAGCGGGTGCGAGGGCTGGTCGTGTTCGAGACCTTCTTCCGCTCGCTCAAGTGGAGCGACTACCCGCCGCAGGGCGTCGAGCTGTTCAAGAACCTGCGCACCCCTGGCGTGGGTGAGACGCTGGTGCTGGAGCAGAACCAGTTCCTGGCCCGCTCGCTGGGAGCCGGCGTCAAGCGGGGCCTCACCGAGGCCGAGGCCGCGGTGTACTCCGCGCCCTATCCCGACCCTGCGTCGCGGCGCCCGATGCTGGCCTGGCCGCGCGAACTTCCCATCGAGAACCAGCCGGCCGAAGTGATGGCGGTGCTGGACCGCTACGTCGACTGGATGGCGGCGTCGCCGTCGGTGCCCAAGCTGCTGCTCACCTTCGACAGCCCGACGCCGCTCGGCTCCCCTGCGATTGTCGAGTGGGCGCGCGGCAGGTTCGCCGCGCTCGAGGTCGTGGCACTTGGCTCAGCTGGCCACCACGCCAGCGAGGACCTGCCCGATGACATCGGCCAGGCCATCTCCCGCTGGCTCGAACGCCACTCCGTCCGCCGGGAATGAGACCGGGGGCGCGTGCCACCCGGCGCCTGGGAAAAACGAACCACACGTCGTTTCCGTGCGACGTCGGGCCTCCAAGGTTTGTCCTCCTTTTTGGGAAGGATTTCTCACCTGGACGGGGAGCCGGCTGGAGCTCCCCGCCGTTCAGACCCAAAGGGGACGCGCATGAGCAGCAATATGGAAGCCATTCGTTCCTCCTCCGCGCAGGTGGCGGCGGAGGCTGCCCGCCGGTCAGCGCAGGAGGCCGCGGAGCGGGCCGCCCGGGAAGCGGCGGAGCGCGTGGCACGGGAGGCCCGGTCTCGGGCGGCGCCACGGAAGCCGGGCCCCACCGGCGACTCGTTTCAGGCCGCCACCTCCACTCGAAGCCAGACGCTGCTTGGAAGCGAGCCCGCTGTCGCGACGGCCGGTACGGCCCCCCAGGCCAGCACCTTGCGCACGGAGAACATCCGGGACGGGCAGGAGAACTGCCTGGACCAGGTGGGAGACTTCCTCGCCGCGTCACCGCAGATCCGCGCGCGCTCCGAGGTCCTCTTCCTCGCGGACTCCCGGTCGGGAGCCGAGGGCGAGAGTGGCCATGTGGTCATCCGGCAGGGCGGACGCATCTTCGACCCGACCACTCAGCAGTGGGCATCCGAGGCCGACTATTTCGCGAGCCATCCGCAATACTCGGTGGCGGGCACGGCCGGAGGCACGGCGGTGCACCACATCCTCCAGGCGCCCCCAGGGCCGGAGCGTGACGCGGCCATCGCGCGCTCGGGGCTGGACCCGGCCCTGTTCGACATGCGGGTGGCGGACGCGCCCCCACTCCAGATGTCGGCCGCGACGGTCGCGGCGATGGAGGCGTACGTCAGCAACCCCACCGAGGCGAACTTCGACGCGTACGTGAGGGCGCTCTCCCAGGACCAGCTCCAGACGCAGGACGTAGACCTGGCCGCCGCCCAGCAGCGCCTGGCGGGCGGTAGCCCGGTGGCCTGGGGCGACCTCACGCTCGCGGCGGTCGAGGCCCAGGCGCTCGTGCGCTTCCTGCAGGACGCGCCCCGTGCCCCGGAGCTGCTCGAGCAAAGCTTCGTGCAGCTCCGGGAGTGGGCGCGAGTGGCGGACCCGAGCCTCGGCGGGGTGACGCTGGAGCAGCTGCTGGCGGACCCCGCGCTCATGCAGCGCTTCCGCGATGCCGCGGAGAACACGGCCCAGGCCCAGTACGCGGTCCCCCGTCCTCCCGGCCAGGACACGCCCCAGGCGGAGGACAACCTGTCGGCCTTCCTGGACTTCGACTTCGCCTACTCGGTGCTCGGACCGGACGGCCATGGCGCGCAGGGGCTCACCCTGGACCAGGCCATGTCCCAGGCGCAGACCCAGCTGGCGGCGGTGATGACCGAGCACCCCGAGCTGGGAGTGCTGGACGAGGGCGCGCTCATCAACGCCTTCGTGCCGCCGGACGCGCAGCTGGGGCTCGCGTGGAGTCCGCAAGGCGTTCGCGGGCGCATCACCGTGGGGCAGCTGGACTGGGCGGACGGCACGAGCGGCACCTATCTGCTGCAGCAGACCATCGCCTCACGGGGGGCGGATGCGCGCGCACCCTTCCTGGGAGTCCTCGGCACCGCCCGCGCCGAGCTGGCCACGCTGATGAGCTACTTCGCGGCGGGCCAGGACCTCCCCACCGCGAGGGACCTGCGGCCCATGGCCATGACGGCCCTGCGGCAGCTGGCCCTGCAGCTGGGTGACCCGAGCTCGACCGTGGAGGACTTCCAGGCCTTCACCTCGGCCCTGGACACGCTGCAGCGCTACGAGAGCGAGGACGCGAGCCAGCAGAACAGGGACCTGCTCATCGCGGGGGCCACGTTCGTCACGTCCGTCGGCTTCACCATCGCGACGGGGGGCTTCGGTGCGCCGCTGGCGTCCGCCTGGGTCGTCGGTGCCTACGGGGCCGTCTCCACCGGGGGCATGGTGTACGGCTCGTACCGCCGCATCGAGCAGTATGCAGAGGAGCGCTACCTGTCGCAGTTCAACGGCGGAGGACTCAGCCTGTCGGGTGTGCCCCCTCCCTCCGACACAGGGTTCGCCCTGGGGCTGGCGCTGGACGCGCTGGGCATCGTGATGCAGGGCGCGCAGCTGGCCCACGCGAGCCGGCTGGTGACGGCCTCGCGGACGCTGGCCTCGCTCGGCTCGCTGGACGATGCCGGCCGACTGGCGGCGCTCGCCACGCTGTTCCCGGAAGGCACGCCCCTGTCGGCCATCCAGGAGCTCGCCGATGGGACCCGGAGCTTCGCCAGCCTCAGCGCGGAGGCGCGCAGAGCGTTGGCCCAGTATTCCGTGCTCAGTGATGACCTGTACCGGACGCTGGGCTCGACGGCGAAGGCGGATGACCTGCTCCACGTCTTCCGCCAGAGTTTCCTGCGGGGCCGCACCGTCGATCAGGCCCTCGAGGCGGGCGACATCACCGCGGACCAGCTGGCGATGTGGATACGCCGGCCCAGCTCGATGTCCCTGGGCAACATCACGATGAGTGACGAGCTGACGCCCTTCACCGCCACGGACATCACGCGGGCCCGCCAGCTCTTCAACGTGCCCCCGGGCATCAGCGACGACGTCGTCCGCGGCTTCCTGATGAATGTGCGGAAGAGCTACGGGACGATCGCCGATTTCCCCAATGGCTATTCGGCTCCGCCCATCATTCGTTACCGGACGCTGGATGAGCTGGTGGCCATCGCCAGCCGGCCGGGTGAGTGCAATAGAATCTCCCAGGCAATGCGGGATGCGTTGGGCGCCGGCGCCACGGCGCCTGCCCGGGCGTTCGCCGCTGAGGACGTCGGCTGGGTCTACGGAGGAAGACGCTTCGACGTGGCGGAAGACCTGGGAGGCAGCGGCACGGCCTACCATGCCTACGCGGTGGATGCCGCCGGGCGTGTGTGGGATCCGATGACCGGCATCTGGGGAACCCTCACCGAGCAGCAGTACCTCTCCTACTTCGTGGACGGTGCCAACAACCCCATCCTCCCCATCCGGTGAGACCGGGGGCGTGAATGCTGGCTCGGAGCTGTTCCAGATCCATCCCTCCGGGAAGAGCGACAAATCCGCCGCCGTCAGCTCCACCGGTGCGGTCATTGCTTCGGAATCCTCATGTTACTGAATAACATCTGGGCTCCACCTCGGAGGATGAGCCCCCATGCGTTCCATGCCCCTGGCCGTACTGCTGCTGCTGTCCGGCACCAGTCTCGCGGCGGTGAAGAATGTCGCCAACGTCTCCCAGCTCCAGTCCGCGCTCGCCTCGGCGCAGGCTGGCGACGAGATTGTGCTCGCGGACGGCACGTATGACGTCAACCAGGACCTCGGGTGCTCAGCGGAGGGCACCGCGTCGCAACCCATCGTCGTGCGCGCGGCGAACCGGCATGCGGCGCGCATCCGGTTCAACGCGACGGAGGGCTTCAAGGTCTCCGGCCGTTACTGGACCTTCGACGGGCTGGACCTCGAGGGCGTGTGCGCGCAGGACAGCGCCTGCGAGCACGCCTTCCACGTCACCGGCCATGCGGAGAACTTCGTCCTGCGCAACAGCCGCCTCCGGAACTTCAACGCGCAGCTCAAGGTGAACGCGGTCAAGAATGCCAGCGGCGTCTTCGAGATGCCGCACCGGGGCCTCATCGAGCGCAACGAGGTCTACGACACGCGCGCCCGGAACACGGGGACTCCGGTGACGAAGCTCAACATCGACACCGGCGACGACTGGGTGGTGCGTGAGAACTACATTCACGACTTCGCCAAGGCGGGCGGCATCTCCTACGGCGCGTTCATGAAGAGCGGCGGCCACCGGGGCGTGTTCGAGCGCAACCTCGTCATCTGCACGAAGGACGCGGCCACGGGCAACACGCGCATCGGCCTGTCCTTCGGCGGAGGTGGTACGGGGAACGCGTTCTGCGCGCCGGCCTTCGACGCGAGCGTGACGTGCGACCCGGAGCACTCGGATGGCGTGCTGGCCAACAACGTCATCATCAACTGCTCTGACGTCGGCATCTATCTCAACAAGGCGGCGAACACGCGGGTGCTGTTCAACACCCTCATCGCCACCACGGGCGTGGACTTCCGCTTCGCCTCCAGCACCGGCGAGGCCCACGGCAACGTGATGTCCTCGGTGATTCGCGTCCGTGACACGGGGAGCTTCACCGCGGGCACCAATCTCCTGAACGTGGCGTCGGGCACGTGGTCCACCTGGTACCAGGCGCCGCTGAGTGGCGACCTGCGCATCAAGGGCGACGTGTCGCAGCTCATCGGCGCGGCCGCGGCGCGGGCCTCGGTGACGGTGGACTATTGCTCTCGACCCCGGCCGACGGGAGCGGCCTACAGCCTGGGCGCGCTGGAGCACTCGCTGGGGGATTGCAGCGACGCCGGCACCGGAACCCCCGCGGATGCGGGCACTTCCGTGGACGCTGGCACTGGGAGCGACGCGGGGACTTCTGGAGGCGGAGAGGACGCGGGCCCAGTCCTCATCGACGAGGACCCGGACTCTGGCGGAGGTTGTGGCGCGGCGCCGGGGCTCGCCGCCTTGCTCGTGGCCCTGCTGCTGCCCATCGGGCTGCGGCGCCGTGGCTCCCGGGCCACACCTGTGTCGTCCGATGGTGCCTGATGCTGCGTGCACTGCTGACCCGGTACCTTTGGGACTCGACGACGGGTGTCCTCACGGTGAGTCTCTTGCTGGGGAGCGTCCTGGCTCTGCCGGCATGGTTTCACCTGCTGGACCGGGGGCGTCACACCGTCGCGGTGGAGGAGCTGAGGCCCGGCGACTTCACAGGGACCACGTCACGCCGCGTCGTCGTGAACGCCCGCCCCGACGTCTGGGGGGCGTATGAGTCTTCGTTGCGGCCACGTGGAGGAACGGAGCGCTGGCTGTGCGTTCAGCTCCTCTCCTCGCAGGGGCCAGCAACCGCCGACAGCGAATCCGTCTGGGCCCTCATTCCCATCGAGGAAGAACGCTCCGCAGAGGAAGTCGCGGAGGGGCTCGAACACCAGAGACGCTTCGAGGGGGTGTTGCGGAACGTCCTGTGGGAGCAGTGGGAGAGCGAAGATCGGCTGATAGGGCCTGATACGCCACGGGGGCATCCGAATGCGATGGTCGTCCAGGTCGGCCGCAATCAGCAGACGGACCTTGCCTCCATTATCGGCTCCTACGTGTTCTGGAGCGTTGCCGGAATCATGCTCGTACTGCTGCGGCGGCCTGCAAGGGCCTCCCCAGCCACTTGAGGAAGCCCGAGCAGGAGCTTTTCGCGGCGTACAAAAGAGCGCTGCGCCGCCCCTTCACGTCACGGTGAGTAGAGCTCCGAGGAGGCGAGCGGCAGGCCCGTGCTGTCGGTGCCTCCCACCGCCAACACCCGGCCCGAGGGCAGGAGGCTGGCGGTGAACTGGCTGCGCACCGCCAGCATGCTGGCCGTGGGGCTCCAGAGGTGGGTGCCCGGCTGGTACAGCTCCGCGCTGGACAGGTAGAGCGTCGTGCTGCTGCCGCCAAGCTTGTTCAGCCCACCAGCCACCAGCACGGCGCCCGACGACAGCGGCGCGATGACATGGCCATGGCGCGGGGTGCTCATGGTGCCCGCGGGCGACGCGGTGCTGGCCGTGAAGGCCTCGGCCGAGGCGAGCGAGGCGTGGCCGGTGAATTTGCCCGTGCCAGAGAGTCCTCCGATGAACAGCGAGGTGGTGGAGGTGAGCTGGAGCGACAGGTGGTCGCTGCGGGGCGTGGCGAGGCTTCCGGTGGTGGACCAGGTGCCGGTGGCCGGGTCATACAGCTCCGCGCTCGCGAGCCGGTACAGGGCGGTGAAGACGTAGTAGTAGCCGCCGGTGACGAGCACCCGCCCGCCAAGCCGCACGGCGGAGTGGCCCATGCGGCCCGTGGCGAGGCTTCCCGTGGCGGACCAGGTGCCGGTGCCCGGCTCGTACAGCTCGGCGCTGGTGAGGTAGACGCCGCCGTCGGAGCGGCCACCGGCGACGAGCACCTGGCCCGTGCCCAGCGGGGTCGCCGTGAAGCCGGCGCGGGCGGTGGCGAGGCTGCCGGTGGCGGTCCACGTCTCCGTGGTCGGGTCATACAGCTCCGCGCTGGCGAGGCTGCCGCTGGAGCCACTGCCGCCCATGACGAGCACCTGGCCCGACGGCAGCAGGAGGGCGGTGTGCCCCGCGCGGCCCTGGGCCAGGCCTCCCGTGGCGGACCAGGCGTTGGTGGTCGGGTCATAGAGCTCCGCGCTGGCGAGGTAGCTCCCCGCGCTCCCGGTGCCTCCGGCCACGAGCACCTTGCCCGACGCGAGGACGGTGGCGCTGTGGTTGGACCGGGCCGTGGCGAGCGGAGCGGAGCGGCTCCAGGTGAAGGCGCCTGCCTCGTAGAGCTCGGCGGTGGCCACCTCGCCCGCCGAGGTGGAGCCTCCGGCCGCCAGCACCTGCCCGGAGCGCAGGAAGATGCTGGCGGGGCCAGCGCGGCCCGCGAGCATGGGAAGGGTCGGGCTCCACGTCCCAGCGGCCGGGTCGTACAGCTCGGCGGAGCCGGAGCTGTCGAAGACCAGCACCTTGCCCGAAGCCAGCAGCGCGGCGGAGTGGCTCGAGCGGGGCTGCGTGAGGGCGCCGGTGGTGGACCAGGTGTTGGTGGCCGGGTCATAGAGCTCCGCGGTCGTGGTGCCGCCGCTGCCGCCGGTGACGAGCACCTTGCCCGAGGGAAGCAGCGTGGCCGTATGCGCATGGCGCGCGACGCTCATGCTCGCGCCCGCGGCCCAGGTGTTGGTGGCCGGGTCGTACAGCTCCGAGGTGCTCGTCGAGGAGAGCCGGCCCTGGCCTCCGGTGACGAGCACCTTGCCTGACGTGAGCAGCGTGGCCGTGTGCGCATGGCGCGGGGTGCTCAGGCTTCCGGACGTCCAGGTGCCGGTGGCCGGGTCGTACAGGGCCGTCGTGAGGATGGGACCGGTGCTCCCGGCGCCCCCGGTGATGAGCACCTTGCCGGAGGGGAGCAGGGTGTTCGTGCCCGCGCTCCGTGCATGGGGGACGCTTCCCGTGGCGGACCAGGTGCCGGTGGCCGGGTCATACAGCTCCGCGCTGGTGAGGTAGACGCCCGCGCCGCCGCCCGCATAGCCGTTGGCCACGAGGACCTTGCCCGTGTTCAGCAGGGTGGCGGTGTGGCCCGTGCGCACCGAGGTCATGCTGCCCGTCGCGGCCCAGGTGCCGGTGGCCGGGTCATACAGCTCCACGCTCGACTGGACCGCGCCCGCGCTGTAGCCGCCGGTGACGAGCACCCGGCCCGACGCGAGCTGCACGGCCCTGCCGCTGCTCCGCGTCCGCAGCGCGCTGCCGGTGGACACCCACTGCGGGGAGCCCAGCGCCGCGCCGGAGCGCTGGAGGGACTCGACGCCCGGAGCGTGCTCCGTCCCGGCGTCGGCAGGGCCGCAGGCCACGCACGCCAGCAGCAACAGGATGGAGAAATGGATGACTGGGATAGGACGTCTCATGGCTTGCCCCCTCGGAGTGGCGCCTTTCGGCGCGGGGCATCCTGGTCGTCGGCGTCACGCGACTTCAAGCACGCGGGCCAGGGCCGGAAGCCCACCGCGAGCCCGGCTTCCAGCGGCAGCGGGCACCCGCCGATCACGAGCCCTGGAGCCGACGCCGATGAGCGTGGTGTCCTGGACGGCTCACGGTCGATACGTGTGTTCACCTGCCAGATAGTATTGGAAAGCACCTACCTCGCGAGTAGTCTCCTGGCCCGCGGAGCGGACCGCAAATCTCCTCGCGAGGCAGTCCATGGAGCCTGTCCCACTGAATCCGGC
The DNA here is from genome assembly GCF_010894435.1 of Pyxidicoccus trucidator. Lineage (NCBI taxonomy): Bacteria > Pseudomonadati > Myxococcota > Myxococcia > Myxococcales > Myxococcaceae > Pyxidicoccus > Pyxidicoccus trucidator. Next base: position 242,004 of record NZ_JAAIXZ010000006.1, on the reverse strand, counting down.
ATGCCTGCCCCCGGGAACGCGCATCGGCTCGTGGCGTGTGGTCGAGCAGCGCGGCCGGGGTTCCTACGGAGCGGTCTACCGCGCCGTGGATGCCGAACGGGGCGCCGGGGACTCCGTGGCCCTCAAGCTGGCCCTGCACCCATGGGATGCGCGCTTCATGCGGGAAGCCGAGCTGCTCTCCCGCATCCGCCACCCGGCCGTGCCCCGTCTCAGAGATCAGGGGCAGTGGATGTCTCCCACGGGCACTCCCCATGCGTGGCTCGCCATGGAGCTCGTGGAGGGCACACCGCTCTATATCTGGGCACAGGCGCACCTCCCCACATCACGGCAGGTGCTTCGGGTCCTCGCACGGCTGGCGCGGGCCCTCGAGGCCACCCATGCGGCGGGCGGCGTCCACAGAGACGTGAAGGGCGACAACGTGCTCGTTCGTCGCGAGGACGGGCAGCCCTTCCTGATGGACTTTGGTTCCGGGCACTACCTGGGCGCCGCGACGCTGACGTGGCGGGTGTTTCCTCCCGGCACTCAGGCGTACCGCTCGCCGGAGGCCTGGCGGTATGGGCTCCGCTTCAGCAGTCCTCCGGTGGTGCCCTACGCGCCCGGTCCGGCGGATGATGTCTTCGCGCTGGGCGTCACCGCGTTCCGGGTGCTCACGGAGAAGTATCCACCGCCGACGCACCCCGAAGACGAGGATGCGTGGCTCTGGCGCCCGGAGGAGATGGAGTCCTGGTCCGCGAGGGCCACCAACGCCCGCTGCTGTCCGGAGTTGAGCGAGCTGGTGTCCCGAATGCTATCGCCGCGTCCCGAGGCACGCGGCAGCCCGCGCGAGCTGGCAGAGGCGCTGGAGCGGGCCGCACGGAAGGCTGGGCCCGCGGCGGATGTCTCCCTCTTCACGGGAGATGAGCCCAGGCTCGCGGGCCTCATGCCCGTGCCCCAGTACGTCACCGTGCGGCCACGGCGCGTGGCGAGGTGGCCATGGTTCGCGGCAGCCGCGGGCCTGGGCGGCGCATTGGCGCTAAGCGCCGGGGGAGTGCTGCGCGTACCGGCCATCGAGGAGCCCGCGACGGCGCCGCTCGCGCAGCAGGAGGAATCAAGGGATGGCGGCACCGTGGCGGTCGGAGACACGGCGCTGACGGCCCCGGTGGCGCCCGGGCGTGAGCCCTCCGTGTGGTCGACCATCGCGGTGGAGATGCCGCCCAAGCCTCTTCCAGGGCAATCACGGCCAGACGCCACCGGCCGCTGCCCTCGCCGGATGCAGGTTCCCCTCAACGGCGGCTGCTGGGTGAAGGTGTCGATCTCGGACATGAAGGAGTGCGACGAGAGCGCCTATGTGTACAAGGGCGGGTGCTACGAGCCTGCGTTCCCATCTCCACGCCCAGCCACCTCAGGGCCCACGAGGCGCGCCGACAGTCCATAGCCTCCTCGGCCCAGGTCGCCCACCGAGGGCGCGGCGTCCCAGGTTCCTCGGAGAACCTGGGACGCCCCTGCAAACCCTTGGGACTACTCGGACCACCAGGACATGGTCATCACGCTGAAGCCGCTCTCGGTGTCGACGAAGATGGCGACGCTGTTGCTGCTCCAGGGGTCGTTCGCGAAGCCGAAGTAGCACCCCTTGAACGTGCGCCCCGTGATCAGCGCGTCGAGGTTCGCAATGCCGGCGGACATGACGCTGCTGGGGATGGAGTTGAAGCGGTTGGCGGCGTTGATCGTGCCTACGACCTCGGCACGCACCTCGGCGGCGTTGGCCAGGTAGGGCCGGACACTCGCGCTATACGGCACGCTGTTCGGCTCGAGCCCGAAGCACTCCAGCTGGTGCTGGTAGGAGCCGTTGCTCGTCACGATCTCCCACCAGTCGAAGTGGCGGGCCAGGTACACACCGGAGTGGCCGTTGCCCGGCACCGCGTTCGCCGCGTTGATGAGCGTCTCCAGCGGCCGGCTCAGCGTGGCCGCGTTGCGGATGTTCCGCAGGCTCACGTCACCGATACCCCCCATGTCGGCGATGGTCTGCGCCGAGGTGAACGGGCGCTGGTTGAGGAGGGCCTCCGCGCCATTCCACGCGTACGGCAGGATGTCGTGCAGCTCGGAGGAGCTCACGGTGTTCACCAGCGAGACGATGGCGGCGGAGTCATCGGTGGAGACCGCGATGGAGTCCATGATGCCGACGCAGCTGGAGCCGATGTAGCTCTTGGCGCGGGCGCCACCCTCGAGCTGCTCGAGGCGGGCCGGGCCCATCCCCTGGACGGCGGAGACCTGCGCCAGCGTCACGAACGGAGACGACGCACGCTGGGAGACGAGGCGGGTGACGACGTCACTCGGCAGGTACAGGTCCAGCGTCTGGAACGACGCGCCATTCACGAAGGTGATGATGCCCTGACACTCCGGGGCGACATCCACATCCGTGCTGGTGAGCGCCGCCTGCTGGCTCTCGGTGGACGGGGACTCGGAGGACGGTTCGGCTTCAACTCCTCCACAACCAACGAGCATGCTCACGGCAAGAACGGCCGAGCCAAGACGAAGCATCTGGGACTCCTCATGGGGGGAACAGCGAGGTGAGCCGGCTCAATACACCAAATTTTCTCGGTTTACCTGAACCTGGCAGGTTTCCACGGTTCGTGTGTATTGCAGGGATGGGGGCTCTGTTGACAGTGCGGGCTGGCGCCGAGGGGACTCGGAGGACGGCTGACGGAGGTGGCGCCCGAGCAGCGGCGCAGGCATGACCGGACGCAGGGGGGAGGGCGGGAGATGTCAGACTGGACGGGTAGGACGTGTCGTGTGGGGCGGGTGGGCCGTGGGCCGCCTGGAGAGCACGACCCGAGCGTTCATGGACGTCCGACAGAAGAGCCAGATTCTCGCCGACGCGGCGAACTACGACGCCTCCTGCGCGAGCAGTGGAGGCAGGCGCGAGGCCGGCATCGCGGCCTTCCCTCTTCGAAGTGGAGGCGTCCGCATAGACGGGAGCGCTCCGCGGCGGGTGCGCGTGGAGCCGGACCTGGCGTCCTTCCGGGCGGTGGCACGGGGGCTGCTGGCTCGCGGCGAGCCTCCGGAGCGCGTGTGCTTCGAGGAGGCGCGGGGGCGGCAGGGCTCGCTGCTGGCGGTGGGCAAGCCGATGACGGAGCTGGGACTCCCGGGTGGGGCGCCCGCGCCAGCCGTGCCCAGGGACTTCCTGGGGCTGGCGGAGAAGGTGGCGTGTCACCGGGACGCGGAGCGCTGGGCGCTGCTGTACCGCGTGCTGTGGCGGCTGACGCACGGGGAGCGCAACCTGCTGGAGGCGGACAGCGACGTGGAGGTGCACCGGCTGCGGCTGATGGAGCGGGCGGTGCGGCGGGACGCGCACGAGATGATGGCCTTGGTGCGCTTCAGGCGGGTGGAGCGGGAGGGGGTGGAGCACTTCATCGCGTGGCACCGTCCGGACCACCTCATCGTCCGGCACGTGGCGCCGTTCTTCGTGCGCCGCTTTCCGTTGATGCGCTGGAGCATCCTCACTCCGGACGCCTGCGTGCACTGGGATTTGGAGCGGCTGTCCTTCGGTGACGGGGTGCCGCGTTCGGAGGCTCCGGAAGAAGACGTGCTGGCTCCGGTGCGGGAGGTGTCCGCTGCCACGGCGTTCCTCCCTGAGCGGCGGGAGCTGCCGGCACTGGCAGAGGCGTCGCGAGGCTGCCGGGCGTGTCCGCTACATGCTCGTGCCACGCAGGCGGTGTTTGGCGAGGGCCCCGTGGGAGCTCCGCTGATGCTGGTGGGTGAGCAGCCTGGAGACCTGGAGGATCGCGAGGGGCGGCCCTTCGTGGGGCCCGCGGGGCAGCTGCTGGACGAGGTGCTGGGGCGGGCGGGGCTGAAGCGCTCGGAGCTGTATGTCACCAACGCGGTGAAGCACTTCGGATGGACGACGGGGGCGGGTGGGAAGCGGAGGTTGCACCAGTCGCCGGGACGGACGGAGGTGCTGGCGTGTCGCGGCTGGCTGGAGGCGGAGGTGGCAGCTGTGCAGCCGAGGATGATTGTCGCGCTGGGGGCCACCGCGGCGCAGGCGTTCCTGGGGGCGGGATTCCGCATCAACCTCAGCCGGGGGCAGGTATTCGAGACGCCATGGGCGGACGGGTGGATGGCGACGTTCCACCCGTCGGCGCTGCTGCGCATGCCGGACCCTCGCAAGCGGGCGGAGGCACGCATCCATTTCGAGGCCGACCTGCGCTCGGCGGCGGCGTGGCTTCGGCGGAGTGCGTAGCGCGCGGGGGTGTGACGTCACCACCGTCCGTCGTCGAGCGCGCGGAGGACCGCGTCATGGCCCGCGCGCCAGGCTGACTCGAAGGACTCTCCACTACCCTTGAAGGCCTCGACGGAGGTGGCGCCCATGCGGACGTGAATCTCCCGCACCTCGCAGCCCAGGTCCGGACGGTAGAAGGCGGGCTCGTCGGTGACGTTGATGGTGATGAGCCGCGAGCCCGGGAAGAGCACACAGGCGTCATGCACGGGCACCGCCGAGACGCGGTCCGCGCCCGGGTCGATGCGCCGCAGCGTCGCGTCCTCGAAGAGGAACGGGTTGGCCGCGCTGGACGCCACCGCGTCGGCGACCGAGCCCTCCGTCGCGGTGACGCGCTGGAGGCCCTCCTCCGTGGGCTCCTGGTAGAAGGTGGCGAAGGGCACCGGCAGGTCCTCGATGCGGGCACCGTGGTGGAACCTGTCCAGCACCTGCGTGAAGCGCTCATGGCTGAGCTCGGGCACCGTGGAGGCGCCTCCCGCCGCTCCGAGCGCACTCGCCGCGAGCGCGGGCGCCAGCGCACCGCCCGAGAGCAGCACCGCGAGCAGCCCCACGGCCGCCCCCACCGTGCCGCGCTTCGTGGCCTCGCGCACCGTCTCGCGCTCGTAGTCTCGGAAGAAGGCCCGGTAGCGGCTCCGGAGGTCCCTCTCCGGCGCGGCGGCGTAGAGGCTCCCCACCAGCGCGCCCATGCTGTTGCCCACGACGCAGTCGATGCGCACGCCCCGCGCCACCAGCGCGTCCAGGGCACCCAGGTGGGCCAGCCCCCGGGCCGCTCCCACCGAGAGCACCACGCAGGTTCGCTCCGGCGCGCGCCGGAGCGCTGATGACGTCCGGCAGGACGCGGTCCCCAGCGCGAGGACGGTGAGCAACGTGACGCGCAGGAGCCGCTTCATCGAGTCCTCCGAAGACGAGCACCCGATTGTAGCCGCTTCCTGCCCGGGACGTGGCCCCGGTGGGGACGCCGCTGGCCCCGCTCAGGCGTCCCGGTTGCGCGCCTCGACGGTGCCCGGGATGGCCGCCTCGCCGTTCGGGGTCATGGTCAGCTTCGCCAGGGCCTCACCCACGACGCCCCGCTCATTGGTGTACGTCGCCAGGACATTGGCGACGTCCGCGGGCGTCTGGGCCTCCGACAGCTTCTTGATGATGACGTAGTCCTGGTTGGTGGGGTCCCACTTCCCACCCGCCAGCTTCGCCTGGCCTTCCGCGAAGCCACGGGCGCGGTCCTTGAGCTGCATCAGCTGGTCCGCGGTGAAGGACATGTGGATGTCGTTGGCCCCGTCGAACAGGTGCTGGTCGACCTGGAAGGCCTGGGCGTACGCCTCCTCGGAGCCACCCTCCAGGCCCTTCAGGAACAGCGAGAACTCCTGCTTCGACGGGTCCTCGTTCCCCTGCGCGTCGATGTGCCGCTTGAAGTAGAGCTCGCTGCCACCGTCCGGGTTGTACTCGACGAGGTGGTCCTTCGAGCCGTCAGGCCACGTCGTCGACGTCCAGGTGCCCGTGCTCTCTCCGCTGACCTCCACGGAGCCCTTCCAGGGCCCCAGCTTTCCCTCCAGCTCGGAGCTGCCGGACAGCTCGAGCTTCTCGATCTTCGCCGCGCCGGAGACGCCGTTGCCATCCGTGAAGGGCATCTCGCCCGTGGCGACGAACGTGTCGTAGGCGGCCTTCCCCTCGGGGTTGGCGAGGTCGAACTCCGCGGTGCGCAGCTTGTAGTTGCTCACCGACTCATTGCCCGTGAGGGTGACCCCGGCGTGGTCGCCTCCGACTGTTACGGAGAGCCCCTTCTCGAGCACGTCGGTGGGCCCCGCCGTCACCTGCACCTTGTCGCCGTCGCGCTCGGTCTGGATGGACAAGCCCTTGCTGCGCGTCTGCTCCTCTCCCACCGTGATTCCCAACTCCCTCTTGAGCGAGCCAAGGCTGGCCTCGCCGGACCAGCCCTTGAGCTCGGACGATTCCATCGTCACCGAGCACTGGTCCGGGATGGTGTCCGGCTTGAGCGGGTGCGGGGGCGGAAGCTCGCCCCGCTTGAGCTTCTCGAAGTCCTCGTCCTTCATCTTCACTTCGTACGTCTGCGACGTCCCCGTCGAGACGCCTCCTCCGACAGTGACCCTGCCCATTTCCAGCGAGCCGGACGCGGTGGCCTTCATCTCCGCGGTGAGCGTCACCGTCGTGTAGCCGTCCTTCTGCACCACATCCTTCTCGAGCGTGTCGCTGAGCTCGATGCTGGCTTCCGTCGCCTGGCCCGGGACCTTGACGGGGATGGGCCCGGTGGTGACGTCGTGGGGCGGGTTGTTGACGTCGGGCGCCTCCCCGGGGATGGCGGGGTCGGCGACCATCATCTTCTGGAGCTCGGGGGACACCTTCGCGTCGGCGAGCGCCTGGGCGCGCTCGGGCGAGCCTGGCTCGGTGGAGAACACCTTCGCGGCCGCCGTGCCGGACATCGAGCCGACCTCGCTGTAGTGCGGCTGCTCCTTGAGGTACGCCTGCATGTTCTCGTAGCTCTTGCCGCTGCTCGGGTCGAGCACGCGCTCGCCCTGGCGCACCACCACGTGGCCCGCCTGGCCCTCGGCGCCCCCACGCGAGTCCGCGAGGAACACCATCTCCGAGCGGCCCCGCAGCGCGGGTGAGGTCTTGTTCAGCCAGTCCGCTGCCTGGTCGAGGCAGTTGACGCTCCCGTCCCGCGCGTCCTCGGTGAACAGCGACGAGGCGGGCGCGGGCGCGCCCTGGCCATCCAGGCTCAACGGGTTCTTCGTGGCCGCCGGCTCGAAGGAGGACTGCCCCCCGGGCGCCGCGGAGGCGACCGAAGTCTGTCGGGTGGCGGCTTCCGCGAGCTTCCGCGCTGCGGCCTCCGCGGCCTGCCGTGCTGCTTCCGCCGCGCGGCGGGCCGCCTCCGCCTGACGTGCCGCCTCTGCTGCTCCTCCATCTCCAATGCGTCCAGTCGCCATGGTGTCTTCTCCTTTCAGCTCCCTGCTTTGTTGAGCTGGCTGGAGAATTCCCGTCCCAGGAATCTTGGAGCGGCCGATACGGGGAAGGGGCGCGCGTTACATGCCGCGCACCTCGTGGGGCTTGTAGGGCGCCTCCAGCGCCTTCAGTTCCTCGGCGGTCAGCTTGAGGTCCACCGCGCGCACGGCGTCCTCCAGGTGCTCGGGCTTCGTGGCGCCGATGATGGGCGCCGTAACCCCGGGCCGGGACAGCAGCCACGCCAGTGCCACCTGCGCGGGGGGCACGTTGCGCGCGGTGGCCACGCGCTGGTTGGCCTCCACCACCTCCCAGTCGCCGGGCTGGTCGTAGAGCTGGCCGGAGAAGGTGTCCGACTTCGCGCGGGCCGTGGAGTTGCGGTCGTTCAGCGACTTGCGCGAGCCGGCGAGCAGGCCGCGCGCCAGCGGGGACCAGGGGATGACGCCGATGCCCTCGGACTGGCACAGGGGCAGCATCTCCCGCTCCTCCTCGCGGTAGACGAGGTTGTAGTGGCCCTGCATGGAGACGAAGCGAGACCAGCCGTTCAGGTCCGCCACGCCCAGCGCCCGCGCGAACTCCCACGCGTACGCGGAGGACGCGCCCAGGTAGCGCACCTTCCCCTGGCGCACGAGCTGGTCCAACGCGGAGAGCGTCTCCTCCAGCGGCGTGTTCGGGTCCATGCGGTGGATTTGATAGAGGTCGATGGCCTCCACGCCCAGCCGCTTCAGGCTCGCCTCGCAGCCCTGGACGATGTGCTTGCGCGACAGGCCGCGCATGTTCTGCCCGTCGCTCATGGGGAAGTAGACCTTGGTGGCCAGCACCACCTCGTCCATGCGCGCATAGCGGCGCAGCGCGCGGCCGGTCACCTCCTCGCTGACACCCAGCGAGTACATGTCCGCGGTGTCGAAGAAGTTGATGCCCAGCTCCACCGCGCGGCGGAAGAAGGGCTGCGAGGACTCCTCGTCCAGCACCCAGGGGCGCCAGGTGGGGGTGCCGTAGCTCATGCAGCCCAGGCAGATGCGGGACACCCGCAGGCCCGTGCGGCCCAGGTTGGTGTACTTCATCGGTGGTTTCCTCCGTCGCGCGCCGGCCGGGCAAGCAGCCCACTCGCCCCGTCCGGGTATGGATGCGTCATACCTTGGATGGGTGGGTCATGCGCGAACTCCCATCTTTCCTGACTGCGTAGAATCCGCTAAATGTGCGGGGAAACCGAGGGGTCGCTGGGCGGAGCGGAGTGGCGAGTCCCCAGGCTTCCTGGAGGGGCGCGCGTCACGCCGTGAAGGCTGGCGTCCCCCTCTGGTGGAAGGCCCCCCGGGACTCCGACATGTACCTGCCGACTCGCGCCGACCCCGCCTCCGAATTCGTCTGTCCCGAGGACGCGACCTTCGTGGACCTCTGCCGGGCCCGGGCGGCGGCGCAGGGCGGGCAGGAGGTCTTCACCTTCTTCGATGAAGAGGGGGACAGCACCGTCACCTACGCGGAGCTGGACGCGGGCGCACGGGCGGTAGCGGCGCTGCTGCAACAGCACCTGGCCCCGGGAGACCGGGCGCTGCTGCTGTACCCGCCGGGGCGCGAGTACGTGCTCGGCTTCCTGGGGTGCCTGTACGCCGGAGTGGTGGCGGTGCCCGCGTACCCGCCGGACCCGATGCGGCTGGGACGCACGCTGCCGAGGCTCCAGGCGCTGGTGGCGGACTGCGGCGCCCGCGTGGCGCTGACGACCTCCGGAATCGCCGGGCTGGTGGAGCCGCTCACCGCGGACGCACCGGACCTGCGCGCGCTGCGCTGGCTGGCCACGGACGCGGTGCCCGCGAGCGAGGCGGAGGCGTGGCGCGCGCCAGCGCTGAGCGCCGACGCGGTGGCGTTCCTCCAGTACACGTCCGGCTCCACGGGGACGCCGCGCGGGGTGGTGCTGAAGCACCGGCAGTTGCTGCACAACTCGGGGTTGATTGCGCGCGGGTTCGACGCGCAGCCGGGGCCGGTGGGCGTCATCTGGCTGCCGCCGTACCACGACATGGGGCTGATTGGCGGCATCCTCCAGCCGCTGTTCCGGGACATCCCCACGGTGCTGCTGCCGCCGCTGTTCTTCCTCCAGCGGCCGTTGCGGTGGCTGGAGGCGGTGTCGCGGTTTGGCGGCACGGTGAGCGGCGGGCCCAACTTCGCGTTCGACCTGTGCGTGCGCAAGAGCACGCCGGAGGAGCGGGCCGCGCTGGACTTGAGCCGCTGGGAGGTGGCGTTCTGCGGCGCGGAGCCGGTGCGCGCGGAGACGCTGGAGCGCTTCGCGGAGGCCTTCGCCCCGGCGGGCTTCCGGCCCGAGGCGTTCTACCCCTGCTACGGGCTGGCGGAGGGGACGCTCATCGTCACGGGTGGGAAGCGCGCGGCGGTGCCGGTGGTGCGGCGGCTCGCACGGGAGGCGCTGCGGCACGGCGAGGCGCGGGAGCCCACGGACGGCGAGGTGGAGGCGGTGCTGGTGGGGTGCGGCACGGCGCTGGGCGGGCAGGAGTTGCGCGTGGTGGACCCGGAGACGGGCGTGCCGTGCGCGCCGGGACGGGTGGGGGAGCTGTGGGTGCGAGGCCCCAGCGTGGCGGAGGGGTACTGGCAGCGACCGGAGGAGACGGCGCGCACGTTCCATGGGCGGCTCGCGGGGGCGGACCCGGGCGAGAGGCCGTACCTGCGCACCGGGGACCTGGGCGTGGCGGACGGCGGCGAGGTGTTCGTCACCGGGCGACTGAAGGACGTGCTGGTGCTGCGCGGGCGGAACCACTACCCGCAGGACCTGGAGCTGTCCGTGGAGCGCTGCCACCCGGGCCTGCGTCCCGGCTGCGGGGCGGCGTTCGCCGTGGAGGTGGACGGCGAGGAGCGGCTGGCGCTGGTGCAGGAGGTCTCCGCGAAGGTGGCGGGAGACGTGGAGGAGGTGCTCGCGCGCATCCGCGCCGTGTTGGCCGAGGAGCATGGCGTGGCCGCGCACGCGGTGGTGCTCATCTCCGCGGGAGCGCTGCCCAAGACGTCGAGCGGGAAGGTGCAGCGGCGCGCCTGCCGCGAGGCGTACCTGGGCGGCGCGCTGGACGTGGTGCGGGAGTGGCGTGAGGGCTCGCAGGGCTTCGCGGGGGCGGCGACTCCCTCCGCGTCCGAGCCGCGCTCCAGTGTTCCGGGGCAGGGAGACGAGGCGGGGGCGAGGCTCGCGGCGGGTGGGAGCAGTGGCTCCGAGACGGCTGCTCGGGACGTGCTGCCGTGGCTGGTGGCTCGCGTGGCGCGGTTGCTCGGCGTGGACGCGCGCGAGCTGGACGTGGACGTGCCGCTGACCCACTTCGGTCTCGACTCGCTGCGCGCGCTGGAGGTGCTGCACGCGGTGGAGGAGGGGTGGCGCGTGTCGCTGCCGCCCGCGCTGCTGCTCCAGGGGCCAAGCCTTCGCGAAGTCACTGCGTGGGTGGAGCAGAAGCTCGCTGGCGCGTCCGGGCTCGCGGAGGTTCGCGACGAGGCCGCGCTCACGAGTGGCGCGACGTCCATCTCCGACGGACAGCGGGCGCTCTGGTTCCTCCAGCGCATGGCGCCCGGGAGCACGGCGTACCATGTGGCTCGCGCGGTGCGGTTCACCTCGACGGTCGACACCACCGTGCTCGGGCGTGCCTTCTCTTCGCTCGTCGTCCGCCACCCGGCCCTGGCCTCCGCCTTCCCCGAGGAGCGCGGTGAGCCGGTGCTCCGGCCCGCCGCTTCCGCGCCCGCGCTGGAGCTGGAGGACGCCTCCTCCTTCACGGCCGAGGCGCTGCGTGAGCGGCTCGACGCGGAGGCCCACCGGTCCTTCGACCTGGAGCATGGGCCGCTGGTGCGCGTGCGCCTGTTCAATGGTGCGCCAGGCGGCTCCGTGCTGCTGCTGGTGCTGCACCACCTGGTCACCGACTTCTGGTCGCTGGAGGTGCTGGCCGAGGAGCTGGGCACGCTCTACACCGCCGAGGTCCAGGGCGCGTCCGCCGCGCTGCTGCCTCCTCCGCCTCCGGCACCCGCCATCCTCCAGGCGATGGAGTCCCGGTACACGGGCGCTCCGGGCGAGGCGCTCCAGGCCTGGTGGCGCGAGCGGCTGGGCGGTGAGCTGCCGGTGCTGGAGCTGCCCACGTCGCGGCCGCGTCCCAGGCTCCAGTCCTTCCGTGGCGCCACCGTGTCCTTCCGCGTGGAGCCGGAGACGGCCGCGCGCCTGAAGGCCCTGGCGCACGCGCGGGGCGCCACCCCGTTCATGACGCTGCTGGCGGGCTACCTCGCCTTCCTGCGCCGCTACACCGGTCAGGAGGACCTCATCGTCGGCACGCCCACCGCGGGCCGGACGCGCGCGGACCTGTCCCGGCAGGTGGGCTACTTCGTCAACCCCGTGGCCCTGCGTGCCCGCGTGCCTCGCTCGCTGTCCTTCTCCGGGCTGCTGGCCCAGGTGCGCGGCACCGTGCTGGAGGCGCTGGAGCACCAGGAGTTGCCCTTCGCGCGGCTCGTCGAGCGGCTCCAGCCCCGACGAGACGCGTCCCGCGCGCCCGTCTTCCAGGCGATGTTCGCGCTGCAGACCGGCCGGCCCGGGCGCGAGTCGCTGGGCGCCTTCGCGCTCGGAGAGCCGGGCGCGCGGGCCCGCCTGGGCGCGCTGGAGCTCGAGTCCTTCCCGCTGGGCCACCGCGCGGCGGCGTTCGACCTCACGCTGATGATGGCGGAGGTGGACGGCGGCTTCTCGGCCAGCCTGGAGTACTGCGCGGACCTCTTCGACGCGGACACCGCCGCTCGCATGGCCCGCCACCTGCGCGCGCTGCTGGAGGCCGCCTCGGCCGCTCCGGAAGTTCCGCTGCTGGACCTGCCCCTGCTGGACGTGGAGGAGCGGCGCACGCTGGTGGAATTGGGACGGCGAGCGGAGGCGCGGCGCCAGGTCTCCGACACCGAAGGCCCGGGCTTCCTCGAGCGCTTCGAGTCCTGGGCGGCGCGGACTCCGGACGCGGTGGCGCTCGTCGCGGGCGCGACCCGGTGGACGTATCGCGAGGTGGACGCGTGGGCCGGACGGCTGGCCGCGCGGCTGCGGCGTCACGGCGTGGGGCCCGAGGTGCGCGTCGGCACGCTGCTGGAGCGCGGAGGGCCGGAGGCGGTGGTGGCGTTCCTCGCGGTGCTGAAGGCGGGGGGAACCGTGCTGCCCTTCGAACCGACGCATCCTCCCGAGCGCGTGGCGTGGATGCTGGCGGACGCGGGCGCGCGCATGGTGCTGGCGCATGCGCGACTCCTGCAACGCCTCGTGCTTCCCGAGGGCGTGGAGTCCCTCCGGTGGGAGGAGCATGGTGCTCCGGGGGCCGCCGCCTCGGAGGAGCCCGTCAGCTCCGTGACGGACCCGTCCCGCGTGGCGTACGTCATCTACACGTCGGGCAGCACCGGGCGCCCGAAGGGCGTGGGGGTGACGCACCGGGGCCTCGCGTACCTGTCCGGGGCCATGGGCGCGGGGCTCGCGGTGGGCCCGGGCTCGCGTGTGCTCCAGTTCTCCTCGCCGTCCTTCGACGCGTCGGTGGCCGAGTACCTCCAGGGGCTCACCACGGGCGCCGCGCTGCACCTGCCTCCATCGGGCGAGCTGCTCGCCGGTGAGGCTCTGCACCGCGTCCTGAAGGAGCAGCGCATCACCCACGTCACGCTGCCGCCGTCCGTCTCCACGCTGCTGCCGGAGCCTCCGCTGCCGGACCTGACGATGCTCATGTCCGCGGGCGAGGCGTGCCCGGCGGACCTCGTGGTCCGCTTCGCGCAGGGCCGGGCGTTCCTCAACGCGTATGGCCCCACGGAGATTACCGTCTGCGCGACGTGGGAGCGCTGCTCGCCCGAGGACGCGGGGCCTCCCGCCATCGGCCGGCCGCTGCCCCACACCGACGTGTACGTGCTGGACGAGGCGATGCGCCCGGCTCCCCTGGGCGTGGCGGGTGAGCTGTATGTCGGCGGCCCGTCCGTGGCGCGCGGCTACCTGGGCCGTCCGGACCTCACCGCCGAGCGCTTCGTGCCGGACCCGTATGGCGGCGAGCCCGGTGCGCGGCTGTACCGCACGGGTGACGTGGCGCGCTGGCGGCCGGACGGGCGGCTGGACTTCGTGGGGCGCGCGGACTCGCAGGTGAAGCTGCGGGGCTTCCGAATCGAGCCGGGCGAGGTGGAGGTGGTCCTGCGCGAGCTGGCCGGCATGCGGCAGGCCCATGTCACCGTGTGGCGGCCTCCGGCGGGAGGCGAGCCCCGGCTGGTGGCGTACGTGGTGCCTCCGTCCGCCGAGCCGATCGCGCCGGGCGAGGTGAAGGCCCTGCTGCGCGCGCGGCTGCCCGAGCACCTGGTGCCCGCGGACATCGTCGCGCTGGACGCGCTGCCGCTGCTGGCGAGCGGCAAGGTGGATGCGCGCGCGCTGCCTCCGCCCGCGAGGACCGCGGCGCCGGATGGCGCGCCCCGCACGCCGCTGGAGGAGACCATCGCCCGCGCGTGGGCGGAAGCGCTGGGCCACCCGTCGGTGGGCGTCCACGCGCACTTCTTCGACGACCTGGGCGGCAGCTCGCTGGCGGCGGTGCGGGCGTGCTCGCGGCTGCGCGAGTCGCTCGGGCGGGACGTCCCCATCACCCACTTCTTCGAGCATCCCACCGTCCACGCGCTCGCCCGGCGGCTGTCCGCCGAGGCGCAGCCCGCGGCCGAGGATGCAAAGCACCAGGAGCGAGCGGAGGCCCGCAGGCAGGTCCTCCAGCGTCGCGGAAGGAACACCCGAGGCCATGGCTGATCAAGACCTGACGACGGGCGGCAACGACATCGCGATCATCGGCATGGCCGGGCGCTTCCCAGGCGCCGCGGACGTCCAGGCTTTCTGGCGGAACCTGTGCGAGGGCGTGGAGTCCATCGCCCGCCTGAAGCCGGAGTTGCTGGAGGCCTCCCCGCTGGCGCCCGAGTCCGTGCGGAGCCATCCGGACTTCGTGCCCGCGGCGTCCGTGCTGGAGGAGGGCGAGTCCTTCGACGCCGGCTTCTTCGGCGTGTCGCCGCGCGAGGCGAAGTGGATGGACCCGCAGCAGCGGGTGTTCCTGGAGTGCGCGTGGGCTGCCCTGGAGGATGCCGCGTATGACCCGGAACGCTACGCGGGGAAGATCTCCCTCTACGCGGGCGCGGGGCCGTCGCTGCACACGCTGTCGCTGCTGGGGCAGGGACAGCTGGACCCGGCGTCGCTCTTCGAGCTGATGGGCACCACGGGCGAGAACCTGGCCACCAAGGCGTCCTTCAAGCTGAAGCTGCGGGGCGAGAGCCTCGCCGTGTACACCGCGTGCTCCACGGGCCTGGTGGCCGTGCACATGGCCTGTCAGAGCCTGCTGCTGCGCCAGTCCGACATGGCCATCGCCGGGGCCGCGCGGCTGTCGCTGCCGCAGCGCTCGGGATACCTCTTCCAGGACGGGATGATTCTGTCCCCGGACGGGCACTGCCGCGCCTTCGACGCGAAGGCGGCGGGCACGGTGCCGGGCAACGGCGTGACGGCGGTGGTGCTCAAGCCGCTGGAAGACGCGCTGCGCGACGGGGACCACGTGTACGCCGTCATTCGCGGGTCGGCGCTGAACAACGACGGTGGCCTGAAGGTGGGCTACACGGCGCCCAGCGTGGAGGGACAGGCGGACGTCATCGGCGAGGCGCTGGCGTACGCGGGGCTGGAGGCGGGGGACATCGGCTATGTGGAGGCGCACGGCACGGGCACCGCGCTGGGCGACCCGATTGAGGTGGCGGCGCTCACGCGGGCGTACCGGAAGCAGACGGACCGGAAGGGCTACTGCGGCCTCGGCTCGGTGAAGACGAACATCGGCCACCTGGACACGGCGGCGGGCCTGGCCGGGCTCATGAAGGCGGCGCTGGCGCTCCACCATGAAGAGCTGCCGCCCAGCCTCAACTTCGAGCGGCCCAACCCCGCCATCGACTTCGCCAACAGCCCCTTCTTCGTCGTGAGTGAGCGACGGCCGTGGCCGCGCGGAGAGGTGCCCCGGCGCGCGGGTGTCAGCTCGTTCGGCATTGGCGGCACCAACGCGCACGCGGTGCTGGAGGAGGCGCCGCTGCCCCCTCCGCCCGCGCCGAGTGCCCGGCCCACGCAGGTGGTGACGCTGTCCGCGCGCACGGCGACGGCGCTGGCTGCGACGGCGAGGCAGTTGGCGGACTGGCTGGAGGCCGCGTCGGCGGACGTGGCGCTGGCGGATGTGGCCTTCACTCGCAACGCCGGGCGACGGGCCTTCGAGCACCGGCGCGCGGTGGTGGCGAAGGACCGGGCGGAGCTGCTGGCCCGCCTGCGCGCGCCGGGCAAGCCGCAGGTGCTGGAAGACGTCGCGGCGGCGCGCGAGCGGCGCGTGGCCTTCCTGCTGCCGGGGCAGGGCGCGCAGTCGGTGGGCATGGGGCGCGAGCTGTACGCGGCGGAGCCTGCGTTCCGCGAGGCGCTGGACGCGTGCCTGACGGGGCTGGGCTCGCAGCTGGAGACGGCGGTGCGCGCGGTGCTGCTGCCCGCGCCGGGTACCGAGGCGGCGGCACGCGAGACGCTGGCAGACCCGCGCTTCGCGCTGCCCGCGCTGTTCTCCGTGGAGTACGCGCTGGCGCGGCTCTGGGAGTCGTATGGCGTGAAGCCCTACGCGCTGCTGGGGCACAGCTTCGGTGAGTACACGGCGGCGTGCCTCGCGGGGGTGATGCCGCTGGAGGACGCGCTGGCGCTGGTGACGGCGCGCGGGCGGCTGATGTCGCGGCTGCCTCCGGGGAGCATGACGGCGGTGGGCGGTGCGGAGGAGGTGGTTCGCCCGCTGCTGACCGGTGGACTGGCGCTGGCGGCGGTGAACGGGGAGGAGCGGTGCGTGGTGTCCGGGCCCACGCCGGAGGTGGAGGCGATGGAGCGCGAGCTGGTGTCGCGGGGCGTCGGCGTGCTGCGGCTGCCGGCGGTGCACGCGTTCCACTCGGTGGCGGTGGAGCCGTTGATGGAGGAGCTGAAGCGGGTGGTGTCGGGCCTGCGGCTGTCTCCGCCCCAGGTGCCTTACGTGTCGAGCGTCACTGGCACGTGGATTCGCGCGGAAGAGGCGACGGACCCGGCGTACTGGGCGCGGCAGATGCGAGCGCCGGTGCGCTTCGGTGACGGGCTGGAGGCGCTGAAGGCGGACGGCTGCACCGTGTTCCTGGAGGTGGGGCCGGACCAGGCGCTCACCGCGCTGGCCCGGCTGGGGCTGCGCGGGCATGGAGGACGCGCGGTGGCGTCGCTGCCTCGCGCGGGTGCGAAGGCGGGCGAGCACGCGGCGCTGAGCGAGGCGCTCGGCGCGCTGTGGGAGCAGGGGTTGGACGTGCGCTGGCAGGACGTCTACGCGCACGAGGAGCGCCGCCGCCTGTCGCTGCCCACGTACCCCTTCGAACGCCAGCACTTCGGCGTGGAGCTGCCCAAGGCCGTTTCAGCCCAGGTCGCCAACACGGTTCCTGCGACTGCGCTCCTCGTGGAGGAGCAGCGTTCCGCCGTTCCGGCAGCAGCGGTGGAGCTGCCAGCGGACAAGGCCGGGCCTCGCACGGACGTGGAACGCAAGGTGCTGGACATCTGGCGCGAGCGGCTGGGACGCGCGGACTTCGGCATCCACGACGACTTCCTGGAGCTGGGGGGCAACTCGCTCATGGCGGCGCAGATGCTGACGCGCCTGCGCGAGGCCTTCCCCGTCCAGCTCCCGCTGAGTGACTTGTTCGAAGCGCCGACGGTGGCGGGCGTCGCGGCGCGCATCCAGGCGCGGCTGGGCACGGATGGAGCGGAGGGGACGGAGACGGCGCTGCCTCCACTGGTGCGCATTCCCCGTCAGGGGGTGCTGCCGCTGTCGGTGGTGCAGGAGCGCGTCGTCGCGCTGGAGCAGGCGCTGCCGGGCAACCCGGCGCTGAACATGTCCATGGTGCTGCGGATGCGCGGCACGCTGGACGTGGCCGTGCTGGAGCGGAGCCTGGAGGCGGTGACGCGGCGTCACGAGTCGTTGCGCACGTCGTACCCCCGCGTGGAAGGGCGGACGGTGCTCCGCGTCGCTCCGGAGCTGAAGCTGCCCCTCACCGCGGAGCCCGTGGCGGGGGCCACGCCGGAGGCGCGCGAGGCCGAGTGGCGCAGGCAGGTCCACGCGGAGACGGCGCGACCGCTCGACATCGAGCGCGGGCCGGTGGTGCGTGCGCGGCTGCTGCGGCCCGAGGTGGACGAGCACCTGCTCGTCGTCACGGTGCACCATGTGGTGTGTGACACGTGGTCGCTGGTGGTGCTGGGCCGGGAGCTGGGGGCACTCTACGGAGCCTTCCAGCAGGGCCAGCCCTCGCCCCTGCCCGAGCTGCCGGTGCAGTACGTGGACTACGCGGCCTGGCAGCGGAAGGCGCTGGAGGTGGGCGCGTTCGCCTCGCAGATGGCTGCCTGGCGCGAGCGGCTGGTGTCGCTGCCCGGAGCGCTGGACCTGCCGGTGGACCGCCCTCGCGGGGACGGTCCCGCGCTGAGCTCGCTCCGCCGGAACGTGGGCTTCTCGCGGGCCATGACGGGCGCGGTGCACGCGCTGGCGCAGCGCGAGGGTGTCACCGCGTACATGGTGATGCTGGCCTCGTGGAAGGCGCTGCTGGCGCGCTGGGCGGGGCGGGATGACGTGGTGGTGGGCACGCCCATCGGCAACCGGAGCCGCCCGGAGCTGGAGCCCGTCATGGGCTACGTGGCGCACGCGGTGCCGCTGCGCACGGACCTGTCCGGGGACCCGAGCTTCCGCGAGCTGCTCGGGCGCGTGCGGGACGTCATGCTGGAGGCGTACGCCCACCCGGACGTGCCCTATGAGCACCTGGTGCGGGAAGTGGAGCCCGCGAAGGACACGGGCCGCGAGCGCGTGTTCGACACGCTGTTCGTGCTGCACAGCCGCTTCGAGGCCCACCTGGACCTGCCGGGCCTGCGGATGAGCGTGGTGGAGGTGCACGACGGGCCGGCACAGTTCGGCGGCGTGCTGTCGTCCCTCTCCGTGTCCATGGGCGAGGGCGAGGACGGCTTCGCCGGCACGCTGGACTACGCGGAGGAGCGCTTCGCCCCGGAGACGATGGAGCGGTTGATGGCGCACTGGGAGGCGCTGCTCTCCGCTGCCGTGGCGGACCCGGACCTGCGCCTGTCCGCGCTGCCGCTGGAGGCCGGGGCCGCGCGAGCCGCCACCGTGCCGACGGTGGAGTCTCCGCTGCTGCCGGCCGCCTCGCAGCTGGAGGCGCGCGCCGGGAAGGATGCCGGCGCCGTCGTGCTCAGCGTGGGCGCGCAGGGTGTCACCTGGGGTGAGCTGCGCGAGAAGGCGCGGCGGCTCGCGGTGGAGCTGGTGGCCCGGGGCGTGGGCCCCGAGGTGCTGGTGGCCGTGTGCCTGGAGCCCTCCGTGGAGCGCGTGGCGGCGCTCTGGGCGGTGCTGGAGGCGGGCGGCGCGTACGTGCTGCTGTCCGTGCCCCAGCTTCGCGAGCTGGCTGCGCTCGCGCCCGAGGGGGGAGCGCCGCCGCTGCTGCTGACCCACGAGCGCGTGCAGACGAGCGTGACGCTCGACGCGTCGCGCGTGCTGCGCGTGGACACGCTGCTCGCGGAAGGGACGGTGCCCGCGTCCCCCGTGCGAAGCCCACCGGTGAATGTGTCGGCGGAGACGATGGTGTGCCTGGAGTCGCTCGTGAGTCCTTCGGGCGACAGGCTCCGTGCCGTCCACACGCACCGCACGGTGGCGGACCTGTTCCGCCGCCTGGACGCGGAGGGCGACACGGCGGGCGGCGCGTGGCTGGCGGTGGAGGAGCCGCACACGCCGGGCTCCGGCCTGGAGCTGCTGTGGGCCCTGACGCGGGGCCTGCGCGTGGTGCTGCCGCCCGAGCGGGCCCGCTTCAACGTGCTCGCGGCCGGCAACGGGCTGTCCCGCCGGGGGCCCGACTTCAGCCTGTCCTTCTTCGCCAACGACGAGGACTCGCTGGGCGGGCGCAAGTACCGCCTGCTGCTGGAGGCGGCGAAGTTCGCGGATGCGAATGGCTTCTCCGCGGTGTGGACGCCGGAGCGGCACTTCCACGCCTTCGGTGGCCTGTACCCGAGGCCGGCGGTGGTGGGCGCGGGCGTGGCCACGGTGACGGAGCGCGTGGGCATCCGCGCCGGAAGCGTCGTGCTGCCGCTGCATGACCCCGTCCTCGTCGCGGAGGAGTGGGCCGTGCTGGACAACCTGTCCGACGGCCGCGTGGGCGTGTCGTTCGCCTCGGGCTGGCATGCCAATGACTTCGTCTTCGCGCCGGACCGGTACGCGCGCCGCAAGGAGGTCATGCTCCGCGGGGTGCAGGAGGTGCGCACGCTTTGGCGCGGGGGCTCCGTGCTGCGCAAGAACGGCGCGGGCGATGAGATAGAGGTGTCCCTCCGCCCACGTCCCGTGCAGAAGGAGCTGCCTGTCTGGCTCACCGCCGCGGGCAGCCCGGAGACGTTCCGGCTCGCGGGTGAGATGGGCGCGTACGTGCTCACCAACCTGATGGGCCAGAACCTGGAGGACCTGGCGGGGAAGGTGGCGCTGTACCGCGAGGCCTGGCGGCAGCACGGGCACGCGGGCCGGGGCCACGTGAGCCTCATGATGCACGCGTACCTGGGCGCGGACCCGGCCGAGGTGCGCCAGCGCGTGCGCCAGCCGCTGCTCAACTACTTCCGCAGCTCGGTGGACATCCTCGCGGGCTTCATCGCCAGCCAGGGCCTGAAGATGGACCCGCGCTCGCTGACGCCCGCGGACGTGGACACCCTGCTGGACCACGGCGTGGAGCGCTACGTGGAGGACGGCGGCCTCTTCGGCACGCCCGACTCCTGCGGCCCCGTGGTGGAGAAGGTGCGCGGGCTCGACGTGGATGAGGTCGCCTGCCTCATCGACTTCGGCGTGGAGGTGGAGGCCACCCTGGAGGGCCTGCGTCACCTGGACACGCTGCGCGGCCGGTACTCGCCGGAGGCCGGTGCGCCAGTGCCCGTCCCCATGCTCCAGGAGGGACCGGGCGCGGCGGAGGCGCTGCTGGCGCTGGTGCGCGAGGCGGGTGTCACGCACCTGCACTGCACCGTGGCGGCGGCGCACGCCTTGTCGGCGCTGCCCGAGGCCACCGAGGCGCTGCGCCCCGTGCGGCGCATGTGGCTGGAGGGGGCGACCACCGACGCGGCGGCCTCGCTGGCGCGCGCCGTGTCGTCCGAGGTCCTCCGCCGTGACGCGGGGCTCGGGCTCGGTGCCTGGCTCCCGCTCGCCGGAGAGCTGCACGCGCCCTGGGAGGTGGTGGACACGCGGGGCCGGCCGGTGCCCCCGGGCGTGGTGGGCGAGCTGGCCGTGGCTGGCGCGGGCGTGCCGCGCGGCTTCTGGAATGCGCCCGGCTCCAGCGCGCTCCGGGTGCTTCCGGCCTCGGAGTCAGGGGCGCGCAGGCTGGCGACGGGCCGCCGCGCCCGGCGGCGCCTGGATGGCTCGCTGGAGCTGCTCGGCGCAGTGCCCGCGCCGTCGCGCCGTCCGAAGCCCCCGAAGGTGGCCACGGTGCCCGCGGCGAAGAAGCCCGAGGGCCCTCCGCCCATTCCCCGCGTCCCGCGCGACGGGCCGCTGCCGCTGTCCTTCGCACAGCAGCGGCTCTGGTACCTGGACAACCTGGAGCCGGGGAACGTCGCCTACAACAACGCCGTCATGCTCATCATGAGCGGCGCGTTGGACCGGGCCTCGCTGGAGCGCGCCCTCAACGAGGTGGTGCGCCGCCATGAAGTCCTCCGGACCACCTTCGCCATGGCCGACTCGGGCTCGGTGCAGGTCATCCTGCCCTCGCTGGAGGTGCCCATCCTCCCGTCCGTGGCGGAAGGCGCCAGCGAGGATGCGGTCGATGCCTGGGCGCGGGAAGAGGCCCGCCGCCCGTTCGACCTGCAAACGGGGCCGCTGATTCGCGCGAGGCTGATGCGCGTCCGGGACACCGAGCACGTCCTGCTGCTCGTGCTGCACCACATCGTCTCGGACGGCTGGTCCGCGGGGGTGATGATGCACGAGCTGGCGCGGCTCTATGAGGCCTTCATCCAGGGCCGGCCGTCTCCGCTGCCGGCGCTGCCCGTGCAGTACGCGGACTACTCGGTCTGGCAGCAGGCGTGGATGCACGGCCCCGAGCTGAAGGCCGAGCAGGACTGGTGGCGCGACGTGCTCGCGGACGTGCCGGTGCTGCGGCTGCCCACGGACCGGCCCCGGTCACCAGTGCAGACGTACCCGGGGGCGCGGCTGCCCCTGACCGTACCGAAGAAGCTGGCGGAGGCCCTCGGCGCCATGGGCCGGCGCGAGGGGGCCACGCCCTTCATGGTGCTGATGGCGGCATGGCAGTCCCTCCTGCATGCACACTCCGGGCAGGAGGACTTCGCGGTGGGCACGCCCGTGGCGGGCCGCAACCGCCCCGAAGTCGAGCCGCTCATCGGCTGCTTCATCAACACCATTGCCCTGCGCGCCGACCTGTCGGGCGACCCCACCTTCACCGAGCTGCTCGGGCGGGTGCGCCGCGCGGCGCTGGGTGGCTTCGCGCACCAGGACGTGCCCTTCGAGAAGCTGGTGGAGGCGCTGCGCGTGGAGCGCGACCTCAGCCATACGCCCATCTTCCAGACGATGCTGACGATGCACAACACGCCCGCGCCCGAGCTGGCGCTGGCAGACGTGCGCATCCGCAGCCGCCTGGCGCCCACGGTCGCCACCAAGGTGGAGCTCACGTTGGACCTCGTGGAGTCGCGCGAGGGCCTGACGGGCTTTATCGAGTACAACACGGACCTCTTCGACGCGGACACCGCCTCCCGCCTGGGGGGGCACCTGCTCCGGCTGCTGGAGGACGTGGCCGTCGCGCCGGAGCGGCGGCTGTCCCAGCTCTTCGTCCTGTCCGAGGCCGAGCGCGAGCGGCTGCTCGTCACCTGGAACGACACGCGCACGGACTTCCCGGACACGGCCACCGTGCATGGCCTCTTCCAGGAGCAGGTCGAGCGGACTCCGGACGCGCTGGCCGTGTCGATGGGTGACAGGCGGCTCACGTTCCGGGAGCTGGACGCGCGCGCCAACCAGCTCGCGCACCACCTGCACGGCCTGGGCGTGAGACGGGGGACGCTGGTGGGCCTGTGCTTCCACCGCTCCGCGGACATGGTGGTGGCCCTGTGGGCCGTCCTGAAGGCAGGCGGCGTGTACGTGCCCATCGACCCGGCCTGGCCCGCGTCGCGCGTGACCTTCCTCCTGGAGGACACCGGCGTGCCGGTGCTGCTCACGGAGGAGGCGCTGGCGGACACGTTGCCCGTGTCCGCGCAGTACCTGCTGTGCCTGGACACCGAGTGGGAGCGCACCGCGGGCCGTGAGCCCGTGACGCCGCCCGAGCCCCGCGCCACGGCGGACGACCTCGCGTACCTCATCTACACGTCCGGCAGCACCGGGCGCCCCAAGGGCGTCATGGTGGAGCACCGGGGCGTGGTGAACTACTTGTGCTGGGCGCTGCGCGCCTATGACATCGCTGGCGGCGGTGGCTCGCCCGTGCACTCGCCGCTGTCGTTCGACCTGACGGTCACCAGCCTCATCGCCCCGCTGGTGGCGGGCCGGCCGGTGGTGCTGGTGCGGGAGGAGGCGGGCGTCGAAGGCCTGGGCGAGGCGCTCCGCTCGGGCAGGGACTTCAGCCTGGTGAAGCTGACGCCCTCGCACCTGAAGATGCTGGCGCAGCAGCTCCGTCCCGAGGAGGCGGCGGGGCGCACGCGCGCCTTCGTCATCGGTGGCGAGGCGCTGACGGCCGAGGACGTGGCCTTCTGGCGCGAGCATGCGCCGGCCACACGGCTCATCAACGAGTACGGCCCCACGGAGACGGTGGTGGGCTGCTGCGTGTACACGGTGGACGCGGCGGACGCGGCGCGCGGCCCGGTGGCCATCGGCCGTCCCATCGCCAACACGCGCCTGTACGTGCTGGACGCGCACCTGCGGCTGGTGCCCGTGGGCGTGCCGGGCGAGCTGTACATCGGTGGCACGGGCGTGACGCGCGGCTACTGGCGCCGGCCGGAGCTGACGGCGGAGCGCTTCATCCCGGACGCCTTCAGCACCGAGCCTGGGGCGCGCCTGTACCGCACCGGAGACCGGGTGCGCTGGCTCGCGGATGGGCGGCTGGAGTACCTGGGCCGCACGGACTTCCAGGTGAAGGTGCGGGGCTACCGCATCGAGCTGGGGGAAATCGAAGCCGTGCTGCGAGCGCATCCGCTGGTGGGGGATGCGGTGGCGGTGGTGCGCGAGGACGGCCCCTCGGGGGCGAGGCTCGTGGCCTATGTGGTGCCTCGGGACGGGGAGGACTCCGCCGCGAAGCCCGACGTCGCGGCGCTGCGCGCGTTCCTGGGCGAGCGGCTGCCCGCGTACATGGTGCCAGCCACCTGCGTGACGCTGGCCGCCCTGCCGCGCACCCGGAACGGCAAGGTGGACGTCCGCGCGATCCCCGCGCTGGAGCGTCAGGCCCTGGAGAACCAGAACGCTCCGCCGGTGGCCCCGCGTACGGAGGTGGAGGAGCGGCTCGCGGCGCTGTGGCGCGAGGTGCTCAACGTGGAGCGCGTCGGCATCCACGACGACTTCTTCGAGCTGGGCGGGGACTCCATCCTCAGCCTGCAAATTGTCACCCGGGCCCGGGCGGTCGGCATCGAGCTGTCGCCGAAGCAGCTCTTCCAGCACCCCACGGTGGCCAGGCTGGCCGCCGTGGCCGGCACGAGGCTCGCCGTTCAGGCTGAGCAGGGGCCCGTCGTCGGGCCGGTGGCGCTCACGCCGATTCAACGCTGGTTCTTCGAGCTGGACGTGGAGGCGCCGCAGCACTGGAACATGACGCTGCTGCTCGAGGTGAAGATGGCGCTGGACGCGGCGCTGCTGGAGCGGGCGCTGGCGCACGTGCTGGAGCACCACGACGCGCTCCGGCTGCGCTTCGCTCGCGCGGAGGACGGCTGGCATCAGACCTCCGTGGCTCCGGGTGAGCCGGTGACGGTGGAGCGCGTGGACCTGTCCACGGTGGCGGACGACGCCTGGGCGGCGGAGCTGGAGCAACAGGTGGAGGTGCTCCATCAGACCCTGCGGCTGGATGGCCCGCTCGTGAAGGCGGCGCTCCTGGACGCGGGCGCGGGGCGGCCGGCGCGGCTGATGCTGGCCGTGCACCACCTGGTGGTGGACGCGGTGTCGTGGCGCATCCTGCTGGAGGACCTGGCGGCGGCGTACGCCCAGCTCGCGACGGGGACGGCGGTGCGGCTGCCGCCGAAGACGACGTCCTTCCAGGCGTGGGCGAGCGGGCTGGAGACGCTGGCGCGCTCGGAGAAGCTGGCGGCGGAGCGGACGTGGTGGCTGGAGCGGCCGTGGAGCGAGGCCGCGCGGCTGCCGGTGGACTTCGCCGACGGCGTCAACACGGAGGCCACCTCGCGCACGGTGCGCGTGGCGCTGGACGCGGACGAGACGAAGGCGCTGCTGCACGACGTGCCGAAGGCGTGGCACACGCAGCCACCGGACCCGCTGCTCACCGCGCTGGCACAGGCGCTGGCGAAGTGGACGGGGCGGAGCGCCGCGCTGGTGAACGTGGAGGGCCACGGCCGCGAGGAGGTGCTCCCGGGCGTGGACGTGTCCCGCACGGTGGGCTGGTTCACGCGCATCTTCCCGGCGCTGCTGGACCTTCGGGGCGCGCACAGCCCCGGGGACGCGCTGCGCAGGGTGAAGGAGGGGCTGCGCGCGGTGCCGTCGCAGGGCATGGGCTGGGGCCTGCTGCGGTACGTGGCCCGGGACGCGTCGCTGGCGGCGCTCCCCCCGGCGGAGGTCGGCTTCAACCACCTGGGACAGGTGGATGGAACCGTCGGAGCGGGGGCGCCCTTCACGCTCGCGCCCGAGGGCGAAACGCTCCGGCAGCGGGCGGGCAGTGCCCGCCGTCCGCACCTCCTGGAGGTGACGAGCGTGGTGCGGGACGGCCGGCTGGAGGTGACGTGGTCCTTCAGCGAGGCGCTGCACCGGCGTGAGACGGTGGTGGGCGTGGCGGAGGACTTCCTCGCGCGCCTGAAGGCCCTGGTGGTGGCGTCGCGGGCGCCGGAGGCGGGCGGACACTCTCCGTCCGACTTCCCGCTGGCGAAGGTGAAGCAGACGCAGCTCGACAAGCTGTCC
Source organism: Pyxidicoccus trucidator (assembly GCF_010894435.1). NCBI lineage: Bacteria > Pseudomonadati > Myxococcota > Myxococcia > Myxococcales > Myxococcaceae > Pyxidicoccus > Pyxidicoccus trucidator. Next base: position 216,696 of record NZ_JAAIXZ010000006.1, on the reverse strand, counting down.
GCACGGTTCGGGAAGAAGACGCGATGAGTGACAACATCGAGGATCTGTACCCGCTGTCGCCCCTGCAGGGCGGCATGCTCTTCCACGCGCTCTCGGAGCCCGAGCAGGGCCTGTACTTCAACCAGCTCGTCTGCGAGCTGCGAGGGCGGCTGGACGTGGACGCCTTCATCGCGGCGTGGCGGGGGGCGCAGCAGGCACACCCGGTGTTGCGGACGGCGCTCGTCTGGGAAGACATGGACGAGCCGATCCAGGTCGTGCTTCGCGAGGCGGACCTGCCGGTGCGTGAAGAGGACTGGCGCGGGCTGTCACCCGAGGCCGTCGACGCGAGGCTGGAGGTCTTCTTGAAGGAGGACCGGCGACAGGGCTTCGACCTGTCCAGTGCGCCGCTGCTGCGCCTGGCGCTGCTGCGCACCGGGGACGCGGCGTGGCGGTTCGTCTACAGCCACTCGCACCTGCTGATGGATGGCTGGTCGCTCCCGCTGCTGATGCGGGACGTGTTCGCGCTGTACGCGGGAAGGCTCGCGGGACGGCCCCAGGGCCTGGCCTCACCACGGCCCTACCGGGACTTCATCGCGTGGCTGGGAGAGCGGGATGCCGGCCCGGCGCGGGACTTCTGGCGACGCTCCCTGGCGGGCTTCACCGAGCCCACGCCGCTGGAGCCGGGAGACGCAGCTGCGGGGAGCACGGGAAAGGGAGAGCGGACCCTGAGCCTGGGCGTGGAGGAGACGGCGGCGCTGGAGGCCTTCGCCCGAAGGCGGAAGACGACGGTCGGCACGCTGGTGCAGGCGGCCTGGGCGCTGCTGCTCGCACGCTCCAGCGGCAGGGACGATGTGCTCTTCGGTGTGACGGTGGCCGGACGGCCCTCGGAGTTGTCCGGCGTCGAGGACATGCTGGGGATGTTCATCAACACGCTGCCGGTGCGCGTGCGGCTGCCTCCGTCCATGACGGTGGAGACGTGGCTGGGCGGGTTCCAGGATTGGCTGCTGGAGGCGCGGCAGCACGAGCACACCCCCCTCGTGGAGGCGCGTCGCTTCAGCGACGTCCCGGTGGGGGCTCCGCTCTTCGAGAGCCTGGTCGTCGTGGAGAACTACCCCGTGGACGTGGCGCTCGCCACGAAGCTCCAGGGGGTGGAGGTCCGAGGCGCCCGCTCGGTGGAGGTGGACAACCACCTGCTGTCGCTGGTGGCCGTCCCGGGCCGTGAGCTGGAGCTGCGCATCGGCTACCGTGAAGAGCGGTACGCCGCGGTGGCCGTGGACCGCATGCTGGCGCGCATCCACCACCTGCTGCACGCGCTGGCCGGCGGCGAAGGGCGGACGCTGGGGACGATTTCGGTGCTGGACGAGGCCGAGCGGCACCGGCTGCTGGTGGAGTGGAACGATACCGTCGCGGAGCCCGCGGCGGACGTGTGTCTGCACACCCTGTTCGAGCAGCAGGTCGCGCGGGCGCCGGACGCCGTGGCCGTGGTGGCCGGCGCCGGAGCGCTGACGTACCGGGAGCTGGAGGCGCGTGCCAATCAGCTCGCGCACCGGCTGCGTGCGTTGGGGGTGGGGCCCGAGGCCCGCGTGGCCCTCTGCGTGGAGCGCTCCCTGGAGATGATGGTCGCCCTGCTGGGCATCCTGAAGTCGGGCGCCGCGTACGTGCCGCTGGACCCGGGCTACCCGCGAGAGCGGCTGGCCTACATGCTCCAGGACAGCGGCGCCTCGGTGCTGCTCACCCAGCAGGCCCTGCGTCCGCTGTTGCCCGAAGGCGCCCACGTTCTCTGCCTCGATTCCGACGGGGACGCCATCTCCCAGCAGCCCCTCACGCCGCCTGCCTCCGGGGTTCTCGCCGACAACGTCGCCTACGCCATCTACACCTCTGGCAGCACCGGCCTGCCCAAGGGGGCGCTGCTGTCCCACCGCGCCCTCGTCAACCACATGGCGTGGCTGCTCTCCACCTTCGGCCTCGGCAGCGAGGACCGGGTGCTGCAGAAGACGCCGCTGAGCTTCGACGCCTCCGTCTGGGAGTGCTGGGCGTCGCTGCTGGTGGGCGCCCCCCTCGTCATCGCGCCACCCGAGGCCCATAGGGACCCGGTGGCCCTCGCCGAATGTGTGGTGCGCGAGCGCGTCACCGTGTTGCAGGTGGTGCCCTCCATGCTGCGCATGCTGCTGGAGGAGCCCGCGCTGCTCCGGGCCTCGCACCTGCGCTACCTCTTCTGCGGCGGCGAGGCCCTGCCCGCGCGGCTCACCTCGCGTCTTCAGGCGCTGCTGCCCGGGGTGCGGCTGGTCAACCTCTACGGCCCCACCGAGACCACCATTGACGCCACCTTCGCGTGGGCCTCCGGGGAGGAGCAGGGCCCCACCGTGCCCATCGGGCGCCCGGTGGCCAACACGCAGGTGTACGTCCTGGACGGGGCCGGGCAACTGGCGCCCGTGGGCGTCCCCGGCGAGCTGTACATCGGAGGCGTGCAGGTGGCCCGCGGCTACCTGGGCCGCCCCGCGCTGACCGCCGAGCGCTTCGTCCCAGACTCCTTCGGCCCGCGTCCCGGCGCGCGCCTCTACCGCACCGGAGACCTGGCGCGCTGGAGGAGGGACGGCACGCTGGAGTACCTGGGCCGCACCGACTTCCAGGTGAAGCTGCGGGGACAGCGCATCGAGCTGGGAGAGGTGGAAGCCGCGCTCGCGGCGCACCCGTCCGTGCGCGAGGCCGTGGTGATGGTGCGGGAGGACGGCGCCGAGGGGCAGCGCCTGGTGGCGTACGTGACGGCCGCCGGGGGCGTGACGCTGGAGGCGTCGGCGCTGCGCGCCCATGCCCGGGGCCGGCTGCCCGAGTACATGGTGCCTGGGGCCTATCTGGTGCTCCCGGCCCTGCCGCTGACTCCGAGCGGCAAGGTGGACCGCAAGGCCCTGCCGGCGCCGGAGTCTGGGCCGCGTGAGGGCTTCATCGCGCCGCGCACCGCCACCGAGCAGGTGCTCGCGGGCCTCTTCGCCGAGGTGCTGGGGCTGGAGCAGGTCGGCCTGCACGGGCACTTCTTCGAGCTGGGAGGACACTCCCTGCTGGCCACCCGCGCCGTCTCCAAGCTGCGCGGTGCGTTCGGCGTGGAGTTGCCACTGCGGGAGTTGTTCGAAGCGCCCACGGTGGTGGCACTCGCCGCCCGCATCGAGCGTCTGAGACGCACGGGTTCCTCCGTGCCGGCGCCTCCGCTGAGGCCTCGGGCAGACCGGACCGCGGCGCCGCCCGTTTCCTTCGCGCAGCAGCGGCTGTGGTTCCTGGACCAGTTGGAGCCGGGGAGTGCTTCGTACAACGTTCCGGCGGCGGTGCGGCTGACCGGGCCCCTGGACGCCCAGGCGCTGGAGAGGAGCTTCCAGGAGCTGCTGCGGCGCCACGAGTCGCTGCGCACCACGTTCCGTACAGAGGTCGGCGTTCCCGTGCAGGTCATCGCGCGGGAATGGGCACTGGCCTTCCACGAGGTCGACCTGAGCGCACGGCCGGAAGCCCTGCGTGAGGCCGAGGCGCGGCATCATGTGGAGCAGGAGGCGTTGCGTCCGTTCGACCTCGCGCGAGGGCCGCTGCTGAGGACGACGCTGCTGAAGCTGGCGCCCGGCGACCACATCCTGGTGCTCGTGATGCACCACATCGTGTCGGACGGTTGGTCCGCGGGCGTGCTGGTGCGCGAGGTGGCGGCACTCTACGACGCCTTTTCCCAGGGGCTGCCGTCACCGCTGCCCGAGCTGCCGGTGCAGTACGCGGACTACGCGGTGTGGCAGCGGGGCTGGTTGCAGGGTGAGGCGCTGGAGACGCAGTTGGCGTACTGGCGCGGGCAGCTGGAGGGAGCCCCGCGCGCATTGGAGTTCCCGACGGACAAGCCACGCCCGGCGGCCCAGACGTTCCGGGGCGGCTTCCGGCAGCAGACCTGGCCCAGGGCGCTGTGGCGCGAGGTGGAGGCGCTGAGTCGGCGCGAGGGCGTCACGCCCTTCATGGTGCTGCTGGCGGCGTACCAGGTGGTGTTGTCGCGCTACTCGGGACAGCAGGACCTCAGCGTGGGCTCGCCCATCGCGGGCCGCACGCACGCGGAGACCGAAGGGCTCATCGGCTTCTTCGTCAACACGCTGGCGCTGCGGGCGCAGGTGCGGCCCCAGGCCACGTTCCAAGAGCTGCTGGCGCAGGTGAGGGAAGTGACGCTGGGCGCCTACGCGCATCAGGACGTGCCCTTCGAGAAGCTGGTGGAAGCGCTGCTGCCAGAGCGCGACATGAGCCGCAGTCCGCTCTTCCAGGTGTCACTGACGCTGCAGAACACGCCGCTGCCCCAAATCGAATTGCGGCAGGGGCTGAGGCTGACGGGGCTGGAGGCGGACACCCGCACGTCGAAGTTCGACTTCTCGCTGATGGTCGAGGAGGTCGCCGAGGGTGTCTCAGCGGTCATCAACTACAACAGCGACCTGTTCGAGCCGGAGACGATGGAGCGGCTCTTGCGGCACGTGAGGGGGTTGCTCGAGGCGGCGGTGGCGGACCCGCAGCAGCGGGTGTCGGAGCTGCCGCTGATGGACGCAGGGGAGCAGCGGCGGCTGGTGGAGGAATGGAGCAGCCGCGCCGTGCAGTACCCTCGCGAGCAGTCACTGGCGGAGCTGTTCGAAGCGCAGGTGGTGAAGACGCCACATGCCGTGGCGGTGGAGTACGAGGGCCAGCAGCTGACGTACGCGCAGCTGAACGCGCGGGCCAACCAGCTGGCGCACCACCTGAAAGCCATGGGCGTGGGTCCCGAGGTGAAGGTGGGCCTGTGCGTGGAGCGCTCGCTGGAGCTGGTGGTGAGCGTGCTGGGCATCCTGAAGGCGGGGGGGGCCTATGTGCCTCTGGACTCGCACTACCCCCTGGAGCGGCTGGGGTGGATGAAGCGCGAGGCGGGCATCGCGCTGCTGGTGGCGCAGGAGAAGCTGGCGGAGGAGGTCGCCGAGGGCGCGAAGCTGGTGGTGTGTGTGGACACCGGGTGGTCCACCATTGCCCGCCAGCCAGAGAGCAACCTGCCGGGGCGAATGGGCGGGGACAGTCTGGCGTACGTCATGTTCACCTCGGGCAGCACCGGCAAACCGAAGGGCGTGGGCGTACCGCAGCGCGCGGTGTCGCGGCTGGTCCTGGGCGCGGACTACGCGCACTTCGGGCCGGACGAGGTGTGGTTGCAGCTGGCTCCCATCTCCTTCGACGCGTCGACGTTGGAGGTCTGGGGCGCGCTGCTGCACGGGGCGAAGCTGGTGGTGGCCTCGGCGGGCACGCCGTCGCTGGAGGAGCTCGGACGCACGTTGGTGGAGTCGGGCATCACCTCGCTATGGCTGACAGCGGCCCTCTTCGAGCAGATGCAGGCGCACCAGCCCGAAGCCCTGGGCCGGGTGAAGCAGGTGCTGGCGGGAGGGGACGTGCTGCCAGCCGCGCGCGTGCGCGAGCGGCTGGCTTCGGGTGGCATGCTCATCAATGGCTACGGCCCGACGGAGAACACGACCTTCTCCGCCTGCCACCGCATGCAGAAGGTGGAAGAGGCCGGAGCGCGCACGGTGCCCATCGGCCGGCCGGTGGCGAATACGACGGCGTACGTGCTGGACGAAGCCCTGCGGCCGGTGCCGGTGGGCGTGCCGGGCGAGCTGTATGTGGGAGGCGAGGGCCTGGCGCGCGGGTACGTGGGCCGGCCGGAGTTGACGGCGGAGCGCTTCGTGCCCAGCCCCTTCGGGAGGGGCGAGCGGCTGTACCGCACCGGAGACACGGTGCGGTGGAGCCAAGCGGGCACGCTGGAGTTCCTGGGCCGTAGGGACTCGCAGGTGAAGGTGCGCGGCTACCGCATCGAGCTGGGCGAAGTGGAAGCAGCGTTGCGGCAGCAGGGGCAGGTGAGGGAAGTGGTCGCCGTGGTGCGCGAGGACCTGCCCGGGGACAAGCGGCTGGTGGCCTATGTGGTGGCGCCGGACGCGGACGCTTCGGCCCTCAAGGACTTCGTGCGGCAGAAGCTGCCGGAGTACATGGTGCCCTCGGCGGTGGTGGTGCTGGACGTGCTGCCGCTGTCCGCCAACGGCAAGGTGGATCGGCGCGCCCTCCCCGCACCTGACTCCCTCCCGTCGGCTCAGCGTGAGCACCTCGCTCCTCGCACGGTTACCGAACAGGAACTCGCGGCGCTCTGGGCCGGGGTGCTCGGCACGGCCCGCGTGGGACGCGACGACGACTTCTTCGCGCTGGGCGGCCACTCCCTGCTCGCCACGCAGCTCATCGCGCACATCCGTTCCTCGCTGGGCGTCGAGCTGCCGCTGCGCGCCCTGTTCGAGGCCCCCACGCTCGAAGCCCTCGCGTCGCGCATCGACTCCGCGCGCAACGCGGGCGCGGCACCCGAGGCTCCTCCGCTGGTGCCGGTGCCTCGCACCGGAGTGCTGCCGCTGTCCTTCGCCCAGCACCGGCTGTGGTTCTTCGACCAGTTCTCGCCTGGAAGCGCCGCCTACAACATCCCCATCAGCCTGCTCGTGGAGGGCACCGTGCGGTGGGACGCCCTCCAGCAGGCCTTCTCCGCGCTGGTGGCCCGGCACGAGTCCTTGCGCACCACCTTTGCCGTGCACGAAGGCCAGGCCCGCCAGGTCATCCATCCGCCCGCGGACCTTCCGCTCGACCATGAGGACCTGAGCGCCCTGCCCGAGCCGGAGCGCCGGGATGCGGCCCGCCATCGCGGCGTGCAGGAGGCCCTTCGCCCGTTCGACCTGGAGCGGGGTCCGCTCCTCCGCGCCAGCGTGCTGCGGCTGGCTCCCCAGGAGCATGTGCTGGTGCTGGTGATGCACCACATCGTCTCGGACGGCTGGTCCATGGGCGTGCTGGTACGGGAGCTGGGCGCGTTCTACGCCGCGTTCGCCGAGGGCCGGCACCTCCCGCTTCCTCCGCTGCCGGTGCAGTACGCGGACTACGCCGTCTGGCAGCGACAGTGGCTGAGCGGCGGCCCGCTGGAGGCCCAGCTCGGTTGGTGGAAGGAGCGCCTCGCCGGAGCATCCGCGCACCTGGAGCTGCCCACCGACAAGCCCAGGCCCGCGGTGTTGTCGCACCGGGGCGCCACGGTGCCGGTGCGGTTGCCTCGGGAGCTCAGCGACGCTGTCTCGGCGCTGGCTCGGGAGCAGGGGGCCACGCCGTTCATGGTGCTGCTGGCGGGCTTCCAGGTGTTGCTGTCGCGCTACTCGGGGCAGGAGGACCTCAGCGTGGGCTCGCCCATCGCGGGCCGCCGGTACGCGGAGCTGGAGGGCCTCATCGGCTTCTTCGTCAACACGCTGGTGCTGCGGGCGCAGGTGCGGCCCCAGGCCACGTTCCAGGAGCTGCTGGCACAGGTGCGGGAGACGACGCTGGGCGCCTATGCGCACCAGGATCTGCCCTTCGAGAAGCTGGTGGAGGCCCTGCAGCCGGTCCGTGATTTGAGCCGGAACGCGCTCTTCCAGGTCTTCTTCGTCCTGCAGAACGCGCCCTTGGAGGCGCTGGCGCTGCCCTCCCTGTCCTTCAAGCCCCTGGGCGTCGAGGGCACCGAGGCGGCCCGCTTCGAGCTCACGCTGAACCTGAACGAGACGCCTGACGGCTTCGCGGGCATCCTGCTGTACAACACGGACCTGTTCACCCAGGCCACGGCCGTGGGCATGGTGGCCCGCTTCCAGATGCTGCTGGAGGCCGTCACCGCGAATCCAGGCCAGCGCCTCTCCGCGCTGCCGCTGATGACAGGCGCCGAGCGCCAACAGGTCCTGCACGCCTGGAACGACACTTCCTCCGAAGCGCCGCTCGACACCTGCGTCCACCACGCCTTCGAGCTTCAGGCTGCGCGCACTCCGGAGGCGCCCGCCGTCTCATACGAGGGCACCGTCCTGTCGTTCGCGCAGCTCAACGCCCGGGCCAACCGACTGGCGCACCAACTGCGCACGCTGGGCGTCGGGCCCGAGGTCCCCGTGGCGCTGTGCTTCGAGCGCTCGGTGGACATGGTGGTGGCCCTGCTGGGTGTCATGAAGGCCGGTGGCGCCTACGTGCCGATGGACCCCGAGTGGCCCGTCCAGCGCCTGGAGTTCACCCTCCTGGACTGCGCCGCGCCGGTGCTGCTGACGCAGCAGCGGCTGGTGGGCGCGTGGACTTCGGCGGGGACTCGCGTGCTGTGCCTCGACGCGGAGAACGCGCTGCCCTCGTCGCTGCCGTCGCACAACCCGGCTCCGGCCGCGTCGCCCGACAACCTCGCCTACGTCATCTACACGTCAGGCAGCACGGGTACGCCCAAGGGCGTCATGGTGCGGCACCGCTCCGTGCTCAACCTGCGCCACGCCCTGGCGCGCACGGTGTACGCGGGGCAGCCCGCGGGCCTTCGCGTCAGTGTCAATGCGCCGCTGGCCTTTGACGCTTCCGTCAAGCAGCTCATCCAACTCCTCGACGGCCACTGCCTGTGCATCGTTCCCGAGGCCACCCGTCAGGACCCGGACGCCATGCGTGAGTGGGTGGCGCAGCACCGCGTCGACGTGCTCGACTGCACGCCCTCGTTGCTGCGCCTCATGGTGCAGGAAGGCCTGCTCCAGGACGCGGCCGCCCCGCGCTTGTTGGTGCCTGGAGGTGAGGCCATCGACGAGGCGCTGTGGCAGCAGCTCGCCGCTGCACCCCGCACGCGCACGTTCAATGTCTACGGCCCCACCGAGTGCACGGTGGACTCCACCGCTTTCGCCGTGCGTCCAGACACCCGGCCCACCATCGGCGGCCCGCTGGCCAACGTCCAGGTGTACGTGCTGGATGCGCACCTGCTCCCGGTGCCCGCGGGCGTGCCCGGGGAACTCTTCATCTCCGGCACCGGCCTCGCGCGGGGCTACCTGGGCCGCCCGGGTCTGACAGCCGAGCGCTTCCTGCCGGACGCCTTCAGCGCCATGCCCGGCGCGCGCATGTACCGCACCGGCGACAAGGTGCGCTGGTCGGCGGACGGCACGCTGGAGTACCTGGGCCGCACCGACTTCCAGGTGAAGTTGCGCGGCTACCGGATTGAGCTGGGCGAAATCGAAGCGGCGCTCGCGCAGCACCCGTCCGTGAAGCAGACCCTGGTGCTGCTGCGCGAAGACGTCCCCGGCAACCCGCGCCTGGTCGCGTACCTCACCCACGCAGGCACCGCGCCGGATGTGGCCAGCCTGCGTGCTGCCCTCGAGCAGCGGCTGCCCGGGTACATGGTGCCGGCGGCCTTCGTGGTGCTGGAGTCCTTCCCGCTGACGCCCAACGGGAAGGTGGACCGCAAGGCCCTGCCTCCGCCGGACCTCGCCGCTTCGACGTCGGAAGGCTTCGTCGCGCCGCGCACCGCCACCGAGGTGACGCTGGCGGACGTCTTCGCCGAGGTGCTCGGTTTGGTGCAGGTGGGCCTGCACGGTCACTTCTTCGAGCTGGGCGGGCACTCGCTGCTGGCCACGCGTGCCGTCTCGCGGCTGCGTACTGCCTTCGGAGTCGAGCTCCCCATCCGCGCGCTGTTCGAGGCGCCCACGGTGGCCGCGCTCGCCGGCCGTATCGAGGAACTGAGGGGCGCCGGAAGCCTCGCCCTGGCGGCCCCGCCGCTGAAGCCGCGCGGGGACCGGAGCAGCCCTCCACCCCTGTCCTTCGCGCAGCAGCGCCTGTGGTTCATGGATCAGCTCCAGCCTGGGAGCGCTTCGTACAACGTGCCGCACGTCGTGCGCCTGGAGGGGACGCTCGACCGGAGCGCCCTCGAGTCCGCGCTGCGTGCGCTCGTGCTGCGGCACGAGGTTCTGCGCACGACGTTCCACGTCCACGACGGCCAGCCGTTCCAGCGCATCCATCCGGAAGGCCAGGTCCACCTGGAGTTCATGGACCTGGTGTCCCTGCCCGCGCAGGCGCGTGAGGCCGAGGCCCGGCGGCTGGCGGACGCGGAAGCCCGACGTCCATTCTCGCTCGAAGCGGGGCCGCTCTTCCGGGCGACGTTGGTCCGCCTCGAGGTCGGCGAGCACCTACTGCTGCTGACCACGCACCACATCGTGTCCGACGGCTGGTCCACTGGCGTGCTGGTGCGGGAGGTGGCGGCCTTCTACGAGGCGTTCGTCGCCGGCCGCGTGCCGAGCCTGCCGGCCCTGCCGGTGCAGTACGCCGACTTCGCCGTGTGGCAGCGCGACTGGCTGCAGGGCCCCGCCCTCCAGGCGCAGCTCGACTACTGGCAGCGGCAGCTCTCCGGAGCGCCGCCCGCGCTGGAGCTGCCCACCGACCGGCCCCGGCCGCTCTCCCAGACGGATGCGGGTGCATTCGTTCCGGTCCAGCTGTCGGCCCCGGTCTCCCAGGCGCTGAAGACGCTGGCTCGGCAGGAGGGTGCCACGCCCTTCATGGTGCTGCTGGCGGCATGGCAGGTCGTGCTGGCGCGCTACTCGGGCCAGGACGACATCAGCGTGGGTTCGCCCATCGCGGGCCGCACGCACGCGGAGACCGAAGGCCTCCTCGGCTGCTTCATCAACAACCTGGTGCTGCGCACCCAGGTGGCTCCGGAGCAGAGCTTCCGCGAGCTGCTGACGCGGGTGAAGCAGACGACGCTGGACGCGTACGCCCACCAGGACGTCCCGTTCGAGCGCCTGGTGGAGCTGCTCCAGCCCGAGCGCGATCTGCGCAGGCCGCCGCTCTTCCAGGTGACGTTGACCCTGCAGAACACGCCGACGGAGGCCCTGCGGCTCTCCGGACTGGCGCTGCGGCCCGTCACGCCCGAGCTGACCACGTCGCGCTTCGAGCTGAGCCTCCTGCTGGACGAGAGCGAGCAGGGCTTCGGAGGAGCGCTCAACTACAACACCGACCTCTTCGACGCGACGACGGCGGAGCGGCTGGCACGGCACTTCGGCGCGTTGGTGGAAGCCGCGGTCTTCCACGCGGACGCGGCGGTGGGCACGCTGGAGCTGCTGACGGCGGGTGAGCGTCAGCAGCTGCTGGTGGAGTGGAATGACACGGCGACGTCGGCGCCGCTGGCGACGCCGGTGCATGTCGTGTTCGCCCGTCAGGCGGCGGTCACGCCTGACGCGGTGGCCGTGGTCTTCGGCGACACGCAGCTGACGTACGGAGAGCTGGAGCAGCGGTCCAACCAGCTGGCCCGCTACCTGCGCACGTTGGGCGTCAAGCGTGGCACGCGCGTGGGCCTGAGCGTGGAGCGCTCGCTGGAGCTCATCGTTTCGCTGCTGGGCATCCTCAAGGCCGGCGGCGCCTACGTGCCGCTCGACCCCAGCTACCCGGCGGAGCGCCTGTCCGTCCTCGTCCAGGATTCGGGCATGGGCGTGCTGATTGCGCAGGAGCACGTGGCGGATCAGCTCCCCGTGGTCGTCCCACTGATGGTGTTGGTGGACGCGGAATGGGACATGGTGGCCACGCAGTCGGGTGCGCCGCTGGAGGAGGAGGGGAGCGGCGAAGACCTGGCGTATGTGATGTTCACGTCGGGCAGCACGGGCCGCCCCAAGGGCGTATGCGTGCCGCACCGCGCGGTGGTGCGGTTGGTGAAGGACGCGGACTTCATCCACTTCGGGCCGGAGGAAGTCTTCCTGCAGCAGGCGCCGGTGTCCTTCGACGCGTCGACGCTGGAAGTCTGGGGTGCGCTGCTCAACGGCGGGCGGCTGGTGGTGGCGCCTCCGGGGGCGGTGTCGCTGGAGGAGCTGGGCGCGCTGCTCAAGCAGCAGGGCGTCACGGTGCTGTGGCTGACGGCGGCGCTGTATGAGCAGGTGGTGCGCTTCCAGCCGGAGGCCCTGGCGGGAGTGAAGCAGGTGCTGGCCGGTGGCGACGTGCTGCCGGTGGGCCGGGTGCGTGAGCACCTGGAGCGGCTGCCTCAGGGCGCGGTGCTGGTGAATGGCTACGGCCCGACGGAGAACACCACCTTCTCGGCCACGCAGACGCTGCGGGCCGGGGACGGGGTGGGCGCGACGGTGCCCATTGGCAAGCCGGTGGCGCACTCGACGGCGTACGTGCTGGACGCGCGCCTGCGGCCGGTACCGGTGGGCGTGCCCGGTGAGTTGTACGTGGGAGGCGAGGGCCTGGCGTGGGGCTACCTGGGCCAGGCGGCCCTGACGGCCGAGCGCTTCGTGCCCGACGCGTATGCGACGAAGCCGGGCGCACGGCTGTACCGCACCGGAGACCGGGTGCGGTGGCTGGAGGGTGGCCGGCTGGAGTTCCTGGGCCGCGTCGACTTCCAGGTGAAGGTGCGTGGCTACCGCATCGAGCTGGAGGAAGTGGAGGCGGTGCTGCGGCAGTGCGCCGGGGTGGAAGAGGCAGCCGCGGCGGTGAAGGAAGACGAGTCGGGCGACAAGCGGCTGGTGGCCTATGTGGTGGCGCCGGACGCGGACGCTTCGGCCCTCAAGGACTTCGTGCGGCAGAAGCTGCCGGAGTACATGGTGCCCTCGGCGGTGGTGGTGCTGGAGGCGCTGCCGGTGTCGGCCAACGGCAAGGTGGACCGGCGCGCGCTGCCGATGCCGGAGGCCCCGGCCGCGGCGGCGGAGACGTACGAGGCGCCGCGCACCCCGACGGAGGAGAAGCTGGCGGCCATCTGGGCCGAGGTGCTGCGGGTGGAGCGGGTAGGGCGCTTCGACGACTTCTTCGAGCTGGGGGGCCACTCGCTGCTGGCCACCCAGGTGGTGTCGCGCCTTCGAGTCCTGGCGGGCGTGGACCTGCCGCTGCGCGAGTTGTTCGAGGCATCCACGGTGGCGGGGCTCGCCACCCGCGTGGAGGCACTGGCGCTCGCTTCTCAGGGCACCGCGCTGGCCCCACCGCTGCTGCCCGCGCCGCGCACGGGCCCGCTGCCGCTGTCCTTCGCGCAGCAGCGCCTGTGGTTCCTCGACCGGCTGCAGCCAGGCAGCCCGTTCTACAACATGCCCGTCGTGCTCTGGCTGGACGGCACGCTGGACGTGGGCGCGATGGAGCAGAGCCTGACGGAGCTGGTCCGCCGCCACGAGGTGCTCCGCACCACCTTCGGGGAAGGCCCGGTCCAGGTCATCCACCCGGCCGCGCCCGTCCCCCTCGCGGTCGTGGACCTGTCGCCGCTGCCCGAGGCGCGGCGCGAGCCGGAGGCCCGGCGACTGGCTCTCGAAGAGGTTCGGCGTCCGTTCGACCTCGTGAAGGGGCCGCTGCTGCGCGCCACGCTGCTCCGCGTGTCCGCTTCACGGCACCTGCTGCTGCTCACCCTGCACCACATCGTCTCGGACGGCTGGTCCATGGGGGTGCTGGTGCGCGAGTCCGCCGCCCTCTACGCGGCCTTCTGTGCGGGCCAGCCCTCGCCGCTGCCGGAGCCGGCCGTGCAGTACGCGGACTACGCGGTCTGGCAGCGGGGCTGGCTGCAGGGGGAGGCGCTGGAGGCGCAGCTCTCCTGGTGGCGCGAGCACCTCTTCGGCGCGCCTCCCGCGCTGGAGCTGCCCACCGACTTCCCGCGTCCCGCCGTCGCGGGGCTGAAGGGGGCCAAGCTCCAGCGGGTGCTGCCGCGCGGCCTCGTCGACGCGCTCAACGCCCTGTGCCAGCGCGAGGGCACCACGCTCTTCATGTCCCTGCTGGCGGGCTTCCAGGTCGTCCTGTCGCGCTACTCGGGCCAGGAGGACTTCATCATCGGCACGGACATCGCCAACCGCAACCACGTGGAGACGGAGGGGCTCATCGGCTTCTTCATCAACCAGCTGGCCCTGCGCGCGCGGCTGGACGGCGAGCCGAGCTTCCGCGAGCTGCTGGGCCGTGTGCGGCGGACCACGCTCGGTGCGTACGCCCACCAGGACCTGCCCTTCGAGGAGCTGGTCCGGGTGGTGAATCCCGACCGGGGCCAGGGCCATGCGCCGCTGTTCCAGGTGAAGCTGGTGCTCCAGAACCAGCCGCACTCCACCCTGGAGGTGCCCGGCCTCACCCTGCGCGAGGAGCCCGTCAGCGCGGGCACGTCGCGCCTGGACCTCACCCTGGCCCTCGTGGAGTCGCCCCGGGGCCTGGAGGTCGCGTGCGAGTACCGCACGGACCTCTTCCAGGAAGAGACCATCGACCGCCTCGTGCGGCACCTGGCCACGGTGCTGGAGGCCGCGGCGGCCCGGCCCGAAGCGCGCCTGTCCTCGCTGCCCCTGCTCTCCGAGGCGGAGCAGCGCCAGGTGCTCGTGGAGTGGAACGCCACGGCGCGGGACTTCCCGCGCGACGCCTGCGCGCACCACCTCTTCGCGGCCCAGGCAGCACGCACGCCAGACGCGGAGGCCCTGCGCTTCGAGGGCCAGTCGCTCACGTACGCGCAGCTCGACCGGCGCGCCAATCAGCTCGCGCACCACCTGCGCACGCTGGGCGTGCGTCCCGAGGTGCCGGTGGCGCTCTGCGTGGAGCGCTCGCTGGAGATGGTGGTGGGCATCCTCGGCATCCTCAAGGCCGGCGGCGCCTGGGTGCCCATGGACGCGAGCTACCCGGTGGAGCGCCTCACGTACATGCTGCGCGACTGCGCCGCGCCGGTGCTCGTCACCACCGAGGCCATCTCCGATGAGCTGCCCGCCGGCAGCGAGCAGCTCGTCCTGCTCGACGCCGACGCGGCCCTCATCGCCGCTCAGCCCGAGACGCCCTTCGAGAGCGGGGCGGGCGCGGACCACCTCGCCTACGTCATCTACACGTCGGGCAGCACGGGCCGTCCCAAGGGCACGTTGTTGCAGCATCGCGGCCTGTGCAACACGGCGCTGACGGCCGGGCGGATGCAGGACTTCGCTCCTGGCACCCGCGTGCTCCAGTACGCGGCGTTCGGCTTCGATGCCTCGGTCTGGGAGGTCTTCTCGACGCTGCTGGCGGGCGCGGCGCTGGTGCTCGCGCCTCGCGAGCGGCTGCTGCCGGGCGCACCGCTGAGCACGCTGCTGCGCGAGGAGTCCATCACCGCCATTGCCCTGACGCCGTCCGTCCTGGCGCAGCTGGCGCCGGAGGACTTCCCCTCGCTGCGGACGCTCGTGTCCGCGGGCGAGGCCTGCACGCCGGAGCTCGTGGCCCGCTGGGGCGCGCGGGTGCGGCTGTTCAACTCGTACGGCCCCACCGAAGTCACGGTGTGCGCCACCAACACCGGGCTCCTGCAGCCGGGGCAGCGCCTCACCATTGGCCGGCCCTGGGCCAACCTCCAAGTGTACGTGGTGGACGCGTCGCTGAGGCTGCTCCCGGTGGGAGTGCCCGGCGAGCTGTGCGTGGGCGGCGTGGGCCTCGCGCGCGGCTACCTCGGCCAGCCAGGCCTGACGGCCGAGCGCTTCGTTCCGGACCCGTTCTCCGGCATCCCCGGGGCACGGCTTTACCGCACGGGAGACCGCGCACGGTGGCTCTCGGACGGCACGCTGGAGTACCTGGGCCGCATCGACTTCCAGGTGAAGCTGCGCGGCTTCCGCATCGAGCTGGGAGAGGTCGAGTCCGCCCTCACGCAGCACGCCTCCGTGCGCGAGGCCGTGGCACTCGTGCGAGAAGACGCCCCCGGCGACAGACGCCTGGTCGCCTACGTCGTTGCAGAAGAGGGGGACACGCTGGACGTGGCCGCGCTGCGCCATGCCCTCAAGCAGCGGCTGCCCGAGCACATGGTGCCCTCGGCCATCGCCGTGCTGCCCTCGCTGCCGCTGACGTCCCACGGCAAGGTGGATCGCGCGGCCCTGCCCGCGCCGGAAGGGGCTCGCGCTCCCGGAGCGCCCGGGTACGTGGCACCGCGCACCGCCACCGAGGAGCAGCTCGCCACGCTGTGGGCGGAGCTGCTGCACGTGGAGCGCGTGGGCGTCCACGACGACTTCTTCGATCTGGGGGGCCACTCGCTGCTGGCCACGCAGCTGGTGTCCCGCCTGCGCGCCGTCATGGGCGTGGAGGTCCCCCTTCGCGTCCTCTTCGAGGCCCCGACGCTGGAGGCCCTCGCCCGGCACGTGGAGCACGTCACGAAGAGCCTCGCGCAGTCCGCGCCGCGCCCAGTGCCCCGGGGCGGCCCGCTGCCGCTGTCCTTCGCCCAGCAGCGCCTGTGGTTCCTCGACCGGCTCCAGCCCGGCGGCGCTACCTACAACGTGCCCTCCTTCCTGCGTGTGGATGGCCGGCTCGACGTGGACGCACTGGCGCAGGCCTTCGCGGAGCTGGTGCGCCGGCACGAGAGCCTGCGCACCCGCTTCCCGGACGAGGGCGGCATCCCCGTCCAGGTCATCGACCCGCCGGGCCCGTTCCACCTCGCGGTGACGGACCTCCGCGAGCGCGAGGACCGCGAGCCGGAGGCGCGGCGGCTGACCCGCGAGGAGGCGCTGCGCCCGTTCGACCTCGCGCGTGGGCCCCTGCTGCGCGTCTCGCTGCTGCGATTGTCCGGAGAGCAGCACCTGCTGCTCCTCACCCTGCATCACATCATCTGCGACGGCTGGTCCTCGGGGGTGCTGGTGCGGGAGCTGGAGGCCCTCTACCGGGGCTTCGCCGCGGGCAGTCCCGTGGCCCTGCCGGAGCTGCCCCTCCAGTACGCGGACTACTGCGTCTGGCAGCGGGAGTGGCTGCGTGACGAGGTATTGGAATCCCAGCTCGCCTATTGGAAGGGCCATCTGAGCGGGGCGCCGCACGCGCTGGAGCTGCCCACGGACTTCCCGCGTCCCGCCGTGCCGTCCTCGCGGGGCGCGAGCTTCGGATTCCAGCTTCCTCCGGAGCTCTCCCGCGAGCTCCAGGCCCTGTGCCGCGCGGAGGGAGTCACCCTCTTCATGGCGCTGCTGGGCGCCTTCCAGGTGGTGCTGGCCCGTCACTCCGGACAGGACGACGTCGTCGTCGGCACCCCCATCGCGGGCCGGCGCTTCGCGGAGCTGGAGGGACTGGTGGGTCTCTTCATCAACACGCTCGCCCTGCGGACGCGCCTGGACGGAGACCCGTCCTTCCGCGAGCTGCTCGGGCGCGTGCGCGAGACAACGCTGGGCGCGCAGGCCCACCAGGACCTCCCGTTCGAGAAGCTGGTGGAGGAGCTGCGGCCCCAGCGCGACCTGGGCCGCTCGCCGCTGTTCCAGGTGATGCTCATTCTCCAGAACACGCCGGATGCGGGGCCGCGCCAGGACACCGCGCTGTCCCTCAGTCCCGTGGCCGTGGAGAGCGACAGCGTCAAGTTCGACCTGACCGTGAGCTTCGTCGAAGGACCTGACGGCGTGCGCGGCCATGTGGGGTACCGCACGGACCTGTTCCGCGAGGAGACCGTGCGCCGTCAGGTCGCGCAGCTCAGGATGCTCCTGGAGGCAGTTACCGCCAACCCGGCGCTGCGCCTGTCGGAGCTGCGCCTGCTCGGCGCGGACGAGCAGCGGAGCCTCCAGGTGGACTTCCAGGGCCCGGCGGAGGCGTACCCGCGCGACGTGTGCCTGCACTCGCTCATCGAGGCGCAGGTGGAGCGCACGCCCGAGGCCGAAGCGGTGCGCTTCGAGGACACGGCGCTGTCCTACCGGGAGCTGGACCGTCGCGCCAACCAGCTCGCGCATCACCTGCGCGCGCTGGGCGTGGGGCCGGAGACGCGCGTGGGTGTGTGTCTGGAGCGCTCGTTGGACCTGGTGGTTGCGCTGCTGGGCGTGCTGAAGGCCGGCGGCGCGTACGTGCCGCTGGACCCGGCGTACCCGAAGGAGCGGCTGGCTTGGATGCTGGAGGACTCGGACGCGTCGGTGCTGCTCACCTGGCGGTCGCTGCGGGAGGTGCTGCCCGCTCACTCCGCCCGGGTGCTGTGCCTGGACGGCGAGGGGGACGCGGTGTCGCGGGAGGCGGGCTCGCGGTTGGTGCCGATCGTCGGTCCCGACTCGCTGGCCTACGTCATCTTTACGTCCGGAAGCACCGGCCGGCCCAAGGGCGCGATGAACGCGCACGCCGGCCTCGTCAATCGCCTGCTGTGGATGCAGGGAGAGTACGGGCTGACGGCGGCGGACACCGTGCTGCAGAAGACGCCCTTCAGCTTCGACGTGTCCGTCTGGGAGTTCTTCTGGCCGCTGATGTCGGGGGCGCGGCTGGTGCTGGCGCGGCCCGGCGGGCACCAGGACCCCGCGTACCTCGTGCGGTTGATGGAACAGGAGCGCGTCACCACCGCGCACTTCGTGCCGTCCATGCTCCAGGCCTTCGTGGAGGAGCCCGGGCTGGAGCGGCTGGAGCACCTGCGTCACGTGGTGTGCAGCGGTGAGGCGCTGCCGGCTCCCGTGGTCCGCCGCGCGCAGGCCCGGCTGCCGGTGGCACAGGTCCACAACCTCTATGGCCCCACCGAGGCGGCCGTGGACGTCACGTACCATGCGTGCCCGCGTGACGATGCGCGGCCCGTCGTGCCCATTGGCCGGCCGGTGGCCAACACCCGCATCTACATCGTGGACCGCCACGGCCAGCTCGCGCCGGTGGGCGTGCCGGGCGAGCTGCTCATCGGCGGCATCCAGGTGGGCCGGGGCTACTGGCGCCGGCCGGAGCTGACGGCGGAGCGCTTCGTGCCGGACCCCTTCACCGGCACGGCGGGCGCACGCCTGTACCGCACCGGGGACCTGGCGCGCTGGCTGTCGGACGGAACGCTGGAGTACCTGGGCCGGCTCGACTTCCAGGTGAAGCTGCGCGGCTTCCGCATCGAGCTGGGAGAAGTCGAGGCCGCCCTGCGCGCGCACCCGGGCGTGGGTGACGCGGTGGTGGTGGCGCGTGACGACGGCCCTGGTGGAGCGCGGCTGGTGGCCTACGTGGTGCCCGCGTCCTCCGCGTCTCGGGACGGTGGCACGCAGCGGGAGGTGCGCTTGTCCCAGGGCGGTGCCCCCATGTCGGAGGGCGCCATGGTGGAGGTGACGGAGCCGCGCACCTCGCCTCGGGTCAGCGCTTCCGTGCCAGAGGGCGCCACGCTGGAGGTGACGGAGCTGCGCACCTTCCTGTCGCGGCACCTGCCCACGTACATGGTGCCCTCGGCGTTCGTGGCGCTGAAGGCGCTGCCGCTCACGCCCAGCGGCAAGGTGGACCGCAAGTCGTTGCCCGCGCCGGAGGACGGTGCCTCCACCACGGGTACGGTGCATGAGCCGCCCCGGACGCCGCTGGAGCAGTCGCTGGCCGAGGTGTGGGCCCGCGTGCTGCGGATGGAGCCGGAACGGGTGGGCCGGCGCGATGACTTCTTCGCGCTGGGAGGCCACTCGCTGCTGGCCACACAGGTGGTGGCGAGGCTGCGCGAAGCACTGGGGGTAGAGGTGCCCCTGCGGGCCCTCTTCGAGGCGCCCACGGTGGAACGGCTCGCGGCCTGGTTGGAAGGCGCGAGGAATGACGGTCCCGCGCGCCACTGCGTGACGTTGAGGGCGGAGGGCTCGGGCACACCGGTGTTCCTCGTGCACGCGGTGGGCGGCGCGGTGGGCTCCTACCGCGAGCTGGCGCGGAGGCTGGGCCCGGGCCGTCCCCTCTACGGCTTGCAGGCCGCAGGGCTCGATGGGAGCGAGCCTCCGCTGGAGACGGTGGAGGCCCTGGCCCTCCGGTACGTGGAAGCGGTGCGCGCGGTGCGGCCGGAAGGGCCCTACGTGCTCGGCGGCTGGTCCATGGGTGGCGCGGTGGCCTTCGAGATGGCGCGAGCACTGGAGCGCCAGGGGCAGCGGGTGGAGTTGCTGGTGCTGCTCGACAGCTTCGCGCCGGGGGACGACGCTCCCAGGCGGGAGCCGGATGGCGCGCTGCTGCTCGCCGGCATGGCCATGGACCTGGCGCGCACGGCGGGCGTCGAGTCGGCGCTGCGACCGGAGGTGCTCGAAGGCTTGTCCGAGGATGCGCAGCTCACGGTGGTCATCCAGCACGCGCGCGAGGCGGGCTGGCTGCCACCGGAGGTCCGGGAGTCGGACCTCCGGGCCTGGCGCGACGTGATGCGGGCGAACCTGCGCGCGCAGCTGGCCTGGCGGCCCGGAGACTACGAGGGCGGGCCGGTGCTGCTGATGCGGGCGAAGGACTCGAAGCGCGAGCCCACCGTGGATGCGACCCATGGCTGGTCGCGCCACGTGACGTCCGTGCTCACGGTGGAGGACGTCCCCGGAGACCACTACAGCGCGCTGCGTGCACCGCACGTGGACACGCTGGCGGCCCGCCTCGCGAAGCACCTCGACGCGGCCATGGAGGACGACCGGCGCGAGGAGGGCTAGCCGCACACCGAGAAGGAGGGCGGACCTCCCTCCTTCTCGGGCCTCCAGGGTCTACAGTCGCTCCCGCTTCTCGCGGATGCTCCGCAGCACCACGTCGTTGACGCCCTTGTCGCGCAGGTCGCCTTCCAGGGTGGTCAGCTCCTGCTTCGCCTCGTCCTTGCGCTCCATGCCCGCGAGCAGCTTCGCGCGCTGCTCGGCGACGCGGTGCTGCGTGAGGTTGAAGGCCGGGGAGCGCTGCCGCCGGTACACGTCGAGCGCTCTCCCGGAGAGGTCGAGCGCCACCTCGGGCTCCGCCTCGTGCGTGCGGACGATGCGCGAGTCCTCGCGCCGGTGGAACGGGCGGGCGCGGCTGTTCGCCACGGTGAGCGCGGCCTGGGCGCCCAGCGGCGAGTCCTTGTAGCGGTCCGCCACGTCCTCCAGCGTGTCCATGCCCTTGCGCAGGAAGGGCGAGCGCGAGCCGCCCAGGTACAGGCTCAGGCCCACCGCGTGGGTGAAGAAGTCCTGGGCCCGTCGGTCCTCCTCGCGGCCTCGCGGCACCCCGACGCGGAGCCGGTGCACGTTGGAAGGGATGAGCAGGTCGCCCGTGCCCTGGTACACCGCGCGCACGAGGTACTCGCCGGGCTGGTCGAAGTAGAAGCCCGTGCTCCCGTAGTCGAGGAACACCTCCTCGCTGTAGCGGTCCTCGCCCGGCGCTCCCTGGTCCCGGGGCATGAGCTTCCGCATCCGTGGCGTGGCCAGCTTGCAGAGGACTGGCGAGTAGGTGCGCAGCTGCCCGTCCGGCCCGCGGATGAAGACGGTGACGCCGCCCTGCTCGGGTTGCAGCAGGGTGTCCATCTCCAGCGGCAGGTCCGGCAGCAGGTTGCGCAGGCGCAGCTCCACGGTGACGGGCTCCATGAAGTCGAACACCTCCCGCGAGCGGATGCGCAGCTCCACGGGCGCATCGCCCTCCAGCAGCGTCATCGCCTCGGCGGGGGCCTCCAGGTGGCCGCCCGAGGACCACGGGTCTCCGCCCATGATGACGGCGGCGCGGTCTCCGTGGCGCAGGTGGAGCAGCTCGTCGTCGTCGAAGCGGAACAGGAAGTTTCCCCAGAAGGAGTCGGGCCCGTTGCGCTGGTCGTAGCGCCAGTCGTAGTTCATCCAGCTGAGCGAGTCCGGGCGGGACTTGTTCCACGAGTGCAGGAAGTTGAAGGCGTGCCCCGCCTCGTGGATGTACGTGTAGAGGAAGTGCCGCATCGCGGCGGCCTGGGCCTGGGTGGAGGGGACGCCCGGCACGAGGTCTCGGAACCAGGTGTGGTCCCGGAACAGCGCGAAGCCCTGCCGCTCGGGCGCTTCGCCCGCGCCTCCGAAGGCCGCGGCCGCGTCGAACATGATGCCGCCCACGGCCGGCTCGTCGAACGTGCCCGCCATCAGTCCCCACATCCGCCACGCGGGCCAGGTCTTCCCGTACTGGCTGTAGTGTGTCTCCATGGCGTCATGCAGCTCGGCGGGAGACCAGCGGCTCAGGCTGGAGGTGCTGTCGTCCAGCACGCCGCCTTCCCGCATGAGCTTCACCTCCACGCCCGCCTCCCGGTAGACCGACTCGAAGGTGAGGGTGCGGCGGGGCAGTCCATCCGGGTGGATGCCGTGCGCGTGGGTGTCGCAGCTCGGCAGCAGCGGCTCGCGGTTCACCGACTTGCACACGTCGATTTCCAGCTGCAGCTCGCGGAAGGCGCTGGAGCGCCGCGCGCAGTGATAGGTGATGGGGGTGCCCATCATGCTGGTGAAGGTGGCCTCGGCCGGGCCCGCCGGGGAAAAGGCGGCCCAGGGGATGACGAGCTTCAGCTCCGTGGTGGAGTGGCTGCCCCGCCAGAAGCGCACCGTGCCCGTCACCACGACGCGGTTGATGAAGCGCGTGACGTGGGGGGCGTCGACAATCCACGACTCCAGGTAGTTGCGCCAGGTGTACGCGGGCCGTCCGGGCAGGCTGGCGCGGAAGACGCGGTAGAAGTCGCCGCTGATGCGGTTCATCACCGGGGAGTGGGCCTGGCTCGGGTCGATGTCCACGCGCAGGTCCAGCTCGGAGTTGGACGGGCCGGGGCCGGAGTAGCGCCCGCTCAAGGGGCCGAGCCGGATGTGCTGCCAGTACTCCGGGGGTACCCCGGGGATGGGAATGTCGGGGAGCCCGCCACCGTCCTCCGGGAGGATGGGGCCGCGTGCCTCCATGGCGCCCTCGCCACCAGGTGCGGTGCCTCCGGAGCCTTCATTGAAACGGTCGAATGGTTGTTGCCTGGGCATGACGGTTCCTCCGGACGGAGGTCCAGTCGCGCGCAGTACTCGCGTCCCCTGATGCGGAGGCGCGGGTAATCCGTTCACGAACGGGAGGTGTCACCCTCCGCCGCCCGTGCCGGCTGCCTCCGCCTGCAAGTGTTCATGGGGTGGAGCAGGAGGACGAAGGGTGTGACTCCGCGAGGCCGCGCGCGTTGGCGTGTCCGGGGAGTCAGCGGGCGGGCGAGGCGAGCGCCTCCACCAGTCCCTGGGCCACCGCGGCGGCGAAGGCCTCCAGGGTGCGCTCCTCGCGCCAGCGCGCGGCCTCCTCGAAGTCGAGCGCGTGGTGCGTCTCGATGATGACGGAGGGGATGGTCGGCCTGCGCAGCACGAAGATGCGCCGGTGGGTGGGCTCACTCACGCGCGTGAAGAACACGCCGGGCTGGGCGGAGTCGGCGGCGTAGAGGCCGGTGTAGTCCACGCCGTCGTAGTGCCGGAAGCCGGCGTGCTTCAGGCCCCGGGCCAGCGCGCGGGCCAGGTGGGCGCGCTGGGCGCGCAGTGGCGCGTCGGCCTCCTCGGACCAGAGCACGCTGAAGCCGGGAGACGCGTCCTGCCGGTAGCACTGCTGTCCCGGCGCGGGCTCCCAGGGGAACGCCATTCCCCGCGCATCCGAGTGCAGGCTCAGCAATGCGTGCGCGTTCCAGGCCCGTGCGGCGTTGAGGCGGGAAGGGTAGGGGATGCGCTCGCCGGCCTTGCGGCTCAGGCGCACCCGGAAGTGGCCGGTGGCCTCCAGCCGGCGCGCCAGGTCCTCCGCGACGCGCAGGGTGAAGGACTCCTCGTCCTCGCAGGTGACGGACCGGTTGCCCGTGTTCCCCTCCGCGCCATGCCCCGCGTCCAGGTAGATGCGTCGCTTCCCGAAGCCCGCGGGGAAGCGCACCTCCGCCACGCCGAGCGGAGCGCCCGGCGCGGGCCACGCCAGCGCGGGGGGGCCGGCCGCGCTGTCCTGCGCCAGCACTGGTGAGGAGGCGAGCCCGGGAGCTCCAGGCTCCTGCGCCAGCGCTCGTGAGGAGGCGAGCCCTGTGAGCAGGGCGAGTCCCAGTCGGAGCAGTGCGGCCGTTCCTGGCATGGCGGATGGGACGTCCCTGGCCGGGGCGCCGTTCCGCAGTGTCGCGCGGAGGCGGGGTGGAGCGGAAGCCTCATGCCATGGCTGGCTGCTCGCTCAGGGGGGCCGGTCCGCGCGGCTTCCATGCCCCGCAAAGACAACGGGCAGGTCCCCGAGAGGGAACCTGCCCGTGTCACTGCCTACCGGCCGTGAAGCCTCGCGCTAGGCGCGAACCTCGGGCTCCGCGGGCTTCTGGGCCAGCGAGGCGTCCTTGCCGGGCTCGCCGCCGCTGGAGGCGAGGCCGACCGGCGGGGACTCCAGCGCGGCCTTGAGCACCTCGTCCATGTGCGTGACGAAGATGAACTCCAGCTCGTTGCGCGCCTGGTCCGGCACGTCGATGAGGTCCTTGCGGCACCGCTCGGGCAGGATGACCCGCTTGATGCCCGCCCGGTGCGCCGCCAGCACCTTCTCCTTGATGCCACCCACCGGCAGCACGAGGCCGCGCAGCGTGGCCTCGCCCGTCATCGCCGTGTCGTGCCGCACCCGGATGCCCGTCAGCAGGCTGGTGAGCGCGGTGAGGATGGTGACGCCGGCCGACGGCCCGTCCTTCGGAATGGAGCCCGCCGGGAAGTGCAGGTGCAGGTCCGTCTTCTCCAGGAAGTTCGGGCTGATGCCGAGCTGCTCCGCCTTGCTGCGCAGGTAGCTCAGCGCCGCCGTGGCGCTCTCCTTCATCACGTCGCCGAGCTGGCCGGTGAGCGTCATGCCGCCCTTGCCCGCCATCTTCGTCGCCTCGATGAAGAGCAGGTCGCCACCCGCCGCCGTCCAGGCCAGGCCCGTGGCCACACCCGGCACCTCGGTCCGCTCGGCGACTTCCGAGTAGAACATCTCGGGCCCGAGGATCTCCTTCACGCGGTCGGAGTTGATGGTCTGCTTGTCCAGCTTCCCGCCGGCCACCTCCACCGCCACCGCGCGGCAGATGTCCGCGATGCGGCGCTCGAGGTTACGCACGCCGGCCTCTCGCGTGTACGAGGTGGTCAGCGTCAGCAGCGCCTCATCGGTGATCTCGATGTGGTCCGTGCTCAGCCCGTGCTCCCTGAGCTGCTTGGGCACGAGGTGGATGCGGGCGATGGCCTGCTTCTCCTCGAAGGTGTAGCCCGTCAGCTCGATGATCTCCATGCGGTCGCGGAGCGGCCCGGGGATGGGGTCGAGCTGGTTCGCCGTGGCGACGAACATGACCTTGGACAGGTCGAAGGCCACGTCGAGGTAGTGGTCGCTGAACGAGTTGTTCTGCTCCGGATCCAGCACCTCGAGGAGCGCCGCGCTCGGGTCGCCGCGGAAGTCCGCGCCGAGCTTGTCGATCTCGTCGAGCATCATCACCGGGTTCTTGGTGCCGGCCTTCTTCATGCTCTGGATGAAGCGGCCGGGCAGCGCGCCGACGTACGTACGCCGGTGGCCGCGGATCTCCGCCTCGTCACGCACGCCGCCCAGCGACAGGCGCACGAACTTGCGGCCGGTGGCCTTGGCGACGCTCTGGCCCAGCGACGTCTTGCCGACGCCCGGGGGACCCACGAGGCAGAGGATGGGGCCGCGCATGTCGTTCTTCAGCTTGCGGACGGCCAGGTACTCCAGGATGCGCTTCTTCACCTTCTTGATGCCGAAGTGGTCCTTGTCGAGCTGCTGGCGCGCGTTCTCGATGTCGAGGTTGTCCTCGGAGATCTTCGACCACGGCAGGTCGGCAATCCAGTCCAGGTAGGTGCGCGAGACGGTGTACTCGCTGGAGGCCGCCGGAATCGTCTTCAGGCGGTTGAGCTCCTTGTTGGCCACCTTCTCCACGTCGGGCGGCAGGCCGGCCTTCTTCAGGCGCTCCTGCAGCTCGTCGAGCTCCTCCTCCTCCTCGCCCATCTCCCCCAGCTCTTCCTTGATGGCCTTGAGCTGCTGGCGCAGGTAGTACTCGCGCTGGGTCTTCGACATCTCGCCCTTCACGGCGGAGTCGATCTTGTTGGAGAGCTTGAGGATCTCCCGCTTGCGGTTGAGCAGCTCGAGGACGAGCTTCATCCGCGCCTTGAGGTCCACCGTCTCGAGGACGGCCTGCTTCTCCTCAATCGGCACGTCCACGTTGGCGGCGATGAGGTCCGCCAGGTGGCCGGGGTGGGTGATGCTCTCCACCAGCTCGGTGGCGGCGGCGGGCAGCTCGGGCATCAGCTCGATGACCTCGCGCGCCAGCTTCTTCAGGTTGATGCCCAGCGCCTCGACTTCGACGTTCTCCGAGGAGGTCTTGTCCTCCACGGCGTCGACGCGGGCCTTCAGGTAGGGCGCCTCCTGCACCAGCTCCACCACGCGGAAGCGGGCCAGGCCCTGGACGACGAGCGAGTAGTTGTCCTCGCCCATCTTCAGCAGCTTCACGATGCGGGCGACGGTACCCATGGTGTAGAGGTCGGACGCGCCCGGGTCCTCCTCCTCGGCGCGGCGCTGCGTGACGACACCGATGACCTGGTCGTCGCGCACCGCGTCCTTGATGAGGGCGATGGTCTTCTGGCGGCCGACGGCCAGCGGAAGCACCCCGCCCGGGAAGAAGACGCTGTTCCGCAGCGGCAGGATGGGCAGCACCTGCGGAATGTCTTCCTTGTTGATGAGCCCCGGCGGTGCCATCGCGGTGGGCATGGCGCTCGCAGAGGAGCCCTTCTTCTTCTCGTCGGACATGAAGTTCGGCCTCTTCTCTTGCTCAAGCCCGGTCAGCAAGCGACCGGACCCATTGACTTCTCGGTTTTCTGCGACGGATGAACCAACGTAACAACCAAAACGGACATGGCAAACGCGATGTGCGTTTTTCCACTCCCTCGTCGGATGCCCGACGATCCTCTGAAGTCTCGCGTCCTTGCGTGGGGTGGGGCATGCTTGCCCCCCCCAGCTTGATGCGGCGCGCCGCCCTGGTGCGCCGTCCCCCCGGAGACGCCCATGAAGCTCCGTACCTGTGCCCCCCTGTTGCTGCTGCCGGCCCTGTGGGGGGCGGCATGCAAGTCGCCCGTCGATGACCCGGGCTCCACCCTGCCAGGGAAGTGCGAGAGCGAGTCCCCGGTCGTCGCCCCCCAGAAGACGGACATCCTCTTCGTCATCGACAACTCGTCCTCCATGGCGGAGGAGCAGGAGGGCATCGCCCAGGAGCTGCCTGCCTTCGTGGAGGCGCTCGAGGCGGGAGGCGGCCTGGCCCAGGACTTCCGTGTGGGCGTCATAACGACGTCCGTGTACCGGCGCGTCCTCTTCCAGGGGCAGGATCAGGTCCGGTACTACGAGGGCGAGTCCGGCCGCCTGCAGGCCGTGCCCGACACGGGGGGCCAGCCGACCGACGAGCGCTTCATCGAAGGCACGGACCCGTTCCTCGTGGAGAAGTTCCGCCGGCTGGTGGAGCAGGGCACCATGGGCAGCGGGCAGGAGACCCCCTTCGAGGCCGTGCGCCTGGCGGTGACGGAGCCGCTGGCGACGACGGCCATCTCCGAGGGTGGCAACGGCGGCTTCCTGCGGGACGGGGCGCGGCTGCTGGTGGTGGTGGTGACGGACGAGGAGGACTGCAGCTCCAAGGCGCGCCCGCCGCCGGTGGTGCTCACCGAGGACACGTCGGTGGACCACTGCACCGAGCAGGGTGACAAGCTGACGTCGGTGGACGAGTACTTCTCGGACTTCCAGAACCTGCATGATGCGACGGGTGCCTCCCGCGAGGTGCTGTGGGCCACGATTGGGCCGGTGGCGCTGACGGACAAGCGAGCCGGTCTGGTCCAGGACGTCACGAGCAACGGAACCTTCGTGCGCAACGTCGACTGCCCGACGTCGAACGGCCCGGGCTTCCGGCAGCGGGCCATGACGGAGAAGTTCGACCAGGACCTGCGGAACCTCGACTCCATCTGCAAGACGGGCTACCGGGACACGCTGCTGGGCATCGCCGAGCTGGCCACGGTGGCGCAGAGCATCGACGTGGTGAACCTGCCGGATCCGCGGCTGGCGCAGGTGGAGCTGACGCGCGCGGACGGCACGGTGGAGCGCTGCTCGGTGGCGGCGGGCGACGTGCGCTACGAGCCCTCGGGTGAGGACCGCTCCGCGCGCCTGTACTTCCTGGGCTCGTGCCTGCGCCGCGCGGATGACACGAAGGTGGAGGTGAAGGTCCTCTGCGCGGGTTAGCGCCCCCGGAGCGCACGCAGACCCTGGAGATCTGAAGGGTCGTCCCCGTGGATCCGAGCTGTCAGGTCTGGTCCACCGCACCATCGCCCTGCGTCCTGTGCGGCGCATGTCAGACCTACGAGCATACTGAACGAGCGTCCAGGCGACCGTTCAGGGTGTCGGGTTCTGGCGAGGAGGCGAGATGAGCGCGGCGGTGGAGCAGCGGGCAGGGGCGGGAGCGGCGGGTTCGGGCTCGGTGGTCGAGCAGCTTCGGGAGCGCATCCGCCAGCTCCAGGCGGCACCCCGGCGCTACCTGGCGGTGCTGCGCACGGGCATGGAGGCGGTGGACGCGCTGCTGCCCGCGGGCGGCTTCCCGCTGGGGCAGGCGGTGGAGCTGTGCGGTGAGGCGGCCTCGGGGCGCACCAGCCTCGCGCTGCGCGCGGTGGCGGCGGCGCACCGGGAAGAGCGGCTGTGCGCCTGGGTGGATGGCCCCCGTGAGCTGTATCCGCCCGCGGCGGCGGCGCTGGGCGTGGACCTGGAGCGGCTGCTCATCGTCCGGCCAAAGGCGCCCGATCAGCGGGTGTGGGCGGCGGTGCAGCTGGCTCGCAGCGGCGCCTTCGCCTGCGTGGTGCTGGACCTGACGCGAGGGGTGGGCTCGCCGGGGAGGACGCCCCGGGTCGCCCTGGCGGAAGCGCGGAAGCTGGCGGACGCGGCGGAGCGTGGGGGCGGGCTGCTGCTGCTGCTCACCTCGCCGGAGGCGCCCGCGGACGGGATGACGCGGCTTCGCACGGAGGCCCAGGACGGGAAGGGCTGGTCCGTGGAGGTGGTGCGCAGCCGTCAGGGGGGCACGGGCACGCGGGCGGTGCTGCCGTGGAGCGAGCTGTACCCGGAGCTGGGCCTGGAGGACGGCGGGCGGCTGCTGGACGTGGCGGAGGCGGGGGCGGACACCACGCCGGACTTCCTGAAGGACCAGGCCGGAGCGCTGCGCAACGGCTGCGGCATCCTCGGCCAGCGGCCCGGCCGTGACGCGCCCATGCCGTCCCTGCGGCAGGGCTTCGACTCGGCCGGCGTGGCGCACTGAGCATGGCCATGCGCAGGGCGTATCTGCACTTCACGCGCTTCCCGGTGCAGCGCAAGGTGCTGGAAGTCCCGGAGCTGACGGGCCGGCCCTTCGCGCTGGTGGAGGAGGTGCGCGGCCAGCGGCGCGTGGCCTTCGCCTCCACGACGGCGCTGAAGGCGGGGGTCAAGCCGGGGATGACGCTGACGGCGGCGACGGCGCTGGAGCCGGTGCTGCGGCACTTCCCCTACCGCCCGGAGGACGAGGCGCGCGCGCTGACGGTGCTGGGCGAGGCGCTGCTGGCGCTGGCGCCGGGCTTCCAGCTCTCCGCGCCGGACGGGCTCTGGCTGGACGCGGGGGCGGCGCACCTGGCGGGGGGCGAGGAGGGGCTGGGGGCGCGGGCCCTGGAGCTGTGCGCGGAGCTGGGCTACCGGGCGCATGCCGTGGTGGCCTCGGAGGCGTTCACCTCGCGGGCGCTGGCCCGGTACGGGGCACGGCGGGTGGAGGTGGTGCCGGCGGGTGAGGGGGCCCGGGCGCTGGCTCCGCTGCCGCTGGCGGCGCTGGAGGCGGCGGAGGGGACGGCCTTCTCCGCGCTGGGGCTCTCCACGCTGGGCGAGGTGGCGGCGCTGCCCGCGGCGGCGGTGGCGGCGCGAGGCGGAGCGGCCGGGGCGCGGGTGCATGCGCGCTGCCGGGGGGAGGACGACACGCCCTTCGTCGCGGCGGTGCTGGAGGAGGTGCTGGAGGAGCGGGTGGTGCTGGACTTTCCCGCGGACTCCTTCGAGCCGCTGCGCTTCGCCCTGAAGACGCTGACGGACCGGCTGGGGGCGCGGCTGTCCGGGCGGCGGCGTGCGGCGGTGCGGCTCACCTTCTCGCTGAAGCTGGACCCGAAGGGGCAGGCCCGGGTGCCGCTGACGCTGGCGCGGCCCACGGCACAGGCGAAGCTGCTGCTGGACCTGGCGCGGCACCGGCTGGAGGAGCTGAAGCTGGAGAACCCGGTGGCGGAGGTGTCCGCGTGCGTGGACGAGCACTCCGAGGACCGGGGCCAGCAGCTGGCGCTGGGAGACGCGCCAGAGGGGGACGCGGCGCTGGAGGTGGTGCTGTCGCGGCTGGTGACGACGCTGGGAGAGGAGTCGCTCTTCGCGGCGGGGCTGGAGGCCGTGCACCGGCCGGAGGCGGCGCACGCGGCGAAGGGCTTCCACCCGCCGGAGCGCAGGCGGGGGCTGGCGGCGGACGGGCTGGAGGACGTCGTAAGGAGGGACGCGGCGGCGGGCGCCGGGCGCGAGCGGCCCTCGCGGCTGCTGGCGACGCCGGCCTGGCTGGACGCGGAGGTGGCGGAGTCGGGACGGCTGCTCGCGGCGCGGGTGGGCGGAAAGCGCCACCGGGTGACGGCGGTGGCGGGCCCGGAGCGGCTGGGCGGCGAGTGGTGGTCCGACACGCCCTACCAGCGGGACTACTACCGGGTGCACTTCGAGGGGCTGGGCCCGGCGTGGGTGTTCCGGGACGGGAAGGACGGCCGCTTCTACCTGCAGGGGCTGTTTGACTGACGCCAGCGTCCCTGGGGGGCAGGGGACGGAGCGGAGCAGGGCCTGGGCGGCGGGCCGGCTCTCGTATCATTAATAGGAGGTTCACCACCTTCCGCCTCGGGTCTCCCCATCATGCGCGTCTTCCGTCCCGCCGCCGTCCTGCTGAGCCTCCTGCTTGCCGCCTGTGCCACGCCCCAGGTCCGGCCGCCCGGGGCCCTGCGCAAGGTGGTGGTGGCGGTGGGCTCGCGCGTGGACGCGCTGCCGACGTCCACGTACCGCGAGGACCTGATGGGCGAGGGCAACCCGCGCACGGTGCTGGTCAGCCAGACGGAGGCGGTGCTGCGCGAGCGGGGCTTCGAGGTGGTGGGCACGCGCATCTCCCCGTCTCCCGCGCCCTCCACGGAGGAGGTGGTGCAGCTCATCAGCGACAACGGGGCCGAGGCGGCGGTGGTGGTGGTGCTGGCCTGGGTGGACGCGTCCGCCATCAACGCGCTGGGCCGGGTCGAGGTGGTGCTGGACACGGGAGTGGTGTCGCCCGTCGGCGAGCTGGCGTGGCGCAACGAGACGCACACCGTGGCCCAGGTGGGCATCTACCAGGCGCAGACGGACTGGCGCTCCTATCTGCGCAAGGCCGTCATCGAGGCCGTCCGCGCCGTGCCCTGAGCTCCGGCGTCAGGGCTGGGGCGGCTTGGGGCTGGCCCGGCGCAGGTGCTCGTAGACTGTCTCTCCGCGCAGGTAGAGGAACTGGGCGTCGCCGAAGGCCAGGGTGTCCCCGTCGTGGAGCTTCGCCTGGGCGCGGTAGGCCAGCGGCGCGCCGTTGATGAACGTGCCGTTCATGGACTCCGCGTCGCGCACCGTGAAGCCGCCGCTGGTGGCGTTCCAGCGCAGGGTGGCGTGGTGCTGGGACACGGACGGGTCCGGCACCACGAGGTCGCACGTGTCCGTGCGGCCCACGGTGAACTCTTCTCCGTCCACGGTGGGCTGGAGGAAGTGGACCTCCAGGTTGTCGAAGTCGCGCAGCATGGCGAGCAGCCGCTCCTCCATGCGTGCGCGGTGGGCCATGCCCACGGTGCGCAGACTCACCTCGCCCAGGGAGGCGGCCTGCAGGAGCGCGGCGGGCGGCTGGATGAGGGCCACCGGGCCGGACGCGGCCATGAACGCGTCCAGCGGGGCCCCGGCGAAGGGGCGGAGCTGTTTCACGGACACCATGGGGTCCACCCTACGTGCAAGCGGTGTTGACGGGAAGCGTCATGGCCAGCCCCCGCCCGGAGTGGAGCCTGGGAGCCGCCGGCCGCTCCACCGTCCCGTCGGAGCCCCGCGGCCCCGTAGCCCCGCCCCGGCGGCCGCTCCGGTGCGATGAGCGTGGCCCCGGGCCGCGCATCCATGGGAGCGTGAGGGCCGCATGCGGGTCCTGGTCACCGGAGCGGCGGGCTTCATCGGCCACTACGTCAGCGCGAGGCTGCTGGCGCGAGGGGACGTCGTCATCGGCGTGGACAACCTGGACCCGTCCGGGGACGTGGCGCTGAAGCGGGCCCGGCTGGCGCGGCTCCAGGGGCTGCCCGGCGCGGAGGCCTTCACCTTCCACGCGGTGGACGTCACGGACGGGCCGGAGCTGCGGGCCCTCTTCGAGCGCGAGCGTCCCGAGCGGGTGGTGCACCTGGCGGCGCGCGTGGGCGTGCGAGCGGCGGGGACGTCCCCCCGTGGCTACCTGGACACGAATGTCACCGGCTTCTTCCACCTCCTCGAGTGTGCGCGGGGCGTGGAGCACCTGGTCTACGCGTCCTCCAGCTCCGTGTATGGGGCGGGGACGTCGGCCCCGTTCCGGGAGGACGCGGCGGCGGACCGGCCGCTGAGCTTCTACGCTGCCACCAAGCGCGCGGACGAGCTGATGGCCCACACGTACGGCCACCTGCAGGGGCTGCCCACCAGCGGCCTGCGCTTCTTCACCGTGTATGGGCCCTGGGGGCGTCCGGACATGGCGCCCATGCTCTTCCTGCGGGCCCTGCGCGAGGGACGCCCCATCGACCTGTACGGCGAGGGGCGGATGCAGCGCGACTTCACGCACGTGGACGACGTGGCGGAGGCCGTGGTGCGGGTGCTGGACCGGCCTCCCACGGGAGCGCCGCCGTACCGGCTCCTCAACGTGGGGCGGGGCGAGCCGGTGACGCTGCGCGACTTCCTCTCCCTGCTGGAGCGGCACCTGCGCACGCGGGCGACGCTGAACCCGCTGCCGGCGCAGCCCGGGGAGCTGGAGTCCACCTGGGCGGACCCGTCGGCCCTGGAGCGCGAGACGGGCTTCCGGGCCCGGATATCGGTGGAGGACGGCGTGGCGCGGCTGGTGGCGTGGTACCTCCAACAGTCCGGCCTTTGAGCCGCCGTCCCATCCATCCCCGCGAGACGCGGCGGCTCCGGTGTCGCGAGCCGCCGCGGCGTCATGGCCACGGCCTCACAGCAGGGGCGTGAGCGCGGCCACGGGCGTGACAATCTGCTTCGCGTAGTCCACGGGCGTGAGCACCTTCACCGTGCCAGAGTACGAGTACGTCCGGCCGAGGAAGTCCGAGTGGGAGAACTGCAAGGGATACGTTCCCGCTCCCAGCCAGGTGGAGAGCCCGCTGGACGAGCTGTAGGTGATGCCCGACAGCTTCCAGGAGAACGACGACGAGGTGACGGAGAGGTTGGCTCCGCGTGCACCCCAGGCGGACGCGAGGTTCAGCGCCTCGGTGGTGCGGATGACCGTCCGGCCCGTCAGCTCCGCGACGCGCACGGGCTCCGGGTAGAGGATGTGCAGCGCGAGCTGGTCCCAGTTGGACAGGCCCGCGTGGCCGTAGTTGCCGTGGATGCCGCAGGACAGGAACTGGTAGTGCATAACCGAGTACCGGTCATACGGCGTCAGGTGGCCGCTGCTCGCCCCGCCGCCATAGCCGGAGGCGCTGCACATCGCGAAGTCCACGTCGTTGCGCTCGTGCTCGTGGGCGAGCCCGAGCGCGTGGCCGAACTCGTGCAGCGTGTGATCTCTCCAGGGCACGCCGAAGGCATCGCCGTCGTCACCGAGCTTCAGGTTGTAGCGGCACCCCCGGTGCGTGGAGAGGTCGATGGGGGCGTTGGACCAGCTGCCCCAGCCGTTGTTGTCCCCGTTGTAGACGCCATTCACGAGGAACATCGGGCAGCCGTTGCCGGGCACCATGCCGGTGCCGGACACGCTGGTGCCGGGAATGACGACGCGGATGTCACCGTCGTGCCAGTCATTGCCGTTGGCCAGGACGATGGGGGCCGGGCAGGTGCCCAGGTAGTTGATGCGGATGTTGGCGGCGCGCTCGAAGTCGTGGATGTAGTCGAGCACCTGCTGCACGCGCGCCGGCCGCGCGGTGAGTGCGTTGCCCACGAAGCACACGCTGGGCGTGCTGCTCCGGACACCGGCTTGCCAGTAGAGAGAGGCCTGGGCGGGGAGCGCCCCCAGCAGACATGCCAGGACGGCGAGCCCCAGGCCTGAGCGTCGGGTTTCCATAAGAGACCTCGGGAGTCCGACGCGGTTCACCACATTGCAATCCAGTTGATCAGCCGGCAGTCACTGGACAGACAGCCGATGCTGGTGCCGGCGGTGCTGGACGGGTTGTAGTCGATGGACAGCGTGCGGCCGCCGGCGAGCGCGGTGGTGAGCAGGCTGAGCGTCCGGTTCGCATGCGCGCTGTCGGAGGTGGGGAGCGCGAAGTACCAGATGCCCCCGGCGGCGGACGCGGCGCACTTCACGTGGATGCGGTTGGACAACACCGCCACGTTGGACGGCGTGCAGGACGTGCTGTCGGCGAGCGCGGGGAGGCTGGTGAGGGACAGGCCCAGGACGAGCGCGGGCAGAAGGCGGGTCATCTTCATCGTTGTTCTCCAGGGAAGGGACGCGGGTTGCGTCGGTTGCCCCCGGAGAACGAGGGCCCTCGAAAATCTTCCCGGCGATTTCGTCCGGGCCTGCCGATTCACCTCCGACGTCGCGCGCTCACCCGGACGTCACCTCCACACGCCCATGCTCCACGCGCCAGGACTCGGAGGTGCAGGCGCGGGCGAACGCGGCGTCATGGGACACGAGCAGCAGCGCTCCCGGGTACTCGCGCAGGGCCACCTCCAGCCGTTCGATGGAGGGCAGGTCCAGGTGGTTCGTGGGCTCGTCCAGCACCAGCGCCCAGGCATGCTGGCCCAGCCCGCGCGCGATGAGCAGCTTGCGCGCCTCGCCCGGGGACGGCTGCTCCGAGGCGAGCAGTCGCTCCGGGTCCACGCCGAGCGCGGCCACCAGGGACAGCACGCGCCCGCGCTCCTCGGGAGGCAGCTCCCTCACCGCGTCCAGCGTGGCCCGGGCCTCCACGGCGCCGACGTCCTGGGGCAGGTACAGCACGCGCTCCAGGGGCACGCGGGAGTGGTCCAGCAGCGCGCGCACCAGGGTGCTCTTCCCGGCGCCATTGGGGCCTTCGACGCGCACCCGGGCCTCGCGGCCCACGGACAGATTCACGGGCCCGAGCAGCTCCACGTCCCCCGCGTGCACGGCCGGCACGTCGAGGGTGAAGAGCCACGGGTTGGGCGAGCGCACGTAGCCCACGAAGACGGAGCGGCCCACCGTCTTGTCCGCGGTGAACTCGCCAACCGCGTCGCTGACCCGCTCGAACTCCCGGCGCAGCACGCCCACGCGGTGGCCGGCGCGGTCCTCGGCCCAGCCGGCGACGACCTTCGCGCCCATGGAGCGGGCGTCGTTGTCGTTCTTGTCCTTCAGGCGCTTGCGGGTGCTGCGGTTGGCGGTGACGGCCTGTTGCTCGCGGCGGGCCTGGTCCAGCAGGTGGGCCGCGCGTCGCTGCTCGGCGCGAGCGCCCTGGTAGGCGGCCACCTCGGCCTCGCGCTCGGCCTGCCAGTGCTCCTGGGCGGCGGAGTAGGCGCCGGGCCACAGCCGCGCGCTCCCGGCGTGGACGCGCAGGGTGGACGTGGTGAGGGACTCCAGCAGCGAGCGGTCATGCGACACGACGACGCCGATGCCCCGGAAGCGCTTCAGCGCGGCGACGAGCCACGCGCGGGCCTCGGAGTCCAGGTGGTTGGTGGGCTCATCCAGCAGCAGCACGTGGGGCTCTTCGGCCAGCGCCGCGCCCACCTGCCACCGCTTGCGCTCGCCCGGGGACAGCGTGGGCCAGCGCTCCAGCGCGGTGACGTCCAGCCCCAACTGCCCGTGCAGCCGTCGCGCGAGGGAGTCCCAGGACTCGGCGAAGGCGGTGATGTCGGGCGTCAGCGTCTCCACCTCTTGAGGACAGAGCCGGACGGTGGGCGAGGGCGGCTCGAGCTGGAGGTTCCCCTCGGTGGGCGTCAGCTCGCCGGCCAGCAGGCGGAGGAGGGTGGACTTGCCAGCGCCATTGGCGCCGACGAGTCCCGTCCAGCCGGAGGGCAGGTGGAAGTCGACTTCGGAGAGGACGGGGACGGCGTCGGAAAAAGCGAACGACACGCGGTGTGCGCGAACGGAAGACATATGAAGCGAGCTCCTGAATCCAGAGCGCAAGCCCGCCGGAAGGCGGCTCAGCGCGGAAAGTCCAAGGGACCTGGTTTCAGCGGCTCAGCTTCAAGGGTGAATCGACCTCGCGTGGGAAGGGGGTGTCAGGCCCTTCGGGTGGAACGAACAGCGCCATTTATGGCCAGGGGCGGTCCGGAATGCAACCCCGACTCGCCCGCCGGCCTGGTGGGACGGCGCGCACGCGAGCCTCCTGACAGCGGGAATTCCGCGGCGCCGCCCCACCTCCGCCGCGGCTCGCAAGGGCTTCAGCCCACCGTCGTCCGGGACGAC
Source organism: Pyxidicoccus trucidator (assembly GCF_010894435.1). Taxonomy (NCBI): domain Bacteria; kingdom Pseudomonadati; phylum Myxococcota; class Myxococcia; order Myxococcales; family Myxococcaceae; genus Pyxidicoccus; species Pyxidicoccus trucidator. The sequence continues at coordinate 180,797 of NZ_JAAIXZ010000006.1, read as the reverse complement.
AGTGCCACGGCCCCGCGCGACAGGCGCCACGCGCCGACGGAGGTCAGCAGCGCGCCGAGCGTGGCGAGCATCAGCGCGAATGCCACGTTGTGGAGCGACTCGTAGAAGCCCACGAAGAGCACGGAGGTCGCCATGTCCGAGCCCGCGCCGGTGTAGTAGCGCAGCAGGGAGATGATGCCGGAGAAGAAGCCGAGCGCACCGGACATCAGGGTGACCAGCCCGAGTGACAGCATCAGCGGCACATAGCGCGACTCGGGCCGGCGTGCGTACTGGAGGCAGGTGGCGATGAGGGCGAGTCCGACCACCAACGTGGGGTACATGCCCCAACCCCCTTCGATGAATGCGTTCTGCATGAGGCCTCCGGATGACTGCGGTGTCTGGCCCCCTGGACACCCCGGCGCGGAAGAAGTTCCCGCGCCGGGCCCGGAAGCGGTGCGTCAGTCGTCCTGCGACTCGGTGGTGGGACGCGGGCGGCGAGGGGGGACGGCGGGCGTGCCGGCGAGGGTGGCCGGCTCGTGGATGGCGCTGCTCCGGGCAATGGCCTGGGCGCTCAGCGAGGCGGCGGAGGGCGCCGAGGGCCGGGCGGGGGCGGCCTGGCCAGCCCGCGGCCTGGCGCCGGCCTCGCCGAAGAGCTCCTTGACGGCGGAGATGGCGCCCAGGGCGGCGGTGGCCTCGTAGGGGATGAACATCTTGTTGTCGCCCCGGCCCAATTCCTGGAGGGTCTCCATGTAGCGCAGCGCGAGCACCTCGGGGGTGGCGCGGCCCTGGTGGATGGCCTCGAAGACGAGGCGGGTGGCCTCGGCCTTGCCCTCGGCCTCCAGCATGACGGCGCGCTTGTGGCCTTCGGCGCGGGCCACCTCGGCGTCGCGCTCGGCCTCGGCGCGGAGGATGCGGGAGATCTTCTCGCCCTCGGCCTGGAGGATGGCGGCGGACTTGTCGCCCTCGGCCTTCGTCACCTCGGCGCGGCGCTCGCGCTCGGCGGTCATCTGCTTGGCCATGGCGGCCTTGATGGCCTGGGGAGGCTCAATCTCGCGCAGCTCCACGCGCGTCACCTTGACGCCCCACTTCTCGGTGGCCTCGTCCAGCACGATGCGCAGCTTGGTGTTCACCGTCTCGCGGCTGGTGAGCGTCTGGTCCAGCGTCAGCCCGCCCATGACGTTGCGCAGGTTGGTCATGGTGAGCTGTTCAATCGCGAGCGCCAGGTTCTCCACCTGGTAGAGCGCCTTCGCGGGGTCGACGATCTGGTAGTAGATGACCGAGCCGACCTCCATGTTGACGTTGTCATGGGTGATGACCTGGACGGTCTCGAAGCCCATGACCTGCTCGCGCAGGTCCACCAGGTTGCTGCGCATGACGCGGTTGCCCGCGCGCATCTCGATGGCCCGGGGGCTGTCGAGGAACGGGATGAGGATGTTGAGCCCGCTGGTGGCCACGTTGTGGAACTTGCCGAGCCGCTCCACGACCATGACCTTGGCCTGCGGGACGATGCGGATGCCGGTGACGAGGGCAAAGCCCACGACCACCGCCGCGATGATGAAAAGAACGGTCAGGAAGTCCATCAGGCCCTCTCCTTCTTCTGATGTTCCCCGGAGGGAACGGACAATGACGCCGATGGGCGGCGCACCCAAAGCTTGAGACCTTCCACCTGCTCCACGGTGACGCGCTCGCCCTCGGCCACGAGTCCCGACAGGGAGCGGGCCGACCACAGCTCGCCGTTGATGCGCACGGTGCCCCCATGGGGCTCGCCGAGCGACTCCACCACCACCGCCTCCTGGCCGAGCATCGCCTCGATGCCCGTCTTCAAATGCGAGGCGGTGCGCATGAAAACGTTTTTGAAGATGGTGCGCGAGGCGGCGAAGAGGCCGGCGGAGACGGCGGTGAAGAGGAAGAGCTGGAAGTTGATGCCCAGCCCGAGCGAGGCGGCGAGCGAGGAGGCCAGCGCCCCCACGGCGAACCAGAGCATCACGAAGCCTGACAGCTTCATCTCCAGCCCGCCGCAGACCAGCGCCGCGACCATCCAGAGCTGCCAGGCAGTGGGGGTGAGGTCCATGGTCCCCTGTTTGGCAGCCGCCTCGCCGTCCTGTCAAACCGGGGGCCGGCGCACGGAGGGGGACTGGAAACAATCGCACTGGAGCCGGGGGTTCCGGCTCCGGACCACCGCCCTATCCTGGATATCCATGCCGTTCCTGTCCATTCGTGGCGCGAAGCTCTACTACGAGGACTCTGGAGGGCCCGGTGAGCCGGTGGTGTTCAGCCACGGGCTCCTGTGGGACTCGCACCTGTTCTCGCGACAGGTGGATGCGTTGAAGGGCCGCTACCGGTGCATCTGCTACGACCACCGGGGGCAGGGCCGCAGCGAGGCGCCCGAGGACGGCAAGCCGATAGACCTGAGGACGGTGTACGAGGACGCGGTGGCCTTCATCCAGGCGCTGCGGCTGGCGCCGTGCCACTTCGTGGGGCTGTCGATGGGGGGCTTCGTGGGGCTGCGCGTCGCGGCGCGGCATCCTGAGCTGCTGAGCTCGCTGGTGCTGCTGGACACGTCGGCGGGGGCGGAGCTTCCGAGCAACCTGCCGCGCTTCCGCCTGCTCTCCTCGGTGACGCACTGGCTGGGGCTGGGACCGGTGGTGGACCGCATCATGCGCATCTACTTCGGGCCCACGTTCATGAACGACCCGGCGAGGCAGGCGGAGCGGGAAGCGCTGCGCCGGCAGCTCGCCAGCAACCCGCGCGCGGTGTGGCGGGCGATGGACGGGGTCATCAACCGGCGGAGCGTGGAGGGCGAACTGCACCGCATCCCCACGCCGACGTTGATTCTGGTGGGCGAGGAGGACGCGGTGACGCTGCCGGAGATGGCGGACCGGCTGCATGAGCGCATCTCCGGCTCGCGGCTGATGCGGCTGCCGCACGGCGGGCACATGAGCAACCTGGAGCAGCCGGAGGCGGTGAACGCCGCCATCTCCTCGTTCCTGGACGAGGTGTCCGAGGATCAGCTCCAGGCGGTGTGAGGGAGCGGCCCGGGGCGACCTTCACGTGTCGAAGCGATAGGCGGTCTCCGCGATGGAGGCTCGCGTCGAGAACCGCCGACAGAACGCGGTCAGCTCGGAGTAGGGAGCGGTCGGCAGGACGTCCCGGAACTCCAGATGCGTCACGAGGCAGAAGAGCGTGACCTCCAGGAAGCTCAGGTCCCGCTGTGGAGGGAGTGCGGCGAGCGCGGACGTCGCGTTCGTCTCCAGCCACGACATCATGTCGACCAGCGCTTTTCGCTGCTTGGTGTGGTGGGCATTGCTGTCGCTGCCGCCAGCGACCTTCGCCATGATCAATGCCACTTCCGTGGCCATGGCCTGAAGCACGAGCTCCTGCGCATTGGCAAGCACCGGCTGGTCGAGGTCCTCCGGCCAGACCACGCGAGGCTTGAGGCTCGAACGGCGCCACAGCTCGCGACAGACATTGAGCGCACCGAACCAGGCACCTCGGGACGTCTGGAGGACGGGGATCCTGAGCGCGGGATTGCCGCCGTAGTCCGCCGGGTCGGAGGACATGAGGTCTCGCACCACCTGAAAGGAATAGTCGACGCGCAGCTCCGCGGCGAAGATCCGGGTGATGCGCGTGAAGTGTGAGCTCGAGCGGCCGATGAGGACAGGGTTGGCGGACTCTTCGAGCGCGGCGGGCATACGTGTTCCTCCGAGGCAGGGAGCTACACGCAGCGACTATAGGTGCTTCCCGCGCCCGGGTCCGCCTTGAGGGAACGCCCTTCGCGTGCGTCGGCCGGCCCGAGGCGACGTACAACGCATTCGCTTCTCCAGTCAGTGGGAACTGCGGCCTCAGCGTCTGCGGGCCGTGACTGGGAGTAGATATGTACTTCCCTGTAGGCCGGGCCTGGGAACGAGTCCCGGGCCCGGTGGAGCGAAGGTGGCTCAGCTCTCGGCGGAGCTGGACACCTCAGCGGTCTGTTCCTCGCCGCAGACCTGTGACGCCACGGACTGCCGGGCCTCGTCCTGGCTCACGGAAGCCGAGGCGTCCGAGGGTTCTTCGCGGGCGCCAGCGCAGACGCCATAGGCCCCACAGGTCGTCAGGGTGCCGCCGCGAGCGCAGGGTTGAGTGCACTCGCTGTATTCAAAGTCGCATTCTTCGTAGCACTGAGGCGGAAGGGCCGAAGCGGCGGTGGGGGCGAGGGTGAGGAAGGCGGTGGCTGCCAGCAGGGACCTCAGAAGCTTGCTCATGATTCCTCCATCCGGGTGTGTATTGCCTTGCCACGTTGATAGGGGTTGAAGCGCAAGTAAATACGTGGTTCCCCGTAGAGTGCGGGAGGGGGCGAATTCCGTAGAGCGTGCGTCGAGGCGAACGTAGCCCTCCGGATGCCTTTGGCGACAACGTGTTTCCGGCGGCGGAGTTCACCTGGCACCGAGGTATGTCGGCGCGGCTCGGCGACTTCCGCCTCGCGGTGATTCCCGGAGGTCACGGGCTCATGTTCTCCGACCCGAGGGCGCTGAGTCGGGGGCTCGTCACCGCCGGCCAGGACTGAGTGGCAGGGGTTGGCTCCGCGGACCGCCCCTGGACGGGGTGCCGCGCCGCGCGCCCCATCCGGAGGCTGGCGTAGGGGCTCTGCTCTCGGCGGAGGCGGACAACTCCGTGGCCTGCTCCTCGTCGCAGACCTGCGATTCACTCTGCCGGGAACGTCAGGGTGCCGGTCTTCCACTCCTTGAGTGTCATCTCGGCATTGAGCCTCACGATGCTCGGAGGCCCTTGGGCGAGGCGCGCCAGCTCGGCCTCCGCGGCTTGGGGCTTGAACTCCAGGACATGCGATGCGGCCCACCCCCGCACATGGGGGTTGCTGCTCCCCATCAACCGAACCAGCGCACTCCGCCCCTCCTCACCCCGGCCCCTCAGCTCCATCCACACGCGGGTGACCTGCTTGTACTGGGCATTGGCTGTCCGGTGGTCGCCGGCTTGAGACGCCTGCCCATGGAGCCAGGCAACTTCTTCGTACGTAGCCTCAAGGTCGGGAATCGAGGCGCTCTTCAAAGACTTGCCCTTCAAGGGGTGGCTCCAAAGTCACGAAGGGTCTTCAACCCGAAATCCCGTTGCGCGTCGAAGGACTGGGTGCTCAACCAGTGACGTACCGTCTTGCCCGCCGTGAAACGCTGAATTGATGAGTAATAACCGCTGATCTTCACATGTAGCCCTTCATTCAGGGCAATCACATTGTGGGTATTGTGAATGACGTGTTTGCCGAACCTGCCGACATTGCCCTTGGTTTGCTCGACGATGTGGTGCCATTGCTTGCCCTGTCCCGCAGGGCCCAGGGCTTTCTTCAGGCCGCTGTGCGAGCCCCAGGACCTGAAGTGGGTCAATGCGGAGGCGCCACGGCTTCGTGGGCTGGTGGCGGCCATGGCTACCGCGCCGGGTGCCAGGACCATGGCGAAGCTTTCCTCCACCACGGCTACCGCGCTCACCTGCCCCACGGCGTCGAGTCTCAGCCCTACTTGTGAGGCGCCCAGCGCCGTCGCCTCAGTGAAGCGGGGAAGGAGTGGCAGTCGCGAGGTCATCCACGAAGCACTTCCCGCCGTGCCTTTGCTCACCAGCGCTGTCGCTGCCAGCAGGAAGATGCGCGCGCCCTCCTGGCCCAGCACTCGGCCGAACCTTGCTCCAGCCTCTTCCAACTCCTGGAAGGTGGTGGCTCTATCGGTGAGGCTCTTCAGCTCTGAACATGCCCGCACTACCTCCAGGAAGGAGTCGACTCCAAGGTAGACCACCAGCACTGCCGCGAGAATCGCCGCGCCTTTGGTGAACACCGGCTCGGGGTTTGCGGCCAGCACTGCCCACGACACCAGGGCAGACACCACCACGGTAGTGAAGAAGTGCGGATTGAGAGTGTCCTCCACCGCTTCAGCGATGCTCTCGCGCATCGGGTCCAGCGACAGTCCCAACGCCAGTGCCAGCTTGTCTTCGGAGGTGAAGCCCAGACCGTCCTCTAGCAGCGAAAGGCAGTCGCCGGGGCCCTCATGGGCCAGGCACCAGCGGCCGTAACTCTTGCGCAGTCCGCCCTGAAGCACTTTGTCCATGGTCGCGCCGTGTGTGGAGGCGCGCACCAACCACCCCGCGGCAGGCGCCCGGATGGAAAGAGGCACGTCCAGCACCAGTCGCGCTAACGACTCCTTGAAGTCGTCTTCGCTCACTGCGATGGCTCTGTCCAAGGAGGTCGGGACGTACTCCGGTGGCCCGCCTTCTCTCGTGTCGAGGTGTGCGACGCGAGTGCTTGCGCAGCCCATCCACACGAAGAGCAGCAGCAACGCTACGGCTCGGCGCCACATCATCGAGATCCTCCCATTCTGGCTGTTGCTGAGCGGTGGATATCTACCAGAGCGCTCAAGTTCGAGAGCCAGGAGATTCCGGTGCGGAGTCTGGGGCTTCTGCTCAAGTGTCAGGCGTTTTCACGCGAGCCGCTGGCCCGGGGAGCGGAGTCGCTCGACCTCTCGGAGTTCGAGGCGACAGCGTGTTCCCCCCCCGCAGTGGAGGCCAGCTGGCGCGAACCCTCGTCACCCTCGGGGCAGGACTGAGCATCGGTCCTCGGAAGTGTCCGGGGACGCACATCGACCCTGGGTCAGCCGGGGCGGATCGTCCTCATTCGCGGCAACCCATGAAGTCTCCCTGCTCACCGAGTGCAGATCCGACCTAGCGCCTGAACGGCCGCTCAGTATGTTGATCCGTTGTGGACTACGCCGAGCTCGTCTGTCGCTCCAACTTCTCGTTCCTGCGCGGGGCCTCGCATCCGGAGGAGCTGGTGGCGACTGCCGCGAGGCTCGGGCTGCGCGCGCTGGCGCTGACGGACGCGGACGGGCTGTACGGGGTGGTGAAGGCGCACCTGGCGGCGAAGGAGCACGGCCTGAAGCTCATCCTCGGGGCCGAGCTGACGCTGGAGGACGCCCCGCCGGTGGTGGTGTACGCGGCGGACGCAGGCGGGTACGCGAACCTGTGTAGTCTGGTGTCGCAGAGCCGGATGACGCATCCAAAGGGGGAGGCGGGGCTGCCGTGGCGGGCGCTGGCGGACCGCTCCGCGGGGCTGATCGCATTGCTTCCCGAGCCGGCTCCGGTGGAGCGGGTGGCCGCGCTGGCGGAGGCCTTCCCGGAGCGCTTCCACGTGGGGCTGTGCCGGACGCTGTCGGCGGGGGACGCGGCACGCGAGGCCCAGGTGGACGCCCTGGCGCGGGAAATGGGCGTGCCCGTGGTGGTGCACAACGACGTGCATACGCACCACCGGCGAAGGCAGCCGTTGCAGGACGTGCTGGTGGCGGTTCGCCACGGGACGACGGTGGACAAGGTGGGGACGCGGCTGCATCCCAACGCGGAGCGGACGCTGAAGGGGCCGCATGAGATGGGGCGGCTGTTCGCGGACCGGCCGGAGGCGCTGGAGCGGACGGTGGAGCTGGCGTCGCGCTGTCACGCCTCGCTGGATGACCTGCACTACCGCTTTCCGGAGGAGGACCTCCCCGAGGGGCGGACGGCGAACCAACATCTACGGACGCTGACGTACGAGGGGCTCGCGGTGCGCTATCCGGGAGGCGTGCCGCCGGAGGTGGTGCGGCAGATTGAGCATGAATTGAAGCTCATCGCCGCGCTGGATTTCGCGGGGTACTTCCTGGCGCTGTGGGACATCGTGGGGTTCGCGCGGAGGCGGGGGATTCTCTGCCAGGGACGAGGGAGCGCGGCGAACTCGGCGGTTTGCTACGCGCTCCAGATTACTGCGATTGACCCGGTGCGGATGGGGCTGCTGTTCGAGCGGTTCCTGAGCATGGAGCGCAAGGAGCCGCCCGACATTGACGTGGACTTCGAGCACGAGCGGCGCGAGGAGGTGCTCCAGTACGTCTACGAGAAGCACGGCCGGCAGCGGGCGGGGATGGTGTGCGAGGTCATCTGCTATCGGGGCCGGCTGGCGCTGCGAGAGACGGGCAAGGCGCTGGGGCTGTCACTGGACCAGGTGGACAAGCTGTCGAAGGTGGCGGCGGCGAACGGGTTCCAGGTGACGCCGGAGGTGCTGCTGGAGGCGGGGCTGTCTGCCTTTGACAGCCGGGTGCAGAAGACGCTGTCGCTGGCGATGGAGATGGAAGGCTTTCCGAGACACCTGTCCATCCACGTGGGCGGGTTCGTGATTACACGCGAGCCGCTGACGGAGTTGGTGCCGGTGGAGAACGCGGCGATGCCGGGCCGCACGGTCATCCAGTGGGAAAAGGATGACATCAACTCGATTGGCCTGCTGAAGGTGGATCTGCTGGCGCTGGGGATGCTGACGGCGCTGTCGAAGTGCTTCGCACTGATTCGAGAGCACCGCGGGAGGGAGCTGTCGCTGGCGACGATTCCGGCGGAGGACCCGAAGGTCTACGACATGCTGTGCGAGGCGGACACGGTGGGGGTGTTCCAGATTGAAAGCCGCGCGCAGATGAACATGCTGCCGAGGCTGCGGCCGAGGACGTTCTACGACCTGGTGGTGGAGATCGCGCTCATCCGCCCGGGGCCGATTGTCGGGAATATGGTGCACCCGTTCCTGCGGCGGAGGCATGGCATCGAGAAGGTGGAGTACCCGAGCGAGGCGGTGAAGGAGATTCTCGGGAAGACGCTGGGGGTGCCGCTCTTCCAGGAGCAGGCGATGAAGCTGGCGATGGTGGCTGCGGGCTTCACGGCGGGGGAGGCGGATGGGCTGCGGCGGGTGCTGAGCCACAAGCGGGCGGAGTCGATGCTGTTGCAGTACAGGGGCCGCTTCGTGGAGGGCTGTATCGCGCGCGGGTACGCGCCGGGACAAGCAGAGGAGTGGTTCGACAACTTTCGCGGCTTCGCGCACTACGGGTTCCCGGAGAGCCACTCGGCGAGCTTCGCGCTGATTGCGTACGCGTCGAGCTGGCTGAAGTGCCACTACCCGGCGGCCTTCACGGCGGCGCTGCTGAACTCCCAGCCGATGGGCTTCTACGCGCCGCACACGCTGGTGGCGGATGCGCAGCGGCACGGGGTGGAGGTGCGGGAGGTGGACGTGCAGCGCTCGAGTTGGGACTGCACGCTGGAGGAGGGCGGACGGGCGCTACGGCTGGGCCTGCGGATGGTGAAGGGCCTGGGAGAGTCCGCGGGGCGCCGGGTGGAGTCGGCGAAGGGGGAGGGGTTCCGGGACGTGGGAGACCTGGCGAGGCGGGCGCGGATTCCCAGGCACGAGCTGACACGGCTGGCGCTGGCGGGTGCGCTGGCGGGGCTATGTGGAGCAAGGCGCAAGGCGCTGTGGGAAATCCAGGCGCTGGGGCCGCTGGACTCGGACGACCTGTTCTTTGGGATGTCGATGGACGGCACGGAGGTGGAGCTGCCTTCGATGAGCCTCTACGAGCGCGTGGTCGCGGATTACGACACGGTGGGGCTGTCGCTGGAGAAGCACCCGCTGGAACTGCTTCGGCCGACATTGAAGAAGCTGGGCGCGGTGACGGCGGAGGGACTGAAGAAGGTGCCCTCGGGTCGGAAGGTGGCGGTGGGCGGGATGCTCATCTGCCGGCAGCGGCCGCCCACGGCGAAGGGCATCTGCTTCATCTCGCTGGAGGACGAGACGGGCATCGCGAACCTCATCGTGCCTCCGGACGTGTACGAGCAGTGCCGGAAGCAGATCCACGGCGCGCTCTTCCTAGTGGGGCAGGGTGTGCTGGAGCGCTCGGGCAAGGTAACGAACTTGAAGACGCGAAGTGTAGTTTCGCTCAACGGTTGATATGGGAGGCTTGTGTCATGAGTGTAGAGATAAATTCATGACACAAGCGCGCTTGGCATACTGGATATTTTATCCGGTAGTGATCGCTAGTTTGGACGCAAGCGGCAACTGCTCTTCTGAAAGCCCAGCCTGAGTGCGCGGTGGGCTGTTCATCTCCAGGGTATTACGTTGTCAGCAGCTCAATCGATTGTTCGATGATATACTGAGCGCGAGAGTATAAGAAGGCGTTCCAGTCCCCCTCTTTCAAATGACGGAGGCATTCGTCAGTGATCAGCTGTGAGTCAAGGATACTGTTCGCAGATTTTCCAAATCGCTTAGGGGCGGTAAGGATTGTTTCCAAGACGGACGTCTTCCTGAACTCTTTCCTGTCTGAGGGGACTCCGAGAATCATGTTTGGAAGGAGCCGGGCGGTATCGGACTCAATCTCCGAGACGCTCAGTTCATTCATTTCAACAATCGGATAGTATGATGATTGATTGAATTCAGACATGAATTCCTGTGGATCTATTGCGTCTCCTGTCACGAGGCTCTTGGCTTCTCTCATCGAGAACAGTGTTGCCAATGCACTGGAGAGCGCTCGGCGGACAATAAATCGCCGATACACCAAGTCTTCGGGCTCCAAGTCAATGCGAATTTCGTGCAGTGGGGAGCGACTGTCTTCCAGGTGCTCGACGGAGTCGACAAGGTTGGCTATGTAGCTGTCAGGCTTTCCTTGAAGTCCCTCTGTCAGGTTGGTCGCCCATAGCCAGTTGCGGATGATTGTTTTTGATGCCGCTGTTTGTTTCTTTGGGCTAAGAAGAAAGAGTTTTGCAACGACTATGAGTTGAGCCTCATATGGGACGTAGTCGTATGAGTAGATTCTGAAGTCAGATTTTAGGAATTCAATTGATTTGCGAAGAGCGTTTTCGGTGAGCTTCATGGCTCCCCGCAGTTTGACGGCACTCTTGCCCCTGAGTTCTAGCATTTCGTCCAAGGTGGGGGCCTTGCCGAAGCTGACAGCAAGTACCTTTACAAAGGTTTCTGGCGGTATGTTGAAGCCGTCATCTTCTAGTGAGAGCTTGAGGCGCGAGGTCTCTTTCGTGAGGTCAAAGCGCTCCGACCACGTAACCGCTCTCATGAAATCGACTGCGCTTAGCCTTGTTCCTGTGTTGTTGATTCGCTCGAAGATCTCAACAACCTCCTTTGTATTTCGACCTTTGATTGTGACGGTTGGTATCATGTACTCTTGGAAAACGGCATGGAGCGTGATCGCTTGGTCGAGTAACGCCTCGCCATCCGGCAGTTTGGCGAGTTCTCGCTGAGCATTCAGGAATTCCCTAGGAGCAAAAAGAACGCCCAAGTTGATTCCTCCCTCCATCGAGTCTCTTGTTCTCGTTTGGTAAAAAGCTTGTTTTCTTAGGTCGAAGGAGACATTGAATTTCTCTTTATCTTTGATGTCTCTTGGGTAGAAACAGTTGAATAGGGTTGTCAGGCGTTGCTGGCCATCGAGGATGAATGATGTGGGCTGCTTGTTGTCTGCGCCTGGAGATGGGAAGTTTTGGTCGGTTTCTGTGATTAGCGTACCGCTCTCGGTGTTCCAGAAAAGAAGGCTTCCGATTGGATAGCCTTTGTATACGCTTTCCAGGAGTTCAAGAATTTGCTTCTCAGACCAGACGTAGCCGCGCTGAAATGCCGGAACACGAATTTCGCCTGACTGAACACGACGAAGTACGGTCGGTAAATGCTGCACTTCGGGAATGGGAGGGGGGAGGTGGGCTCTGGTCATTTTGCTGCTCCCTTCTTCTTCTTGGATGCCTTGCTGGACTGGCTCGTGTGTCGCAGTTCCATGATCGTACCTTCAAGCAGATGTAGAGTATGCCCAAGGTAGCTCGCTTTGAATCGTCCTGTGGAATAATTCCACTTCCACTCGTCTCCTTCTCGCTGCTCTTGGAGTCGAAGCTCTTCATAGAAGACGTGCGTCAGGGCGCGTAGTACTTCCTGAAGCTGTGTGGTTAGCTGGACTTCGACCCTGACTGGGGCGCGGAAGGTTCTCCAAGTTGGCCTTACGAGTTCTACCTCAATGTCCACGTAGAAGTGGTACGCATAGTACCCGCTGTCTTGTTGTCTAGAGTAGAAGTCCGAGGCGAGACTAAGCTTGTCTGCGCGGGCAGACAATGCCTGGGCCACATACTCAGGGCCATCAAGATATGCGCAAACAAGCTCGCCTCGGACAGTGTCATTGAGGCGCTGCATCCAGTTGTCCGGCGTGATCCATCCTTCTTGGGGCTTGCTTGGGAAATTCTTGTTTTTGATGATGTTTGTACGATAGGACTTGTTGACAACTGAGTCGTAGGTCTTAGGGGTCAATTGAAGCGCTGAGTTTGTAAATAGTCTTGTCCCGGTCCTGTCCTTGTATGACGACTCTAAGTCGATAAAGAAGTCGTCAAGATCGCTGAAGAACGGATGCGCCTGGGCCGTTGACAGTGCTGCTGTTGCGTTGGTTTGATAGATTTTCTTTGTCTTTTCGTCGAGAGCCTGTCTCAGCTCTGTCTTTGCCCACTGCGGGTATGCACTGTATTTTGGTAGCTCCACGACTTTTTTCATTTTTTATCCTTAGGCGTCGAGGGCGTGTGGAGGGCCGTATCTGTTGGAATTGGCTAGAAAGGTTCGTTTTTTTTGCTGCTTTGATGTTGTGCTTCGTGGATTTTGCGGACTTGGTGTGCCTTCTATGTGGTTGGTGCTTGTTGTGGCCGGCTGGAGATCATTCCAACAGACGCGCGTCCTCAAAGTCCAGTTCATCCCGGATGAGGTCCACGCCATGCTGCGCGAACCGCCGCGCCGCCGCCTTGCTTCGTGGCCCGTGCCCGTTATCCAGACACCACTGCGCATGATCGCTCAGCAGCGCCAGTTCCAGCGTCCGTCCCAGCGTCAGTGAGAACCGCCGAGCCCCAGCCTCCATCGTCGCCGGATTCCCCATCGCCCCAGTCACCCACGCCCGCGCGTGCTCCAGCGCACTGCCTGCCGCCTCCACACAGGGCCGCAGACCCGAATCCCTCACTCCGGCCAGTCGCCCCTCCACCTCATGGAAGAACGCCTCCAGCGTTCCCTCCTTCGCCAAGGCCCGCAGTGCATCCAGGGACAGCACATTCGTAGTCCCCTCCCAGATGGACAGCACCTGAGAGTCCGCCTGCAACCGCGGCACCCCGGTGTCCTCCACATACCCGGCCCCACCGAACGCCTCCGACACCTCCGAAGTCACCTGCACCGCCTGGCGCCCCGTGGTCAGCTTCGCCAGCGGAGTCACCAGCCGCTGAAGCAGCAGCTCCCGCTCCGTGGCCACCTTCGCCTCCATCCGCCCCAGCAATTCCACCGCGCGCAACGCCAGCATGAACCCCGCCTGGAACTCCGCCTCCAGCCCGGCCAGGGTGTCCACGTGGAGCGGCTTCTCCGCCAGCTTCGCCCCGAACTGCACCCGCCGCTGTGCATAGTCCCGGGCCAGCGCCAAGCCCCGGCGCATGCCCCACACCGCGCCCATGGCATTCCACGTGCGCGTCACATTCAGCATCCACGCCATGTTCTTGATGCCGTCCGTCAACCCGGCCACCGGAGTCGCCAGAGTCCCATCCAGCGTCAGCTCCGCCGTGGGCACCTTCCGCGTCCCGAACTTGTCCTTCAGCCGGTTGATCTGAATCCCATTCAGCTTCCCCGCGGCATCCCGGGTCTCCACGTAGAAGATCGCCAGCCCCTTGCCCCCGGGTCCATTCCCCTCGGGGCGCGCCAGGGTCAGCGCCATCTGCGCCGTCGTCGCGGACGTGAACCACTTCGTCCCCGACAACCTCCACCCCTCGGGAGACTGCCGAGCCGCCGTCTGCGTCAGCCCCACGTCCGAGCCGCCGGTCCGCTCGGTCATCCACTGTCCCGACGTCCAGAAGGTCGCCGGATCCCGCGAGGTCAGCCGGGGCAGGGCGCGGTCAATCAACCCCTGATTCCCCAGCATCAGCAGCGACCGCGCGGCCCCGTCCGTCATCGCCAGCGGACACGAGTACACATCGAGCGACGGCTGCACGAGGTAGTTCAGGACGAACTGGTGCACCCGGCTGAGCTCAGCGCTCTTCTGCTCGTACGCCGTCGCCACCAGCCCGTGCTTCGCGGCGAGAACCTCCGCCTCCTTCCACAGCGGCGACACCTCGATGTGGTCGATGCGGTGCCCCCACGCATCCCACTGCGTCAGCTCCGGCTCGTTCAGCCTGTCCCGCAGCTGGAACTCATAGAAATACCCCCCGCCCAGGTCCCCCAGCTCCCGCAGCTCCCCGTGAATCGAGCGCCGGAGGTCCTCGGGCAGGGTGCGCGCCAGGTAGCTCTGCAAGAGCGCGTCGTCGTCGTACTGGTTCCCAAGCCTCGGCGGTTCCTGGAAGAAGCCCATGCGCCGAAATTAACACCCGCTCTTCCGGATGGGCACCCAAGCCGCGTGGGCCACTCCGGACCCACCAAACACAGATGCCCCGAGGGCCAGGGGCCCACGGGGCATCCAGAAACACCACCGACTCCAGCCGCTACGGCTGCAGCGAGAACCCGTAGTTCGCGTTGAGGTTGGAGTCCCAGCGGCGGCAGTAGCCCCGGTCCCAGTTCTCGAACCACATCGTCACGGACCGCGCACCCACGGGCGGGTTGATCGTCACCGGCACTCCCCGGCGCGAGTACCCGGAGACCGCCGTGACGCTCACGTCCGTCACCGGGCCGTTGTCGAAGCGGTAGTGCATCGCCACTTCCCACGTGGGCGCGCCGTTGTAGAGGAGCCGGCACTCGGGGAGCCGGTCGAGGTCGAAGTCCACGACCAGCGGCTGCCCCGCCCTCGGCGTGCCGACGACGTACTCCACCCAGCCCTCCTGGAACACAATCGTGGGCGGTACCGCCGTCCCGGTCGCGTGGACGGTGAAATCGAAGTTCGTCCCGTAGTTCGAGTCGTAGTTCTCACAGCCGGGGCTGGCCACGCGGAACCACACCTCCAGCGGGCCCGCCACGGGCAGGTCGATGACGGCCGGGGCTCCCGTGGACGGAGCGCCCGCGACATCGAAGCTGGCCTCGGCGCCGCCGTTGAGGCGGTAGTGGCCGGTGAGGCTCCAGCCCGGGTGCCATCCGGCAGCGTGACGCGGCACTGCGGCAGGCGGGCGGCGTCGTAGGCAATCTGCACCTGTCCGCCGGCGACCAGCGGGGCGGACTCGGCGAGGCTCCAGTTGGCGTTGAAAGTGATGACGGGAGCGGTCTGCGCTGCGGCGGCGGTGCCGGCCAGCAGCAGGGGGAGGGTGAGGAGGGACAGGAGTCGCTTCACGGATGGGGCTCCGGGTGTGGGGGGAGTGCCTCGACGCGCGCATCTTTGCCACAGCCCCCTGACGCGGAAAACCCGCAGCCAGAGGAAACCCGTCTCAACCCGTCACCGTCGTGTTTCGTTGAATCCTCAGCAATGCGGTAGGCTCGCGGCAGCACAACTTCGAGCGAGCGCCAATGTCCCTGTTCAGGAGGCCGTCCCCCCCGGCCGCAGGCGAGCCAGCCGACGATTCCAACCGCACCGTCACCCCGGTGGAAACGCCCGCTGTCCCCGCCCTGTCCCCCAGCCCGGTGCTCTCCGGCCCGCCGCGCCCGCGCACGGGCCTCACGGGCGCATCCCCCGCGCTCCCGAGTCGGCCCGCCGTCCCCCAGCGCCCCCCTCTGCAGGAGAGCGCCGACGTCTCCACCGAGCGCCGCTCCGTCGTCGTCTCCCCGGACGCCGCCATCCCCGAGCGCCGCGCCCCACTCGCGCCCCCACCCTCCGCTCCGCCCGAGCGCCGCGCCCCACTCGCGCCCGCCGCCGCCGCGCCGCCTGAGCGCCGAGCTCCGCCACCCGCGGCCCAGGCTCAGGCCCCGGCCCCGTACACGGGCCCCGAGCGCCGCACCGCCAACGCGCCCCCTCCGGGCCCTGACCGTCGCGGAAGCGGAGCCGGCCCGCAGCGTCGGAGCGCGGACGGCTCCAGCCCCCCCGCCTCCACGGACCGCTTCTGGCCCGCGCAGCCGCGCAACCTCGAGGAGACGGGCCTTACCGCGACGTTCATCGAGGAGCTGGTCCTCAAGGCCCTCTTCTCCGCCGGTGAGATGCGGGGCATGGACCTGGCCGCCCGACTCCAGCTCCCGACCTCCATCGTCGACGACACCATCGAGGGGCTGCGCCGTCAGAAGTACGTCGACATCCGCGGCGGTGGCGGCTCGGGCGTGGGCAGGTCCACGATGATCTACCAGCTCACCACGTTCGTGACGGACGTGCTGCGGCAGATCAACGACCGCAACCGCTACAACGGCCCGGCCCCCATCCCCTTCCAGGAGTGGGCGGCGGCGGTGAAGAAGCAGACCGTCCGCGGCAACCGCATCACCCGCTCGCGGATGGAGGACAAGTTCGGCGACCTCGTCATCCGCGACTACATCTTCGACGGCATCGGCCCGGCGATGAACTCCGGCCGCGCCATCTTCTTCTACGGCCCGCCCGGCAACGGCAAGACGGCCATCTGCCAGGGGATGGTCAACTGCTTCGAGGGGGACGTCTTCATCCCCTACGCGCTGCTCATCGACGACTTCGTGGTGAAGATCTTCGACGCCAACCTCCACAAGCCCGTGGAGGAGGAGGGCGCGCCCGCGTACGACCGGCGCTGGGTGCGCTGCAAGCGCCCGCTCGTGGTGGTGGGCGGAGAGCTGACGCTGGAGATGCTCGACCTCGTCTACTCGCCGGAGGTGAAGTACTACGAGGCCCCGTTCCAGATGAAGGCGAGCAACGGGATGCTCCTCATCGACGACTTCGGCCGGCAGAAGGTGTCCCCCAAGGACCTGCTCAACCGGTGGATCGTCCCGCTGGAGAGCGACATCGACATGCTCACCCTGCACACCGGCAAGAAGGTGCAGGTGCCCTTCGACGTGTTCGCCGCCTTCTCCACCAACCTGGACCCCAACGACCTCGTGGACGACGCCTTCCTGCGCCGCGTCCGCTACAAGCTGGAGGTGCAGCGCCCGGACGAAGAGCAGTTCCACGAGATCTTCCAGATCATGTGCCGCAAGCGCGGCGTGGCCTACGACGCGGCCGCGGTGGACTACCTCATCGACACGCACTACCGGCCGCTGGGGCGTCCCTTCGCGGCCTGCCAGCCGCGAGACCTGCTCGACCAGGTCATCGACATGGCGCACTACCAGGGCACGGAGCCACGCCTGGCCCCGGAGCTGCTGGACGGAGCCGTGCGGGGCTACTTCGTCCGCTTCGACAAGGACAAGCCGGCCGGCAAGACGCCCTGAGTCAGCCGCCGCCCGGGGCCTGCGCGAAGGGCCCCCAGGGCGAGGGCTCCAGCCACCGGCGCACCTCGTCCACGGGGACGTTGGACAGCACGTCCACCAGCGACATGCCGTGGACGAAGCGCCCCTCGCGGCCCTGGGAGTAGGGCGGGTGGCGGAAGCGCTGCCACAGCACGCGCACGTCCGCGTCCCGGAAGAGGTTGAGCTTCAGGTACAGCGACGAGCCCATGCCCGAGTAGTACGTGTGCGCGCCGAGCTGCTGGCAGTACGCCACCAGCCGTCCCGTCTTGTCCTCGCCCTGCTTCTCCAGCGTGGAGGCCAGCACGAGGTTCGGCCGCAGCCCCAGCGGCTCGTAGAAGAGCGCCATGCTCGCCAGCAGCACCCGCAGCAGCGAGCCCGGCCCGCCCTCGCGCCCCGCCGCGTCATAGAAGGGCTCCACGCGCGGCAGCACCTGGGTGTTGAAGTGTGGCCGCCGCCCGTACAGCGTCACCAGCGTCTGCAGGTGCTTGCGGGCCCAGGGCTGGCGCGTGTCCACCGCCAGATCTCCAATGATGGAGTCCCGGTGGGGGTCCTCCAGGGGGATGGACAGCCACTGGAAGCCGGGCTCGGTGGGGGGCGGCAGGGGCACGTTGGCCGGCAGCGCCACCCGGGTGCGCCGCTGCCAGCCGCGCCGCAGCCACTGCACGTTGTCCAGCACCAAGAGGGTGCCCGAGCGCGCCACCTGCTCGTAGAAGTCCACCCACGGCAGGTAGTGCGGCTGCTCGGCCACCAGGATTCCAGGGATACCCGGCACGATCCAAGGATATGCGCCAGTGGCACCTCTCGTGACACCTCTCTTTCAATGGAGTCACCCGTTTGCAGCTTGCTCGCAGTGCCATGGGGCAAGTCAGACCCAGCTTGGAGCGGGGCACGGACGGTGGATTCAGCTACTGCGGGATTGTAAGATTTCAGACGTACGGCTCCCCCTCGGGGCAGGAAGGATGGGATGAAGTTCCTCTGCGTCAGCGCGGCTCCGCGGCACCCCGTGGCAGAGGAGCTGCGCCGTCAGGGGCAGGACGTGACGTTGGCCCAGACGGTGCTGGAGGCCGGCGCGGTGCTGATGCACGGGCCGGTGGACGTGCTGGTGGTGGAGTCGGAGGAGCTGGCGGCGGACGCGCGGTGGCTGGACTCGCTGCGGATGCGGGCGCGGCCGGACGAGCCCTTCGTGCTGGGGCTGGCGGCCACGGACGCGGCGCTGGAGCCACTGCTGGCGGCGGGCGTGGACGAGTACCTGGTGGCGCCCTTCACGCCGGTCGAGCTGCACGCGCGGCGGCTGCTGCTGGAGCGACGCGGCGCGGCGCGGCGGCAGCGGCGGACGTCCGAGGAGGCGGCGCGGGGGGAGATGGAGCGGCTGGCGGCCATCATCCAGACGCAGGCGGACGTGGCGCTGGCGGGGCTGGACCTGGACGAAATCATGGGGCTGCTGTGCGAGCGTGCGCGGGTGCTGTGCGGCGCGGACGGCGCGGCGGTGGCGCTGATCGACGGCGAGGAGGTGGAGTACCGGGTGGCCACCGGCAGCGTGGCGCAGCACACCGGCTTCCGTCTCAAGGTGGAGGGCAGCCTCACCGGCTCCAGCCTGCTGCGCGGCGAGGTGATGCGCACCGACGACACCGAGACGGACGTGCGCGTCAACGTGAAGGCCACGCGGCAGGTGGGCTCGCGGTCGATGATCTGCGTCCCGCTGTGGCGCGAGGCGCGGCCGGTGGGGGCGCTCAACGTCATCTCCGGCCGTCCGCATGCGTTCGACGACCGGGACGTGCGCACGCTGGAGCTGATGGCGGGCCTGCTCGGGGCGGCGATGGGCAACGCCGCGGAGGCGCAGGCGCGCCAGGAGCTGATGGCCCAGCGCACCGCCGCGCTCGCCGCGCTGCAGGAGTCGCAGGAGCTGTTCGCTTCCTTCATGAACAACAGCCCGGTGGTGGCCTTCATCAAGGACGAGGAGGGCCGGCGCGTCTGGGTGAACGAGTCCTACCGCCGCTTCTTCCGGCTGCCCGAGGGCATGGACCTGGCGCTCATCGACGACACGCAGCTGATGCCGCTCACGTCCGCCCAGCACGTGCGCCGCGAGGACCAGGCGGTGTTCGCCTCCGGCAAGCCCCACGTCAGCGAGGGGATGATTCCGGCGCCGGACGGCAGCGAGCGCTACTGGCTCACCTACCGCTTCATCGTGAAGGAGCGCTCGGGGCGGCGGCTGCTGGGCGGCGTGTCGCTGGACATCACCGACCGCAAGGCCATGCAGGCGCAGCTGGTGGTGTCGGACCGGCTGGCGGCGGTGGGCACGCTGGCGGCTGGCGTGGCGCATGAAATCAACAACCCGCTGGCCTTCGTGCTGTCCAACCTGTCCTTCCTCTCCGGGGAGCTTCAGGGCGTGTCGCGCGAGCTGCCGCCGGGGCGCACCGCGGAGATGGAGGAGGTGCTGCGCGAGGCGTCCGACGGGGCGCACCGTGTGCGGCAGATCGTCCGTGACTTGCGCACCTTCTCGCGCGGAGACGACGAGGCGGCCACCTCCGTCAACGTGCAGTCGGTGCTGGAGTCGGCCATCACCATGGCGCGCGGCGAGCTGAAGATGCGGGCCCAAATCGTCCGCGAGTACCGCGACGTGCCGCTGGTGGAGGGCAACGAGGGCCGCTTCGGGCAGGTGTTCCTCAACCTGCTCATCAACGCCGCGCAGGCCATTCCGCAGGGCAAGCCGGATCAGCACGAGGTGCGCCTCGTGCTGCGCCACGCGGGGGACCGGGTCATCGTCGAGGTGACGGACACCGGCGTCGGCATGCCCCCCGAGGTGCGCGCGCGCATCTTCGACCCGTTCTTCACCACCAAGCCGGTGGGCGAGGGGACGGGGCTGGGGCTCTCCATCTGCCACGGCATCGTCACCGGCTTCGGCGGCGAAATCTCCGTGGAGAGCGAGGAGGGCCGGGGCAGCACCTTCCGAGTCGTCCTCCCGGTGGCACAGGCGCAGCGCGCGCGGGAGACGCCGCTGGCGCAGCCCCCGCACCTGCACCTGCTGTCCTGAGCCTCCCGAGCCTCCCGAGCCTGGGCGTCGCGTCTACCGCCGGAACACGGGGTGGAAGACGCGGGGCGCCTTCTTCTTCCTCAGGCAGCGGATGTCCGCGCCCATGTAGCAGGCGGAGAAGGCGCGGCGGCGCAGCCCGGGACGGCCGCGTCCGGAGCGGTGCCACAGGTGGTTGTGGATGAGGATGGACTCACCGGCGCGGACGGGCAGGGGCAGCACGTGGCGCTCGGCGTCGGCGGCGGCCACGGCGTCCGCGGGGATGACGCCGCCCAGCGCCGTCACCAGCCCGCCGCGGTGGCTGCCGGGCACCACCTCCAGGCAGCCGCCGTCCTCGGGGGCGTCGTCCAGCGCGGTCCAGAGCTGCAGGTCGGGCTCGCGGGTGAGGCCCCACAGCCGGCCGCCGTCCTGGTGCCAGGGCAGGTTGCTGCCCCCGGCCTGGCCCTTGTGGAAGAGGATGGCGCGGTAGAGGACGACGTCCCCGGAGATGCGGGCGCGGGCGATGCGCTCGAAGAGGGGGTTCTCCAGCCACGCGAGGAAGCGCGGGTCCTTCTCCAGCTTCTCCAGCTTGCGGTAGTCCAGCGAAGGGCCCTGCCAGCCCAGCCCCAGGGGCGCATCCTCGTAGCGGCCCGTGGCGGCGTCCGGCTGGAAGAACAGGCCTTCATGGACCACGCGGCCGAGCATGAGGTCGTCCGCCCGCTCACGCAGGGCCTCCAGCCCCTCGTCGCCAAGCACCCGGCCCAGGCGCGCATAGCCGTGCTCGGCGTAGTGCGCGAGGGCGGGACCGATATCGAACTGTTCCGCATCGACGCAGAGCATGTGCCCCACTCTTAACCCGGCTGAGCCATGGGCGGGGAGCGTCACGGTGGGGGGCCGGGCGGGGGCGGGCGGCCTGGGGGGAAGCCTGGCTGGTGGCAGGGAGACCTTGCGCCCTCCACGGGGGCGACCCATGGTTGGAAGTGGCATGCCCTACCGCCGCTCCACGCGCTACGTCTCCGCCCCGGATGGCACCCGGGTGGCCTGGCATACCCACTTCGGAAACCTGATGGAGACCTCCGCGGACGCGGAGCTCGAGGGCCGGCCCGCGGTGCTGCTGACCAACGGCATCGGCACCTCGGAGAACTTCTGGCGGTACATCGTCGCCAACCTGGAGCAGGACCACCGGGTGGTGCACTGGGACTACCGGGGGCACGGCGGCAGTGAGAACTCGCGGAACGGGG
Organism: Pyxidicoccus trucidator; assembly: GCF_010894435.1. Classification (NCBI taxonomy): domain Bacteria; kingdom Pseudomonadati; phylum Myxococcota; class Myxococcia; order Myxococcales; family Myxococcaceae; genus Pyxidicoccus; species Pyxidicoccus trucidator. The sequence goes on along the minus strand of NZ_JAAIXZ010000006.1, from coordinate 159,514 downwards.
ACTACCGCGTGCCCGTGCACGTGGACGACCTGGAGCGCGTCACCGAGGCGGTGATGGCGCGGGGCAATGGGCGGCCGCCGCTGCACGTGGCCTTCTCCATGGGCGTGCGCGTCCTGCTGGACCTGTACCGGCGACGGCCGGACCTGGTGCCCGCGATGACGCTCATCGCCGGCACGCCGGGGGCGCCGGGCTCGGGGAGCAACCGGCTGCGCGCGCGGGTGGCGCTGTCCGCCACGCGGGGGTTGTTCCGGGCCACCACGCCCGCCCTGCCGCTGGCCGCGCCGGTGGTGCACGCGGTGATGGCCAGTCGCTTCGCCTACCCGCTGGGCCGGGCGGTGGGGGCGCTGCGGCCCCGTGCGCCGAGGGCGGACATCGACGAGTTCATGCAGGCCCTGCGGCGGATGAGCCCGGAGGCGTACTGGTACACGCTGCGTGGGCTGGCGGAGGGGCACGCCTGGGACGTGGTGTCGCGCGTGCGGGTGCCCACGCTCATCATCGCCGCGCGAGACGACACCCTGGTGCCGCTGAGCGAGATGGAGCGCATGCGCGACTCCATGCCGCACGCCCACTGGATGCGGGTGGATGACGCCGGCCATGCGGGGCTGCTGGAGGCGGGCACGGAGATCGCCGACGCCGTGCGTGGCTTCCTCGTGCAGCACGGCATGGAGGCGCCGGGGCCGGGCTCGATGTCCGTGCCCGTGGAGCCGCTCCCGGGCTGAGGCCGGGCGCGCGATGACTCTGGCTCCGCCCGGCACAACCGTGAAAAAGTATTCACGGATGTGAGGCTGGCAGCGGCCTCCGAAGGGGGGCCGTGCGTGAAGATCCTGCTCGTCGAGGACGAGGAAAAGATGGTGGCGCTCCTCCAGCGCGGGTTGACGGAGGAGGGCCACTCCGTGGATGTGTGCTCGGAGGGCCGCGCGGCGCTGGAGCGCGGCGCGCAGGATGGCTACGAGGTCATCATCCTCGACTGGGCGCTACCGGGCGTGGACGGCCTCACGCTGCTGAAGCACTGGCGGAGCGCCGGGGTGCGCACGCCGGTGTTGATGCTCACCGCGCGAGGCACGACGCCGGAGAAGGTGGCGGGGCTGCGCTCGGGTGCGGACGACTACCTGGTGAAGCCCTTCGACTTCGACGAGCTGCTGGCGCGCTTGGAGGCGCTCTGCCGCCGGGGCGAGGCGGAGGACGGGCCGCTGCGGCTCGGGGGCCTGGTCCTGGATCCCCGCCGCCGGGTGCTGCGCCGGGGTGAGCGCGAGGAGCCGCTGACGGCGCGCGAGTTCGCGCTTTTCTCCGCGCTGGCGAAGCACCCGGGAGAGCCGCAGGTGCGGGCGCGGCTGCTGACGCAGGCGTGGGGACCGGACTTCGACGGCAGCGGCAACGTGCTGGAGGTCTACGTGGGCTACCTGCGCACGAAGCTGGAGCGGCTGGAGGCGACGGACGTCACCATCCGCTCCGTGCGGGGCGTGGGCTACAAGCTGGTGGTGGCGGCTCCGTGACGCTGACCCGGAGGCTCTGGCTGTTGGGGGCGCTGGTGCCGACGCTGACCACGCTCGCCGCGCTGGTCATCGCGGGGCGGCTGTTCCGCTATGACCTGGAGCGCTCATTGGACAGGGCGCTGCTGGCACAGGCCGCGGTGGAGAGCGTCAGCCTCTTCGACGGGCCCGGCCAGAAGGTGCACCTGCACATGGCGGTGTCCCCGCTGGAGGAGCAGGTGCGCCCCTTCGCGCCTCGGGGTTACCTCTACGGTCCGGACGGGGAGCTGGTGATGCGCTACCCGCCGCTCCCGGAGGGGGCGCGCCCGCAGGCGCGCGTCGTGCCCGGCGAGCCCGGCGCGGAGCCGGTGCTCTCCACCCGGACGGACCGGAGCGGCGGCCGGTGGCGCGAGGTGCTGGTGAACGTGCGCTCGCCGCATGGAGAGCGGTACGCGCTGCGGCTGTCAGCGTCGCTGGGGCAGGTGGACGGCTCGGTGGGCACGTACTACCGCATGGCCTTCTCGCTGGCGGCGGTGACGGGGCTGCTGTTGCTGGTGGTGCAGACGCTGCAGGCGCGGCGGCTGGCCCGGAGGCTGGATGCGATGACCGGGCACCTGGGCCAGCTGCGCGAGGGGAACTTCTCGCACGCGCCGGCCGAGGACCAGGGAAGCGACGAGATTGGCGAGCTGCGGGCGGTGCTGGCGGAGGCGACGCAGCGGCTGCGGGGGGCGAGAGAGGCCCAGGAGCGGCTCATCGCGGACGCGGCGCACGAGCTGCGCACGCCGCTGTCGCTGATGCGGACGACCATGGACCTGGCGCTGCGGCGCGAGCGGGAGCCGGAGGAGCTGCGGGCCAGCCTGCGGGATGCGCGGCGCGAGGTGGATCGGCTGGCGGTGCTGGCGGAGAACCTGCTGGACCTGGCGGCGGTGGGGCGGGGCGCGTGGGACCGCAAGAAGGGGGACCTGTCGGAGGTGCTGACGCAGGCGGTGGAGGGGGCACGCGCGGAGGCGGAGCGGCGGGGCCTGCTCATCCGCCTGGACGCGCCGGGGCCCGCGGAGGCGCGCTTCGATGCGGGAGGCCTGCGGCAGGCGGTGGACAACCTGCTGTCCAACGCCCTGAAGTTCTCCCCGGACGGTGGGGAGCTTCGCGTGCGGCTGTCCCGGGAGGCGGATCGCTACCGGGTGAGCGTGGCGGACGACGGGCCGGGCATTCCCCCCGCCGAGCGCGAAGCGGTGTTCGCGCCCTTCCACCGACTGGTGGACACCGCCTCCGGCAAGCCCGGCTCGGGGCTGGGCCTGGCCATCGTCCGCGAGGTGGCGGCGAGGCATGGCGGCCGTGCGTACGTGGCGGACGTCCCGGCGGGGCAGGGGGCGGAGGTGGTCATCGAGCTGCCCGTCGCTCCTGGCACGGAGGGGTAGGGTCCGTGAGCACGTAGGGCCGTTCGCCTCCCGTCCGAGCGGCCGGTGAGTCCCTCGCATCATCATGAGGCGCCGGGCGGCGCCGCGTTCGCGGGCGGTCGCGGAGGTGCCTACTTTTGCTCGGGCACTCCTCGCGAGAAGCGGCCTCGTGCGGAGGGGAAGGCGGTGGCGCGATGGCCCGCGAAAACTTCGCCCGGATGGCGGCTGCGCAACTTTCGGGAGCCGTCCTCGTGGGTCTGGCCTACGCCGTGCTCGCGGCGCTCAGCGACAGGTATTTCTATTCCGACCCCGCCCGGTTCCTGGCGTTCTGGCTGCCCGCCGGCTTCACCCTCGCGCTCCTGCTGCGCACGCCGACGCGGAGCTGGCCCGTCTGGCTCGTGACCATCTTCATCTCGGAGACGCTGATCGAACTCCTCCTCCACGGGCGCCCCGTGCAGCTCGCCGTGGCCTGGGCTGTCTCCAACTGCCTTGAGCCCCTCCTGGGCGCCTCGCTGCTGCGTGCCGTCCTCCGGCGCCCCATGACGCTCAGCCACCCTCGGGAGGTGCTCGCGCTGGTGGGGCTCGGGGCCCTGCTCCCCGCCATGGTGAGCGGGCTCCTGGCCGGAGCCGCGGCTGCCCGGTGGCTGGCCCCGGACGTTCCCTTCCTGACGTGGTGGACGAGCTGGTGGCTGGGAGACGCGCTCGGCGTGGTGCTGATGGGGCCGTTCTTCCTCACCGCCTTCCCCATTCCCCGCCTCCGCTTCTGGCGTCGCGTGGAGTCAGTGGTGCTGATGCTGCTGCTCGCGGTGCTCAGCCAATGGGTCTTCAGCATCCCCTCCGTGCCCGGCACCCGCGGGCCGCTACCCACCGTCTTCATCGTGCTGTATGCCGCCTTTGGCTTCTTCGTGTGGGCGGCGCTGCGCTTCGGAGTGCCCGGGGTGTCCACCGCCACGGGGGTGCTGGCCCTCATCGCGGGCTGGAACGCGGGCCGGGGGCTGGGCCCCTTCCAGCACAACGCGGCCACGCCCCATGAGGCGCTCGTGGCCACCCAGGCCCTCCTCGCCGTCCTCGGCATCCTGACCCTCATGCTGGCCTCGGCGCTGCGGGAGCGGCGCCGGGTGGAGCGGGGACAGCGGCTGCTCGCGGACGCGAGCGTGATTCTCGCCGAGTCGCTGGATGACAAGGCGCTCGTGCGGGTCGCGAAGAGGATGGTCCCCGAGCTGGCGGATGCCTGTGTGCTGTCGCTCCGGCACGGCGGCCCGCGGGACCTGATCCCCGTGGGCGTGGCGGGCGAGCCGGCTGCCCTGGACTGGCTCCTGCCCATGCGTCCTCCCGCGCCACGTCAGACGATGACCGCCGCCGCTGCTGCCACGGCGTCTCCACGGGATGGTGCGCAGCTCACGCTCCCACTCGACAGCCAGGGCCGGGTCCTGGGGCAGCTCACGCTCTTCCGTACCCGGGCGGGGCGCACCTTCGAGCGGGAAGACCACGCCCTCGCCGAGGAGCTCGCCCACCGCTGCTCGCTGATGATCGAACGTGCCCAGCTCCATGACCAGCTCAAGGACGCGGTGCGGAGCGCGCGGGAATCCCTGGCCCAGCTCGACACCGTGCTCCAGACGGCCCTCATCGGCTTCGCCTTCTTCGACTCCGACTTGAAGTGCCAGCGGGCCAACGACGCCTTCCTCCGCCTGCTCGGGTTGGGGGAGGCCCGGCCGGCGGAGCGACTGGCCGAGGACCTCTGCTCGGACCTGGCGCCCCTCCTGCGCCGGACGCTCCAACTGGGAGAGCCGGTGAAGGAGCGGGAGCTGGAGAGACGCTCGTTCGGGGAGGAGCGGCACTTGCTGGCCAGCGCCTTCCCGGTGCGGTCCGCCGCGGGACGGGCGCCGTTCGGTGCCGGCGTGCTCCTCCATGACGTCACCGACCGCAAGCGGGTGGAGCGGGTCCATACGCGGCTCCTGCGCGAGGCGCGGACGGCCATCCGCGCGCGCGACGAGTTCCTCACCCTGGCCGCGCACGAGCTGAAGACGCCACTCACCCCGCTGGCGATTCGCCTGGAGTCGCTCGCGGGCCGGCTGCGCTCGGACCACCCGGACGAGGCGCGGACGTTGGAGGGCCTCCGCGGCCATGTGCGGCGCCTCCAGCGCCTCATCGAGCACCTGCTCGAAGCCGCCCAGGTGGACACGGGGCGGCTGTCCATCCGGCTCGCGCCCGTTCCCCTCCACGCGCTGGTGCACGCTATTGCGTCAAGCTTCCCGCGCAATGGCACCTCGCACGTGCTGAAGCTGGAGACGGGAGGCAGCGAGGCCTGGGTGCTGGGGGACAGGTTCCGCCTGGAGGAGGTGCTGCTCACGTTGCTGGAGAACGCCGTCAAGTACAGCCCGGAGGGAGGCACCCTCCGGGTGAATCTCGACGTGGCGGGAGACGAGGTCCAGGTGTCCGTGTCCGACCCGGGCGTGGGCATTCCTCCCGAGCAGCGGGGCCATGTGTTCGACCGCTACTTCCGGGCAAGCAACGCGCCCGTGCACGCCTATGGCGGCCTCGGGCTGGGGCTGTATCTCTGCCGCAACATCCTGGAGTCCCACGGCGGACGCATCTGGTTGGAGAGTGAGGTGGGGCAGGGCTCCACCTTCACCTTCGCGCTTCCGCTGCTGCGGGCCACCAAGGCGCCTCCGGAGCACGAGCCGGCCGAGGCCCACTGGGCGAGCTGACCCGTGGGCGAGGTCCGGCGCCGCTCCAAAAACGAAGCAATAAAGGAATAACGAATAATCCAGGCATGCCCCGTTTGGAATTTCGGCGCTTGATGGAGAGGGCGCCTCAACCCCCAAATGGAGTACTGACAAATGAGCTCGACTGTCATTCGTTCCCTGAAGGCTGGCATGGTGGCTTCCCTTGGCCTGTTTGCCGCCAGCGCCGGCGCCGCCGTCAATGGTGCTGGCTTCGACTTCAGGGCGATGAACCCCGCCGACGCCGGGTGCCTTGTGCGCTCCAGCTTCGGCGGCGTCGTCAACAACTGTTCGACGTCGAAGGAAGTCACCGCCTCGCTGTCCGTCACCACGACGGGGGTGCACCCGACGTCGATCAGCATGTTCGGGAGCAACAGCTGGTGCCAGTCGGTGAGCACCAACGGCGTGGGCAACGGCGCCAACGTCGGCGCCTTCACCTGGACGGTCGCCGGTCCCCAGACGTGGCAGACGCTGAACACCGGTGACCGCACCGTCTGGAGCTGGAGCCCGGTGGTCTTCCGCTGCTCGCTCGAGGCTGGCGGCATCATCGGTTCCTACACGGTGGGGTAGTCCCTTCCGAAGCCTCGCTGAAGCGGGAGCCCGCCTTGCCTCAGGGGCGGGCTCCCCGCTGTATCCCTCTCAACCCCTGGTTTCGCTAGATGCGCTCCAAGACCTGGCTGCCGTCCCTCATCGTGGCGTGCATGGCCCTCATCGTGTCGCTGTACCAGTCGAGGCGTCACGAGGCTTCGCGCGCCGAGCTCGAAAACCTGAGAGAGGAGGTGCGGCGCCTCGACGAGCTGGTGCGCAATCAGCCCAAGGTGCCGCCGCGCGAGGACGGCCGGGCGGTGGCGGAGGCCGTCGCCTATCTGGAGCAGCAGGCCGCGTTGCGGGAGGCCCGCATGCAGGCACTGGCCGGGGCAGGGGCCTCGAGCGACGCGGGTGCCCGCCAACAGGACACGCAGGCTCCGCCGCCACAGCCGACCTACGCGCAGGCGCAGGCCAATGTGCTGTCAGCGTATGAGCTGGAGCTGCCGGACGACGCCTGGAGCGGCAACGCCGAGCGCAGGCTGGGCGAGCTGGTCCGCGGCAGGCTGCCGGGTGGCTCGCGGCTGAACGTGCTCGAGTGCCGGGCGACGATGTGCCAGGTCGAGGTGTCCCATGCGGATCAGAAGGCGCATGGCCCATTCCTCATGGATGGGTTCATGGGCTGGCCCGGCTCCCTCTTCGTCGCGAGCGAGCGGCAGGAGCACGGCGAGCTTGTCGTCACCATCATCGCGTCCCGGGAAGGCACCGATCCGCCCACGGGCATGCGGTAGCCGCCACACGAAGAGAGTCCTCGTTCTTGATTTGAAAATCATTATCCACCGAGAACGGGCTCGGTGCCCTACGGCGGACGAGCTGATGCCGCCACGCAATGCGCGGTTGGGCATATGCGACGGTATCCGGCGCGGTGGCGGAAGGCGGTGTAGGGCTGACGTTACTTGCCTCCATGGAGGGCGTCGCGGGAACGTTCCGGCCATAGCGGCGACTCGGCGGCCGAGGTCTGGTTGCGCATGGACGGCCAGCCGGAGGTTCTCTCCTGGTAGCGGTTGTTGATGGTCACCAGAAAGCGCGGGAATCTGGTCATGGTCGAGAGAGGGCCTTGACTTCAGGCCAGTGCTCTCCGAGCGCTGGCCGGTGGCCACGAGCCCTGGAAATCCGGTCGACCTGTGACCAGAAATCTGCGCTTTCACGAGACCGCCAACAGCGCGCGTCGGACAGCTCCAGCTCGGCCCGGGTGCAGAGCGCGTCCGACAGTGCCAGCTCGGGCCGGGTGGAGTGTGCCAGGAGACGCGCGGCAGCCTCCTTCAGCGTGGAGAGTCGCGCCCGCCGATCACCGGGAAGCGCTCGTAGGCCCGATTGAGCGCGTCCAGGTGGGCGGGGTTGTCATAATCGAGCGGCGCATCAGTGAGCTTCACAACCCATCCGCCCGACGGCGTGCGCCGCGCCCGCGTGAGCAGTTCGGCGTCGCGGGCCGGGTCCGGGAACCCGATGGCCTGCGCGGCAGCAGCAGACCAATAGTTCAGCCACCCGAGGAAACAGGGAATCTCAGGCGCGGGGAGGTTTTCTGGAAGATTGAGCATGGGAAGCCCACGGGGTGAGCGCTCCGGTCCATGAGCGGAGCGGCGAAACTGATCCCCGACTTCCGAGCCGTAACCATACCGGGACGCATGCCCCCAGAACGAGCGCGCCCCTTCCGCCACGGCCTCAAGCATGGCCGCCGCTGCCGCGATCACAGGCTCGTCTAGTGGCAACTTCGCATGAACGTCGAGTTGCGGCTGACCGCCCGGGCTGAGGAGTGCTGGGCTCTGTCTCCCCGAAACCGTCACGGGGTAACTCTCGTCCCCGTTGCACAGAAGAGGGATTCTCCCGTCCTTAATCCTTTCTATGAGCCACGCGTCGCGCTGCGGCAAGGCGATGGGGCGCCCGCTTTCGGAGATCCTCCACGCCAGGCGCAAACCGGGAAGGGCATTTTCCATCCCATGGATGACATCGAGCGCGCGGTCGTCTTTGCCCACGAGCGCAGGCGCGTAGACGATGAGGGTGAGGGCTCTAGGCTTGGTCATCGTGTGCACCCCGTAATGACGACATTGAGCCCGGGAAGCACTTCGCGCAGCGCATCTTTGTGCCCTTGCGTGCTCACCCCAACGACGAAGTCGTATCCACAGGCCCGCGCAGCGGCGAGTTCCTTGGTCAATTGCTCCACCTCCTTCTCAATCTCCCGCTCCTGGATAAAGTCAGGGTAGGTGTCAAATCGGTGGGTCTTGATCTCCCACAGCACACGTACGCCGACTTGCAGCGCATCGAAGCGCTCACCTCCCACGAATACGTCCATGCCGGGATAACGGTTGGGCGGAAACTTATCGGCGCACTCGTTATGCGGGACATCTTCGCCCGCGTGCCGCACCGGGATGGGCTCGCACGACGGACGGCGCGGCGTGGTTTCTGGCGGTGGGGGGAAGATGTCTCCGGTGCTCGACCCCTTTGGCTTTGGCGTTCGGTCCGCTAACGGTTCCTTAGCGGGCTGCGTTTGAGCCTTGGGCTTCGCGCGCTCGCGGGATGCGTTCCGTTGATAAGCATCAATCCCCTCCTGGATGGCGGCTGCTACCACCACCGCGCCAAGAACAATCACTGCACCGACGACGATCTCGGGTGCCGCGAAAACACAGAGGGCCACGACTGCGGGAGCGGCTGCATCCGCGTAGGCGACAGCGCATCTTTTGGTGACATCCCTCAACCTGACCCTGTCGCGATCGAGAGCATGAAAGCACCGCTCCGCAAGGATCGGCCACTCGTTGGAGGCTTCCCGCACCGCGCATTTCCCATCATCCGTCCACGGGTACTGCGCCGCCCGCTGAAGGTTGGCGAATCTCGGACTCTGGGGACTCGGGTCCTCCAACTCTCCCGGGCTCGGATCCATCGTGGCGCAGGCCGAGAGCAGGAGCAGGAGCAGGGGGGCGCTGCAAGTTCGCGCACGCATGGCCACGTCCTTTCAATCAAGCAAGGTGCTGCGGGTCACGGCTCCGGTTCTCCGCTGGAGCATATCAGCACGTCCCAACAGCGAGAGCCGATGGAGGAGCGCGCGTCCGACAGCGCCCGCTCGGGCAGGTGGTGCGCGCGCGTCGGACAGCTCCAGCTCGGCCCCGATGGGCGCGCGCGTCGGACAGTTCCAGCTCGGGCCGGTGGCGTACGCCCGCAGCTTGGCAGTGCGGAAACCGGGCAAGGGAGCGCGCCCGGGGAGCACGGCGCTAGCAGCAGCCCGCCGCTTTAAGCCGCGCCCCTTCGGACTGGAGCGGCTCGTGGGCGTCGCGGGGCGCTCAGGCCGCGAACAGAAAGCGCCCCAGCCAGAAGAGCAGGGGGATTGCGCCCACAATCACAAGGGCAACGACAGCACAGGCCCTGGCGAAGCGGCCCGGAGTCAAGGCTCGCTCCTGGAAGGCGCGGCGCAGGAGGTACGCGTTCACGGGGAGGATGAGGAGCAGGGCGGTGGCCAGGCCCGGCGCGTATCGGCCCAGCGCCACGGTGGCGAGCAGGTGCGGGAAGAGAACGTTGAGGAGCATCACGCCCCACAGGCCGGTGAGCGCGAGGAACCAGCGCCCCCCGCGTCGCAGCGCCATTGCCGTGAGAAGGAAGCCGCCCACGGTGAGCACGGCCAACGCGAAGCGGAGCTCGACCGCGCCAACCGGCGGGTGAAAGCGGCCCGCGTACCGGGACCAGCCCGGAAGCCAGATGGCCTCCTCCAGGTTGTGGAGGGCGAAGGCGATGGGAAAGAGCCAGAGGACAGGGGAGCGCCGCCGCGGGCCGCTGGAGGTCATGAGCGCGCCCGCCGCTTACGGTGTGGGGGAAGCGGCATTGCAGACCATGTACTTCACCGGCATGAAGCAGCCTTGCAACGGACAGTCCGGAGACGCTGCCTGCTCCTTGTCCCTGGCGATGATGGGCTGAAGCGTCTCTCCCCGAGAGAGACAACGAACCTCCGGTGCGACCCCGCCGCAGCAACCACAGCCGCAGGCAAGATAGGAATCCCCAGGCGCTGGAGCGACCGCTTCCTCTGGAGGCGGGTCTTCCGCTGGAAGCTGCCTGGTGTCCTGTTCAGCGAGTGGCGTCTCCGAAGCACATCCCACCGTCAGGGCCCACAGCATGGTGACAAGGATTCGCATTCCCAGAGGATAAGCTCCAGGAAACATCACCGCATACTGGCTCCCGCACTCGAGCGCTACGCGCCGGGGGTCCAGCGCATCGCCAGGCTCCGCAGCATGCGCAGGTGCCGGTCCTGGAAGTCATCCGCGTGCCCGCCCTCGAACACCTGGTGCCGGAAGGGAATCCCGAAGGACTCGAGGGCACGGTCGAACGCCTCCGCGCCGAGGAAGGTCTCCTGGCTTCCCCGGTCCATGTAGAGCAGGTCCAGCGTGCGCAGCGCGGCATGGTGCCGGGGCAGCAGCGTGAGCGGATCCTCCTCCAGCCACCGCCTCCACACCGGGTCGTCGTCGCGTCCGCTCTGGAACGGCAGCTCGAGGAAGAGTGGGGGGTGGGACCGCGCGGGTGAGAACACGGCGGCCTTGGCGTAGATGGACGCCACCGTCCAGGCGTCCTCGAACGGGTACAGCGCCATGAGCTCCCGGGCGTCGCGTGCCACGGGCTTGTTCGCCAGCGCGTCACGGTACAGCGTCCTGCGCTGCTCGAGCGACAGCGGGCTCGCGCTCAAGGTGCCGACGCTCGAGAACAGGCCCGGGTATTTCATGGCCAGCTTGATGGCGCCGTGCCCGCCCATCGAGAAGCCGGCAATCGCGCGCCACTGCGCCTCGGCACGCGTCCGGTACCGTGCGTCCACGGCCCCCACGACTTCACGGACCACGTACTGCTCGAAGTCCCCGGTCGTGGGCGAGCGCGTGTAGTAGCTCCCACCCAGCGAGGTCGTCCCATCCACCGCGACGAGGATGTGCTCGGGAAGCTCGCCCGACTCCATCTGGTGGAACGCGGTGCGCTGCACGCCCACGTAACCCAGGTGCCCGTGCTCCCGCGGCCCCAGGCCATGGAGCAGGTACACCACCGGAAATCTGCGCTCGGGGGCGTGGAAGTACGAGGGCGGAAGCAGCACGCCCAGCTCCCGCGTCCGTGAGTCCCCCAACAGATTTCCATCGAGGGCGCGGCTGTCGAGCCGCACGTATTCCAGGTGCCGTGGCAGCTCTGCATCGCCCCGGACGAAGCCCAGGAGCGGCACGCCCCGCCCCGAGCCTTGCTCCCCATGTGCCGTTGCGTTCGAGGCACGGACCAGGGCGAAGGGCAGCATGGCGAGTGTCATCCCCAGGGCGGTGAGTGCAAGTGCGATGCGGCGCGACATCCGTGCCTCCTCTACTGGGGAGGCTTCATCTGCGAAGCGCATGCCGACGTCGTGCACACGCCACCGGCCGTTCGCGCCCACCACGACCCTGGTGGATTGCCATGCGCCGCCTTGCAAGATGCGGCTGCCTGAGCCGCGCGGGTCACGGCGCGCGCTGCCACTCCACCAGTGTCCAGGCGAAGTAGCCGATCGCGGCCAGCCCCCCGAGGCCCAGGAGGAGCACCAGGCCATGATGCAGGACAAGGGCCATCGCGTAGCGGAGTCGGCGCGCTCGCGTCCGTGGAGGCCCGAACTCATCCTCCAGCCTGCGGGCCTCCTCCTCGGTGACGAGGAACAACGGCGTGTCCGTCACCTCGTCGATGATGAAGGATTGCCACAGGGGAACATGGAAGCGCCCCTGGTCGTCCCGGTCGAGGTAGGTCTCGAGCACCTTCGCCTGCTCCAGGTCCTCCCCGCGTGTCCAGAGCGTGCCGCCCGGCGGGAGGTCATGGTCGTCTTCGCGGAGGCAGCTCACCTCGAAGGAGATGCGCGAGGAGAGCAGCTCTGGAGCGCCTCGGAACACGCGCGCCACCCGTCCCACCACCACCGCCTCGCCCGACTTGCCGGGCGGCAGTTCGACGCGCTCAATCTCGACTTGAACGTGCAGCGCCGCGTCCACCGCGGCGCGCGCGTATTCGTCAGGGGGCAGGGCCATGGTTGGAGCTTACCCTGGCCCTCCCTGTTGCCCACGCCCTGCCAGGCTCAGTCGTCCAGGAGGTGTGCTCCCTTCACGAGTGGCCCCCTGGAGGGGCCGGCTCGGGTGTGGGTTCGTGGTCTGCATACGCGCCCGTCTCGGTCGCTTCGGCCTCCTCCGCATTCTCGCCCGAGAGCACCGCCTCCAGGATGGGATACATCAGGATGAAACGGTCGAGACGGGCTCTCCGGAAGTTCTTCTGGAGAGTGATTGCCTCGTCCAGCTTCAGGGTGTTGTCCTTCGGCGCGAGGACCCCGTACTCGTTCTTGGTCCACGCCACGCTCCCGCTGGGGATGCCGGTGTTTGCGAACGAGTACCAGTAGTCGACGACCTTCTCGGACACCGCCCGGTCGTTATCCGTGAAAACGTCCTTGCTCCCCACGAAGATGTCGCCCGTGCCCATGGTGTAGACGACCTCGTTTCCGTGAGCGACGCCGTAGGGATTCTCCTGGCGGTCGGCCTCCGTGACGTAGCTGAAGTAGTAACGCCAGCTCGACGACTTCTTCGAGTGTTGGTCCGAGATCCAGCGGGCCTGCATGGTGAACAGCATGTCGCGCAGCAGCAGGGGGGCAAAGCGTCGGTTGCTGTCGAGCTCCTTGGGGTCGACCTCCGGATCGTTGGCGTAGAGGCCCTTCAGCTCTTGCAATACGGTCGCCGCGTCCTCGCCGGCGGCATTGACGAACGCGGCCAGCACGGCGGTCGGCTCCAGCTTGAATGCCGCGAGCACGCTGGCTTCGTTGCTGGTGCTCCCGATGATCAGCGGCAGCGCCTTCTGATCGCCGTCCTTGAAGGCTTGCCGGATGGTCTTCTTCAGCACCACGCCGTCGACCGCGGGCACCGGGGCCAGCCCACCGACCGGAACCGGCTGCCCGTCCGGGCCCTCCATCACCGTGGAGGCGAAGACCTCGGCCGGCACCCTCCGTAGCTCGGCTGCCGTGGCATCGGGGCCCAGCTTGAACAGCGCCCTCGCCACGGTGGTGCCCATTTCGATGGCCTTCTCCCGCGTGTGCTCGGGAATCGCATACGGGCTCTGCGAGATGCCCCTGCGGAACAGCCCGGTCGCCAGCGGCGAGGCGAACAGGGCGAGCACGCTCACGCCGCCGGCCGACTGGCCGAAGAGGGTCACATTGTTCGGGTCGCCTCCGAACGCGGCGATGTTGCGCTTGACCCACTCCAGCGCCGCGATCTGGTCCTGGAGCCCGAAGTTCACCGGACCCTCTCCCTCCGTCTCCTCCTCGAGGGCAGGATGCGCGAAGAAGCCAAGATTGCCGAGGCGATAGTTGACGCTGACGACCACGGCGCCCTTCTGCGCCAGGGGCAAGCCGCTGAACATCGTGATGTGGGAGGCACCCACCTTGAAGGCGCCACCGTGGATCCACACCATGACCGGCTTGAGCTGCGATGCGTCGACGCCGGGCGTCCAGACGTTCAGATACAGGCAGTCCTCGCTCTGGTCGCCCACGGGCTCGGAGCCATCCAGCGAGTCCTCATAGACAGGCTGGATGCAGGCTCGTCCGAAGGTGTCGGCCTTGAGTACGTCCTCCCAGTCGGCGACCGCCTGCGGCGGATGCCAGCGCAGGTCGTCCACCGGCGGCGCCGCGTAGGGGATGCCCTTGAATACGTGAAGGCCTTCCTCGGTTGTTCCTTCGACACGTCCCTTGTCTGTTTCGATGATCATCGGCACTCCTCTCCTTGATTTGCAAACTCAGCGCTGGCCTGGGCAATCGGCACAGGCGACGCACCACTCAAGATGTTCGGCGTGAAGCGGTAGCGGTCACCCGTCCGTTTGCAGTGGGTTGGTTGGCCATGAGGACCATGATTGGTTTGCGAGGAAGAGGCGTGATGCGCCTCGCGGTGAGCAGGAATCTTGGGCGGGCGCGTCGACGCGGCCATCTGCTCCCAGGGAGGGCGCAATGGCATACGCCGGATAGAGGGATGGGCCGCACCGGCCTGCTTGCTTCGACGGTGTCGGCAGGGTGTGGAGGGGCGTACCGGACGTTTCCCGGTCTATGGCAAACCAATTCCAGGCCAGTGCGAGCGCGGCTGCGTTCCCGTCCGCCCCGGGGTGAGGTACCTGGCACACTGCCTGGCGAAGCACATCACCGTTCGCCGACCGCCCTACCACCCCGCCATGCCGGGCCGGCTCGGGTAGGGGTAGCAGCAGGCCGGATAGGGGTTCTCGGACAGCTCGGGAGCCCCCTCCGTGTACGCAAGGCTCACCGTCTCCCAGCTCCACACGTCGCCATCGGTGGGGCCGACTCCATCGTCGGCAAAGGGCAGGTGGATGAGCGCGCCCCCGGGATACGCGGGCTCATGCTTCAACCCCAGGCCCACGCGCTGCTCGGCGAGCGCTCCCGCGGGGAGCTGGACGCGCACCTCCACATGCACGGTGCCCAGCTCATCCGCGGGCTCGGACACGCGCGCCGTCCAGCCCCACAGCTCGGGACTGTGGGCCGCGTCGAAGGCTCCCGTGCAGGTTCCCTTCCCCTGGGCCTGCGCCGTCACCTTCGCCACCGTCTCTCCGGGGGGAAGGGTGTAGCTGAAGCGGAGGCGCCGGTCCTCCGGTCCGGGCGAGGCGGGGCTGGCCGGGCAACCCTGCCCCTGGAGCGTGGTGAGCCGCCCATCGTCCAGCCACAGCGTCACCGTGCCGCCTTCCTCGCCCGGGGCCGCGCCATTGCCCGCGAGCTTCAGCGAGGCATACAGCGAACCCGAGTCCTTCGAGTGCACGAGTGCCACCTGCGTGGGCGCATGCGCCGGGTTGCCCTGGTCCACCACCAGGAAGCGCGTGGCGTTCTTCAGGTCCGTGCCCCGCACCACGCCATCCACCACCGGCTCCGCGAAGACGGCCCAGTCGGGCGCCCAGGCCTGTCCCACCTGCTGCGACGGGACATAGGCGGTATTCGGCATGGCACGCACCACCGTCCAGCCCCCATGGGTCCCTCCACCCGTCCACTCCACCGGGCCGCTGCCCACGCGAATGGGTGACGTGTCCGGCGTGCGCCCGGAGAAGTCATGCGCCTCCACCACGCGGCCCGCGCCGTCTCGAACCGTCACCCGGTCCACCCGGGCGGTGTCCAGGCCCTCGCTGCCGCTCCCGTTCTTCACGTACGCGAAGCGGACCTTCTTCGTGCCCGCGCCCACGTTCAGCCGGACGTGCGAGGCCTGGTTGCGCCCGGACGCCGACCACACCGGCGGGCCCGGCTTCGGCGCCATCACGTCGAAGATGTAGACGTTGAGCCGGTCTCCAGCCTCCGAGTCCACGAAGGCGTCGAACTCCAACGTGCCCTTCCACGGAGGGCAGCTGGGGGTGCACGCCGGGGAGCTCCAGGTGAGGGTGCGCTCCATGTATGACGCGCTGTTGTCCTTTCCTGCCTGCGCCCCCGGCCTCGCGACGCTCTGCTGGACGCCCGGAGTGCTGGGCTGCCATCCGCCACCGAAGCCCGCCGCCAACCAGCCCACGGGGACTGCGTTCGTCAGCGCGTCGAAGCGGTGAATCTCGAAGCGCCCGTGCCCTCCCGAGGAGAACGCCGCCACGTCGTCCACCCAGGCGGTGTCCGTCCCCTCGGTGCCGGCCGCATCCTTCTGGTAGGCGAAGCGCACCTTCACGTTTCCGCTGGCGGCCACGTTGAGACGCATGCGGCCCCGGCGGTTCAGCCCGGACATGGACCACACCGGGTTGACGAGGTCATTCACATACACCCGCAGGAAGTCCTTTCCCTCCTCCGAGTCCACGAAGTAGTCGAACTCGATGGCGTTGGTGCCCGCTGGGAACGCGATGGTGCGCTGCAGCACGGACAACTGTCCATGCTGGTCCACCATGGCGGCCGGGCGCTCCATGCGGCGGTCGATGACGGGCATCCGCGTCGCGGCGGAGGCGTGGAGGGAGAGGAGCGTCAGCAGGGCCAGGGCCCACGGCAGGACATTTCGCATGGGAAGGGGAGCCGCGACGGAGTGAGCGACGGAGGGCGGGAAGCGGCGCGAGCGCGGAGAGCTCATTGGCACTTCCCCGCCTTGCAGGCCGTGCCCGAGGGGCAGCCGTCATCCGGGCCCACGTGGCAGGCGGGCCGCGAGTGGCTCAGGCGGTACACCATGTCGTACCAGTACTCGTCGTCATCCGCCCGCCAGGTGTACTTCGCGGCGGCCGCGTCCCTGTCCGCGAGCGACGCGGGCAGCGCCTTGATGCGAAGGACGTCGGGCCGGGGCTGCAGGTACTGCTCCCCGCCAATTCCCTCGCCGTCCTGCCACAGGTTGGGCACCACGCTCTTCTGGAAGGCGCCGGTGAGCGCGTGCGGCAAGGCCCGGTTCGGGTCGCCGGTACCGGCCTCGCTCAGCAGTGAGCCGTCGTACATCTCGTTTGTCGCATCCGCGGACCCGTCTCCGTCGTACAGGCGCGACACCCAGAAGCAGTCGAGGTAGGCCGGGCCGCTGGACTCGCGGCACTTCGATAGCTGATTGGGCCCGTCGAAGACGAAGCGGGTCCAGATGTCGTCGCCACCCAGGTCGGTCTCCTCGACCTCACAGGCAAGCTGCAGCGGGTGGAAGTAGCTCAGTGACGTCTCGAACCAGACCTTCAGGTCGACTGGCTGGCTCACATACGCCATGTCGCGAAGCACCCGGAGCAGGTATTTCTCCGGCAGCTTGTTCGCGGTGCCAGGCAACGCCCCCGACCTGGCCGTGTGGACCTGCACGTGGCCGCCCGGGATGGCCGTCCACGGCTCCACGGAGGTGATGCCGGTTGGGAGCTGATTGTCGGACCGGTCCGCCAGCTCCGCGCCGAAGGGCGACGGGCTGAACACCACCGGGTCCGTCGACTTGGGAGGCAGCGAGGTCTGGACGTGGAACGTCACCCGCGGCGGATTGTCCAGGCGGTCGTGCGCGGTGACGAACTTGAAGTACATGGTCTCGTTGGCATTGAGGCGCCGGTCGGGCCACTGGCGCGTCAGGGCCACCGCGGGCTCCAGGGGGCAGGCCTCCGCGGGGGACGAGCAGTCGAAGCGGTGGAACTGGACGGTGTACGGCATGTCTCCCACCGTGCGGTCCGGCTTCGCGTTGGGGTCGGACGCCCGGGTGTCCACCGCGAAGACGCGCACGAAGTAGGGAGGCCTGGGCGCGGGATACGTACACTGGAAGCTCCGGGTCTCCTTCACCTCCTCGCACTCACCATCGAAGGGAGTCAGGGGCCGGGACAGGTCGCTGCCCTGGTACACCATCCAGCTCACGCGGGAGCCCGTCATCGTCACCCGGAAGGGCTCCGCCTGGTCCAGCACGTACCACTGCATGCTGCCGGGAAAGGTGAGCCGGCCATCCGCGAAGGTGACGGTCTTCGCCTGCGGTGAGCTGGGGTCCGCGAGGTTGAACACCACCGGCTCGGGCCCGTTCGGGTGGGTGATGCCGGGCGTGGGGTTGTTCACGTCGTCCACCTTGCGCGGGTGCGGGCTGCACCGTGGCGCCGCCCGGTTCACGTCGATGGTGACGGAGAGGTGGTCCGACCATTCCCTGCCCTGCACCGCGCGGGTGAGGTGCTGGGTGCAGTACTCGCGCTCATGGTTCAAGGGCTTGTTGTGGAGGATGTAGTCCAGGCGCTCGCCGTCGGTAGGGCCGGTGAACTCGGTGGCGCCGCCGTTGTTGGAGGACGAGTGCGTCTGCCCCACGTCCAGTGGCGAAGTCTCATAGGCCCAGCTGTCGACGAAGAACGTACCCGCGTTGGTGGCAGGGTCGTAGGTGCATGGCGCGTTCTGGCAGGCCCAGTAGCCGCCATGGTCGCTCTTGGTGTCATGGAAGGTGTATTGCCATTCCGTGAACGGCTTCCAACTCACCGCGTCCAGGTCCGGGTCACCGTCGCAGTAGAGGTTGCCCATGAAGTCTTGGCCACAGACGGGGATGAAGGGAGGGCGGACGGTGCTCTCGTGGTGGCGGCTGCCGTCGATGTTCAGGTCGCCCAGGATGTAGATGGGTTGGACGTTGCGGCTGAGCTGGCTGATGGACGCCTCGACGATGCTGCGTATCGTCTGGAGCTGGCCCCGGCGGTCGTCGAAGTCCTCGTAGAAGCGCCAGGCCTCCGTGTCCGGAAGGCTGGACTGCATGTGGGTGAAGCCGACATTGAACGGCAGCCGGCCATCGCACTCGTTGAGGATGCGCACCAGCGCGAAGCCCTTGTTGGACCAGGCGTCCGCGCCGTTGGTGTTGTCGCTGCTGTAGATGTCCCAGCTCGCGATGTTCTCGTCGTAGTAGCCGTCGTGCCACGTCTCCTGGAAGCCTTCGTCATTGAGGGTCCTGTCCAGCGCGGCGAAGCCATACTTGGAGAAGAGCATCAACCCGCTGTCGTTGTCGGTGTCGTGCTCGTCCAGGGTGTAGATGTAGTTCGGGTAGCGGGTGGACAGCTCCTTCACCAGCACGTCGCGCGCGGCGTCCTCGTTGGCCTCGCTGAGCACCACGACGTCCGGGTCCTCGGCCAGGATCTGCCTCGCGATGTCGCGGGCCCGCTCGACATGGGGCCTGCCGTAGTTGCTCTCCGTGTTGTTGGGCGCCACCTGGAGATTGAGGTTCCAGGTCTTGATGCGCAGCGAGGCACCCACCGGCGCCGGACAGAGGGCCCACGCGGGCAGGGCCCCGAGAGTGCAGCAGCCGAGCACCAGGGCACCCAGCCAGCTCCGAAGGGAAGAGACGGGAGGACTCATGCCTGCTCCAACGGCGGGTGCTGGAAACCTTCTGCGATGAGTCGCGACGGACCGTGGACCCGTGCCCCCACTTCGATGGGGTGTGAGGTCCACAGTTCGCCGTGTCTTCACGAGCAACGCGCGGCGTTCTCCTCCGAGTGAGCCATGTTTCGTCGGTGGCCCGGGGCTTGCCTGAGCGCGCGCCACCATTCACCCCAGTGAGACTTCGCTGGAGCGCGTCGCGCGACGTGAATGACTTTTCTCGTCTTCAGAGAGCCCGTTGTCCATTGATTGGAGCAAGTGCGTGTCACCACGAAATCATCTTCGCGCGTTACTCATCGGAGGACTGCTCGTCGCTGGGGGAGTACCTGCCTGGGCGCAGTCGTCTCGCGAGCCGGGCGCCACCGGCTTGAAGCCCCTGACGCCCCGGGAGGTCGAACAGCTCCGCTCGCAGGGCCAGGAGGTCCGGCAGGTCCTTCCGAACCGCATCGCGCTGGAGCGCATCAACGGGCTCCGGCGCGCGAAGGGGCTGAGGGAGCTTGCGCCCTCCGCCGCCGCGGCGGTGGGCGAGGAAGTCCTTGCTCCGGGCCTGCGCGCACCCTCCGGCGTCGCCTCGTTCGCCGTGCTGCCGTCGCACGTCGACAACAGCGTCCTGGACTTCTTCCCGCCCATCCGCAGCCAGGGGTCGATTGGCTCCTGCACCGCGTGGGCAACGACGTACTACCAGCTCAGCCACACCGTCGCGCTCCAGTACGGCTGGGACGCGAAGCACAGCGCGGACAACGCGCGCCTGTTCTCTCCGAAGTGGACCTACAACTTCATCAACTACGGCGTGGACGGGGGTAGCTACATCTCCGCCGCCTACGATCTGCTCTCGCGTCAGGGCGCGACGACGTGGGCCAACATCCCCTACGACTCCAACTACACGTCCTGGCCGGTGGACCCGGCGGTGTGGCGTGGTGCCCTCCCGTTCCGGACGAACCCGGTCCAGTACATCAACCAGGTGAGCACTCCGGCGGGCCTGGAGCGGGTCAAGGAGCTGCTGGCCAATGGCTACGTCCTCGTCTACGGCACGTACGTCAATTCGTGGCAGGGAATGACCATCAAGAACGACCCGGCCACGCCGGACGATGACGCGTTCGTGGGCAAGTCCGTCACCTACTGGCAGAACGGCTACAACGGCTCCCATGCGATGACCATCGTCGGCTACGACGACACGATCTGGGCCGACATCAACAAGAACAACGTGGTGGACCCGGGAGAGAAGGGCGCGCTGCGCATCGCCAACTCCTGGGGCACGGGCTGGAACGAAGGGGGCTTCACCTGGGTGGCCTACGACGCGCTGCGAGCGGTGTCGGCCGTCACCGGCGGCCCGAGCACGAGCCGTGTTCCTCTCTTCCAGGGCGACCTCGTCTACCACGTCACCGTGCGCCCCAACTACACGCCGAAGCTCGTGGCGGAAGTGAAGGTCAGCCACCTGCGCCGCAACCAGCTCGGGGTCAGCCTGGGCATCTCCGAGGTGGGGTACGGCATGCCGGTGGCGACGTTCCAGGACGCGGTGGCCTGGGGCGACGAGGGGGCCGGATTCCTGGCGGGAGAGGGTGAGCGGGACGCGGGCCAGCCGGGCGGTGGTGGCTCGACGGGCGATCAGGACGCCGGGCAGGGCGGGGGACGTGACGCGGGGCAGGGCGGAGGGAGTGACGCGGGGGTGGACCCGACGGTGTGGCGCTCGACGAGCGTCTGGTACGCCGGTGGGCCGAGAGCGTTCAATGGCTCCACGCAGACGGCGGTGGACGCCACGCTCGTGTTCGACTTCACGGACCTGCTGCCCGCCACGCTGGCGCAGAAGCGCTTCCTCGTGCGGATGACGGACACCACCGTGGGAGACCCCGCCGTGCTGAGGTCGTTCCGCATCGTGGATGTCGCGAACGGGGACCTGGCCGTGGCCAGCCTGGATGCGCCGCTCACCGTCGATGGTGCCACGGGCTACGCCCATATCGACTACACCCTGGTGAACCGTCCCCCCGTCATCACCAGCGCGCTGCCCTCGGGCAGGGTCAAGCTGGGGCCGGCGGGCACGGTGGAGCTGGCGGTCCTGGCGCAGGACGCCGACGGTCATCCGCTGTCCTACGCCTGGAGCGTGGATGGCGCTCCCGTTGGGGGCAACGCCTCGGTGTTCACCTACGCGCCGACGGCGGTGGGAACCCACTCGGTGCGCGTCGCCGTCTCGGACGGCGTCGGAGGCGTGGCGCTCCAGCACTGGGGCGTGGCCCTCAACTCGCGGCCGCTCGCCAACAGTCCGAGCGCCACGATGACCGAGGACTCCACCCGGGTGTTCGCGCTCACGGCCTTCGACGCCGATGGGGACGCGCTGACGTGGACCGTGGTGGACCCGCCCGCGCACGGCACGCTGACGGGCACGCTGCCGAGCCCGCTCTACCGGCCGGAGACGAACTACGCCGGGCCAGACAGCTTCACGTTCCAGGCGAATGACGGCATGGAGACCTCGCCGCTGGCCGTGGCCACGGTGACGGTGACTCCGGTGAACGACGCGCCGACGGTGCGCATCGCGTCCCCGGCCTACGGCGCGGCCTTCGCCGCCCCCGCGACGGTGACCTTCGACGTCACTGCCTCGGACGTGGAGGGCCCCGTGGCGCGCGTGGAGCTGTACCAGGGCGCCACGAAGCTGGGCGAGGACAGCGAGGCTCCCTTCTCCTTCCAGCTCGACGGACTGGTGGCCGCGACCTACAGCATCAGCGCGAAGGCGTATGACGCCGCCGGTGCCGTCACCACGTCTTCGTCCGTCTACATCTATGTCCAGTCGCCCACCGTGAGCGTCTCGGTCTCGGACGCGACGGGCTCCGAGCCGGGGACGGACACCGGTCGCTTCACCATCTCCCGCTCGGGCGGCGTCGCCGGCCAGGTGCTGACGGTGCCGTATACCGTCACGGGGACGGCAACCCCTGGCGTCGACTTCATCCCCGTCACGGGCTCGGTGACGCTGGCGGCGGGAGTGAACTCCGTGAGCGTCGACGTGAGGCCCCTGGACGACACCACCGTGGAGGGCCGTGAGACGGTGGTGCTGACCGTCTCTGCGGACCCGACCTACAAGCTGGGAAGCACGGTGAGCGGGACGGTGACGCTGCTGGACAACGAGCTGCCCGTGGTGACTGTGTCCGCGTCGGACTCACTGGCCGCCGAGCCAGGAACCGACACGGCGCGCTTCTCGGTGACCCGTACGGGAGCGACCACCTCGGCGCTCACCGTGCGGTACGCCCTGACCGGAACGGCGGCGGAGACGGACTTCGTCGCCCTGCCGGGCACGGTGACGATTCCGGCCGGCGCGGCCTCGGCGAGCGTGGTGATCACCGCGTCCGATGACGCCCTCGTCGAGGGCAAGGAGACGGTCATCCTGACGCTGCTGGAGGAAGTGGCGTATCAGGTGCACACCAGCGCGTCCGCGACGGTGTCGCTGCTGGATGATGAGCTGCCCGTCGTCACCGTGACGGCGAGCGACGCGGAGGCCGCGGAGCCCATGAACCCGGGAGCGTTCACCGTGACGCGCACCGGGCCGACGCTGGCGCCACTCACGGTGCTGCTGACGGTGAGTGGGAACGCGACCAGCGCGAGCGACTACCGGCCTCTCGCGACCTCGGTGGTCATCCCGGAGGGGGCGGCCACGGCGGTGCTGCCGGTGGACCCCGCGGATGACGTGCTGGTGGAGGGCAAGGAAGCTGTCACCGTCACGCTGGCGGCGGAGGCCGCGTACCAGCTCGCCACGAGCACCGCGGCGACGGTGTACCTCTTCGATGACGAGAAGCCGGAGCTGCGCATCACCGCGACGGACTCCGCCGCGGGCGAGGCCAACGCGAATGGCGGGCTGTTCTCAATCACCGCCATCCCGGCGCCCAAGGCGGACCTCTCCATTGCCTTCACGGTGACGGGGACCGCCACCCAGGGCACGGACTACACGGCGCTCGTCTCGCCGCTGACCCTGCCGGCTGGAGCCACGTCGGTGGGGCTGCCCGTCTCGCCCATTGACGATGCGGTGAAGGAGGGGAGCGAGACAGTCGTGGTGACGCTCACGGCGACTGCCGGCTACACCGTAGGCGCGGCGAGCGCGACTGTGTCGGTCGCCGACAACGACTGATGGACCCGGGCCGATGACCCGGCCCGGGTGTGCTCCTGCCTCGGAGCTGAAGTACCGGGGCAGGAGCGCTGGCGGCCGCCGGGTCTACCTCGCCCGGTCCGCTGGGTCGCCTGTCACCGAGAGGGGAGGGGACTCCGCATCGCGGCGCAGCACGAAGAAGTACGGCGTCGCCATCCCTCGCGCGTCCATCGCACCGAGCACCGTGTCCGGGTCGACCTTCCGGAACACGTCGTTGGTGGGCCAGTCGTCGTAGAGCATCGTCGCGCTGAGCTGCCCGCGATACTCGGTCATGCGCAGGCGCGCCTTGAACTTCCGGGTCTCCACCTCTGCCCGGTGCGGGCCCACGAGACCGGGAAGCTTCGGCGACGGCCACTTCCTCGGGTCCACCGGGAACAGCGCCGCGCGGTCCTCCGTGAAGAACAGCAGCGGGTGCACGCTCTCGGCGTCGATGAACTGCTTCCCGTACCAGCCGGTCGCTCCGAGCATCCCGTCCATGGGGTGCCCCGTCTGGAGCTCGCTGCCCTTCCACGTGCCGCGCAGGAACGCGAGCTCCACCGTGGGCAGGCTGTCGAACAACGCGAGCGCCTCTTCCACCCGGATGCGTCCTGCCTTCACTGCTTCGTCGAAGGTCATCGCGTGCTTCCTCCGTGCATGCGCAGCACCGGCTTGATTGCCGTGCGCGTCTCCATGGCGTGAACCGCGTCGTTGATCGCCTCGAAGGGATGGGAACGGCTCAGCTTCTCGAGCGGAAACCGTCCTTCCGTGTGGAGGGCGATCAGCTTCGGGATGAAGGTCTTCGGGTCGGCATCTCCCTCCAGGATGCCCACCAGCTTCTTCCCGGAGAGGAGGGCAGTCATCGGTAGCGTGACCTCCGCGTCGCGGCCAGGCAGGCCGAGCAACCCGCAGGTGCCCAGTGGCCGTGTCACGTCGAACGCCTGCCGCAGCACCTGCGGCGAGCCGACGCACTCCAGCGCGAAGTCCACGCCGCCCCGGGTGCGCTTCAGAATCGTCTTCGTGAGCTCGGGCTCGTGCGCCAGGAAGGTGTCCGTGGCACCCAGCTCGCGCGCGAGCTCGAGCCGCTCCGCGCTGAGGTCCACCGCGATGATCCTCGCCGCGCCCGAAACCCGCGCCGCCATGATTGCGGCGAGGCCGACGGAGCCCGCTCCGAAGACCGCGAGCTGCTGCCCCGCCGCGAGCCGGAACGCCTCGAGCACCGCGCCCGCACCGGTCTGGAACCCACAGCCCAGCGGCGCGAGCAGCTCGAGCGGCGCCGACGCGTCGACCTTCACCGCGTTGTGCTGGTGCGCCAGCACGTGCGTGGCGAACGACGACTGGTGGAAGAAGCTGGAGCGAACCGGCTCTCCGCGCCACCGCATGGGGAAGGAGCCATCAGGCCGCGCGCCCGAGAGGTTCCCCGCGTACCCGCGCTCGCAATACGCGGGATGTCCGCTGGCGCAGGTGTCGCACGCGCGGCACGAGAAGTAGCTGAGCACCACCGCGTCGCCGGGCGCGAAGTCCGTCACGCCCTCGCCGACGGACTCCACCACGCCCGCGCCCTCATGTCCGAGCACTGCGGGGAGGGGGAACCGACCCGCGCCCGCCCGGTACGTGAGGTCGGTGTGGCAGATGCCGCTCGCCGTCACCCGCACCCGCAGCTCGCCCGTCCGAGGCGACTCGAGCTCGACCTCGTCGATGACGAAGGGACCATTCACCACCTGCAGCAGCGCGGCACGCACCGGAAGACCCATGAGGGTTATCTTATTGGCAGTTTGCCAATAATGTCGCTGCCGAATTTCGCCGCGAGGTCGCCTCCATCTCCTGGAGGCGGCCATCAGGCACTGCGTGCTACGGCACGATGGTGGTGCACTTGAAGTTGCGCTGGGCGGACGCCGTGGCGCCCACGGAATCCGTGACGGTCAGCGTCACCTGGTTCGGGTTGCCGATGGTGCTGATCCTGCAGGTCCCTTCGATTCGCGTGTTCGTGGGGCCGGTAGCGACGTGGTCGATGGTGACGTAGCTGTTGGACGTCCAGGCGAAGGTGCAGGGCGAATTCAAGATTGTTCGGATTTGTCGGGAGATTCATGGAGCGAGATGCTGACACGATTTCTGCCAGCTCCACGGCAGCCGATCCTGTCGTGCCAGCCATTGCCATGGGGGCACACTCCTCCGGCATCCACGGCGGCCGTGCCGCCGAGCGAACGTCAGAGCGGGCGGTCCGTCCGCGCCTTACCCCTGTGCATGGCTTGCGGACCGCTCTCGCGGCACTCAGCTTTCAGGTGACCGGTTCGCTGCCGCCGGAGGCGTTCGGGCAGTGACGCGCGGCGCGACCGCGCGGAAGGCCTCAGCCATGGCTGTCGGAGATGGATTGACGTCGCTTCCCGCGCCCACGCCCCGACGCCGGTGGCTCGGGGAGGCCGTGCTCATTGCGGGCTTTCTCGCGCTCGCCATCTGGACAGTGGTGTCGGTCAGGCCGGACGCGTCCCTCGAGGCCGAGTCGGTCACCCGCACCTTCTCGTTCGGAAAGATCTTCACGCTCCTTTTCCTGACGATGGGACCGCTCAAGGTGGTGGAGCCCTTCGCACGCCTCACGCAAGGGCAGGCCCAGGGAATCAAGCGGAGACTTGCCCTAGATGCCACCGTGATTTCGGCGGTTGCCACCTTCGCAGCCGCGGGCATCGGCGCGATGGCCCTGCGCAGCTGGGGCATCTCGGTCGGAGCGCTGCAGCTGACGGCTGGCATCATCCTCTTCCTGGTTGCGCTCCGTCAGGTCCTCGGCCAGTACCTTCCGCGCACGGGCGCCCGGAGTGCCAGTGACGCGCCCCAGGACCCACCTCAACCGCTGCCGGCCGACCTCGCATTCATGCCGTTGGCCTTCCCGACCATCGTTACGCCTTACGGCATGGCGTTGCTGGTGATGCTCGTGGCCCTGGTCTCCGGCAGTGTCTGGCAACTCCTCCAGATGCTGGGCATCACCGTCTTCGTGCTGGTGTTGGACCTCCTCGCGATGCTCGGGGCAACCCGAATCCTCCAGACACGCTCGTTGGCCTCGACGTTGGGCATCGTCGGCACGGTGATGAGCGTGCTGCAGGTGTCACTCGGCGTCCAGGCGAGCATCGACGCGCTGAAGCTGCTGGGAATCACGTAGCGCCGGGCGGGGAGGGCGCGAGTCGCAATCAGCCATCGTCACCGGGGCGTCTGGACTTCGAGGAAGTAGTAGTCCGCCGTGTATGGCACTCGCTCCAGCTTGCCCTCGTCCGCGGCGCCCGCGCAGCCCGAGGTCGGCGCAATCCCTCCCAGGGTGTTGAGCCGGAGCACGTAGCCCCGCTGGCTTCCATCGGAGGTGGTTCGTGAGAACACGTCGGACGGCAGCCCCGTGTCGATGCGCGCGGCATTGGAGAGACGGAGCAGCGGGACGTTCTCGGCCCCGTTGGGAACCGAGGCATCGGCGGCCCCGATGAAGAGGCTCTGGCCCGAGGTGGGCACGCCCTGGTTCAGCGCCGCGGCGGAGACCCGCCAGGCGGGACCGATGGGAGGCGTTCCGGTGGGAGGCCCATAGTCGATGCCGCCCGGGTAGCGGAAGTGGTCGAGGATCAACGTCTCCAGGCCTACGACGGGCTCGGTGGTGAGGGGTCGGAGGCCGGCTTCGGGCCGGAGGAAGCTCCAGGCGAAGAGACCCAGGGAATTGCGGCACTCATACACCTGGGCGGCTGGCGCCGAAGGCGTGACGTCCGTCGGAAGGCTCGCGGAGCTCGTACCCAGGGGCGGCGCGTCCAACGGGGTGGAGACAGTCTGGTACGCGGCGACGATGCGCGCGGAGGGACGTGAGCCCGGGGCGCGGCTCAGCAATTCGCGGAGGTCGTAGTCCGCGCCTCCCATGGAGACGCGCAGCAGGTCCGCCGGCACGTCATCCGGCAGCTCGGTGAGCGCATCATCGGAGATTCGCCGCAGGGCCTCGGTGGCCACCTCAGCGTCCGAAGGGCCGTCATCCTCCTCATCATCGCACCCTCCGAGCACCACCGTGGAGAGTGCAAGCACGGCAAGGGCAAAGGCGGGCCTCATGCGAGAAGTCTTCAAGGTGTCCTCCTGCGACAGTGGGCGCACGGTGGGGCCGGCCTGTCGTGCCAGCAATCCGTGCGGGTGGAGGAACCGGTGTTTCGCGTTGGACGGTGCATTTCGGATTAATCGCCTAAATCTACTCTTTTGCCATTTGCAGAGAGAATGTCCTAGAAAGTCCAGTGTCCGCCCCGACGCTCCCGTGCCGGGACCGTGGGGAGCACCGCTTCAGGACAAAAGGGGAAACGGCAATGTTCAAGCGAGTGGCAGTCGTCGTGGTGAGCTGTGGCGCGTTGCTGGCCGGCTGCGGTACCGAGCCACAAATCGACAGCCAGGAGGAGATCATCTCCAACCTGCTCGAGGCCGGCTTTCAGGCCGAAGACATCATGGTCGTCGAGGATGCCGTGTACGTGGGGCGCGACGCGCATGTGACGCTCGAGGCCTCCCGGGAGATGCTCCAGCCCGGCGAGGGGAGTGCGGAGCACTACCGCACGACCAATCTCGTCGGCACCGCCGTGACGAAGATCTGCGTCAATCCCACCGCCACGTTCAACAGCTATACCCGGCTCAGCCAGGGGCTCGATCTGGCCCTCGCCAATTACAATGCCCTGGCGCTCAGGATCAGCTTCGCGCGGGGACCGACCACCGGCTGCACCGCGAACATCACCGCGGCGACCATGGCCGGCAGCGGCGGCTCTGCTGGATACCCCTCGGGTGGTCGCCCTTATGGACAAATCAATATCGGCACCGGGCTGAACGCCTACAGCGTGGACCTGAACGAGCACGTCATCACCCACGAGCTTGGCCACACCATCGGCTTCCGCCACTCGGACTTCTTCAATGTGGCCCACAGCTGCGGCGTCAGCGAAGGCTCCGCTGGCGTGGGTGCCATCCACATTCCCGGAACGCCGACCACGTCCCCTGCGGGCACCTCGCTCATGAACACCTGCTTCCGGTCGAGCGAGACCGGTGAGTTCACCAGCTCCGACATCACCGCGCTGAACTACCTCTACTGAGGGCCGGCGCTATAGGCCCGGGTCCGTCCATGGCTCCGTGGCGCCCGCGGAGCCAGGACGGATGGGGGCACCGCCTACGCCTGAGCGGACTCAACCGCCCGTCGGGTAGATGACCTCCACGGCGGAGGCGGGCGGAGGCGCGGCGGGCGTGTCGAAGATGACGGCCTGGGTCGGCGGGTCGAACTTCCAACCGGACCTCACCCCGCCCCCATCCACCCGCACCGTGATGCGCGAGGTGTCCGAGGGTGTCCCGGTGAGCGGGAAGGCGCGGTTGGGAGCAAAGGCGCTCTTCGACAGCTCGCGCAGGGATGCGGTCCAATCGGGCGTACAGATGCTCTCCACGATGCCGCCGGTGGCCTCGGCGAGCTGGATGTAGCGCGAGCCGGGGGAGCTGGCGGTGGGACAGGTGCCCAGGTCTAACGGGGCGACGATGGCGGAGACGCTGAACTTCGAGCGATCCCCTCCCTTCAATCCCAGGAGGAAGTCCTCATAGAAGCGCACCGGGGAGGAAGAAAAGTCCTCCTCATCGGAGATGAAGATGACGGCCAGCGTGGCATCCTCACGCAGGAAGCCCGCGTTGCCGTCCCGCGGCAGGGGCGTGCTCGGGTCATCCTCGCTGGACGCCAGCGGCGCGGACAGGGCGCGGTACATGGCGTCCAGGCCCTGCTCGTTCCAATGGCAGACACCCAGATTCGTGTTGGTCGCGAAGACCGCCTCCGCTTTCGGCGTGGCGGGGGTGATGATGCGGGGCGAGGAATGGTCCGGGGGGAAGAGGCGGCCGTTCTCGCCGCCCGCCGCGCCCCCCGGGCATTCCGACCAACCGCCCGGTGACGGATCAAGTCCCGTGGTGGTGACCGCGATGTGGTAGTCCAAGCCCCAGGAGGCCGCCTGGACGCTGAGGGCCCTGAAGTTCGCGCCCAGCAACTTCTGCTCTTCCATCATCGAACCCGAGTTGTCGACGACGAACAGGACGTCCACCTTGGGCTCGGGGTGCTGGATGAAGCGGTCGGCCTTTCCGCGCAGGCCCCGGCCGCGCAGCGGCACCCGCAGGTGGCCCGCGCCGGGTAGGTCCATCCAACCCTCGGCCACACCGGTGAAGTCATCCTCCGCGGTCGGCTTGAAGCGCACGAGCAGCCTGGCCTGCTGCCTGGGTTCGAGGGCGGTGGTGGCCACGGGCTCCGCGTGAAACGCCTCGTCCGAGTCTTCGTTCCGCCGCAGCTCCCTGAGGACGCAGGGGGTGGTGCCGATGTTGCGCACCACCACGTCGAGGGTCCTCTCCTCATCCACCGGCACCTCGCCGAAGTCCATCTCGGCCGGCTCCAGCGCGTACTGGCAGGGCAGCTTCTCCTCCTGGCGGGTGACGAGGCCGTTGCCGGAGAGGCGCACGACGACGTCCGCCCGCACCTCGCCCTCCGCTCCCAGCGGGCCCGAGCGGGTGCGCAGCCTCAGCTCGCCCTGCGCCGCGCCCTCCGCGTCCGGCGTGAAGCGCACCTCCAGCTCATGCTCGGCGTTGCCCTCCAGCGTGAAGGGCTCGAAGGGCTGCACGACCATGTGGGGGGCGGTGGTGCTCGCTCCTTCGATGGTGAGCGGCGTCTGCCCCTGCTTGGAGAGCCGCACCTTGAGCACCTGCGTCGCCCCCACCGTCGTGGGACCAAACTCCAGCGTCTCCGGTGTAACGACGAGGTTCGAGGGCTCAGCTATCACGACGGGGTTCGAGGGCTTGGCGGGCGCCGTCGAACTCCCACAGCCCACGATTGCAATGGCCCACAGGACCAGGGGCGTGAGCACCCAACGCGGTTCGTTCATTGCTGCCTCCTCGGATTGAGGAGGCGCGCGACATGCAACCTACAAGCCTTGAGAGGCTTCCCTCTGAGCCCACCTCTCCGTGCACGCGGGCGGCCGGGAAAGGTTTCCGGACTGATCTCCAGGTGACGGGAAAAAGCGCGGTTGCGCGCCCGCGCGAGCCTTCTCGTGCATGTCGCTGACGGGCTCCTTGCCGGCCCGACTCGAGGGCAGGAAGACGTCGCCCATCAGAAGCTACCCTGCGAATCCACCTGCGCGCCGCCGGGTCCGCATGCCGGCTCACGGCGTCAGGGGAATCCACTCTGACGCCGCGACGAGCCGGCCCGTTGCCGGATCCAGGGCCGCGAGCTGCGCGCCCTGCACGCCCACACGGCGGTTGACGCCGAAGGTGACGGGCGGAGACACGCCCGTGTCGAAGTCGCGGAGTGCTTCCAGGTGCTGCACCAGGCTGGCCCGCGTCACATCCGCGCCGGTGCGCGTGAGGGCTTCCACCAGCACTCGCGCCGCCGCATAGGCCCCGAGCTGGAAGGCCGTGTGTCCCGGCTGCAGGTCGTGCCGCTCCATGAAGGAGGCGAACTCCTTCAAGTCGGGTGCGCGCTCTCCCAGCCCCGCCGGGTACACGAAGCGCACGCGTCCGGTCGAGCCTCCCACCGCCACGGCATCCGCGAGGCTTGCCGGAGCGAAGACCGGTACCGCTGGCGCATGCGCCTCCAGGGCCCGCAGCAGCGTGCCCAGTCCGGACGAAGTGCCCGTGTACAGCACCGCATGCGGAGGCGCGGAGGCCCAGCGCTTCACCGTGGCCTCCAGGTTCGCCAGCGTCCCGTCCGCATCTGGAGCCAGCTCCACCGGCGCCGCCAGCTCGCGGCGCTCCGCCTCCTGACGCACCGCCTGTGCCCAGGCCTGCCCAGCCTCGCCGCCCGCATGCGCCACGACCAGTGGCTTGCGGCGCAGCTCGGGCTCGTTCAGCCGGGCCAGGTGCTGAACCGTCAGTCGCGCCAGGGAGGGTTCATCCGGGTAGAGGAAGAACACGGGACTGTCTTCCTCCGACGCGCCGCCTCCCAGGGTCAACGGCAGGACCAGCGGCACTCCCTCCTGGACCAACAATGCGTCCGAAGGCAGCGCCCCCTGGCGCACGCTGGCCACCAGCGCCAGCACGCCCTTGTCGAGCAGCCGCGCGGTGGCATCCGGCGCCACGTTCGAAGCGTTCTGCCGCGCATGGAGGGCCGCGTCGTCCTCCACCACCAGCTCCAGCTTCCGCCGGAAGATGCCGCCGCCCGCATTCACGTCCGCGAACACCGCGCGCACCACGGCCGCGGCCTCCCGTCCCAGCGGTCCCAGCCGCCCGCTCAGCGGCAGCGCGGCCCCCACGGTGAGGGTGGTGGTGGTGACGCCCGGATCCGGCTGTTCCCCGAGCTGCTGGAGGTACGCGAGCAGCTCCTCACGCTCCGCCTCGCCCAGCGCATACCGGGGCATGGCCACGCCCAGCTCACGGCCACTCGCGGACACGCCCTCGGTGATGGCCCGTAGCAACATCTCGCGCGTATACGCGGGACGGGCCCGGTCCTCGACCTCGCCCACTGCGCGTGCGCGGACATGCCCGAGCGCGCCCGGAGTGATGTCCGGCACCTCCACGCCGCCCTCGCGACTGCCACGTCCAGCCGGCCCATGGCAGCGCGCGCAGGCCGCCACCTCGCCGCTCAGCTCCACGCGCTCGGGCGCCAGGAACCCCATCAAGGGCTCACCCCGGACGCTCTGGCCGCGCTGGAACAGGCTCCGTCCACGCTTCGCCGCCGCCGGATCGAAGGGAGGAGGGGAGGCTTCCTGTCGCCTGCATCCCACCAGCCCCGCCATCAGCCACAGCACGAGCGCGGAGGCCCGCAGCCACGCCGTGCTCCAGCCGCACCCGGGCACTCCGCCTCGTCCCAGCCGCATGCCACGCATCGAAGTCACTTCGGATCGTTCAGGTGTTCCACCGCGTGGACGATGTTATCCACCTGCGCCATGGCGGGAGACTTCACCCACATGCCCGTGGCTGAATCCCCGATGAGCAGCGTGGTGTTGTGCGCGTCGGGGTTGTCCACGTACCCGCCCAGCTTCTTCAGCACGAGGGTGATGTTCTCCCGCGAGCCGGTGAGGAAGTACCACCCCTTCTTCACGCCGAACTTCTTCGCGAACGTGCCCAGGCTCTTCGGAGTGTCGTTGGCCGGGTCCACGGAGAGGGTGATCATCGTGATGTCCTTGCCCACGCGGCCGCCCAGCTTCTCCTGCACCTCGGCCAGGTGCTTCGTGATCGGCGAGCACGCCCCCTTGCACGAGGTGAAGGCGAAGTTGATGAGCACCTTCCGGCCGCGCACCAGGTCCTCGTAGAAGCGGTGCGTCTTGCCGTGCTGGTCCACCAGCTCCGTGTTGGTGAAGTACTTCGCGGCGGCCGCGTCCTGGGCGGCGGAGTCACTGGCCGCCGAGCCCAGCTCGGCCGGAGCCGCGGACGCGGCCTGCGCCTCGCGGATGGCCTCCAGGATGCGGGACGGGCTACCCAGCCCGTCCACGCGGGTCCACGAGTCCGCCACCGCGTTGCCCACGAGCACGGTGGGACGGTGCGCTTCCTTGTCGGGCACGTAGCCACCCAGGGCCACCAGGGCCTCCTTCACCTTCGCTGGCTCGCCGGTGAGGAAGGACCAGCCGGGTCCGGGCTTGAAGGGCTCGGCGAACTTCGCCATCCGCTCCGGCGTGTCGTTGGCCACGTCCAGGGTGATGGAGATGAAGCGCACGTCGTTCTTCGGGCCCAGGTCCTTCTGCACGCGCGCCATCGTCGCCGTCATGGGCGTGCAGATGGTCTTGCACCGCGTGAAGATGAAGTTGATGGCCACGGTGTGTCCGCGGACCAGGTCCGTCCACAGCCGCACCTTGCGGCCCGTCTGGTCCACCAGCTCCACGTCCGGCACCTCCACGTCCAGGGACGCGGGCTTCGCGGCCGCCGGTGGGGGCGTGGGGACGGAGACCTCCGCGGCGAGCACGGGCGTGGCGAACACCAGCGCGGCGGCCAGCATCCAGCGAGAGGGAAGGGCGTGCGGCTTCATCAGGGGACCTCGGTGGAAGCGGTGGCGGCGGGAGACGGCAGCACGCCCAGGGTGAAGGTGGGCAGGCGGCCCAGGTCGATGCCCCGGCTCTCCACGCCCACGACGAACTTGTACTGGCCGGGCTCTGGCGGCGCGAAGTCCACCTCGAACTGGCCCTCGGCGGTGCGGCGCGGCTCCGTGCGCCACTGCCACGTGCCCGGCGTCTTGAACATCAGCACGCGAATCTCTTCCGGCTGCACCGAGGGGGCACCGGTGCCCGCGGTGGGCTCCAGCTTGAAGCGCAGGGGCACCGTGGAGCCGGCGGTGAAGGTCGCCTTCGGGTCGAACTCCGGCGTGAGCGCCAGCGGCAGCTTCTTGACGAGCGCCGCGTCCTCGGGAACGCCGCCCACCTTCCACTCCGTGCAGACCACCGCGCGCGGGTTGTCCACGAGGAGCTGGACGTCGTAGGTGCCGTTCTCCCGCACCATGCCCGAGGCCGTGTAGACGCCGGGCTCCACCTCGCGCAGCGAGCGGTCCAGCACCAGCACCGCGCGGGGCTCGCGGCCGTAGTTCAGGTGGGTGCCGCGCGGGGCCATCATGCCCTCCTGGTAGAGGTAGAGGGCGCGGTCCGCGGCACCGGCGACGATGACGCCATTGCCTTCCGGCAGCGGGGCGATGGCGTCCGAGCGGCCCAGCTCGCGCGCGTCCGCCGGCCGCTTCTGCCCCATGGTGACGTGGACGATGGACGGCTTGCCGGTGCCCTCCAGCGTCCGCAGCTCCACCAGGGACACGCGGCCCTCCTGCGTGTTGCGCACGTAGGCGAAGGCGTCCGTGAAGATGACGGAGTCCGGCGCGGAGAAGCCGGTGAGCGAGTGCGCAACCTGGCTGCGTGCCGCGTCCACGATGTCCACCACGCCCGCGTCCTTGTGCACCAGGAAGGCCCAGCGGCCGGTGCGGTCGAAGCGCAGGGCCTCCAGGCCCGGCTTCACGGGGATGCGGCGCGACACCTCGCGGCTCGCCGGGTCCACCACCAGCACCTCGTGGGTCCGTGTCTGCGCCACGAAGACGGCGCGAGCCACCGGGCTCCAGGCCACCGTGCCCGCGCCCGCGCCAATCATCACCCGGCCCAGCACCTCGCGAGAGGCCACGTCCACGGCGAGGAGCGAGTCACCTTCCTCGCTGGTGAGCCACGCGGTGCGGCCCTCATCGGAGAAGGCCAGCTCGTGCCGTCCGGGGCCCGCCTCCACCGTGTCCACCACGGCGTGCGACGCGGTGTCGATGACGCTGACCGTGCCGTCGCCGTCGTTGCTCACCCAGGCGGTGCGGCCGTCCGGAGCCACCGCGATGCGGCCCGGCTGCCGTCCCACGCGAATGGTGCGCAGGGCGAGGAAGCGCTGCGTGTCCACCACGGACACGCTGTGGCTGGTGGGCACCGTCACGTACACCGCCGAGCGGTCTCTCAGCAGCGCCCAGTCCGCCACCGCGCCGCCCACCGACACCAGGCTGTGCAGCTTGGTGCGGCCGAAGGCAATCTGCGGGTTGATGACGGACAGCGTGTGGTCGTGGTTGAGGGTGAGGAACCAGTAGGCGTTGAGGTCCACCTCCGCCCGCGCGGACAGCAGCCCGCCCAGGTACGTCTTCACGCGCTCCTTGCACGTGGCGTCGTCCAGGGGCGCTGCGTCCTTCGCCCGCAGCGACAGCCAGCCCAGCGGCCGGCGGCCTTGAAGGGGCTCGCCCGTCTTCGCGTCCTTCAGCACGAAGCGCGCGGTGCCCTGCAGCGGCGCGCCGCGCTCGGCCTCCAGGGGACGCGGGGCGAGCGCCAGGTCGAAGGACACGGCGACGCCCTCGCGCTCCACGGACACCGCGGGCGCGGTGATGGCGGGGAGCGGAGCGGCGGGGGCTGGAGGCTGGGGCGCGCGGGGCAGGAACAGCCAGCCGGCGGCCAGGGCGCCCGCGGACAGCAGGCCGGAGGCGGTGAGGATGAGGTGCTTGCGCATGGGGTGTGCGGAGGAACAGGCGGCGAAGGGAAACGAAGAAGCGGGTGCGGCGCAGGCGGGGGGTGAAGACCCGCGCCGCACCCGGTGTTGCTCGACGAACGGGTGGCTACTTCACCCGGTACACGCCCCACAGACCGCCGCCGCTCCAGAGGAAGCTGGCGTGGTCCCGGTACAGGTAGTCACCCTTGACGCCGTACGCGCCGCCGGCCCCGTACTCGGGGATGATGTTGTAGGACTGCATCACCGACGCGCCGCCCTGGGTGGCGATGATGGGCGAGGACGCGTTGGGCCCCATGACGCGCGACTGCGCGCCCGCCGCCCACGGGTTGCGCCGCCACTCCGCGCCGTGCAGGGAGATGGCGTGCTGCCGCGAGTGGCCGCTCGGGTGGCCGAACCGCCAGCGCAGCGGCTCACCGGCATTCACGGTGAAGATGGGCGTGGCCGGGTCGCCGTACACGGCGGAGCTGAGGATGTCGCGCAGGTCGTAGTTGTTGATGTCCTCGGGCGACGTCTGCGGCGGCACTCCCAGCCGGGCCCACAGCGGCTCGGTGCGGTAGTTGAACGCCTTCTGGCCCGTGTCCTGCGAGTCGTCGATGCCGGCCGTGTTCCGCAGCGACCGGCCACTGTTCAGGCCGTCGGTGTCCCAGAACTTCGAGTTGTCGCTCTGCAGGCCGAGGTCGTCCTGGAAGAGGTTGACGAACTCGCGGAACGTCTCCTGCGAGCCGTCCGGCCGGGTGTACGTCACCCGCGCCTGGGCCTCGGTGCCGGAGTCGGTGGTCCAGGCCGAGTTCGTCGGCTCGATGATGAGCGCGCCGATGGCGCCGTGCATGCCGTGATTGATGACGTCCGCCATGTTGCGCAGGTTGACGATGCCGAACTCCATGCCCGTCACCTTGCCCAGGGGGAATGGCGACCCCTTGGGCGAGCTCTTGAACTCGCCGGCGTACCACCGGTACACGCGCGTCTTGCCCGGTGCCACCGTCTGCACCGCGTTGAGGCCCACGGTGGCCCCGTCATCCGTGTTCACGTCGTAGCTGACGAGCTGCGGATGCAGCGACACCCGGTTCGACATCCGCACCTGGTTGACGTTGAAGTTCTCGGTGATGGCGGAGTGGTGCGCCCAGATGTCCGTCTTCGGCAGCGGGGTGGAGGGCAGCCGGTTGGTCAGCGACACCTGCACGCACTCGCCCGCGCGGGCCCGGAGGATGAGCGGCTCCGGCCTGCGCTTGCCGTCCCGGAGCGGAACCAGGTGCGCGTCCTGGGCGAAGATGATCGCGTCCGGGTCGTAGATTGCGTACTCGTCGTTGTAGACGAGCCGCTTGTTGGGCAGCCAGTTCTTCGCGTCGATGGCGGAGACCCGGTACGTGCGCACCGGCGAGCCCTTGGGGCACGAGTCCACCAGCACGGGCTTGATGCCGAACCAGCCCGCCAGCTCGTACTTGGTGACGAGGTCGGCGTCGACCTTCATCATCGCCTCGCGGTCGGCCATCAGGTGCTCCACGGTGCGGGGCTCCAGCTCCTTGCCGGACTCGTCCACCTCGTAGGACTTCTGCACCACCTCGTCCTGCTCGCTCAGCTGCTCCAGGCCGGCCTCGGCCGGCAGCTCCTCCAGCAGCACGGGGGGATAGGCCGTCAGCTCACGCGCCTGGGCGTCCGGAGGCTGGAGCTTCGGCCGCTTGTCCGCGGCGAGCAGCGCCACGTCCGCCAGCGAGCGCGTGCCAATCTGCTTCCGCTTGTACGTCCGCATGATGCCCCACATGCCGTTCCACAGGTCACCGTTGGACGCGCTCATGTACATGTAGTCGGCGGTCTCGTACGGGCCGACGATTTGCGGCATGCCGGCGCTGAGGTCGAACTCGAAGTGCTCGGAGATGCCAATGGCCTGGCCGTTGTAGAAGCCGCTGTGCGGGTCGTACATCTCCTTGAGCCACTTGTTGCCGTGGAGGCTGAACGAGTGCTGCTCCTCCTCCGAGCCCTGGATGAGGCGGATGCGGACCTTGTCGCCCACGTAGCCCTCCAGCAGCGGCGTGTACGGGTCGCCGTGCACGTCCGAGCGGAAGACGTTGGCCATGTCTCCGCGCCAGTCCGTGTACTGCGCGCGGTCGCTGCAGCTGTAGCGCTGGGAGATGCGCAGGGGGATGGGCTCGTTGTAGTAGTTGACCGTCATCGCGCCCGGGTCCGCGGCGCTGATGGCCTCCGGCATCGGCGTGCTCCCGAAGCCGATGGCGATGGGCAGCTTCTCCTCCTTGTAGTTGGGAGGGTTCACCGGCTTGCCGCACTCGTCGTAGTAGGGGACGTAGTCGGCGAAGGCGAGCGCGAACTCACGGAAGCTGTTGGCGGGGTTCGCGGTGATGATGTTCGCGCGCCAGCTGGTGGGGCCACCGTCGGCCACTCGCGAGCCGAAGTACACGCCGCTCTTCGGGTCCTTCCACTTGGAGCCCGGCTCCTCGACGATGAGCGCGCCGTAGAAGCCGTGCTGCTGGTGTGACGACGGGCCGAAGTGGTCGTGCGTGAAGACAGTCTCCAGCGTGTGCTGCTTGCCCGTCGAGGTGGTGCCCAGCGGGTCCGCCCACCAGCGCTGCACGGTGGTCTGCGCCGTCGGCGGAGCGCGGGGGATGCGCGGGTGCGTGGCGGGGATGGTGAGCAGCGTCCGAGGGCCCGTCTCGCCCACGTTGCCGTCCACCGCGAAGGCGCCGCCGGCCGCGTTGGCCAGGTGGATGCGGTGCTCCACCGTGTCCGCGGACAGCGTCCCGTCCTCGTAGTTCCACCCATTGCCGGCGCCGTCGGACGCCGTCACGTCGAACTTCACCAGGTGGATGTGCTGCCCGATGATGTCCGTGGGCGTGTAGATCTGGAAGTCATCCGGGTTCAGGTGCGCGGGGATGATGTTGGTGGCGTAGAAGTTGATGCAGTCGTTCGAAGCGGCGCGGAAGAAGAACGGCTCCGGAGGGCGCTTGCCGTCCTGGGTGGCCGCCACGTCCTCGTTGAGCACCATCAGCCGGCCCTGCGGGTCATGCCAGCCTGCGCGATTCATGTTCTGGATGGCGACCTGCAGGTACGCCGCGCGGTAGTTGCGCATCGGCACGCCCGTGGGGCAGGGGTCCGCGAAGGGCGCGCCGGCCACCGCCGGGCGGCCGTTGATGAGGAAGCGCCCGCTTGCGCCCGACGGCGTGTAGGCCGGGTAGGACCTCGCCGCGTCGCCGTGGTAGGTGACCGCCGCCGCGGCGTTGGGGAAGGTGCCCGCGTGGAAGGACATGGCCGCCTGCTCCATCGCCGTGCCGTTCTGGGGCAGCAGCTTGATGTTGAGCGCGGAGGGGTCCACGTCGAAGCGGCCGTCGTTGCCGTACGTCACCGGACCCACCGCGCGCGTGACGATGTGGCGCGGCAGCCCGCCGTCGTACTCCAGGTCCAGCGGCGCCTGGGGCGCGCGTCGGCCGGCCAGGCCGGCGATGTAGAAGGGGAAGCCGGGGAAGGCGGGCCGCGTCATGTTGCCGGACGGCGTGCTGACCACGGTGGCCGCGTACGTGGGCATGGGCGGCATGGCCCGCTGGGGAATGGGGATGACGGCCGGGTTGGGCGTGCCGCCGGAAATCTCCGCGTCCGGCAGCATGCGGTCCTTGGTGCCCGCCTCGAACACGTCATGGACGCGCCAGAGGGCCCACATGCCCTGGGCGAAGTGCGGGTACAGGTGGCAGTGGTGGATGGAGTCGCCCGCGGTGAGGTTGCGGTTGCCGGAGCCACCGAAGTTGATGTCGTAGGTGAAGGCGGAGGCCGGGCCGATGGTCTGCGAGTCCAGGTAGTTGGAGTCGTTGACGCCCGGCGAGTACTTCCACTGGTGGGCGTGGAGGTGGAAGACGTGCGTCTCCGCGGGGCCCGCGTGGATGTTGCGGATGCGCACCGGGTCGCTCAGGTAGCTGTGGTGCACGTTGGACGGGTCATCCGGGTAGAGCGCCTCCACGGCCTTGCCGCTGGCGTCCTTCTCCACGTTCATCGCAGGGTCGCCGTTGGCCCAGGACTCGAGGAAGAACTCCTCGTACTCGCAGGTGACGCAGTCCTTGGTGGGGCCAATCTTCGCGCGGTTGGCGAGCAGCTCCGCGCCCAGGCCGGCCACGCCGTAGTTGATGCCGAAGCCGTCGCGCACGCTGTGGAAGGTGGGGTTCCACTCCAGCTCGTCGAAGGCCTGAACCGCCTTGATTTCGTCGTGGTAGATGGCGGTGATTTCGCGGAAGTGCCCCTGGTCCTTGGACGTGTTCGTCTGCATCACCGTGGAGCGGTAGCCGGTGATGATGGCCTCCAGGTCTCCGTGGCGGATGCGGTTGCTGCCGTCGAGGATGGCCAGGTGCGGCCGGCCGGTGGAGTCCGCCAGCTCGTAGTTGATGCGCGGGGTGCCGTCCGGGTTGGAGCCGGTGGTGACGGCCTTGAGCACCGCGTTGCTCACCTTGGAGCGGTACCACTTGCTGCCCTGGGGCTCCACGTTGACGGCGCCGAAGAGGCCCTGCGCGGTGGAGCCTCCGTCGCCCTGGCCGCCGAACGAGGCGCCCATGCTGTAGAAGAAGAAGGTGCCCTCGTGGTCCGCGTACCACGTCTGGTCAATGCTGTTGCCGGGGGCCACGAGGCTGCTGCCATTGAAGCCCACGTTGGCGCCGTCCGAGGCCATGTTGACGTACTGCAGGCCCTGGATGTGGAGCGACGCATGGCGCGTGGCGGGGGAGTCGTCCTTGTGGTCGCTCTCGAACTCCAGCTCCTGGTTCGGGAAGAACCACCGGCCGCCCACGGCCTTGTTGTTGATGAGGGAGAGGACCGGGTCATACGTCAGGTCCCACACCCAGGTGGGCAGGGCCTTCTGCAGGAAGCTGATGGAGGTGGAGCCTCCCGCCCTGCTGGGGCCGGGCTGCGACTGGCTGGGGCTGGGAATCATCGAGCGCGTGGGCGCCAGCCAGTTGGTGAACTTCACGTTGAGGCAGTCGCCCACGTTGGCGCGCAGCGCCAGCGGGCGGGGGCGCTTGCTCACCTTCAGGCGCGCGTTGCCCGGGCCAATGGGCTTGCTCGTGGAGATGGCCTCCACGTCCTCACGAAGGGCATACACCATGCCCGTGGGGTTGTAAGAGCCGAGCCGGTTGTAGGTGTAGACCTGGTCCAGGGCCACCACCTCCGCGGTGACGGTGCGTGCGCAGGTCGGCGCGGTGAGCGGCTGGGCCGAGGCCTCCACCTGCTCGGTGTTGGGAGGGCTGATGGGCTGGTAGCCGGGCGCGGCTGCTCCGCCCGCGGCGTCTGGCTGGCAGGCGAGGGCCGAGGTCAGCACCGCCGCCAGCACGGAACGGCCGAGCGCGGGCGTGCGCCTGCCTTCGGACAGGGTGCCCCTGTCCTTGCGTCGATTCACGGTTGAGAACACGCTTCCCCCTGGGGTGCGGGCGCATGGGATTCCTGAGAGATGTCTCAGGAATCACTTGCATGTTTCTGAGGAAATCCTCATCAAACACAGACGCACTGTCCGTGTTTCACGCTTCTCAGTAGCTGCCTGACTTCATGAAAGTAAACAGGTCTGCGTAACCGTGCGGACTCTGGCCGCTTGCCGCGAGCCGCTACACGCTGTCTGAGAGGTTTCACAGGAAGTGACGGCGCGTCATGGCGTGGATGGCGCCGTCCGGAAACCGCCGGAGCTCGGCACCAGGAACCGGCCAGGACGGGGCCGGCATGGGCCGGGAGGGGAGGGGCGCGCCAGACCCCGGTGGTCGGCGGCGCCCCGGTCCGGTCGGCGCGCATGCCCCTGAATTTGCTGGAAAACATGGAAGGACTGAAACCGGCAGGTTTTGGTGGGCCTGTAGCCTGCCGCTATTTGCGAAATGGAGGACATTTGTGGGATTCAAGGAGGCCCCCGCAAGCCGCAATGGAGTCTTCCCCCATGACCTGGTCCTTCCGGCAGCTGCTGGCGCCGCTCTCGGCGTTGCTCCTCCTTGTCACCGCCTGCGGCGATGATCCTGAGTGTGGGAACGGCATCGTCGAGGCCGGCGAGCAGTGCGACGACGGCAACACCGCCAACGGTGATACCTGCCCGAGCAACTGCCAGCCCGCTCCTGAGACAGATGCCGGCAGCCCTGTCTGTGGAAATGGCCGGTTGGAGGGGACCGAGCGTTGCGACGACGGCAACCGCGCCTCCGGCGACGGTTGCGAGAATGACTGCACCGTCACGCCCGAGCTGCAGATTGATTCCGGTGTGACGGACTCAGGTGTGTCGACGGACGTGGATGGCGGCGCGGATGCGGGCGACGGCACCGACGCGGGCAGCGACACGGATGCCGGTTCGGAGACGGACGCGGGTTCCGACACGGATGCGGGCACGGAGACTGATGCCGGCTCTGACACGGATGCGGGCACGGGAACTGATGCCGGCTCCGACACCGATGCGGGCACGGGGACTGACGCCGGCTCCGACACGGATGCGGGCACGGGGACTGACGCCGGCTCCGACACCGATGCTGGCAGTGGCACAGACGCGGGCAGCGATGTCGACGCGGGCACGGATGCTGGCTCCGACGTGGATGCTGGCATGGACGCGGGTTCCGACCTCGACGCGGGCCCGGCTCCGGACGCTGGCTCCGATGCAGGCACCGCCACCGACGCTGGCACGGGCACCGACGCGGGCACGGATGCAGGCACCGCCACCGACGCGGGCACCACGCAGGTGGCGCTGGCCGACTTCGGTCCGACGGGCACCTTCGCGCGCTCGGGCTTCAGCGGCCCGACGTTCCCGGATGCGCTCCGGGTGACGCTGAAGGAGCCCGCGCCCGTGGAGGTGTGGGTGGAGATGAGGTCCTCCAGCCCGGCCGTCGTGGTGGAAGACACCAACCTGGTGCGAATCCCCGCCGGCGCCACCTCCGCCACCGTACTGGTGAGCGCGGACCTGGCGGCGGACCCGGGGGTGACGAAGGCCGTGCTGACGGCCACCCTCGGGAACGTCTCGCGCGAGGCCACCGTGCGGGTCATCGCCGTGGACGAGCCGGTGTCGCTGTCCATGCTGACGCCCGAGTCGGCGGTGGTGGCGGGCGGCAGGACGCACACCTTCACCGTGGTGCTCGACGTGCCCCCGGCGGTGGATACGGAGGTCCAGCTCGCGGTGCAGCCCGCGTCGCTCGGCACCGCGCCGGTGCGCGTGACGGTGCCCGCCAACACGCTCTCCGCCAAGTTCGACTTCACCGCGGGCTCCACGGCCGGCCAGGGCCAGGTGTCCGCGACGCTGGGCGCCCGGACGGCGGTCTCCTCCGTCCAGGTGACGGGCGTCGGCGCGAACCACATCGTCATCAGCGAGTTCGCCGTGCGCGGCAGCGCGACTGGCCCG
This sequence comes from Pyxidicoccus trucidator, assembly GCF_010894435.1. Lineage (NCBI taxonomy): Bacteria > Pseudomonadati > Myxococcota > Myxococcia > Myxococcales > Myxococcaceae > Pyxidicoccus > Pyxidicoccus trucidator. Next base: position 117,244 of record NZ_JAAIXZ010000006.1, on the reverse strand, counting down.
GCGGGCGACAACGACGAGTTCATCGAGCTCTACAACCCCACCGCCAGCACGGTGGACCTCGGTGGCTGGCAGGTGCAGTACAAGAGCTCCACGGGGCCGGACTACCTGAGCTTCAGCCTGCCCCCGGACGCGAGCATCGCGCCGGGGAGCTACTACCTGGTGGTCTCCGACGCGTATCCCGCGAGCGCCCCCGTCCAGGGAGACGCGAGCTGGGAAGGGCTCTTCCACCTGTCCGCCAGCGCCACGGGTGGCGGCCACGTGCGCGTGGGCCCGCCCGACCTGGGGACGAAGCCCGAGGACCCGCTGGCGGTGGACACGGTGGGTTATGGCACCGCCAACCGGCCGGAGGGCACCGCCATCCAGGGCTACCCGCCCAACGGCGGCAGCTTCGAGCGCAAGGCCAACGTCGACTCCACCGCCGCCAGCATGCAGACGGGCTCGGACGCGCTGAAGGGCAACGGGCACGACTCCAACGTCAACGCCGCGGACATCATCCTGAGGACGACGCGCCAGCCGCAGAACGCGTCCAGCCCGGTCGAGCCCTAGGCAGAGCCGGCAGCCCCTACCGCCAGTGTGCGTGGTAGGGGCTGGAAATACCGCCCGGGCCGGGCCATAAGCCTTCCGTGCGAGTCGTCTCTTGGAACGTCAACGGTCTGCGTTCGGTGCACCGCAAGGGCTTCCTGCCGTGGCTGGCGGGGGCCCGGGCGCAGGTGGTCGCCGTGCAGGAGGTGCGTGCGCGGCAGGACCAGCTCCCCGACGAGGTCCGGGCTCCGGCGCGCTGGAAGACCCACTTCGTTTCGGCGGACCGCCCCGGCTACAGCGGGGTGGGCCTGTTCTGCCGGCTGGAGCCGGACGACGTGGTGACGCGGCTGGGCGTCAGTGAGCTGGACGTGGAGGGGCGGCTGCAGATTGCCCGCTTCGGGAAGCTCACCGTGGTGAATGGCTACTTCCCCAACGGGAATGGGAAGGACCGGGACCTCAGCCGCATCCCCTACAAGCTGACGTTCTACCGGCGCCTCTTCGAGCGGCTGGAGAAGCCGCTGCGGGACGGGGGCCGGGTGCTGGTGGTGGGGGACTTCAACACAGCGCATCAAGACCTCGACCTGGCCCGGCCCCGGGAGAACCGCGAGACGAGCGGCTTCCGGCCGGAGGAGCGCGAGGAGTTCGACCGGTGGATTCGGGCCGGCTGGGTGGACACCTTCCGCCACTTCAACAAGGCGGGTGGGCACTACTCCTGGTGGAGCCAGCGCTTCGGGGTGCGGGAGAAGAACATCGGCTGGAGGATTGACTACGTGCTGGCCACGCCGGCGGCCATGGCATACGTGCGGAAGGCCGGAATCCACCCGGATGTGCTGGGCTCGGACCATTGCCCGGTGAGTGTGGACCTGGACCCGGCGGTCCGCTGAAGGTTGCTCGAGGCTCTCATGAATGCACTGCTCTCCATCTGGACGTGGATCGAGATTGGCCTGGTGGCCCTGGTTGGCTTCTTCGTGCAGCTGGCGCTGGCCATCCTCACCTGGGCCTTCGACAGGAACCGCTACGCGACGGGGCGCTGCTTCCGGCTGATTGGCGTCACGGCGGCGAAGCTGACGCCGTTCTGGCGCTTCGGCGTACACGGCCCGGTGCCGGCCGTGGTGGCGCCGAACACCGTGGTGGTGAGCAACCACGAGTCCAACGCGGACCCGTTCCTCATCTCGCACCTGCCGTGGGAGATGAAGTGGCTGGGCAAGGCCAGCCTCTTCAAGATTCCGGTGGTGGGGTGGATGATGTGGATGGCCGGCGACATCCCCGTGCACCGCGGGGACCGCGATTCCGCCACGGGGGCCATGGCCCGCTGCCGCGAGTGGCTGGCGAAGGGAATGCCGGTGATGATCTTCCCCGAGGGCACGCGCTCGAAGACGGATGATCTGCTGCCCTTCAAGGACGGCGCGTTCCGGCTGGCCATCGAAGCGCAGGCGGACGTGCTGCCCCTGGCGGTGAGCGGGACGCGCCGGGCGCTGCCGAAGCACTCGTGGCGCTTCGCCACGTCACGTGGGCTGGTGACGGTGGGCACGCCCATCTCCACCAAGGGCATGACGCTGGCGGACACGGAGCGGCTGAAGGACCTGGCGCGCGCTCAGATTCTCGCGCTGCGCGCCGGGCTGATGCCGCACACGAGCGGAGGCGCCGAGCCCTCCGCCCCGGGCGCCGCGCCCGCGGCGTAGTCCTCCGACTTCCGGAGGCGCCGCGGGCCCGGGTGCCTCAGACGTCCTTGTCCGCGTCGTCGATGATGTGGCAGCGCAGCTCCTTGTCGAGGGCCCCCTCGATGAGGCTGCGCACCACGTCCTTGCCGCCAATCTCGAAGGACAGGCTGACCTTGTCGCCCGCGACGGCGTCGTCCTTGTCGACGGTGAGCCGGCCTCCGAGCGCCACCGCGTTGCCGTCGACGCGCGCGCCGGAGTGGACGCGAACCTCCCCACCGAGCGACACCGCGTCGCCCTTCACCTGGGCGCCGGCCTCGATGATGACGCGGCCGCGGATGGCGACGGCGTCCTCGACCACGGCGCCCTTGCGGATGATGACGTTGCCCTCCACGGCGACGGCGTCCTTCACCTTCTCCCCGGCCTCGATGACCAGGTCGGTGCCCTGGACCATGCGGCTGCCGTCCTTGGTGTTGTTGGCGCACACCACCCGCCATTCATTGGGCTTCTTCGCGGAGTCATCTCCCGCGAAGGCCGGGGCGGCGAGGGTGAAGGTGAGGGCCAGGACGGGGATGGGGGACAGGCGCATGGACGGCTCCTGAGGACTCCGGGACAGGCTTCCTACGGACGTTCCGTGGGTCGATTGCATGGGCCCTGCTTTGCGCCTCCCCGGAGCGCGGGCTAGAAGGCGCCCCGTGCTGACCGAGCCCACCTGCATCCACAACTCCGACGCCGACCCCGCCTTCCGCTGTGGCGGCTGTGACAAGGTTCTCTGTCCGAAGTGCGCCACCTTCGAGGGTGGCAAGGACCGCTGCGCCGCCTGCGTCGAGCGCTACCACCGCGCGAAGACGCTGCGCACGGTGGGCGTGGGCGTCACGCTGGTCGTGGCCGCCGTCGCCGCGGGAGCCTGGTTCGCACTGCGTCCCGCCAGCGAGGCCGCACCGGAGGCCACGGCCTTCGACTACGGCAAGAAGGGCGTGTTCATCCGCCACCTGAAGGAGGAGCTGGCGCGCCAGCCGTGCGACAAGACGAAGGGGCGCGAGCTCGCCCAGGCCCTGTTCGAGGCCCGCGACCTGAAGGGCACCATCCAGGCCGGTGACGACTTCATCGCGAAGTGCGGGAAGTCCACCGCGCTCCGGCAGCTCACCTACACGGCCCACGTGCAGCTCCAGGAGTTCGAGCTCGCCGCGAAGGACGTGTCGGAGCTCATCGCCGGCGCGCCCGACAACGCCAACTACTTCGTCTGGCGCGGCATGGCCTACGAGGCGAGCAGCGCGCTGGACAAGGCGGCCGCCGACTTCCGGCAGGCCTTCTTCCTCAAGCCCGGCGAGACGCAGGTGGCCAACCTGCTGGCCACCGTCGACGCGCGCCGGGGGCGTCACTGCCAGGCGCGGCTGACGGTGCAGGAGAACCTGCTCGTCGGAACCGTGCCGGCGCCGGGCTCGAAGATGGAGGAGCGGCTGACCGAGCTCGTGAGCGCGGGCCGCTGCGGGACGGACGGGCAGGGCCGCGCGGAGGTGTCGTTCCCCGCGAAGGGGCCGCGCGAGGTGGAGGTCACGGTCGGCGGGAAGGAGCGCGGTCGCTTCCTCATCGACGGAGACTCCGTCCGGGTGGTGCTGTCGAAGGCGTTCGCGGACAGGCTCGGGCTCCAGGTCGAGGGCGCCCCCACGTTCCGGCTCCAGGCGTCCCATGACATCCTCACCGTCCGGCTGGTGAAGGTGCCTGAAATCGCGCTCCAGGGGGCGAAGGCCACCAACGTCGAGGTGGCCGTGACCGACACGCTGCCCGACGGCGTGGACGGGCTGCTCGGACTGAGCTTCCTTGCCCGCTTCGACCAGAAGCAGGACGCGAAGGCGGGCCGCCTGACGCTCATCGAGCGCCCACGCGAGTCGCAGGTGGTCTTCACGCCCTGAGCGTCCACGGCCCGCGAGGAGGGCAGGGCATGGCCGTTGCAACGTGGTATCCAGGTCCACCCCTGGAGGAACACCCTGGCTCCCGCGTCGACGCCGCACGATGACTCGAACGACCTGACCATCTGGGTGTACGCCTTCGGCTACTTCGCGGCGTACGCCCCGTACAGCGCGCTGACCAAGGCACTCTCGGGGGGCTCGCTGCCGGGGATGGAGCACGGCATCTCCGGCTTCACGCTGCTGCCGGTGAGCACCTCGGCCTCGCTGGTGGGCATGTTCCTCTTCCTCACCCTCAAGGGGTGGTGGCGCTACGCGGGGCATCGCGAGGTGCTGGGCGTCCGGGTGCCCGTCCCGGGGCGGTGGACGCTGCTGTCCGGACTCTGCTCGGCGGCCATCATCGGCACCACGACGCTGGCGTACACCCTGCCGGGTGCGTCCATCGTCTTCATGATGTTGCTGATGCGGGGTGGGGTGCTCGTCCTCGCGCCGGTGGTGGACGCCCTGAGCGGGCGGCGGGTGCGCTGGCCCTCGTGGGTGGCGCTGGGCCTGAGCCTCTCGGCGCTGGGGGTGGCCACGGGGACGAACGTGAGTGCCACCCTCACCCTGCTGGCCACGCTGGACGTGGGCATCTACCTCGCCGCCTATTTCTTCCGGCTGCGCGCCATGAGCAACCTGGCCAAGTCGGGAGTCCGCGCCGTGTCCATCCGCTACTTCGTCGAGGAGCAGATGGTGGCCACGCCCGCGCTGGTGGGCACGCTGGCGGTGCTGGCGCTCCTGGGCGGGGACGGCATCCTCGGAGAGCTTCGCGCCGGCTTCACCGGCTTCCTCTCGCGAGGCCACCTGCTGGAGGAGGTGCTGGTGGGGCTGCTGTCGCAGGGGACGGGCATCTTCGGTGGCCTCATCCTCCTGGACGCGCGCGAGAATGCCTTCACCGTGCCGGTGAACCGGGCCTCCAGCGTGCTCGCGGGCGTGGTGGCCACGGCGGTCCTCGCCGCCTGGTGGGGACTGCCCGGGGTGGGGGCGACGGAGTGGGTGGGCGCCTCGCTCATCATCGCCGCCATGATGGTGCTCGCCGTGCCCACCGTGCTCGCCGCGCGCGAGCGGGCCGCCCGGGAGGCACGTGCCCGGGTCCGCCCCGGCTGAGAGCGCTCCCGTCCGGGGCGGGGAATGAACTACGCCCGCCGCGCCTCCGCCTTCAGCGCCGAGATGATGGCATCCAGCTCGCGGTGGATGGCCTGGAGCGCGGAGGCGAGGTGGTCCGGCGTACCCGAGGCGTCCGCCAGCGCCGCACGCCCTGCTTGCACGGCCGCGCGCAGGGTCTGCGCCTGCAGCAGCTCCACCGTCGGCAATATCTTGTGGGCCTGGTACTCGAACGCCTCCCGGTCGCCGGCCTCCAGCGCCTTCTGGAACCCGACCTTGTATTGCTCGCAGCCGCTGAGGGTGAGGGCGCTCAGCTCGATGATGGCCTGAGGGTCCTCGTCGACGATGCGGCGCAGCGGCAGCAGGCTGAACGCCGGCCCCACGGCCCCCGGGGCGGAAGGCTCCGTGGGAGCGCCCGCCAGGGCCTTCGCGGCCTGCTTCCAGCCGCTGTGCTGCACGAGCTTCGCGGCAAGCGCCGCCGGCTTGTAGGGCTTGCCGAGAAAGTCCGTGAAGCCCGCGGCCTGCGCCCGGTGCTCCAGGCCCAGCCGCGTCGAGGCCGTCACCGCGATGATGGGGATGCGCGCGAAGTGCTCGCCGGGGCGGAGGGCCCGGATGGCGCGGGTGGCGTCGTAGCCATCCAGCTCCGGCATCCGCACGTCCATCAGCACCAGGTCGTAGTCGGCCTCCTGGATGCGCTGGACGGCCTGGCGCCCGTCCCCGACGACGTCGAAGTCGGCGCCCCACTTCTTCAGGAACTGCGACAGCATGAACACGTTGATGTCGTTGTCCTCGGCCACGAGGATGCGCAGGCCCTGGAGCGACTGGGTGCTGGCGGGGTTCTCCGCGGGCTCCTCCACCTCGGACGCCTGCCCGGGCTTCATCCTCAGGGTGAAGTAGAACGTCGAACCCTGGCCCTGCGTGCTCTTCACGCAGATGCGTCCGCCCTGCAGCTCCACCAGCTTCTGGCTGATGGAGAGCCCCAGCCCGGTGCCGCCGTACTTCATGCCGATGCTGGAGTCGGCCTGGGTGAACTCCTCGAAGATGCGACCCAGCCGGTTCTCGGCAATCCCGATGCCTGTGTCCGTGACGGCGAAATCGAGTGAGACGGCGTCCTGGGACTGCTCGCGGACCCGCAGGCCCACCGTCACCGCGCCCAGCTCGGTGAACTTGATGGCATTGCCCACCAGGTTGGTCAGCACCTGCCCGAGCTTGACCGGGTCTCCGACGAGATACTCCGGCACCTGCTCATCGATTTCCGCGATGACCGACAGGTTCTTCTCCTCCGCCCTGGCGCTGAGGGCGAAGAGGGTGCCGTAGACGAGCTGGCGGAGGTCGAAGCTCCGCTGCTCCAGCGTCACCTTGCCGGCGTCGATCTTGCTGAAGTCCAGGATGTGGTTGAGCAGGCCCAGCAGGTTCTCGGAAGACGAGCCCAGGATGCGGACGTACTTCTCCTGCTGGGGGGACAGCTCGGTCTTCTGCAGGAGGCTCGCGATGCCGATGATGGCGTTCATCGGCGTGCGAATCTCGTGGCTGACCATGGACAGGAAGTCCGACCTGGCCCGGGCGGCCTGCTCCGCCTTGCGCCGCGCCAGCACCAGCTCCTGCTCGTACTTCTTCCGGTCGGAGATGTTGAAGAGGGTGATGCGGTTCACCACGCTCCGGCCGGCGGCATCCCTGCGCTGGACGGTGTTGACCAGCACCGGCAGGAAGACGCCCTCCCGGGTCCGCACCTCCAGCTGGACTTCGTTGATGAAGCCCTGCATCTGCAAGAGGGGCGCGAAGTGCGTCTCGTAGAAGATCTTCCCTCCCACGGACAGCAGCTCCTGGAAGCGAACGCCGGAGAGCAGCTCCTCGCGCGCGCGGCCCAGCCAGGTGAGGAACGTCTGGTTGGCCTTGACGATGACGCCGTTCGGCAGCGTGGAGATGTAGCCACAGGGCGCGTTCTCGTAGAGGTCCTCCGCGCTCTCTTCGAGAAGCTCCGGAGGTTGGTCGTCCAACGCGCGTGTCCTGGAGTTCAAGGGGCAGTCCGGCGCTACAGGAAGAGTTTCATCGCCGCGATGGTCTCCTCGGGCGCGCTGAGGTTGGGGCAGTGCCCCGTCGCCTTGAGCACCACGAGCTGGCTGTTCGTGAGGTGCTGGTGCACGTACCGCCCCACCGCCTCGGGCGCGATCACGTCCTCGGAGCACTGGAGGACGAGCGACCGGGTCTTCACCTTCGGCAGGTCCGCCCGGTTGTCCGAGAGGAAGGTGACGTGCGCGAAGTGCCGGGCAATCTCCGGGTCGGTGCGGCAGAAGCTGTTGGTCAGCTCCTCCCCGAGCTCCGGCCGGTCCCGGTTGCCCATGATGACGGGCGCCATCGCGCTGGACCACCCCAGGTAGTTGCTGTCGAGCGACTCCAGCAGCCCGTCGATGTCACCCCGGGAGAAGCCCCCCACGTAGTCACCGTCGTTGATGTAGCAGGGCGACGGACCGATGAGCACCAGCTTGTCGAACCGCTCGGGCTCGGCGGCCGCGGCCAGCACGCCAATCATGGCGCTGACCGAGTGCCCCACGAAGACCGTCCGGCTCAGCCCCAGCTCGCGGCAGATCTCCAGGACGTCGTCCGCATAGCCCTTCAAGCTGCCATGCCGGCTGCGGTTGTAGGCGGAGGCGTCCGAGCGGCCGGCGCCCACATGGTCGAAGAGGATGACCTTGTAGTCGTCCAGGAAGGCGGGGGTGAGGAACCGCCACATGTTCTGGTCGCACCCGAAGCCGTGGGCGAAGAGCATCGGCTGCTCGCCGCGACCCAGGACCTGGACGTTGTTCCGGTGGAGGACGTTCACGAGCAGGGGGGCTCCAGGGCCGGGGGGAGGGTAGACTGCGACTCCCGCCCACTTGACCCCGAACATTCACCCCATTCAAGGACTTCAGCCCTGGACGGTTGGTGCTGGACACCAGGCGCCGTGCCGGCCGCCCCTCCACCGTCCGGGTGGCTATTTCTCCGGCGCGACGTGCAGGGTGACCACGGGGCAATGCGCGCGGGAGACGATCTTCTGCGCCACGCTGCCCAGCAGCAGCCGGGGCAGCCCGCGCCGGCCATGCGTGCCCATGACGATGAGGTCGAACTTCCCCTGGTCGGCCAGGTCGAGGATGGTGGACGCGGCCTCGCCGACGAGCACCTTGTGCGTCAGCGGCACCGGCGGCGACTCCAGCTTGTGGACCAGCGTTGTCAGCTCCTTGGTCGCCGTCTCCACGGCCACCTGCTCCAGCGACAGCGAGTTCCACCCGGGCGCGGCCACCAGCAGGTCAGGCGCCACGTACTGCGGCGGCTCCCAGGTGTGGACCACGTGCACGGAGGCACCGAAGGGCCGGGCGAGCTGCACGGCGTAGTCGATGACGGCCCGCGAACCTTCGGACAGGTCCACGGGGGCGAGGATGCGAGTGGGAGCGGACATCGGGCCTTCTCCTTGCGGGGTCCACCCCCGCTTGCTGACACCGGGTGGGTTCACCCTCATTGGAAGAAGCATGCCGGGGCTCGCGGGCCAGGCCGTCGAGCAAGCGTGCAGGCTTTGCGCGAGGGGAGGCGTGCGGCGCAGACCGTGCGCAGGATGGGCAACTTACCGAAGTCGAGGACCCCTCCATGCTTCCTCCTCCCATCGATCAAGGTACCGTCCTCATCATCGGCGCGACGGAAGGAATCGGCCGGGAGCTGGCCCGGCTGCTCTCCCGGCGGGTGCGCACCCTGGTGCTCGTCGACCGGCGCGCGGAGCGTCTGGAGCCGCTGCGCGACGAGCTGCTCACGCGCAACCCCACGCTCGGCGTGATGATCGAGCGGTGCGACGTGAGCGACCCGCGCCAGGTGGACGGGCTGCTGGCCTCGCTGGAGGAGCACTTCGTCCGCGTGGACGTGCTGGTGAACAACGCCGCCGCGGGCGACCGGGCTCTCTACGCGGAGGAGCGCTGGGGCCGCGTGGAGGAGATGCTGACGGCGAACGTGTGGGTGCCCGCGCTGCTGACGCACCGCCTGCTCGGGCCCATGCTGGCGCGGGGGCGCGGGGGCGTCCTCAACATCGGCTCGGGCGCCGCGCAGCTCTTCCTGCCCGGCTCCGCCACCTTCGCCGCCACCCAGCGCTTCCTGGACGGCTTCACCGAGGCGCTGCGGCTGGAGGTGGAGAGTAGCGGCATCACCGTCACGCGCGTGGCGCCGGGGCCTCTCTGGGACGAGGGCGCGGACGCCGCCACGGACGAGGTGGCGCCCTTCTTCCGCATCTCCCTGGCGCGCTGCGCCCGCGCGGCGCTGGCCGGCTTCGAGCGGGGCGCGCCCCTGGTGTACCCGGGCTTCGGCCACCGCTGGGTGATGCGACTGCTGCCGCTGCTGCCACGCGGCCTCAAGCGGAGCCTGGGCCGGCTGGCACTGCGGGGCCTGCGGCGTGAAGCGCTGCTGTCGCCACAGGCCCCTGGAATCGGGCCCGGCCGGCCGGTGCTGCTGGCCGGCGAGCCGTCGACGGCGTGAGTCGCGAAGCCTACAGGCCAATCTCCGCCAGGCGCGCCTTGACGCGGGTGGCCTTCACGCCGGTGTTGGCGGTGCCGCGGCCCGACGAGTTGCCGCCCAGGCCGATGTGGTGCAGGCCCACCACCTGGTTCGTGGAGGAGGACAGCACGGGCGAGCCCGAGGAGCCGCCCAGCGTGTCCGCGTCGTAGGACAGGTCCGTGGTGCTGTAGTTGGCGTTCTTCACCACGCCCGGCGAGTACTTCTTCGTCGGCGAGCAGCCGCTCGTCGTGTAGTAGTCGCAGTTCTGGTGGACCACGTAGACGCTCGCGTTGGTGGCGGCGTTGGTGGTGGAGACGGTGAGCCAGCCGTACACGTCACCGGGGAGCTGGCCGTTGAGCGCGCTGCAGCGCACCGCCGTCATGTCGTCCGAAGACCACGTCTTGATGAAGGTGGCGCAGTTGTACCAGATGCGGCCGGTGGAGCTGACGCCGTCCTCGTAGTTGAAGGACACGCGCGCGCCGACAGCCTGCGAGGCGCTGCCGATGCAGTGGTTGTTGGTGATGATGACGTCGCGCGACACCAGCCACGCGGTGCAGCGCGAGCCCACCGCGGGGATGGACAGGTAGCCCACGGCCAGGGAGCGCGTGCGCTGGGTGCCGGACAGCGAGGTGGCGCTGGTCCAGTTCACCGAGCCGACGATGACGTTGGACTCCTGCGACGCCAGCGGCTCGTTGGCCTCTACGTCCGGAACATCCGGCGGAGCCTCGGTACCGCAAGCCGACACAGCACCCACCAGGAACAGCGCACGAACGCTCTTCGCGAACATCGGACCACCTCCACGCGCGTGATTGCGCGGCGAGGGGCCCAGGCACGCTCCGTGCCAGCGGGCTTCACCGCCTGCCTTCCCTCTGAGGCGCCCCTGGCGCGGAACTCCAGGTGGTGTGTGCCTGCTCGTGCAACTCAGTTGCGTTCGTAAAGAGTTTTCACGTCAGCACGGACGAAGCTCAATGATTGTCCTGAGTTACGTGGTTTTCCGGGAGCGTCGCTTCCCTGGGCGGCCGGAGACCCCCTCCCTGTCTCCGGCCAGGACAGGCCCCGGAAAAGTACAAGGGCCGCGTTCCGGGCCGGCGGTGGGCACGGGGGCGCGGCCCCTCGGGGCACGGCGGAGAAGGCGTGGGGCCCGTCAGCCGATGATCATGTCCTCGCGCTCCAGCGGGCCGCCGGAGAAGCGGCGCAAATCGAAGCGGGTGAAGAGCTCATCGGACTCGCCGGTGGCCATCCACTTCGCCATCCGCTCGGCGACGGCGGGGGCCATCATGAAGCCGTGGCCCACGAAGCCGGACATCTGCAGCAGGTTGTCCAGGCCCGGCGTGCGGCCGAGAATCGGGTTGTTGTCGGGCGTCACGTCGTAGCAGCCGGCCCACTGGCGAAGCACCTTCACGTGGCCCACCTGGGGCAACTGCTCCATCAGCGCCTGGGCGAAGCGCGCCACGAAGCGCAGCGTGCTGCCCATGTTGAGGCCCGCGGGCTCCTTCGGGTCGCCCATGCCGCCGACAATCTCTCCGCGCATGGACTGGCTGAAGTACAGGCCGGTGTCGAGCACCGACACCAGCGGCCCGAGGAAGGGCTTGAGGGGCTCGGTGCTGAGGATTTCGTGCCGGTGCGGCTCGTTGGGCAATTGCACGCCGACGAGCTTCGCCACCTCGGGGCTCCACGCGCCGGCGGCCAGCACCACGGTGTCGCAGGCGATGTCGCCGCGCGTCGTCTTCACCTTGCGCACCTGGCCGTTGCTCGTCTCGAAGCCGGTGACGTCCGTGTAGGTCTCCACGCGGACGCCCTTCTTCTTGCAGCCCTGCGCGTAGCCCCACAGGAAGGGCCAGGGGAAGATGACGCCGTCCTCCGGGTTGTAGGACGCCGTCAGGCAGCCCTTCATGGTGAGGCCGGGGACGATGTCGCGCGCCTCGTCCGGGCTGATGATGCGGGTGGGCACGCCGAACTTGTTGTGCAGGGCCGCGTTGCGGTCCAGCCGCTCCGCCACCGGCTTCGTCTTCGCGAGGAAGAGGTAGCCGCCCTGGCGCAGCCACACGTTGATGCCCAGCTCACCGGCGAAGCCCTTCATCAGGTCGATGGAGCGCTTGGCCAGCTCGACAAGCGCCGGGGTGCCCCACTGCATGCGCACGCCGCCGCCGTTGCGGCCGGATGCGCCCGCGCAGAGGTAGCCGCGCTCCAGCACCACCACGTCCGTCTCGCCCTCGCGGGCCAGGTTGTACGCCAGCGCCAGCCCCATGACGCCGCCGCCGATGATGACCACCTTCGCCTTCTCGGGCAGGGGGCCCTCCGGGCGCAGCGCCGACGGGAAGACGTCCACCTCCAGGGGCACGCCGCCCACGGGCGGCTGGGACTCGTCCACCGGGGCGGTGGCCAGCACGCGCAGCTCGGTGGGGTAGAGCGGAGGACGTGGCGTGAAGGGCACCACGGCGGCGGGCTTGAGCGCCTTCTCCTGCTCCAGCAGCGAGGCCACCGCGGCCAGGCAGCTCTTGCCCTGGCAGATGCCGGTGCCGAAGCCGGTGTAGCGCTTCACCGACTCCACGTCGCAGAAGCCCCGGGACACCGCGTGCCGGACGTCGTCGACGGTGACGTCCTCACACGAGCAGATCATCGCCTTGCTCATGACAGCCCTCCCACCAGCGCCTCGGCCGCGCGGCGGCCGGCGGCCACCGCTTCCTTCGCCGTGCCCCCGCCGGTGAGGTCCCCGGCGGCGAACACGTCCGTTGCCTGCGTGCGGCCGTCCGCGTCCGCCTCCACCACGAAGAGGCCGCGTCCCGCATCGAACGGCACCTTCGCGCCGCCCTGCCGTGCCAGCTCGAAGCTGGGGCTGACGGGCACGGAGACCAGCACCGCGTCACACGACACCTTCCTCCGCTTGCCGCCCAGGGGCGTGTAGCTGAAGGCCCCCACGTGGCGCAGGCCGTGCGCCTTGGGCTCCGAGCCCTGCATCGCCAGGGGATGGGCCCCCTCGGGCGGCGGGCCCTTCAGGTCCACCACGGCTGTCAACTTCACGCCGCGCTCCTGCATCAGGTTCGCGAGCGCGTGCAGCTCCGGGCCCCAGCCCACCAGCGCCGCCATCTTCGGCGCCACGTCGTAGCGGCGCAGCAGCAGGCTGGCCGCGCGGCCCGCGTACACGCCGGGCAAGTCGTTGTTCTCGAAGGGCACCATCGGCGGGTGGCCGCCCGGCGCCAGCAGGAAGCGCTCCGCGTAGACCTTCAGCAGCCGGGGGCCCTCGGGCTCCAGGGCGCCCACCGCGAGGTAGCGCCCGCTTTCGTCGTCATACAGGCCCAGCACGGTGGCGCGGGTGACGACGGTGCCCTTGGGGAACGAGGCCGCGTCCTGCACCGCGGGCGCGTCCGGCTCCGGGGCGCCGTGGGCCAACCGGCCCCCGAGCGCTGTGTCGCGCTCGAAGAGGAGGAAGGGCACGCCGCGGTCGGCCAGCACGCGGGCCGCCGCCAGGCCCGCCGCGCCGCCGCCCACCACCGCCACGCGGGTGCGCAGCGTGCGGGCCGGGGGCGGCATGGGGGCCTCTTCCTTCGGCAGCAGGCCGAGGCCGGCGAGCTGCCGCGCCACCTTGGCCATCACCTGCTCGGCCACGGGCACGCCGGCGAACATCTCGTGGTGGTCCAGCCCCTTGGGGAAGAACCAGTCGATGGTTTCGAAGACGTCCACCTTCGCGGAGGGGTACGCGTTCTGCCGCTCCAGCCGCATGCCGTCCCGCGCCGGAGTGCGGCACGTGTAGACGTTGGGCATGCCATCCACCCGCATCAGGCAGTGCGAGCAGGCGGCGGCGAAGCAGTACGGGCTCCGGGGCCGGTGGTACTTGATGGAACGGGCGAGGACGGGCTCTTCCGCGGCGATGAGGGAGCACGCCACCGGCTCGCCTTCGACGGCGGGGATGCTCTCGCCGTCGAGGTCCACCGTGATGACCCTGCCGCGTGGGGGTGCGTCTGGGAGGCGTCGCATGGGGTGCCCAAAATGGCGCACGGCGACCACCGGGTCAAAGCCTGTCGGGCCATGACGCACCACGGCCATGCGTGTCAGCCGACAGTGGCGGTGATGGGGGGCGCGAGCTTCTCTAAGGGCCCGCAAGCACTCCGGGGACCGCCACGGGCCGTGTAGGCCTCGCGACAGTCCCCGGGAAACGTGCAGGAGCCGACTCTACCGGGTGTGCCGGGCAGGGCGCCCGGCACGGGCCCGTCAGATGGGCTGCTCGGTGGAGCTCATGATGGGCTGGGGCATGCCGCTGGGCCGGATGTTGCCGAAGCGGGTGCGGATGACCGCGCCGAGCGCCATCAGGACAATGGCCGCAGTGACGATGAATCCCAGCACCGGGATGATGCCCACCACCATCAGCACCAGCAGGCCCAGGGCCAGCACCACCGCCTGCGTCTTGCGGCCGCGCAGCAGGGGCAGCCGCGTGCCCAGCTCGCTCGCCACCGCCGCGTAGCCCAGCGCCGCCGCCAGGGGCGCCGCCATCCAGAGGACCATCGCGGCGGGGATGCCGATGATGGTGATGCACAGCACCACCGACAGGGGAACCATCGCCAGCAGGCCCAGCAGCCCGGTGAGCCCCGACTGCACGGGCTTGCGGCGAATCTCGTCCCCGAGCTGCTTCATGCGGGCGGGGAAGAACATCTGCCCCAGGAAGCCCAGGCCGAAGAGCACCGCGAACGTGAGGATGAACGCGGCCAGCCCCTCGCCGTCTTCGTCATTGTCGCTGGACTCGTGACGCTCGTCGTGGCGGGACTCGCGCATCCCGTTCTTGATTTCCCCGGCCACCATGCGGCCGATGCCGGCGCCGCCGAAGGTCTCGATGCTGCCTTCCACCTCCGCGCCGTCCGCGCGCTCGACGGTGCCGCCGAAGGAGGACACGTCGCCCTCCACGTGGGCATCCGGCCCGAGGATGACGTTGCCGCCGAAGGCGTGCGCGTCTCCCTCCACGTGGCCGTGGACCTCGAGGTTGCCGCCGAAGGCGACCGCGTCGTCCTCCACGTGGCCCTTCACCACCAGGTTGCCGCCGTACACCACCGCGCTCTCGACGTTCTGCCCCTCCTTCACCTCCAGGGACTGGCCGCGCGCCACCACATTGCGGCCACCGGAGCGGCGGCTGCGCCGCAGCTCCTCACGCGTCCGGTGCATCTGCTCGCTCGCCCGCTGCATCTCCTCCTGGCTCGCCTCACGCGCCTCGCGAATCGCCTCCGCGTCTTCCTCGGAGGGGTGGCCCGGGGTGGGAGGCACCGGCGGCATGGCCGGCAGCGGAGGCGCGGGCGGCGTCGCCGCTTCCGGCGCGGCGGCGACTTTCGGCGGCGCGGCCGCCTCGACGGGAGCCGGGGTCGCGGAGGTGTCACCCGAGGCCGCCGCCTCCTGCTCCTTCGCCGTCATGGGGCGCAGGGTGAAGATGGAGCCATCCTGCTCCAGCCGCAGCGAGTAGGCGCGGGCCACGGTGCGCAGGGCCTGGTTCGCGGTGACGCCGCGCAGGTGCACCTCGGCGGGCGTGTCCAGGTCGCCGGTGACGACGAGGTTGAGGCCGCCCTTGTCGGCGATGGTCTTCAGCGCGTCGCGCAGGCTGCCGCGGAAGCTGACGTCGATGGTGCGGCTAGCGGGCGCGGTGACGGCGGCCTGCGAGGCGGTGGGGGCCTCCGCGCCCAGCGCGAGGGGGGCGCCGAGGAGCAGAGCGGAAACGAGGATTCGGGAGGAGATCGTCATGGTTCGCTCAGGCTTCGGAGGGGGTGGGAACGCTGCCGGCAAGCCGCTTGAGGCCAAGCAGCGACGTCAGGATGAGGAGGGCGAGGGTGGTGGCCACCGCGAGTCCCGCGGTGGACCACAACGCGTGGGCGCCACTGAGCACCCCTTCGACGAAGAGGCGGCCCTCCACCACGAAGGAGGCGACGCCGGTACCCAGGCGGCCGAGCGCCTGGTCGTTCAGCAGCAGGTACCCGAGTCCTCCCACCAGTGAGGTGAGGAGGATGGCCACGCCGGACCAGACCTCGGTCCGCTGGGGCACGGGCTCGGCGGCCACGCGCGCCATGACGCTGGCGACCAGGGAGGGGGGCGGGAGCGGGTCCGCCAGCCGGTACAGGTCCTGCTCCATCAGCCGGTGCTCTTCCAGGACGGCGCTGCACGCCTCGCACTCGGCGGCATGGTCCAGGGCGAGCCCTTCACCAGCGTCCAGCTCCGCGAAGAGGACTTCCAGGTCCGGGCACGGGTGCGGGGTCATCGGGAGGTCTCCTCGGGCGCGGGGGTCATCTTCTTGCGCAGCTTCTCGCGGGCGCGGAACAGCCGCGCCATGATGGTGCCGGGAGCACACCCCATGACCTGGGCGATCTCCTTCGTGGTGCGCTTCTGGACGTAGTAGAGCGCGAGCACCTCGCGGTCCTCGGCGGACAGCGTGGCCATCGCCTCCTCGAGCGACTGCCGCTCCTCGCGGGCGATGGCGCGGTCCTCCTGCGACACGTCGCCGCTGGGGAGGACCTCCTTCATCGGCTCCAGCTCCTCCGTCTTCACCTTGGTGCGGCGGCGGAGCAGGTCCAGGCAGAGGTTGCGCGTAATCGCCAGGACCCAGAGGTCGAAGGGGCGCGACTCGTCGTACTTGTGGAGGTTCTGGTAGGCGCGCAGCAGGGCTTCCTGCGCCACCTCCGCGGCCTCCGCCTCGCGCTGGAGCAGGCGCAGCGCCAGGCCGTACACCGGGCGTTGCACGCTGCGCACGAGGGACTCGAAGGCGGAAGGGTCGCCACGCCGGGCGGCCAGCACGTCCGCCTTCCAGGGAAGCGGGGGAGCCTCCTCAGCCATCAGCATCCCGATGGCGTGGGCGAGCATCCCGGGGGCGTCGTCGAGGGCAAGAGCGGTCACGTCTTGCACTACGACGTGCCCGTCCGCCCATTGCGTCCGACTGTGACATCTCTATTTCTTCCGTGATTTCGCGGGCTTGGAGGCCTTGGGGGCCTTGCTCGCCAGCTTGGCGGCCGTTTCCGCGCGAGCATCCTCGCGGGCGGACTTGCGCTGGCGCTGCCGCTCGCGGAATCCCACGGGCACCGCGGGCTCCGGGACCTCGACCGGCTGCGTCTGGGTGGCCAGCGTGCGGCTGCGGGTCGGAGTCTCGGCGGCGCGCGACTCACGGCGCTCGGTGTCCCGGCGGCTCGGCGCCGCCGGTCCCCGGGCGCCACGCTCCTGGCGGGCTCCTGAAACGCCGCGCTCCGGGCGGGCTCCTGAAACGCCACGCTCCTCGCGGGCCGGCGCCGCGCGGCGGCGGTCTCCGTCCGAGCCCCGGTCGCCCCGGCGGCGCGGGCCGTCGTCCAGGTCGGCCTGCTGCTGCTCGGCCTCGACGAAGCGGGGGCGCTGGGAGGCGCGGATGACCTCCGGGGTGTCCTCGGTGTACTCGAAGTGGAAGAGGCGCTTGACGACGAGCGTGGCGTACGCGCCCGGCGGCAGGGTGAAGGCGACGTTGACCTTCACCTCCCCGCGGTTGATGTCGTCGGGCAGGGTGCGGCCGATGACGAGCTTGTGCGGGAACACGAGCAGCGGCCGCTCCTCGTGCTTGAAGTAGAGGCGCCGCTCCTCCTCGATGCGCAGGTCCGAGAGCTTGAGCTTCTCCTTGCCCAGCACCCACGCGACGGCCTCCTCCTTCTGGGGGTCGGTGATGACGCTGTCGGGAGCGAGCAGGGGGAAGGTGGCGTCCCGGAGGATGCGCATCACCTCCGCGCTGGCGTCCCGGTGGAACAGCAGCGTGCCAGCCTGGTAGCGCATGGGGAACAGGTGCTCGCGCGGCAGCAGCAGCTGGAGGTAGCGCCGCACGCCCTCGTTCCAGAGGTAGCTCTGGTACGTGAAGAGCAGCATCGCCCGGTAGTCCGAGTCGATCTGCATGAAGGCGCGGAGGAAGTCCTTCGGATGATCTCTCAGGGACTTGAGGATGCGGTGGTACTTGCGCGTGCCCTCGTAGGGGACGCGCGCGTCCCAGCGGCCCCAGTTCTCGCGCCAGAAGGCCTTCACCTTGGCGTCCTCGGTGCGGTCCAGCTCCGAGGGGGCGGCGAGGTAGTTGTGCAGGGCCGCCTCGAAGTCGCCCCGGATGAGGTCCTTGGCGATGAAGCCCTGGCCGTGCTTCAGCGAGCCGAAGCGCTGGCTGTCGAAGTAGTTCACCACGCCCAGGCGGTTGACCTCGGCGGTGGCGACGTTGAGGGGCCCCAGCGACTGGGGGGTCAGCGCGCGCACGGTGACGGAGAAGCGGTTGGAGGTGATGTTGGCGGAGGACAGGGGCTTGTCCGTGCGGCCCAGGTACTTCAGGCGCAGGTCGGGCTCCTGCATGTCCACGTCCGCGCCGTCCACTGCGATGATCTGCTCGGTGCGGCCCTGCTTGTCCTTCAGGCCGCAGTAGCTGATGGCGCCGGGCTTCAGTCCGAAGGCGTCCCTCAGGCGAGTCACCGCGTCGAACGTGGACAGCTTCTGCTTGTCCATGAGGTACACGCGGTGGCGTCCCGTCTCGACTTCGTCGAAACGGTAGGACTCCTTGACGGAGAAATCCTCGGGCTTCTGTTTGATTCTCACGTCGCCCCCCTTAGCAGCGTGGGCTCGCGGATTGAAGCGCGAGCGCCAGGAAGGGCATAACGTCGGACTCCATGAGGCTTCTTCCCGTCCCGCTGCTCGCCCTGGGGCTCGCCCTGACGCCCGGCTGTGCCACCACGCTTTCCACCATGCAGACGGCCCGGACTCTTGAGCCGGGGCAGGTCCAGGTGACGGGGGGGATGGGGGTGTTCCTCCCCGTGGGAAACCTCATCCGGGTGGTGGACACCGGCATCGAGCAGGGCGAGGAGGCCCGGGACGCGGTGGACGACGACCGCCCCTACACCCTGAGCGAGGAGGCCCAGCAGCGGCTCCTCACGGCCGGGGTGGCGCTGATGGTGGCCCCGCCGGGCGTCAACCCGGAGCTGTCGGTACGGGTGGGGGTGGTGGACCGGGTGGACGTGGGGCTGCGCTACAGCGGCATCTCCCTGAGGGCGGACGCCAAGGTGCTCCTGTTCCACGGTGGGCGGGAGCAGGGGGGGCGGATGGAGGCCGGGGAGCGCTCCTATGACGTGGCCCTGGGGCTGGGGGTGGCGCGCCACTTCTTCTCCAGCCCGGTGTTGGACGTGCTGGAGGTGGTCCAGATGAACGACTTCAGCCGCTACGACATCGAGGTGCCGCTGTACGTCAGCGCGGACTTCGGGGACATCTTCAAGCTCTATGGTGCGCCCAAATACGTCTACAGCCGCACCCGGCTGGACCAGCAGCTGGTGGACTACTCCCAGCAGGGGGCGCCGGTGTCGGGCTTCGACGCGGCGCTTCCCGCCACGGTGGACAGCCACTTCGTGGGCACCACCGTGGGCATGTCCCTGGGCTACCGGTACGTCTACCTCTTCGCGGAGCTGACAGGAGGGTACGTCATGTGCAATCCCACCCTCTTCGGGGTGGAGCGGAGGTTGGGGAGCGTCACCTTCTTTCCCTCCTTCGGGCTGGCGGTCCGGACGGGGGCCTCGGAGGGGGGGCGGAGTGGCCGGGGGCGCTGACAGGCCGTCCCCGGGGCCGGACGCTGACCGGCCGTGCAGTCCTTCGTCTGTTGGGAGGAAAGGGGGGATGGCGTCGAGCGTTCCCCGGATTCGGGCGGCAATGGTACTGTCCGCCCCGGTGAGGATTCGCGCGTGACCCAGGCCCCCGCCCCATTCGCTCCGAAACCCGGGCAGATCCGCGGCCCCCGCCTGACCGGGCGCTTCGCGGACGGCAGCCTTGGGGAGTTCCCCCTGGGACCGCTGACCTCCCTGGGCCGGCATCCGTCCAACACGCTCCGGCTGGTGGACCGCGAGGTCTCCAAGGAGCACGCCATCATCGAGCGTGTGGGCAAGGACTTCGTCCTCAAGGACCTGGGCTCGTCCAACGGCACGTTCGTCAACGGCCGGCGGGTGAAGGAGCTGAAGCTGCGGGACGGGGACGAGGTGGCCCTGGGCTCGTCGCGGCTCATCTTCCACAGCGGCGAGCCGGCGGTGAACCACAGCGCGCCCACCGCGCCCGGCGTGACGGTGGTGGCGCAGTCGGTGTCCATGCCGGCCTTCCTGGCGCAGATGGACCAGGTGCCGCAGAACTTCCGTCCGGTGGAGCTGGTGACGGACGTGGAGGCGCTGAAGCGCGACTACGAGAAGCTGCGCATCGCCCACGAGTTCCACCGCGAGGTGAGCCTCCAGGGCAACCAGACGGGCCTGTTCGAGCAGATCCTCAAGGTGGCCTTCAAGCTGCTGGCCGCGGACCACGGCGTCATCCTGAAGGTGGCGGACGACGGCCAGTTCATCCCCGCGGCGGTGCACCACCGCACGGGCAAGGCCGTCAACGTCATGCTGTCGGACACCGTGCTCAAGCGCGTGGTGGAGACGCGCAAGGCGGTGCTGACGGCGGACGCCATCATCGACGAGCGCTTCTCCGCGGCGGAGAGCATCGTCGCGCAGGGCATCCGCTCCGCCATGGCCGTGCCGCTGATGGTGAAGGAGAAGATCAAGGCGGTGCTGTTCCTGGACAGCCGGCAGCAGATCAACGCCTTCTCGGAGAAGGACCTGGCCATCCTCTCCGGCATCGCCGCGCAGGCCGGCATCGCCCTGGAGAACTCGGTGCTGGCCGAGCAGATCCGCAACGAGGCGGTGACGCGGGCGGAGCTGAGCCGCTTCCTGTCCAAGGCGGTGGCGGACGCGGTGATTGCCGGCGAGGCCGAGGACCTGGCGCAGAGCCGGCTGGCCGAGGTGAGCTGCCTCTTCGCCGACATCCGCGGCTTCACGACGATTTCGGAGAACGAGTCTCCGCAGGCCGTCGTGGACATGCTCAACGGCTTCTTCACCGCGATGGCGGACGTGGTGTTCCGCCACGAGGGGAACCTGGACAAGTTCATCGGCGACTGCGTCATGGCCGTCTGGGGCCCGCCCCTGTCCCACCCGGACGACGCGGCGCGGGCGCTGCGCGCGGCGCTGGAGATGCAGGACGCCGTCGCCGCGCTGAACCGGACGCGCGTGTCCGAGGGCAAGCAGCCGATTGAGGTGGGCATCGGCGTCAACACCGGCCAGGCGGTTGTCGGCTACATGGGCAGCGCCGAGCGGCACGAGTTCACCGCCATCGGCGACACGGTGAACACCGCGTCGCGCCTGTGCGGCATGGCCAAGAGCGGCGAGGTGCTGGCCTCGGAGTCCACCGTGCGCAAGGCGGGGAACGGCTTCGACGTGGAGGGCCTGCCGGCCATGCAGGTGAAGGGCAAGGAGAAGGCCGTCCCGACGTACCGGGTGCACGGCGTGGAATACACCACCGCTGCTTCTCCGCGCCGCG
Organism: Pyxidicoccus trucidator; assembly: GCF_010894435.1. Lineage (NCBI taxonomy): Bacteria > Pseudomonadati > Myxococcota > Myxococcia > Myxococcales > Myxococcaceae > Pyxidicoccus > Pyxidicoccus trucidator. The sequence goes on along the minus strand of NZ_JAAIXZ010000006.1, from coordinate 96,168 downwards.
CATGATGACGACGCAGACCTGTCCCAACTGCGGGACGCAGCACGACATCCGGGTCTACGTCAGCGGGCAGAAGCTGACGTGCCGTTGCGGCATCCGGATCGAGGTGCGTCGCGGGGACTCGGGTGCCGCGGTGGGCTCGCGCAACACGGTGGTGCCGGGCGCCAGCGGCGTCTTCGACCGCCGTTCCCGGAGCGGGAATGGGGTGACGGTGGTTCCCGGCTCGGGCGTTCCGTCCACGGGCCTGAGCCTGAACGGGGCGGCGCGCGTGGGGGACAACGTGACGTTCGTCCCAGGCTCCGAGCCGGCGGGTGTCCTGGCCCAGTCCTCGGGCGTCTCCGTCGTGCGGCCGGTGGCGGCCTCGGCCGTGTCCCTGGCGGTGGACCCGGAGGCCCCCCAGGGGGCGCCGGCCAACGAGGATGAACCCGTCGCGGGGGGCGTCGTGCTCCCGGGCGTGGCCGCGCCGGCGGAGGTGACGAGCGGGGTGGCGACGCCCGCCGACGTGGCGGCGGCGAAGGACCTGCCGGTGGAGGCGACGGTGGTGCGCTCCTCGGTGAGGACTGGAAATGGGACGGCGCACTCGGACATGGGCGAGCAGGACCTGAGCACCTTCGTGGCGGGCGGGAAGGTGGACCTGCCGGGCTTCGAATTGCTGGAGATGCTGGGCCGGGGCGGCATGGGCGAGGTGTGGCTCGCCAGGCAGCAGTCCCTGGGGCGCACGGTGGCGGTGAAGCTGCTGCCGCCGCGGCTGGCGAAGGATCCGGAGTTCGTCACCCGGTTCGAGAAGGAGGCCACGGCGCTGGCCGCCCTCAACCACCCGCACATCATCCAGATCATCGACCGCGGCGTGGCGGGCGAGCACTACTACTTCGTCATGGAGTACGTGGAGGGCCGCTCGCTGCGCGAGGCGATGGCGGCGGGCCTCACGCCGGAGAAGGCGCTGAAGCTCCTCCTGTCGGTGGCGCGGGCGATTGAGTGCGCGCACGACAAGGGCATCATCCACCGCGACCTGAAGCCGGAGAACATCCTCCTGGACGGGCGCGGGCACGTGAAGGTGGCGGACTTCGGGCTGGCGGGCATCCGCGCGCAGGACTCGCGGCTGCAGCTCACCGCGACGGCGGTGGCCATGGGCACGCTGAACTACATGGCCCCGGAGCAGCGGCGCGACGCGAAGAACGTGGACGGGCGCGCGGACCTCTTCTCCATTGGCGTCATTCTCTATGAGGTGCTCACCGGCGAGCTGCCGCTGGGGCGCTTCAAGCTGCCCTCGGTGAAGGTGCCGGGGCTGGATCCGCGCGTCGACGACGTGGTGGAGCGGCTGCTGGAGACGGACCCGGAGGCGCGCTACGCGAAGACGGGCGAGCTGTGCGCGGCGCTGGAGGCGATGGTCTCCAGCACGTCCTCGCCGGGGCTGCCGCCGAGCGAGGTGGAGGGGCGGGTGGTGCCGGCGGGCACGCGGTCGGCGAGCAAGCTGTCGCGCCGGGTGAAGCTGGGCTGGCGGCGGGTGCGCGCGGGCCTGTCGGTGGTGGGCGGGCTGGCGATGCTGGGCTTCGCGGTGCGGTCGTTCGTGGGGCCGATGAACCTGCACATGGGCGAGGACGACAAGGTGGTCATCGGCACCAACGGCCTGCAGTTCCGGGGGAGTGACAAGCCGTGGCCGCCGAATACCTATGGCGAGGTCTTCGCCTCGCTGAACCTGGTGGCACCGCAGAAGCCCGGTGGGACGTCGCGGTTCGAGGTGGGGTTCGACAAGGGCGAGGAGGAGATCAACGTCCACAGCGGCCAGTGGACGCTGGTGGACGGGCAGCTGCGGGCGGTGCAGGGCGGCAAGGAGACGGACGGGCAGCGGCTGGTGCCGCGCGCGTACGTGGCGCACCGCTACTTCTCCATCAACGACTTCCGGGCGGAGGTGTTGATGGGCGTGAAGCCGCTCGGGAAGGATTACCCCGAGGAGCCCGACGCGCAGCACTACGGCGAGCTGGCCTTCCGCATCAAGGATTTGCAGCTGTCGGCCTTCGCCATCCCCGGGGCGGGCATGCGGCTGGCGTGGCGCTACTTCACGGATGACGGCCAGGAGGTGGTGGGCAACAGCGCGCTGGACACGGACAACCTCGTCGAGGACGAGATGCCGCTGCCGGCGCATGGGCCCTACCTGGTGCGCCTGCAGATGCAGCGCGTGAAGAACGGCGGCGTCCTGGTGGAGGCGTTCCTGAACAACGAGCGCTTCGCGCGCAAGCTGCTGCCGGGCCTGGAGAACCGCGTCGGTAAGGTGGCGCTCGGGTGTCGGAACCTGGAGTGCACGTTCGACGACCTCAAGATTCGCGGCGTGCTGGAGTCCCGCCCGCAGCGCCGGGTCGCCAATGGCGCCGGGGGCGTGGAGTAGGGCGCTCCGGCTCCCCCTTCCCGCGAGCACCCCTCCCGGCGGAGGGTGATGTCCTGCGCCGCTCCCGTGGAGCGACCTCGGGGGGGCTGGGCTGTCACAAGCTGGCTCCCAGATTCCCAATCCGTTGCGGCATGCGCCGCTTCCGGAGGGGACGTCATGAAATGGCCCTGGTCGTCGTTGCTCGTGTTCTCACTCTTTCCCCTCGTCGCGTCCTCGGGCGAGCTGGAACCTGGCGCCGGTAGTGGGGAGAGGAGCGGTTCCTGTCCGCGGCCGGATGCGCCGCCGGCCTTCCTGCTGCGGGACATCCGCCCCGGACTGGAGGGCTCGGGCCCGTTCCTCTTCGCGGAGACGGGCGGCACCTTCTTCTTCATGGCCTTCAACGAAGCCTACGGCTACGAGCCCTGGGTGAGTGACAGTACGCCCGCGGGGACGCGGCTGCTGAAGGACGTCAACCCCGGCCCGGCGAGCGGGTTCTCCACCGAGGACGCCGACTTCAGCTCGGCCGTGGTGGGCGGCGACTTCTACTTCCCTGTCACCGATGGCGTGTCCGGCATCGAGCTGTGGACGAGCGACGGGACGGCGGCGGGCACCCGCCTCGTCGAGGACATCAACCCCGGCCCCGCGAGCTCCAAGCCGTCGTTCCTCCTCAACCTGGGGAGCGGAAGGCTGCTGTTCCGGGCCGATGACGGCGTCCGTGGCTGGGAGCCGTGGACGAGCGACGGGACGGAGGAGGACACCGATCTGCTCAAGGACATCGACCCGGGTCCCACGGGGTCCGGCGGCCCCTTCGCGCCCTTGCGCGTCGGGGGGCGGGCGTACTTCGCCGCGAACGACGGCACCCAGGGTGGCGAGCCGTGGGTGAGTGATGGGACGCCACGCGGCACCCGGCTCATCGCGGACGTGAATCCCGGAGCGGATGGCTCGAACACCTTCGGGTTCACGCCCGTTCGTGGGCGGGTCGTCTTCCAGGCGGAAGATGGCACCCACGGCGCCGAGCTGTGGGTGACGGACGGGACGGAAGGGGGGACCCACCTCCTGATGGACATCCGCCCGGGTGCCGCCGGCTCGTTCCCCGGGAGTTTTGTCGCCGCCGGCAACCGGGTCTTCTTCACCGCGGACGATGGCGAGCACGGCGGGGAGGTGTGGGTGACGGATGGAACGGACGCCGGCACCCGGCTCGTGCGCGACATCCTGCCGGGAGGAGGGAACGGCTTCTTCGGGGGGAACATCGGCGTCCTCGGCCGCACGGCGTACTTCGCCGCGGACGATGGCGAGCACGGCGTCGAGCTGTGGCAGAGCGATGGGACGGAGCGGGGCACCAAGCTCGTGCGGGACATGATCCCGGGGCCGGCGAGCGGCTTCCCCCAGGGGCCGGAGTTCTTCGCCACGGGCGAGCGGCTCCTGTTCGGCGCGGATGATGGGCTGACGGGCATTGAATTGTGGAGGAGCGACGGCACGGAGGAGGGCACCGTGCTGTTGCAGGACATCCGCCCCGGGCCGGAGGGCTCCCTGCCGGTGGCCTTCACCCAGAGCGGAGGCCGCATCCTCTTCGTCGCGAACGATGGCACGCACGGCGAAGAGCCCTGGCTCCTGCCGCGCTCGGTGCTCTCCGATTTGCGCGCGCCCCGCATCACCTGCCCGGGCACGGTGGAGGTGGAAGCGACGGACGCCTACGGGGCCGCCGTGCGGTTCCCACCGGCCCGCGCCGAGGACACCGTCACCCGCTGCCCCTTCATCCGCTACAGCCACGAGCCCGGGAGTGTCTTCTCTGTCGGCACCACGCGTGTGACGGCCACCGCGACGGACACGGCCGGCAACTCCGCGAGCTGCACCTTCAAGGTGATGGTCCGCGCCAGACGGTGAAGCGCCCGTGGCCGGCGCGGGTGCTTCACCGCTTCAGGGGAGCCCCCGCCGGCATCCTGGATTTTGAGTTTGAGCACCGGCTTCTTGACATGGGGGCTTTCCCCATTTATTGGCGATATTGAGAATGCGTATCATTTCCATCTTCGAGGGCCGCGAGCCCCATCGGATGGAGCCACGCACTCATCCCCCCGCCGTCGAGAGGCCATTCTGATGAGGCAGCCTGTTGCTTTTTCTTCCCTGAGAGTTCTCACCGCGCTGCTCGCTTTGTCCCTGTTCGTGGGTTGTGGTGACTCGGACGAGCCGGGGAATGACGCCAATTCGCCGCTGTATGCCATCACCACGCAGCAGCTCGTGGCGGACCCGGTCGAGAGCTATGTGGTCGTGACGGCCGACGCGGAGCGGACCGCGTCGCTCTCGCTGACCAACGCCATCAAGGTGCCCGGCCGTGCGCTGGGCGTGGGCATTCCCAAGACGGGCTCGCTCTACGTGGTGAGCGATGAGAGCGCGACGGTGACCCGCTACACGCTCAACAGCGCTGGCGCCCTGGAGCCGTCGGGCACCGTGAGCTTCGCGAGCCAGGGCGTGAGCTCACTCGGGGAGTACCAGGCCAACTTCCAGTTCATCTCGGAGACGAAGGCGTACTACTTCGACGGAACCACCGCGCAGGTCGTCATCTGGAATCCCTCGGCGATGACCGTCACGGGGCGCATCCCGCTCGATGCGCTGGTCATCCCGGAGACCCTCCTGGCCTTCTCGGGCGCGGTGGTGTGGGTCGATGCGCAGCTCATCATGCCCGTGGGCTGGCGTCCGGTCTCGGGCGTGGGCATCACCCGGAAGGCGGGCGTGGTCTCCATCGACACGGCGACGGACGTGGCCACCATCGCCACGGATGACCGTTGTGGCTACACGCATGACGCCGCCGTGGGCCTCGATGGCCAGGTCTACGTCGCGACGGAAGCCTACGGAGCGGCGGTGCGCCGGGTGGTGGGCGCGGACGTGCCCGAGCCGTGCCTGCTCAGGTTCGACCCGCGGACGCGGCGATTTGATTCGACCTTCTACCGCTCTCTCTCGGGACTGGTGGGGGGCGGGACCGCGGGCGCGCTCATTCCGGGGGCCACGGGGACGGCCTACGTGCGCGTGCTCGACGAGAGCATCGCTCCGGTCACCGAGGGCACCCATCCTCGCACCGTGGCGAGCGGGACGGGCTGGCAGTGGTGGGAGCTGAAGCTCGACACGCTGACCGCGACGCGGAAGGCCGACTTCCCGTCCACCTCGGGCAGCGTCTTCCTCTTCGAGTCGGAGAACCAGACGCTCTACACCGAGTTCGGTGCGGGGGCCGCGTCCACGACGCTGCATGTGCTGGGAGACAGTGGCAAGGCCACGGTGACCACGCAGGGGCTGTCCTTCTCGTTCCTCCAGCTGCGCTAGCGCCCCCGACAATCCCATGAGACTTCCAATCCGAATCGCAGGGGTTCTCGCCGTTTCCCTGTCGTGGTCGACTCCCGCCTTCGCCACCAGCACGGGCATCACCGGCCAGTCCGGCAAGGAGGGGCCGGCGTGCAGTGTCTGTCATCAGGGCGGCACGCTGCCCACCGTCGTGCTCGAGGGCCCCTCGTCCCTGGCTCCGGGTGAGACCGGCCAGTACAGCTTCATCATCCGGGGCGGAGCGGCGAGGACGGGAGGCGCGGACATCTCCGTGGACGTCGCGGCGGCCAGCCTCCAGGCGGGCACCGGGCTGAAGAAGCTGGGAAGCGAGCTGACCCACTCCGCGCCCCGGGCCTTTACCGACAATCAGGTGCGCTTCGACTTCTCGCTCGTGGCTCCCGCGACGGATGTCACGCTCACGCTCTTCGGCGCCGGCAACTCCTCCAACGCGGATCTGGACAGTAGCGGCGACCGGGCCGCGGCGACGAAGCTGACCGTGAGGGTGGGGAACGGGTCGCCCGTCGTGACGCCGGATGAGGATGGCGGTGACGGCGGCGGAGGATGCGCCACCGCGGGCAGCGTGCCCGCGTGGGGCCTCGTGATGGCAGGTGTCTCGCTGGTCCTGCTCCGACGCCGCCGCCGCCGCCGCCGTTGAGGCTGCGGCTGTCGCGGGGAGCCAGGCCGCCGGGTCTCGGGGGGGAAGCCAATCCCCTTCGAGTCCTGGCGCGCCTGCCCGCGAGAGAGCTTCGCTGGACGCGCCTGGAGAGGTGAGGCGCGGACGGCGAAGCGCCCGTCGACGGCGCTCTTGTTCCTCAGAGTGGGAGCCAGGCGACGCGCAGGCCCAGCGTGAACAGCGCATGGAAGCCGTCGTCCACGGGGGGCAGCGCGCTCGTCTGGGCGGGCAGGCCGGGCAGCGTCACCGTCCGCTCTCCCGTCCGCACCGTGTAGCTGCCCAGGGACGCGGTGAGGATGGGGCCCAGGAACCACGAGCGGGTGAGCCGCACGTCACCCCCGAGGCTCAACCGGGCGAAGGTCGGCCCCCGGTCGGTGGAGGACGTCTCGACCCGGGCGGTTACCGGGCCCACGTCGGGCACAGGGATGGTCCTGTCTCCCTCCCCGCTGCTCTGGCCAATCTCCAGCCCCACGCCGAGCGCCACCCACGGGTCGAAGCCAGCGCCGGGCGAGATGTGGAGCCGGACCTCGGGACCCAGGCGCCATTGTTTGGCTGAGCATTCGAACCCCACCGGACAGGAGCGGTCGCTCTCCTTCGTGAACACCTTCTCGTACGAGCCCCACACCCCGAGGTAGAGGTGTGGGCTCGCGCGGTAGCCCACTTCGAGGAGGACGGGGAGGGTGACGCTGGAGGCGTCGGTGAGCTTCAGGTCCTCTGGCTGCCCCGTGGTGGGTGACACGCCATTCTTGTAGACGTAGCCCACGCCTCCGCCGACCCCGGTGCTCAGTGCGAGCTGCAACCCGGAAGGGCACTCCGACTCTGGAGAGTCCGATTCCCGGGCCGCCGCCATTGGCGCGAACCCGAGGGTGATGACCACCGCCAACGTCCAGCAGCGCCTTCCAGTCATGGGAGTTCCCCCTGCGTGAGCAGCGCCGCGCCAGCCATGGAAGCGGCGCCTGCCGCCGGGATGGCGCGCCGGGCACCGCCGTGTCGAGGACGACCGAAGGACTCGCGGACTGCATTCAACGACCCACGAGCCGTGTAGCGTTGGCATCCCTCCGCTCACAAGCGGCCGGGCGTCGGGGGCGGAGGTTGGGCAGGCGTCGGTTCATGCCGCCACGGCCGTGTCCTGTCGGCGAATGGACACCCGCATGCCCGGCGCGCGGCCTTGCACGGGTGGGAAGGCATCCCCACCTTGCCCCGGTCGTGGTCCGCCATGAGGCGACCGCGACGAGCCTGGCGGGGGACGGGATGGACCTGTTGCGCATCCTGCTGGCACCGCTCTACGCGGCGTGCCTGGCGGCGCTGGTGGTGGCGGCGTTCACCTTCGGACGGAGGGACTCGTCCGCGCACCCATGGCGCACGCCGCTGGTGTGGTTCGGCATCCTGGCGGTGGGCTCATTCTGCGTGGCGCTGCAGTTCCGCGGCGGTCTCGGACAGGTGCTTTCCGCGGAGGTGGTGCCCAAGGCCGCGGGCCTGGCGTTGCTGATGGTGGCCGCCGGGCTGGCGGTGCGGGGCTCGCGCTCACGCACCCGGGCGGACGTGCTGCGAGCCTCGGTGCCCCGGTCGCTGGACGAGGCCGTCGCCTCGCTGCGCGCGGGGACTGCGCCGGGTTGGGGCGTGTACCAGGGCAGCCTGGATGACGCCGATGCGCTGACGTCTCCGGGCGGTGTGCCCTGCGCCTTCTACGAGGCGGAGGTGCGCGAGGTGGCGGCGGACGGACGCAAGGGCCCGATGCTGTCTCGCGAGCGCGCCTACGCGCCGGTGCTGGTGCTGAAGGGGAGGCAGGTGAGGGCGTCCGTGCGCTTCTCCCCATCCACGCTGATGGCTCCCGTGGAGGTGCGCCGCTGCCAGGCCCTGCCGGGGACGGTGCCCGCCTCCTGGTACGAAGAGGCGCCCGTGACGGACTCCGGGAGCCCGGCCCACATGCGGGCCTCGGAGCCGGAGGCCCTCTCCTGGGAGCGCGTGGGCGAGCCAGGAGCGCCGTGCTTCGTGGTGGGCGAGCTCCGGCGCGGGCCCCAAGAAGGCTCGTACGTGCTGTGCGGGCGGGACGGAGGGCCGGCGCTGGTGGTGCTCGGTCCCGAGGCCCCTGTCTCCGGAGGCCTGCTGGCCCGCCGCGCCTGGACGCACTTCGCGGCGGCCGGAGCGCTGTCCATGACCGCCGCGCTGGTCCTGTCCCGGGTGATGTAGCCCCGCGTACCAGGAGCCCGGGTGCGGCGACCCGGGCTCCCGTGATTCAGCTCAGGCGACTCAGCTCCCGGTGCCCCGGGTGGTGGAGAACACCAGCTGCTCCCCGCGGTCCGCCATCGTCACCGAGAACGTCCGTTCCACGCCGGCCAGGCCCAGCGGCGTCGCGCGGGACAGCTCCGACAGCAGCGAGCCCGCGGCGCGCAGGTGGAAGCCCGTGTTCCACATGCCCTCCAGCTCGCCGAACACGGTGCGCAGCTCGTCCGGCGCCTTGCGCTCGTCGATGGCCCGGCGCAGCCGCACCATGCCGCTGACGAAGGCCTGGCACTTGGCCAGCGTGCCCCGGTTCTTCTCCGTCACCTGGGCGAACGTGAAGCTGCCGGCGTCGGGACGCCACTCGCTCTCGATGAGCAGCAGGTCCTTGCCCAGCTCCTTCACCGTGGGGTCGTTCCGGAGGAAGTGCTCGGCGATCTGCGCCGCGCGCGTCGGCGCCAGGTCTCCGGACATGAGGCTGCCCTTCTGCTGCACCTCGCGCAGGTAGGCCTCCCACATGGGCGCGTACACGGCCCGCCGGAACTCGGCGGAGGCGCGCGGCGTCTGCTCGCTCCACGGCATGGCCCGGGCCAGCGCCCGCGAGAACAGCCCCACGTCGAGCTCCTGCACCTTCGGCACCAGCGCGCGGAAGGTGTCATCCGCCATCTTCAGCTCGAGCCGCGTCTCGATGGGCTCCTTGCCCAGGTCTCCCTGGATCGTGCCCATGACGGCCACCGCGTCCGCCGCGTCCAGCACGCCCCACACGACAGCGTCGTCAATGGCCGCCTGGAACTCCTTGCGCGACATCTTCTTCTGCCGGCCCCACAGCATCAGGTGCAGGCCGTAGCGGAAGTCCGAGGCCACCGGAGTGGGGGAGAACCGCTCCATGTCCGCCTTCAGGTCCACCACCCACTGCCCGCGGTTGCCGAGCAGCTTGTCCTCGTAGCCGCGCCGGCCCACGAAGGCCTGGCGCCGCGCGCCCTGGAAGTTCTCCTGGGTGACCCAGGTCTCCTTCCGGGAGCTCTGCGCCTTGAGCACCTCGAACGAGCCGAGCCCCAGCGAGAAGCCATAGGCCTGCTGCCGCGTGAGCGACGCGGTGTGGAGGTAGTTCTTCAGCTCGAAGGACTTCTGGTTCTCCGGCAGCTCCCGCATCCACTTCAGCAGGTCCACCAGGTTGCCCTTGATGAGCGAGCCGTGGAAGCGCATCGCCGTGGCGTCGTCCACCACCACCTCCAGCAGCGTGGAGGACTCGGACAGGCGCAGGTACTCGTGCTGGAAGCCGGAGGCGATCTGCGTCTTCACCACCTCGTCCAGCTTGCCCTCCACCTTCTTCTTGAAGTCGTCCCAGGCCGCCTTGACGTTGGACAGCTCGGCGAGATTCGGGTCCAGGCCGATGCGGTCCAGCGCGGCGCGCAGCACCTTCTTCTGGAGCTCGTCCAGCTTCAGCTTGCTGGCCTTGTCCACCAGCGCGTCCATCACCTGCACCGCGCTGGCGTTCGCCGGCGTGCCCAGCTTGCCGGCCAGCTCAAGCAGGGCCGGGCCCAGGAGCGCGTCGAGCACGTGGCCGAGCTGCGCCTTCACCGCCCCCACGTCCACGAACTCCACGGTGACGCCCACTCCCGCGCCGAGCGTGGCCTCGTGCGACTTCGCCTTGCGCATGGCGATGCTGATGCGCCCGGGACGTGGCCGGGAGAAGGTGAGCTGGTAGTCGTCGGTGATGCCCACCTTGGCGGACACGCCCGCCTTCACGTCCGTCTTCAGGGCCAGCAGCTCACTGCCACGCACGAAGGCCAGCCGGCCCAGGTTGGAGGTGAAGAGGTCCGCCCAGTTGAGCTCCAGCCGCGTCTGGATGTGGCCGCGCGCCTGCCACGCCAGCGCATCGCCCGTGGCCAGCTTGGCCAGGTCGGTGACCTGCATCAGGCGCAGGTCGGCGAGGTCCATCTTCGCGGCCTCTCGCATGTTCCGCGCGAGCGGGTGGGCGCGGTAGTCGCTGAGCGTGACGGACAGCTCGCCCCCGGTGCCGGCCGAGAGGAAGGCCAGGTTGACGCCCGCCGCGGACTTCACGCGCGCGGTGACCTGGTAGCGCATCCACCCCTGGTCTCCGCCGAGCAGCAGCTGCGGCCTGGGAGCACCGGGCGTCGCCTCGTCCTGCGTCGCCTCGCCCACCACGTGGTTCTCGTCCACGTCGCCGGGCGAGTTGAAGTTGCGGACGGAGGCCTCGCCGCCTGCCTCGAAGGAGAGGGTGAAGTCGGTCAGGTTCAGCTTGGGCGGGAGGATGTTCTCCGTCGTGAAGGTGCCCTGGGCGAGGGACACCTTGATGTCCTGGTCGAGGAGCTTCACGTCCGGAACCTGTCGAGCCACCTCGTCCGGGAGCTTCGCCAGCAGCTTGTTGACCACCTTCATTCGGTCCCCCTGGGGTATGGCCTCGCGGCCATGGAGTTCGAGCCCTCTGGTCGTACGCCGACCGCGTGCCCGGAACAAGCCACCCGCCCCAATTGACCGCCAGTCACCGGAAGCCCTGCCCCGGAAGACAGGGGCGTGCGCAACCCCTCGCGCGGCGCGTCAGGCCTCGTCGCCCAGGCCGTACTCCTTGAGCTTTCGCGACAGCGTGTTGCGGCCAATCTCCAGCACCCGCGCCGCCGCCGTGCGGTTGCCCTTCACCGCGTCCAGCACGCGCAGGATGTGGCGCCGCTCCACCTCCGCCAGCGGCAGGAGGCCGGCCTCGGCGGAGCCACCGGCAGCGGCCTCGCTCGCGACGCGGTCTTCACCCGACGCGGGAGCGGCGGAGACGGAAGCGGGCGCCGCGCGGTCCAGGTTGGGCAGCGGCAGGTGCTCCTCGAGGATTTCGCCCTCGCACAGCACCACCGCGCTCTCGATGCAGTTCTCCAATTCGCGCACGTTGCCGGGCCAGCGGTAGCGCTTGAGGCGCTCCAGCGCCGCAGGGCTGAGGCGGGGCGGCTGCAACCGGTGGCGCTTGGCCACGGCGGCGACGAAGTGACGCGCGAGCCGCTCGATGTCCTCCGCGCCGCGCTCGCGCAGGGGCGGCAGCACCACCTCCACCACCTTGATGCGGTAGTAGAGGTCCTCGCGGAAGCGTCCTTCCGCCACCATGCGGGCGAGGTCCCGGTGCGTGGCGGCGACGATGCGCACGTCCACCTTCACCGCCTGGGTGCCACCCACGCGCTCGAACTCGCGGTCCTGGAGGACGCGCAGCAGCTTGCCCTGCACCGGAAGGGGCAGCTCGCCAATCTCGTCGATGAACACCGTGCCGCCGGTGGCCGCCTCGAACTTGCCGGGCATGCGGTGGTCCGCGCCGGTGTAGGCGCCCCGCTCGTGGCCGAACAGCTCGTTCTCAATCAGCGTGGCCGGCAGCGCGGCGCAGTCCACCTTGATGAAGGGCTGATCTCTCCGGGGGCCGTTGACGTGGACGGCGCGGGCGAACAGCTCCTTGCCGCTGCCGCTCTCTCCACGCAGCAGCACCGTGGCGTCGGTGGGCGCGGCCTTGCGCACCAGTCGGTAGATGGTCTGGAGCTGGGGAGACTCGCCGATGATGCGGTTGAAGAAGTAGCCGACGGGCGCCTGGGGCTGGTCCTTGGCGCGCTGGAGCTCCTGGTAGAGGCTGGTGCTCTGCAGCGCGGTGCTCACCTGCGAGGCAATCGCGGTGAGCCGCTCTGTGTCGTCCGCGGTGAAGGTGTCTCCGCCGCGCCGGTTGAGGACCTGGAGCACGCCGTAGAGGGCGCCGTCCGCGTCGCGCAGGGGCACCGCCAGCAGGCTGGTGGTGCGGTAGCCCGTCATCCGGTCGATGTCCGCGAAGAAGCGGCGCTCGCCGCGCGGGTCCGGCACGTTGATGGCCTGGCCCATCTCGGCCACGGTGCCGGCGACGCCCTGGCCCAGCTTGACGCGAATCTGTGACACCTCCGGCAGGTGCGCCGCGCGGCTGAACAGCTCGCGGCGCGCCGGGTCCAACAGCCACAGCGTGCCCCGGTCCGCCTGCATCGTCGTGGCGATGCGGTCCATCAGCGTCTGGAGGAACGCGTCGAGGTCCACCTCCCGCCCGACAAGGCCGCCGAAGGGGAGGAGGACCTGGGTGATGTCCGCGGGCGGGTGGGGCATGGGGGGCAGCGGCGGAAGGACGAACGCCGCGGCTTCACCATAGCATCCGGAGGGCATGGGGCCGCCCCTCTCAGGCCGCGTGGCCGAGGACGAGCCGCTGGCCCTCACGCGCGGGCTCGACGACCGGGAAGAGCGAGCGGGCCTGCTCGGCCATGTCCTCCAACACCTCGTCCGGGTGCGCCGGGTCGTGGTGGAAGAGGCACAGCCGGCGCGCGTTCACCAGCTTCGCCACGCCCGCCGCGTCCATCATCGTCGAGTGGCCCCAGCCCTTCTTGGGCATGCCCTTGCGGCCCTCGTACTCGTCGGGCGTGTACTGGGCGTCCAGGCACAGCACGTCCACGCCGTCGAAGAGGCGCGCCACCTCGGGGGCGAGGTCCTGCATGCGCACCTCCACGTCCGTGGCGTAGACGAACGAGTGGCCGTCCGCCTCCACGCGGTACGCGAGGCACCCCTGCGGATGCGGCACGTCGATGGGCGTCACCTTGAACGGGCCCACCTCCACCGGCTGCGCGTGCAGCGCGGAGCGGAAGTCCATCCGCGAGCGCATGGTGGACAGCGGCACCGGGAAGTGCGGCGGCTGCATCTGCGCCGCCAGCTCGGACTGGAGCGCCTGAGCGCCGTTGGCGCCGGGGCCGTACATCGTCAGCTCCGACGTGGGCAGGTACGCAGGCGTGAAGAAGGGGAAGCCCTGCACATGGTCCCAGTGCAGGTGCGAGAAGAACATGGTGGCCTTCTGGGGAGCGCCCTCGCGCATCATGACTTCGCCCAGCGCCCGGATGCCCGTGCCCGCGTCGAGGATGAGCCGGTGGCCCTGGCTCGTCACCTCCACGCACGCCGTGTTGCCGCCAATGCGCGAGCCCGACACCGCGATGCTGCCCCGAACCCCGTAGAAGCGGACTTCCATGATGAGTCTCCTTAAGTGGGGTACATCCTCTTCGGACGCCCTGACACCCGGAGACATGAGCACGTGGAGTGCCAAGTCTAACTGGCTGGATTTATTGGGGTGGATTTGCCCGATGTGGAGCGGTGCACCATTCTGGATCGCCACCGGATGGTGCGGGCGCGCCATTCCGGAGCATCCGGGCTGACGGGGGTTGCGGCTCTAGGCGGAGGACGCGGTCGGCTTCGTGCAGCCGGTCGAGGTTCCCATCGACGGGAACCTCGACCGGCACCTCTTTCACCCTCGTGAGGTGAAGGAGCTCGTCACCGAGCACCTCTCTGGGCCTGCCGCGAGAAGGGCCTGCCCGACGTGCGAATCGTCCACGGCAAGGGCACCGGCGCGCTGCGGTGCACCGTGCACACGCTGCTACCCCGGCTGCCCGAGGTGGAGTCATTCCGCCCGGCTTCGGAGGCGGACAACGGGTCAGGGCGTGTAGAGCTCCGCCGAAGCGACGTACGCCCCATTGTATCCCCCCACGCAGAGCACCTGGCCGGAGGGGAGCAGGGTGGCGGTGAAGGAGTAGCGCGCCGAGACCATGGAGCCGGCGGACGCCCAGGTGCTGGTGGCTGGGTCGTACACCTCGGCGGAGCCCAGGGGGTAGTTGGGGCTGTAGTCTCCCGCCGAGACGAGCACCTTGCCGGAGGGAAGCAGGGTGGCGTTGGCGAGCGAGCGGCCGATGGACATGTAGGTGGTCGAGGACCAGGCGTTGGTGGCCGGGTCGTACAGCTGCGCGTAGGCGCGGGCGATGGTGAACCAGCCGCCCGTGGCGAGCACCTTGCCGGAGGGGAGCAGGGTGGCGGAGTGGTAGGTGAGCGGCGTGCTCAGGGTTCCGGCGGGGGACCAGGCGTTGGTGGCCGGGTCGTACGCTTCCGCGGTGGAGACGAGGTTTTCATTCCCGCCCCCCGAGACGAGGACCTTGCCAGAGGAGAGCAGGGTGGCGGTGTGGCTGCGGCGAGCCGTGCTCAGGGTTCCGGCGGGGGACCAGGCATTGGTGGCTGGGTCGTACACCTCCGCGGTGGAGAGGTGGGCGCTGCCCGAGTAGCCCCCCACGATGAGCACCTTGCCAGATGAGAGCAGGGTGGCGCTGTGACTGCTGCGGGCGCTGGTCATGTCGGCGGCGGAGGACCAGGTATTGGTGGCCGCGTCGTACAGCTCCGCCTGGCGGAGAGAGGTGCTGCCATTGATACCCCCCGTAACGAGCACCTTGCCGGAGGGGAGCCGGGTGGCGGTGTGGCCGTAGCGCGCCGAGGTCATGGGGGGGGTGGCGGACCAGCCCTTGGTGTTCGGGTCATACAGCTCGGCCTGGGAGAGGCTGCCGCTAGCATTGTTGCCTCCCGCGATGAGCACCTTGCCCGTGGGAAGCAGGGTGGCGGTGTGGCTGCGGCGGGGGGACGTCATGGTGCCTGCGGACGACCACCCGCTGGGTCCACATGTCGGCAGCCCGGAGACGGCGAAGGTCTTGGAGGCAGATCGGCCGTAGGCATTGGTGACGACCGCGGTGACGGAGGGGGTGACGCCCGCCTGCGCGCACGAAGTTGGCGTCCACACGACGTGGCTGGTGGTGGCGGTCGTCTGCTCCGAGGCCAGCGAGCCGAGGTTGGTGCTCCAGGCAAACGTCATGGCGCTGGCCTGCGGGTCCATCGCGGTGACGTCAAACGCGACGCTCTGGCCCGGGGAGGCTGCGGTGGAGGATTGGTAGAAGTGGGTAAAGACAGGCGCGAAGCGCTCGGTGGAGGCGGAGGTGACGCAGAGGTTGAGGGTCCCCGTGCTTTGCCCCCCGCGACCGTCCTGGACCGTGAGGGTAAGCCGGCAGTTGTTGCAGGCGCTGGAAGGGACGGAGGAGGGGACGAAGGAGGCGGCGCTGGACGTCGCAGCTGTCCAGGTGCCCGGGCAGGAGGCGGTCCACTGATAGGAGAGGGCATCCCCATCCGCATCGGAAATGCTGGCGGAGAGCACGGTGGACTGGCCCGCGTCCAGGCGGTTGAGCGAGGCGGAGACCTTGGAGACGACGGGGGAGAGGTTGAATGAGATGGCGACGGCGACTTCGCCGGTGCTGGCGCCGGAGACGACGTTGATGGCGAGGGAGAGGGAGATGGCGGTCCCCTGGGAGTCCATCACGGAGAGGGTCAGGGTCTGGACGCCGGTGGCGGAGGGCGCCGTCCAAGAGGTGGAGGCCGCGCTGGCGGCGGAGAAAGTGCCGCCCGTGGCGGTCCAGGTATAGGTGAGGGAATCCCCCGGATTGGGGTCCTGGGCCGCCCCGGTGAGGGTGAGAGTGCCTCCCGTCGGGACGGAGGTGGTGGACGCGACGACGGACTCGATGACGGGGGCCTCATTGCCATAGGCAGGAGGGGGCGTTACCTCCTGGAGGGTAAGTGCCACGGCTGTCGTCTGGTTGGCGGTGATGGTGACGCCCCCCGTCTGGCCCTGGAAGCGAAGGGTGCCAGAGGAGTCGAAGGCCTCGGCGAGGAAGGAGCGGTTGGAGTCAGCGGGGAGGTTGCCGATGAGGCCGCCCCATACGCCATTGGATTTGGCCAGCTCGACGACATGGGAAGGCATGTCAGAGGCGGAGACAGTCACCCTGACGCGGGTGATGTCATTGGAGGAGAGTGCCTGGGACACGGAGGCGGCGAACTGAACAGCGCCGGTCGGCTGAGAGGTGCAGGCTGCGAGGGTAATCAGCACGGCGGCGAGAAAAGGGAGACGTCGGTGCATTTGCACGATTTGTCCTTCAGGGTGGCGGTGGTGTTTCGGGGTTGTGTTCAAGCTGAGAACAGGCCACGTCACGCTCAGGGGGCGGAGATGCGGCGAGCCATGCAAGAACTCGTCGCGTTTCTCTCCCATGCGTAGCGGTCCCTTTCTCCCCGATGCAGCATGAGTGGGTACTCGGCTCGTCCCGGGTTCACCTTCGTGGGGCCGAGCAGATCCCCTCAACTTGAAGATGAGCCGACGAGGAGAAAAATGATGCAGAGAGTTCGCGGGTCGTCTCACACCCCCACCAGGGCACACGCTACTGGGAGACTCCCTCGAACTTTCCTGGAGCAGTTGCAGAGGGGAGCGCGTGAAGTTCATGACCGCGCCCCAGCGGTCGGAGAGTGCGAGGGCGCGCAGGTCGAGAACGTGCTGGCCGCTCGTCTCCTTCCAGCGACGGCCGGGCCGCTTCATGCGCAGGCCCATCAGGGACTTGCAGGTGGCTTCGACGTTGCCGCTGCCGGAGCTTCCTCCGCAAGCCCTGACCACCGCAGGGGAGTTGGGCAGGTGTCGAGGCGGACATCCGCGGGTACTTCAACCACATCCACTGAGCCTGCCCCACGGAGCCGGGACAAGCTCACGCTGCTTCAGAGCACGCCGTTCTCCACCAGCGTGGCGAAGACGCCCATGCCCAGGAAGGCCACGCCCAGCACGAGGTAGAGCACGGCCATCCCCAGGGCCCGTCCCCCCGTCGCCTCCATGTGGAGCGAAGGGTGGGGGTCCAGCGGGTTCTTCGGCAGCTGCGAGTGCATCGCCTTGCCGAGCAGGCCCGGCCAGGCTCCGGAATGGGCGGGATTCACAACCGTCATCCGCTTGCGCACCAGGGCGCGCACACCGGACACGAAGAAGAACAGGCTGAAGCCTCCGGTGATGATGAGCACGGCTGGATTGAATTTCATGGGACGGTAGCTTCCTCGGACCCGGGTTCGGCGCGCAAGCCACGTCCCGGCCCCTCCAGAACGCTCAGGTGTCGTGGGGCAGCGCGGCTACCAGTTCTTCCAGGGCCGCGTGCCCGCCGCGGAACACCGGCCAGCCGTCCCCCACCAACACAGCGTCGATGCGCGTCCTGGCCAGCAGCCCACGGACCGAGGCTCGCGCACGGGCCGCGTCCTTCAGCTTCGCGTCCGGCAGGAGGTTGAGCCGGCCGCCCACCTGGCCGCGAATGAGATCTCCCGTCAGCAGCGTCGTGTCCTCCAGGAGGAAGGCCAGCTCGCCGGGCGTCTTGGAGCCGTGCAGCTCCAGCGCCACCAGGCCGGGCACGAGCGTCTCACCGTCGGCGAGCCACCGGTCGCATTTCAGGGGAAAGGTCTCGGACTCGGCGCGGGGGCCGGCCACCTTCGCACCGAAGTCGGCGACCAGCTCCCTCGTGGCGCGCACATGCTCCGAATTGGTCAGCACGGCCCACGCCACCCCGCCCAGCGAGCGCAGGTGCGCGGCATCATGCGCGGACAGTGGGAGCGGGTCGAAGACCACGTTTCCCTCAGGGCGAACCCAGAGGACGCTATGGAAGTCCAGGTTGCGCGCCTCGTCGAAGCGGGACCATCCATGGAGTTCCTTGCGGTGCAGGGCTTTCATGGCGCCCAGCCTGCCCGCATGGCTGGCCGCCGGGAAGCGCCAAACAGGTGGACCCCGCGGGCACTCTACTCGACGACGAAGGTCGTGTGGTCCACCCCAGCGTTGCCGGTGGTGGGGTCAAAGGCCGTCACGGTGACTTCGTAGATGCCCTTCTGCTGGACGGACAGCTCGCCCTCGAACGTGCTGGTCTTCCCCGCGTACTTCATGGGCACCTGGGTGAGCGGCTTCCCGTTGTGCTTCACCGTGGCTAGCAGATCGTAGCGGCTGGAGTCCCAGAGCCCCTTGGGCTCGGTGGGGCAGCCGCACATGAGCGTGAGGTTGGCGCGGACGGGGACGGTGAGCTTCTTGTCGCCCGCGAGCTTGAGGAACTCGTGAGCCGAGGGCGTCACCACATCCACCACGAAGCCGGGCAGCTCCACGATGAGGCCATCGCCCTCGACGTGCTTGCCGGGCAGCAGCCAGAGCTGGGTGGTGCTGGTGGCGAGCGCCTGCCGCTGCGCCAGGGGGCCTGAGACCTCCACCGTCACCAAGCGCGGCTCGGCGAGGTCCACCGTGGCCGTGAACTTCGCGGACGCATCATCCGCGAGGGGCGTACCCCGGGCTTGCGGCTGCTTCATCAACGTCTGGGTGTTGCCGGTGGAGCCGGCGGTGACGCCGCTGGCCAACACCTGTCCGGTCTGGGCGTCGCGGAGCACCACCTGCACGCCCCCCATCGAAGTCCCGACGAACTTGCCGTCACGAGCGCGAGCCCTCACCACCAGCCGCGTCTCGGTCGCAAAGGCCGCCGTGGAGAACAGCAGCAGGGTCCAGAGAATGAGGCTCCGCATGACTCGCTCCATTTCGGAAGGGCTCAAAGTGGAGCCACATAGCACCGCGAGCGCAGGCGGGACAGGCTTCCTACAACGTGCACCAGCCTCGCCGATGTGATGCACTTCCGGGGTGCTCGAAAGCGTCACAATTGATCAGCTCCGGACGCTCCGCGCGGTCGCGGAGGAGGGGAGCTTCACCGCGGCGGCCCGCCGGCTCGGACAGGGCCAGCCCGCGGTCAGCCAGGCGATGAAGCGGCTCGAGAAGCAGCTCGGCCTGCGCCTCTTCGACAGGAGCGGCCGGGTTCCCCGGCTGACCGCGAAGGGGGAGGCCGTCGTCGCCGCGGCGGAGCGGCTTCACGATGACCTCGCCGTCTTCCAGACGTTGATTGGCCGCATCAAGAGTGGAGCGGAGACGAAGCTCTCGCTCGCGGTCGACGCCATGTTCCCGACGAGCGCGCTGCTGGCCTTCATCCACGAGTTCGCCGAGACACACCCCGGCGTGGAGCTGGCGCTCGAAATCGAGTTCCTCGCGGCGGTGACCTCGCTCGTGCGGGAGCGGCGGGCCACGCTCGGCATCGCGGGGACAGATGTGGACCTCTCGGGGTTGGAGCAACGTCCCATCGCCCACCTGCGGATGATTCCGGTCGCCGCGCCGTCACATCCCCTGGCAGCGGGGAAGGACGTCATCACGGATGAACGACTTGCCTCCGCCGTGCAGATCGTCCTCACGGAGCGCACTCCGGCTGGCCAGCCCGGCTCCTCGGACCGGGGCGTCTTCTCGACCCGGACGTGGCGGGTCGCCGACCTGATGACGAAGCATGCGCTCATCGCGGGCGGGCTTGGCTGGGGCCACGAGCCCGAGCACCTCGTCCGTGAGGACCTCGCGGCGGGGCGGCTCGTGGAATTGCGGCTCGCGGCCTGGGAGGGCGGGCTGCCACCGCTGCGCTCGCTTGCCCTCGTCCGTCGCAAGGGCTCACTGCTCGGGCCCGTGGCGACGTGGGCCTCCAATCGCCTCACGAGCCTCTGCCAGGAAGCGCTGGGCGCCGCACCCCATCACACGAGGTGATGATAAGCATCATGCCCACGGCGGATTTACGACGGGGCACGCGCTCTTACATTCCTGTCATGAAGACCGCGACGCAGACCCTTTCCCCTTCCACTTCTCCCCGCTCGCTTCCCCGCGCTCGTCCTCTCGAGAGCGTCCATGGCGGAGGTCCGCTTCACTGGGTCGGTGACGGCTTCCGGGTGCAGACCCTCGTCCCGAGTCGGAGCCTCTCCCAGGAGCGGGCCAGTCCCTTCCTGTTGCTCGACTACCATCCTCGCCACGACTACCCGGCGCTGGCTGAAGGTCAGCGCGGCGTCGGCTGGCACCCTCACCGGGGCTTCGAGACGGTCACCCTGGCTTTCGAGGGGTCCGTCGCGCACCGGGACACCGCGGGCCATGCGGGCGTCATCGGGCCGGGCGACGTGCAGTGGATGACGGCCGCGTCCGGCATCCTCCACGAGGAGTACCACGAGCACGGCTTCTCCCGTCGCGGAGGCGCGTTCCACATGCTGCAGCTCTGGGTCAACCTTCCTCGCGCGAGGAAGATGGACGCGCCGGGCTACCAGCCCATCACCGCGGAGCAGATTCCCATCGTCCCGGTCGGAGGTGAGAACAACACCAGCACGGTCCGGGTCATCGCCGGAGCGTACGGAGATGCCCGAGGGCCCGCGCGAACCTTCACGCCGATCACACTGCTCGACGTGAAGCTCACCGCGGGCACGGCGCTCGAAGTGCCCGTGCCCTCGCATCACAATGTCCTCGTGCTAGTCGCCGGTGGTCGGGTCTCGACCGATGGTGACTCGCTCACCCCGGGGGCGCTCGCAGTCTTCGCCAACGAGGGCGAACACCTCGCACTGCGCGCCGAGGAGGACGCGCACCTCCTCGTCCTCGCGGGGGAGCCCATCCGTGAGCCCATCGTCCATGTGGGGCCCTTCGTCATGAACACCGAGCGCGAAATCCTCCAGGCCATTCACGACTTCGAGGAGGGGCGCTTCGGCGAGGTCCCCACGGACGAGGCGCCGCGGAGCTGAGTCCTCCGCGCCAGGGACGGGTGAGGGGGGGAGCTCAGTCGCCAGGTCTGTCTGACGAATGCAGGTGGAGCGGGCGGCAAGGTTGAGCGCCGCCTGCTCCTGCCGCACCTGGGGCTATGGGGCACCGTCCCGGTGGACGCCGCCGGCCGCGTGGGTGGCCGCGAGGGCGCGCGCCAGCTGAGCGAGGACGCGCAGCACCTGGCGGGAGGAGGGGCGCTGAGCGAGCGCCCAGTCATAGAGCGAGGTGCCCTCGACGAGCTCCATGGCGAGCCACGCGTGGGCCGCGCCCGTGGGGGACAGCCACTGCCCCTGGTCCCGGAGGCGGGGCACGGCCGGGTGCTGGAGGCGGGAGAGCAGCTCGGCTTCGCGAAGGAAGCGCGCATTGTCCGGGTGCAGGGCCAGCTTGAGGGCCCCGCAGTCCGAGGCGTCCTGTTCGGCGAGCACGGCGCGGTAGACGACGCCATAGGCGCCCCGGCCCAGCGGCTCGCGCAGGCGCCCTGGGCCGATGCGCGTGCCCGGGGGCAGGCCTGCTGGATTGAAGTGCTCTGACTGCATGGACTGCCTCGCGAGCAGAGGCACGGTCCGCTCCGCGCGGCGCGAGACTACTCGCACGCGGGGCTCCGTCAGCCCGCGCTCTTGGAGCGTGCGCCCTGTTACCCTCCGCTCGCGGAGTTCCCGACGCGCCCTCCAGAGGCGCGACCTCTTGAAAGAGAACATGCCCACACGCCCATCCTCGCGCGGGAAGTCAGTGCTGCTGCTGCTGGCCAGCGCACTGCTCGCGGCCTGTGCTGGCAGCCCCCACCGCGCCCCACACGGAGAGTTGCGCTTCGTGGACACGGAGACGGCCGGGCGCCTGCGCCATGCCGCCGCCGTGGGCCGGGGCGCGGGTGGGCTGTCGCCCGTCACGAGCCGTACCGTTGCCTCCCTGCTTGTCGAACTCGTCCCCATCCTGGTCACCGTGCTCACGAGCGACCTCGCGGTGGTGGAGTTCCAAGAGCGCCTGGTGGAGTGCGCCCGACTGGCCGAGCGTCGCGTCAATGCCTCCCACTTCGGCAACCGCGCCCCGACCCGCCAGGAGTGCGGCGAGGAGGTGGAGGTGGACGGCTGCGGCGCGCGAGTCACCCGGGCCATGCAGTTGGGGCAGCAGAAGCACGAGGTGGCACTCCAGTGCGCGCGCGAGGCGCTGGAGGAGCTGTGGCCCGGGCAGTTCAGCCTCGAGCAGCGCTACCGCTATTACCCCAATGCCCGGATGCTGGAGAGCGTCAGCCGGGAAGAGGAGGCGCGCCTCATCGCCCAGAGGTGTACCCGCGAGCTGTGGCGCACCATCAAACCGGACCTCGTCCTTCACGCGGGCGGCAACCTGCTGCGCTCCCTGCTCACGCTGGACTTCAAGTTTCCCTGCCCTGATACCAATGAGCCGAGGTGGACGCGTTATGGAAAGACCAGCGCTTATTTCGGCTTCGACCAGCGCGAAATCTACAAAGAAGCACTGGGGGGAGAAGCTCTGATGATCTCGCCACAGACGGGAGTGACTCCATGAGGGAGGACATTCCCATCATTCGCTTGCGGAACGATTACGGCACTCTGGTGGTCCGCGATGGCGTCATCCTCTGCTTCTTCATGCGCCGCTCGCACCGCGAAGTGGCCCACGCCGTATGGCGTGCCTTGCAGGTCTACGTTCGGGCCATTCCTCCGGGGTCGCTCAACTGGTACGTCTCGGACGATGGAGACATGCTCCCGCTCGACGACCCGGGCTGGGAGCACATCCGCGAGCAGATACTCGAGCGTCCCGGGGGCGGTGCATGGCACGTCGAGCTATCCGAGACCCCGGGCGGAGCGGGCGGCTACTTCTTCGAATACAACGGCCGGAAGCTCGACGACCCGATGTTCTCCCACGACGACGGCGCCACCAGCGCGGTGTCCTTCTCGTTTCCCACCGAGTACCTCCAGGAGCATGGCTCCGGCCACCTGCGCTCCCTGGCCCTGGAGCTCGGTCGCGAGCTGCCCTTCAGCTTTGGCTATGCGAGCCTCGCCTTCGTGTCTCATCCGGGCAGCTGGTACGCCGTTCGGATGCAGCTCCTCGAATACCTGAGGCGCTACCTGGGCCTGGACCTCTATTGGCTGGGGGAGACCAGCCGGGTCATCGGCACTCGGGCCCGAGGGGCCTACTGGCTCACCTTCCTGGGGCAGCCGCTGCTGGGGCAGCTCGGCGGCATTGAGGTGTTGCGCGACAAGCTCTCCTTTCCAGAGGTGTCCTTCGAGCCGATGGAGGGAGAGCGGCTGCTGCTCACCCTGGACGAGTGGCCGGACGCCATCGACACCGCGAAGAAGGTGTACTTCCCCCAGTACCGGGCGCTGGCGCACCTGCTGGAGCCGCACCTCTACGAGGAGCGCACCGGCTGGTTCTCCCTGGACAAGGACAACATACGCCGCTGGCTCCGCCGGCTGTGTCAGTGAGCCACTGAGAACGGCGAGGTGCGCAGGGCGCTGGGCCTGGAGCGCCGGGTCGGCCCACCGCGCCCTGCGCTACGGGGCGTCATCACCCGAGTCCGCGGGACCTGACGTGGAAGGGCGCGCCGGTGGGAAGGCGGGGCCGTAACACGCGCCTTTGTAAACGTAGAAGCCATAGTTCTCGTCACAGTCCTTCACGCTCACAGCCACCCTCGTCCAGCACCCACCATTGATGGCAATCAGCGTCCTGCTGGGACAGCGCCCAGCGGCATCTGACCGTGTCTGTCCTGGGAGGGGCTTGGGGGGGACATCTACGGAGATGGCCGACCACGCAGACGGCTCCCGAGCGAGAGGCATCGGGGCCGTCAGGGCGGTGTCTCCGACGGCCACGGTGCCGGCATCCTTCGACTCCTCCTCCTGCGCTGACGCGTGCGCCTGCTCCAATTCCTCTTCGGGATGCGCGCTCAGCATCCATTCGGCTCCAAGCGCCACTGCGCCTCCCAGGCTGGCTGCCACGAGCCAGGACCGGCGGGTGCGCCCAGGCTTCCGATGCACGACGTGCTGGGCTGGGCCACTCGCCTCCACGGGCTGGGATTCCTCCCGGGCGAAGAGAGGCACATCCGCCTGCGGCCCCGCTTTCCGCGCGGCCTGCTCCAGCGCCTCGGCCAGCTCGCGGGCGCTGCCACGCGCTTCGGGGCGCACGGAGAGCATCCGAGACACCAGGTTGCTCAGTTCCGCGCAGCACCGGACGTTGACGTCCCGTGGAGGCTGCGGGCCCGTACCCTCCGGGCCCCAGAGGTGGGCTGCCTCGTCCAACAACGCTGGCGTGGGAGGGTAGTCGTCGGCCACCAGCCGGTAGGCGGTCATCCCCAGCGCGAAGACATCATCCATTGGACCGGGCGCGTAGGCCGTGGCCGACCGAGGGATGGGGAGCTTCACGGAGCGCCAGGCCTCCGGGGAACGGTAGGGCGGCGTCCCGGGAGGAAACGGCGGCGACGTGAGCGTGGCGGCGCCCCCGTAGTGCCCGGAGCCGAAGTCGGTCAGGAACACCTGTCCGTCCTCGGCGCTCACGAGCATGTTGTCGCCCTTCACATCCCTGTGGACTCCCCCTGCGGCATGCGTGGCCTCCAAGGCTCGCGCGAGGCTGGCAAGGGTGCGGAGCACCTGGCGCGAGGTGGGGCACTGCACCCGGGCCCAGTCGTACAGGGACACGCCCTCCACCCACTGCATCACGAGAAAGGGGTGGAGGCGGCCCCCTGGCTGCCGCCAGCTTCCATGGCCCACAAGGCGCGGGACGCTCGGGTGTCGGACGCGGGAGAGCAACTCCACCTCTCGCGCGAAGCGTTCATCTCCAGGGCGCAGGGCCAGCTTGAGTGCGACAGGCCCGAGCTCCCCCTCCGCATCGAAGGCGCGGTAGACGGCGCCGTAGGTACCCAACCCTCGCAGTTCCAGCACACGCCACGGACCGACCCTCGTGCCCGGGGGCAGGCGTGCCGGATTCAGGTGGCCAAGCTCCATGGAGAGTGCCCCGCGAGGAGGGAGGAAGTTCGCTGCGTGTGCGGCGAGCCTACTCCCTGCATCGGTACGTGTCAGCGCAATCTCCAGAGTGGGGCACCCTCAGCGCCACCCATTTCGCCGGCCACGTCTGGAGCCGCTCCGTGTCGGCGGCCCTGGGCCGAAGGGCGCGCTGGATGCCCGTGGCATCAGCGCGTCATCAGTCCTAGTTTTCCGCGAGCTGCGCCTTGGCTTTCTTGATCAACTTCGCGAGCTTCTTGTCCCCTGGTTGGAGCGTGAAGGCCTGCTCGAAATACTCGAGCGCAAGGTCCTCGGCCCCATTCCGGTCGAGGAAGAACTCGCCGAGGCGGATCATGGTCGCGACGTTGCTCGGATCGAGCCGCAGGACTTCCCGGAGGACCTGCTCGAGATCTTCGAGCGTCAGGTCGAGCTCCGAGTCGTCGGGATCCATGTCGAGGAGGGTCTCTTCGAGGCGATCCGCGGCTTCGAGCAACCGCTCCATCTCCGTTTGGGCGACAGGCTTCTTCTTCGCGGAAGCGGGCTTCTTCTTGAGGGGGGCGGCCTTCTTCGCCGCAGCCGGCTTCTTCTTGGCGGTAGCGGACTTTTTCGCGGTAACGGCCCTCTTCGCCACAGCCGGCTTCTTCTTCGCGGCAGCCGGCTTCTTCTTCGCGGTGACGGCCTTCTTCACAGTCTTGGATTTCTTCGCTGCCATGGGGATCAACCTGGGTCGGTGGTTCGAGCTTCGTGGATGGAGTTTCACGGGGCGCCGCGTGCTTCGAGCGCCGTCAGGGCTTTGCGCAGTTGGGCGGCGCGGGCCGTAGCAGTGCGGGCGGTCACGAGCTTCAGGATTACCGCATACTGCTGGGTCTTGCCGAGCGCCTCGAACGCTCGCGCCGCCTTCCGGCTCGCCGCCAGGGCGGCGGCGAGATCGGGTGGGACGGTGGCAGTGCGCTGCGACGCGTAGGCGGCGGCCCACCGCCCGTCAGCCTTGGCGGCCTCGACCTCGGCCAGGCCTGACGGTCGCATCCGTCCGGCCGCGAGCAGCTTCTCGACCTTGGCCACATTGACTTGCGACCAGCGACTGGAGGGCCGGCGGGGCACGTACTTCTGCAGGTAGTAGACCTCGTCGCAGGACTTGCGCTGGCCGGAGATCCAGCCGTAGCACAGGCCGATGTCGACCGCCTCGTCGTCGGTCAGCGACGGGACGCCCGACCCCTTCTTCGCGAGCTTCAGCCACACCCCGGCCTGCAGGTCGACGTGCTTGTCCAGCCAGGCCTCGAACTTCGCGGCGTCGCGGAAGGCAATCACCTCGGCCTCGTTGACGGCAGGCTTCTTCGGCACGCGTGACTCCTGCGGCGGGAGAGGGGCGCCTCCTGCGCGCCGTCGCCGGTGACCAGATTATCGGCGAGCCTGGAGCCCCGCTCGATTCATCTGACTGGTATCCGCGCGGCCTGCCTCGGGTCTTCCGGGGCCCGCTCAGCGACGGTGACGGCCCACCAGGGGCCCGAGGTGCGGCCCAGCAGCGCGCTCCAGTACCACGCGGAGGCATCCGTCCAGCGTCCGCCCGCGCCGTCGGTGATCGCCTCGGACACCTCCAGCGCCGTGCCTCCGCGCGCCGCGTGGAAGCGGTGCCAGGTGACGCCGTCCGCGCCACGGCTCGACGGCTGGGGAGTGATGGCGTAGCCCAGTCCCCGGAAGCAGTCCTCGGCCGGGTGCAGCTGGCGGGTAGGCGCCTCTACCCAGCGCAGCACCAGCTCGCGCTGGCCGTCGCTGAAGCGTCCGATGCGGCCGGGAAAGTCCGCCGCGAAGCGAATCTCGCGCTCGGTGAGGGGCAGGGACTGCAGGGGAAGGCCCTCGAAGGAGGCGGGCCAGCCAGGGAAGGCCGTGGAGGAGGCCCCCTGGGGTGCGTCACGCGCCTCACGCAGGGGAAGCACGGCCGCGAGCAGGCAGCACGCCGTGAAGGCGAGGGTGGCGAGGCGGCTCATCCCACCACCTCCCGTGGCGCTTCTCCGCCCCGCAGCCAGGTGGCGGCCGCGAGGATGGCGAGCGCCACCAGGACGAAGGTGCCGGCCCCCACGCCCTCGTGCAGCCAGTCCGGGCCCGCGACGCGGCCGGTCTCCACCAGGGCGAGCGTGCTGACGCGCAGGGCGTTGCCCAGCACCACGGCGAGGCCCGCGAGCGCGCAGGTGAGCAGGGTGCGCGCCGCGTCCAGCCGCAGGACGTGGGCGAGCACCACCGCCAGGAACAGTCCCACCCACAGCATGCGTGCCCCGCTGCACGGCGCGTCCACCTGCACCACCGTGGAGGCCAGCTGCAGGTCCACCCCCGCGCGCACGGCGGGCAGCCCGAGCAGCTGCAGCATCGGCACGGCCAGCACGGCTGCCGCGAGCCGCAGGGGATATCCCAGGTAGAACTGCACGGAGGCGAGCACCGGCAGCGCGAGGAGCGCGAGCAGCCAGGTGGGCAGGTGGAAGGCGCTGCCCGTGGACGCGCGCGCAAGCAGGGCGGTGACGCACAGCACGCAGCAGGCCGCATGCACCAGCGGAGGCAGCAGCGGGTGCGCGGCGGCGAGCGCGAGGTTGGCGG
The DNA here is from genome assembly GCF_010894435.1 of Pyxidicoccus trucidator. NCBI lineage: Bacteria > Pseudomonadati > Myxococcota > Myxococcia > Myxococcales > Myxococcaceae > Pyxidicoccus > Pyxidicoccus trucidator. Next base: position 68,794 of record NZ_JAAIXZ010000006.1, on the reverse strand, counting down.
CGGCCAGCAGTCCGAGGTGCACGGGCGCGAGCGGGTGACGCGCGCCACGGACGCACAGGAGCACGAGGGCGACCAGCGCCACCACGCCCCACGGCTCGTCGGAGCCGTCCCGCATGCGCGTGAGCCACCAGCGCCACGCGGGCCAGCCGGCGACGAGCTGCAGCGTGAGCACGAGGGCGGTGGCGCGCGTCACGCCATCCTCCGGCGCCGCAGGGCCACCACCCCCAGGAGGACGCAGGCCATCGCGAGCAGCAGCCAGGTCTCCGGCTCCGGCACCGTGGGCACCGTGCCCGGGTCCACCGGAGTCAGGCCCGCCGCGTCGTATTGCTCCTTGCGCTCGAGCACCACTGCCCCCGTCACCCCCGTCACCAGCTGGTGCGCGACCGCGAGCGTCTGGGCCTCGTCACGCGTGTCCTCCCGTCCGCTCGCGAGCATCCGCGCCACCTCGTCACGTGCCCACAGCCGGGCGAGGTGCGCGGAGGTCCGCTGCCCCGCGCTGGCGGACGCGCTGGCCGCGACACGCTCCCGCACGAAGGTGGGGCGAGGCGTGCCCCAGGCGCTGAAGAGCCGCTCGAGGTCCTGGCGCAGCGTGGCCGTACGAGGCAGCGGGCGCAGCGGGACGTGGGCGGGCAGCGCCTCGGCGGCGGCGTTCGGTCCGGAAGCCGTCTGCACGTCCACCACCTCGACGGCACGGGGACCCGAGAGGCGGAGCTCCGCCACATCCTGGTCGGGCGGGAGCGGCTGGGCGCCGTGTACCCACAGCACGATGCTGGAAGCGTCGGTGGCGAGCAGGGGCCAGGCGCGAGCCAGCGCGGGGGCGGTGTCCTGACCGCCGGTGGCGGAGAGCTCGCGCAGGCGCTCGGCGGCGATGCCCCTTCCGCCCGCCTCCGCGCGCCGCAACGACACCAGCTCCTCCACGCCATCGCGCGCCGCGAACACGGCCAGCTCCACCCCATCAGGCACGGTGGCGAGCGCGTCCGCGAGCGCCTCCAGGGCCGGCTCCATCCCCTCCGAGCCGTCCACCACGATGAGCAGCTTCGCGGGCTTCGGTGACAGGACCTCCTCTACGCGCTGGCGGATGGTGAAGGCGTCGGGCTGCGGAAGGTCAGGGCTCCACACCATCACGGGTGCGCCGGTGCGCTTCACCCGCAGCGTGGCCTCGTGTGCCCGCACCTGCGCATCGGAGAGCGCCCCCAGCCACTCGTGCACCCCGTCGCCGCGCGCGAGGGCGGGCGCCGCCGCGAGGCCCGTCATGGGCTGGCGCGACTCGATGCGCGCGGCATGGCGGAAGGTCTCCGCCAGGTCGAAGTTGCGCTCCTGGATGGTGGGCAGGGGCAGGGCGCCGGCGCGGCCCGCGTCCTCCAGTACGAGCGGCGCGCTGATGCCGAGCTTCACGCGCATGGGCTTGCCCTTGAGGATGGGGAAGGCCTGTACCTGCACGCGGTCTCCCGGCCGCGCGGTGACGAGCAGCGGGTCCATCCTGCGCTGCACCACCTGCGTGTAGGCCGCGCGCACCTTCCCGGTGCCCGCGAAGGCGGCCTCGCGCGGCTCGCCGTCGATGTAGAGCGTCACCCGGGACACCACTCCGCCCGGAGGCAGCTGCACCAGCATCCGCGCCTCGTGCTGGCCGGGCTCCGTGGTGGCGAACTCCATCGTCCACTCGAGGTAGCCGAGCGCCGCGTCGGCGTCGACCGAGCCCTCCATCGTGGAGGCGGAGAGCGACAGCCCCGGGACGCGTCCACCCACCTGCTCGGAGGCGGTATCCCTGTCCCAGCTGTCCCAGCCACGCACCAGGTGACCCCTGCGGCCCTCGGGGCGGGACTCCGCGTTGAAGGGGCGCCCCGTCACCCGGTAGAACACGCGGCGCGCGTCGTCGGGCAACACGGGCTCGTCCTGGGCGAGGAGGAAGCCGAGCAGGCTGTAGCGGCGGGAGCCCTCGTAGCAGGCCTCGCGCAGCGCTTCCTCGCTGCCCAGCACCCGCAGCACCCGCAGCGCCTGGGCCTGGGCCGAGGGACTCCCCGTCGCCGCCACATGCAGCCCCACGCGCGTGACGGCTCCCGGCAGCTCACCGGCGATGATGAGCAGCACGGCCACGAGCGCGCCTGGCCACCAGCGGGTGGCGGGCAGGGGCCAGCCGCTGCGCAGGAGCCGCCGGCGCAGGAGCACTCCGGAGAGGAGCGAGGACAGGGGCGCGAGCGGGAGCACGCCGATGCCAAAGAAGATCCCGATGAGCGCCAGGGGCAGGAGGGGGAGGAACAGGAGCGTGTAGAGCAGGCCCACGCCGAGCGCCGCGCCGTTGAGCAGCAGCTGCGCCCGGAGCAGGTGCGACGCACGGCGGTGGATGACCACGAGCGCCAGCGCATTCGCGGCGGGCACGGCCGCCACCAGCAGGATGTGCAGGGGCGTGGGCAGCGGGTCGAAGAACGTGTCGGCGCACATCCCCGTGACGAGCTCCACCCCCAGCGTCACCGCGGGAAGCACCACGCCGAACAGCGCGTGCAGCACGGTCCTCCATGGCGCCATCGCGGGTGCGCTGTGCGGTGGTACCGGGTGGAGCGGCGGCGGAGGAGCCTCGAGTGACGGGCTCGGTTGTACCTCGGACATGGCGATTCCCCAGGGCTCGGGACGAGGAGCGAGCCTACGACGGAGGCAAGGCGCGTGCCTGGGCATGGCCTCGCAATCGGGTACACCGGAAGGAGGCTGCCGGGCCTGGCGCGTGGCCGGGCTGCCACGGTGGCGGGCTGCCGCCCTCGGGGTGTGTCAAATCGGCCGAGGCGCCTCCACCTGCTCCGCGTGCGTCAGCCGTGGACGACCTGGCCGAAGTCGCGCATCCACCGCAGCTCGTCGGGGGACAGGGGCCCGCGCTCCAGGGCGGCGAGGTTGTCGTCGAGCTGCGCGGCGTTGGCGGGGCCGGTGAGGACCACGTCCACGTTCGCGTTGGAGAGACAGAAGCGGTAGCAGTCACCGGCCGTGGGCACGGGGCCGTCCCAGCCGCGAGGGCGCTTGAGGAGGCGGCGCCAGCTCGTGGCGGTGTACGCGACGACGGCGGGCTGGCGGCGGGCCAGGTGCGGGAAGATGTCGCGCTCGGCGCCGGGGTGGGCGGCGTTGTAGCGGATCATCAGCGCATCCAGCGGAGAGTCCTCGGCGAGCCTGCCCGCGCGCTGCCGGTCATGGATGGAGACCCCCAGGGCGCGGACCTTGCCTTCCTCCTTGAGCTTCATCAGCACGTCCACGGTGCCGGGCGTCCAGGCGCTGGTGGTGCCGAGCCAGTAGAGCTGGAAGAGGTCCAGGTAGTCCGTGCCGAGCACCTTGAGCGCGCGCTCGCAGCCCCGGCGCACCTGGCTGGGGAACCAGCCGAGGGTGGGGCCCGCGGCGACGACGAAGCGCTCGCGGTCCTGCTTGAGCTGCGCGCGCAGCAGTCGCGTCAGCTTGCGCGAGTTGGGCGTCCAGAAGACGTAGTTGAGGCCGCGCTCGAAGGCGGCACTCATGCCCGCCTCGTCGATGCCGTACTGGGCCGCCAGCCCCAGGCGGTGCACCCGCTTGCCGAAGACAGGGACATAGCGGTGCGTGAAGTCCTGCGCGGTGACTGGAACAGCGGTCGTCATGTGGGCCCCCCCGGGCCCACGCATCGTATGCCGCTTTCGCTTCCGGGAGCACGGCACAGTGCTACTCGGGGCCGTGCTCCGGGCCGTCAGAGGTGGTAGTGCCCCGCGGCCTCGGGCTGGTAGGGCACCGCGATGACGCGCACGCGCCGGGTGCGGCCCCCTGGCATCGGCCACGAGATGGACTGCCCCACGGAGAGGCCGATGAGCGCGCTGCCCATGGGCGCGAGGACGGAGATGCGGCCCTCCTCGCTGCGAGCGTCGCGCGGATAGACGAGCGTCACCTGACGCTGCTCGCACGTCTCTTCGTCCTCGAAGATGACGGTGCTGTTCATGGTCACCACGTTCGCCGGCACTGTCTCCGAGGCCACCACGCGGGCCCGGGACAGCTCCAGGTCAAGCATCTCCGCCAGCTCGGCAGCGCGACCGCCATCATGGTGGTCGATGACGTGGCGCAGGCGCTCCATGTCGGTCTCGGTCACGATGAGGGACTGCTCGCTGGTCATGGCTCTGGGCTCCCTGGACGAAATCGGGGTTGAACCCGGCATAACAGTTGGAGCCCCAGTTTATTCCCGAGCGCGGCCTCTCCGGACGGCGGCGTGCGTCATCCTCCCGGGGGTTCGTCCAGCACCCACCACTCGATGCCGTGCGCTCCGTCATCGGCCAGGAAGAAGACGTGGGGGCCCGCGGGCGTGAAGAAGTACGGCAGCGAGCCGAGGCGTCCCGGTGCCAGCTCCTGACGGAGCCGGGTGCCGTCCCCCGTGCCATCCGTCTGCCACAGCTCCGCGTCCCGCTCTCCATCGTCCGCGTGGAAGAGGGCCACTCCGCCCACTCCGGTCATCCACCGGGGCTCCGAGTGCCCCGGGCCCGGGCGCACGTCCCTGAGCAGGAAGGCGTCGCCCGCCACGCCGTGCGAGCGCCATGGCTCCGTGCCATGGACGCCGTCGGTGGCGCTGAAGAGGACGCCGTCTCCCAGCGCGCCGAACCAGCCCGGGTAGGAGCCCTCCGGCCCGGGCCACACGTCACCCACGAGCCGGGTGCCCTCGGGTGTTCCGTCGGTGCTCCAGGGCTCGCGGCCATGCGTCGGGTCGCTCGCCGCGAAGAAGACGCGGCCTCCCGCCGCGGTGAAGCCATCCGGGACGGAGCTGGGCCACCCGGGCTGGAGGTCTGCCAGCAGCACGGTGCCCGCCTCGGTGCCGTCGCTGACCCAGGGCTCGGTGCCGTGCTCCAGGTCCTCTGCCGCGAAGACGACCCGCGTGCCCAGGGCGGTGAAGCCTCGTGGGAAGGAGCCGCCCTGGCCCGGCAGGAGGTCCTTCACGAGCCGGGTGCCCGCCTCCGTGCCGTCGGTGATGCCCGGCTCCCAGCCCTCGTCCCCGAAGAAGGCGGAGAAGAACAGGCGTCCGCCCACGGCGGTGAGGTTCCCCGGCAGGCCATCGGAGGGGCCCGGACGGAGGTCCTTCACGAGGAAGGTGCCGTCGGGGGTGCCGTCGGTGCGCCACAGCTCGGCGCCGTGGACGCCGTCGCTGGCGCCGAAGTACCCGATGCCCTCCATCACCGCGGCAGGCCCGGAGGCGTCGCTGCCATGGGGGCCGGGGTGGAGGTCCTTCACCAGGACGGTGCCCTCGCGAGTCCCATCGGTGCGCCACAGCTCGCGGCCCATGAGGCCGTCATCGGCGAAGAAGTAGACGTGCTGGCCGAGCACGAAGAACCCCGACGGCTCCGAGCCGACAGGGCCCGGGTGGAGGTCCTTCAGCAGGAAGGTGCCCTCGGGGGTGCCATCGGTGCGCCACGGCTCCGGGCCGATGCTGCCGTCATCCGCGTCGAAGAAGAGGACCCGCCCCAGCGTGGTCCACGCGGAGGTGGAGGCCACGCCGGGGCCCGGGTGGAGGTCCTGCACCAGCCGGGCAGTGCTCCCGTCCAGCATGGGGGCCGGCGAGGTGTCCTGCTCCGTGGAGAGCAGGCGCAAGGGGAAGTCATCGGCAGATGGCCCGAGGCCGATGGCCCAGAGCTCGGCGCCGTCTTCACGGTTGTGGGCGGTGAAGAACAGCTGCGCGCCACTGGCCGTGAAGCCCCGGGCCGAGGAGGACAGGGCACCGCCCGCGACTTCACGGAGGCGGGACGTGCCCACGGAGAGGCCATTGCTCATCCAGGGCTCATGGCCCCGTCCAGGCTCGCGGGCGGAGAAGTAGAGCCGTCCCTTCTGGACCCGCAGGAACGCGAGCGCCGAGCCGTCCGGCCCGGAGGTGATGTCCTTGACGAGCGCGGTGCCGCCCGGTGTCCCATCGCTGCGCCACAGCTCGTCGCCATGCCGGGGAGACCAGGCGGAGAAGTAGAGGAAGCTGCCCATCGCGGTCAGCTCCCTCGGGTTGGAGCTGGCGGGGCCGGGGGCGATGTCAGAGATGCGGTACGTGCCGCCCGGTGTGCCGTCACTGCGCCACAGCTCGTCACCGTGCTCGGGGGTACCGGTGACGAAGAAGAGGAGTCTCCGGGCCTCGGTGGGGCGCGGGTCGTCCGAGAGGAGGGGACGTGGCAGCTCCGCGAGCGGCACCGTTCCTTCCGCCGTGCCATCGCTCGTCCACAGTGTCAGGGGCGGGGGGCTCGGCTGGACGCCGTCATCGACCTCGGAGCGCACGAAGAAGAAGAGTCGCCCGGCCACGTCGGTGAGGCCGCGAGGCCGGACCCGGACACCCGGAAGGGCTTCAAGCTCCCGGACGGCGATGGTGCCCTCGGGGGTGCCGTCGCTCTTCCAGAGGACCCGGTCGACGAAGAAGTAGAGCCGCCCGCCGGACGGAGTGAGGAGGTCGGGATACGAGCCCGAGCGGCCGGGGACCAGGTCCTTCACGAGCCGGGTGCCTGACGTCGTGCCGTCGGTGCGCCACAGCTCGACGCCGGAGTTCCCGTCGTTGGCGACGAAGTAGAGCGTCTTGCCCAGCACCGTGAGGTCCCGGGGCGCGGAGCCGCCGAGGCCCGCGCGGAGGTCCGCGACAAGCGACGTCCCCGACGTCTTGCCGTTGCTCCGCCACAGCTCCTCGCCGTGCTCGCCGTCATTGGCGACGAAGTAGAGCGTGGTGCCCACGGCGGTCAGGTCGTGCGGATCCGAGTCCAGGGGGCCGGGGCGGATGTCCCTCACGAGGAAGGTGCCCTCGTCGGTGCCGTCGCTCCTCCACAGCTCCGTGCCCCGCGAGAGGTCCGTGGCGCCGAAGAGCAGGGTTCCGGCGACATCCGTCAGCTCATGGGGCGCGGCGCTCAGCCGTCCCCCGGCGATGTCGTCCACGGGGTACGGGGCGGGGGTGAGGAGCGCGGAGCCATGGTTCTCCAGTTCCAGCGCCCCATTGTCTGGAAGCGGAGCCGGGGAGGGAAGGGAGCCATCGCAGGCGAAGGCGCCGGCCAGGAGGAACAGCAGGAACCTCGGTCGGACAGGCTGCGAGAGCATCGGGGGCACCGTTCTGCGCGATGGACAGCACGCGCGAGTGGGGCGCCAAAGCTGGTCTTGCCTCGGCCGGTTGAAAGCCTCCCTCCAGGGCAGGTCAGTCGCCGGCTTCCGCACAGCCCCGGGCGGTTAGCGGTCCACGGCAGGAGCGAGCAGCGAGGAGAGCCGCCGGCTCGGCTCCGCGCACGCAACCTCCAGGAGGCGCTGGAAGTCCTCCACGATGCGCTCCACCGTCCGCGCTTCGTAGAGGTCGCCATTGGCCTTGGCGCTCACCAGGATGCGGTGGTCCTCCGTCTCGGAGATGAAGAAGAACATGTTGACCAGCAGGCCGCCTCCCAGGGGAATCGTCATGCGTTCGAGCTGGAGGCCATCGCCGCCGTGCCTGGAGGCTCCGGGACTCTGGAAGTTCTGCAGATTCAGTCCGGGAAACGTGCGCGCGCTCTTGCTGTCCGGATTCTGTCCAATCATGTCCAGCACCTGCTGATAGGGCAGGGCCGAGTGTGCGAGTGCGCCGAGCACCGCCTCGCGAACGCGCGCGAGCAGCTCCTGGAAGGTGGGGTCTCCTTCCAGGTGGGTGCGGATGAGGATGACGTTGGTGAAGCACCCGATGAGGTCCTCCACCTCGACATGCTCGCGGCTTCCGATGTTGCTGAACACGGAGACATCAAGAATGCCGCTGCGCAGCGCGAGCAGGGCCTGGTAGGCGGCCATCGCGACCATGTACAGCGTGGCGCCTTCGCGATGGCAGAGCGCCTTGATGGCGGCGGACAGCTCCGCCGGGAAGTGGGCGGACGCCGACAGCGTGCTGTAGCTGCGCGTCTCCGGGCGGGGCCTGTCCAGGGGGAAGTCAACCATGGTCACCCCACCGGCCAGCTGCCGACGCCAATAGGACTGGATCGACTCGAGGTACGCACCGCGAAGCTGCTGGTGCTGCCACCAGGCGAAGTCCGAGTACTGGATGCGCAATGCGGGCAGGTGCGGCTCCGCGCCGCGAGCGTAGGCTGCATAGGCCTGGCTGACCTCCCGGAAGAGGATGGCCTCGGACCAGCCATCCCAGGCGATGTGGTGCATCGATACCAGGAGCACCTGCTCCTCGGGCCCGAGAGCGTAGAGCCAGGCCCGGAACATGGGCAGGGCCATGAGGTCGAACGGCAGCGACGCGTCCTGGTACAGGCGGTGGCGCAGCGCTTCCTCGCACGACTCCGGAGGCAGCCCGCTGAAGTCCACTTGCTCCAGCCGTACCGGCGCTGGCGGGCACACCTGGAAGGTGAAGCCCTCCTCGCCGCGAGCGAAGCAGGTCCGCAGGACTTCATGGCGCTCCACGAGCTTGCTCAGGGCCTGCTCGAGCGCCGCGACGTCCAGCTGTCCGGTGATGCGGACGCACACCGGGACGTTGCCGGCACTCCTGGGGCGGTTCGGGCCCGCGTAGCCGAGCCACCGGCTCTGGGCCATGGAGGTGGGGCCCGTGGGACGGCCGAGCGCGGTGGGACGCTCCAGGACGTGCCGTGAGGGCCGGCGCTCCAGCGTGGGTTGCGAGCTGTGTGCCGTCTTCTGCTGGAGCTGCTTCGCCAGCCGTGCGCGCTTCTCGGGAGGAAGTGCCGCGAGCTTCTTCTTGATGTCGCTCATGTTGGATGGGGTGTCCCCGGCTGGGACCGCGCGCTGAGCGCTCTGACCTGAGGTCAGGCGCTCAGGGCGCCCCCGAGCTGAGCAACCACATTGCGGCTATCGAACAGCGGACCCTGGCGGGAGGGGCCGTCGGGGGTGGATGGCAGGAGGGCTACTCGCTCTCGAGAGTAATGACTTTCGGGTCAGAACCCTGGATTTGCCAGCCCAGGTGAATCGACATCTGGACCTCGAGCACATCCAGATTGATGGCGATCAGCATCCTCTCGTGAGCTGTTTCAGAGGCTTCGAGTGAAGAAAGGAGCTCATTGAGCCGGGTGAGGAGCTTGAGGACTTGAGGGGTGCTCGCGCGCTCTGACTTGACGACCAGCCACTCTCTCATTCGGCGAACTCTCTCGTGGAGCACGTCGGCGGAGATGGCCCTCCGCAACGGGTCGAATCCGGTTTCCGACCCGGAGTGCAGGTCGGGCGTGGCCGGCGCTGGCGTATTGTGTTTGACAGGCGCTGTCTCCTCGGCCAGGTCGTTTACTCCCTTTGCGTCGCCGGACTTGAACAGCCTGATCCATGTGTCGATAGTCTTGCCGAGGGCAATTCTCTCTGAGGGCGTATGGGCCTGGACGGCCTGGTCGTAGATACTCCGGAACGCAGCAGCGAGTGGTGCCGGTAGCGGGCCACGTGCCCACGCCTGGGCATGGGCCTCCAATTCGCGCAGCTTCGCCAGCAGCCCAATCTTCGAGATGGGTTTAGGGGGAGATGGAGTGGCGGACTGTGGGGACGGCGACTGCTTGGATGCACGCTCCAGCGCGTGCGCCTTGCGGAGCTCCTCGAAGCGCTGGACCAGGGTCTGGGAAGGGTTTTTGATGGGCAGCGGGGCGTCTGGTGCGCGGTCGAAAGCGCTCTTGAATGCTGCTTCCGATGCTGCGGTGTCCTTGAGGCTGTAATGCAAGACACCGCTCATGAGGTCCAGCCAGAGGTGTTCCTGGTTCTTGTTTCCGGAGTAGGCCCTGGCCTTGGGGAGCAGCTCAACCGCCGCCTCATAGTCCAGGGTCTTGTTGTAGTGGCGCGCGATGGATCGGAAATGGGGATTCTTGGTCGCCGGGGGCTTGACTGACTGGGCGTGGGCGGTGAGCGTGAAAACGCTGAGCGCCACGGTGAGCAGGACTGTCGCTGGCCGTAGGGGGAAGCGGCGCCTCTGGGGGAGAGGGGCGCGGGTCGGGGATGAAATCTTCATGAGGCGTCGCCTGCGGTCCCTGGCTGAGACCGTTTGGGAGGTGGCTTGCTAAGGAGTGATCTTGACGGAGAACCTACAGAACTTATCCCCAGGGGTTGCTGTGCAACTGGTTCTGTATTGTTTTCCGGTCGGAGGGTGGACAAGGAGAAGCCGATGCTGCCCCTCGTAGGTGTTCACCTTCGTCTGCCCAAGAAGCGCATGGGCATCCATCTCCTCGACGCGCAGGTCCTCTGGACGCCCTCGAATGGTGACGCTCACCGGTTGAATCTTGAAGGCGACGTCGCGGCGCTCATTGGCAGCGAGTTCGAGGACCTGCTCCTTGTTGAAGGCGTCACCCTGGTGGCTGCCCTTGATGGAGACCTGTATCTTGCCTGGCTTGACGATGTGCTTGCGGGGCGTCTTGCCCACCGTGATGCCATTGACCCTGACCTCTCCGGCAAGGTTGGAAGTCACCCAAAGCGTTGCCATTTCTTCCGGCCCCGGGGCGGACACCGGAGGCAGGGGGCTTCCCGGGACGGCCGCTGCTACAGCGGAGGGAGGGACTCCCGCGTCTGGAGGAATGGGGGGCGTCGGGTGTTCTTCGGCTTGAGGGGACGCGGGGACAACAGTGGCGAGAGGACTGTCCTGTCCGGCGTCCACCTCCTGGACTGGAGGCTGGGGGGCGGCAGGGGATGCAACGGCTTTGGGCCCTGCTGGGGGGGCGTCTCCTTGAGTGAAGGTGGCTACAACCCCAACTCCCAAGGTCAGGAGCAGTGCGGGTCCCCACCAGACCAGGTTCCGTTGAAGCCAGCCGAACTGAGGCTTGAGGGCGTCCTCGTCGTCGTCCTCCGGGAGCGCTGTCCTGGCCTGGGTTGCAACCGAGCGCTTCTCTGGAGGGATGAGCGCGGCGGAGGAGGCTCCCTTGCGCGGAGGGCCTGGGAGGCGGGCGGTGGCGGGCTCCGAGGCGGCTTGGGCCTGCGCGGGGGGCGGCGAAGGAGGAGCGGGAAGCGGGTCGGTGACCCATCGGGTCTCCGCCGTGATGGCCTCGGAACTGGCAGCCGGTGCGGACGCGGGCTCTGATTGCGTGCCGGTCGATTCCGGAGCCACCATTCCGGAGATATCGAGCAGGAGCCGGGGCTCTGGCGTCGTCGGAATGGACTCGCTCGTGCTGTCGGCAGAGGGAGGTGCGCCGCTCATTTCCTGGACGAAGCTGGCAATCTGCGCGGCTCCCACCGGGTCGCTATACAGATAGAGGAAGCGGTCGAGATCGGCCTGGAACTCCCGACAGCTGCCGTAGCGCTTGTCGCGCTCCTTGGCGAGTGCACGAGAGAGGATGTGCACCAGCTGTTCGGGCACTCCCTGGCGGAAATTGCGAACGTCCGGCAGGGGGCTATTGAGGACCGCGTGGATCAGCCGGACATCGTTGTCGCTTCGGTAGGGACGGTTTCCGGCCACCAGCTCGAACAGCACCACCCCGAGCGCGTAGATGTCGATTCGAGCGTCGATGGCCTCTCCCATCAGATACTCGGGAGCCATGTAGGGCACCTTCCCCTTGAGCACGCCACTTTGCGTGCGGTGCCCTGCGTTGCTGGCCTTGGCAATGCCAAAATCCAATATCTTCAGGCCGCCCGTCTTGGAGGCAAAGATGTTGTCGGGGCTGATGTCTCGGTGAATCAGGCGCAGCGGCTTGCCTGTCTCAGGGTCCGTCAGCTCGTGAGCGTAGGCCAGCCCCTCGCAGGCCATCGCTACCAGTCGGGCGCAGAGGGGAAAGGCAATGGGGGTGCGCTGGTGGAACGCACGTCGCTTGAGCGTGCGGAGATCCACGCCGTCCACGTACTCCATGGCAATGAAGTACGAGTCGCCCTCCATTCCGAAGTCGAAGATCTGGACGATGTTGGCGTGGTTGAGTCTCGCTGCCAGCTTCGCCTCGGCGAGGAACATCTCGACGAACTGCGGATCCTCGGCCAGGTGGGGGAGGATCCGCTTGACGACCACATGCTTCTCGAAACCCAGAGGGCCTGAGGACTTGGCGAGGAAGACTTCTGCCATGCCACCTGTGGCCAGCTTGCGGAGCAGCTGGTATTTGCCCATCTGGTCCAACAATGTGCCCTCCGGCCAGGGCCGGAGACCGCCAGGTGGCTCCGGTGGCGGCGTAGTAGCAGAGCACGGCCGACGGGAACAACGTTCACTCTTGAGACCTGCGAGCGGAGCCTGGGATCAGGTGGGATTGGAATCCAAGCTCCCGGAACTCGTCACGACGCGGAGCGCATTTCTCCGGGTCTTGGCTGACCCTGTTCTATTGCATTGTGAGCGGGGCGGCCGGATTTGACGTCTGGGATTTCGGGCGGAACAGACCACCGGCGAAACCGGGTGCTCACCCGATTCCGCCGGCGAATCCGTCGCTACTCCTCGCTACAGGCTTGCATCCAGGGCCCTGCGCTCCATCAGAACGCGCAGTCCGCGCCCCGGGTCGGCAGCGCCGACCGGCCACCGGCCAGCCACGCGTCGACGGCCTTCGCCGCCTCGCGGCCGTCCGACAGGGCCCAGACGATGAGGCTTGCGCCCCGGCTCGCGTCGCCCGCGCAGAACACGCCGTCCGCCGAGGTGGCGAAGCGCGCATCCACCTGCACGGTGCCGCGGGGCGACAGCTTCACACCCAGCTCCTCCACCAGCCGCCCCGGCTCCGGGCCCGTGAAGCCCATGGCCAGCACCAGCAGGTCCACCTCGTGCGTCGTCTCGGAGCCGGGCACCTCGACGATGCGCGGCAGGGCGCCGGGCTCGCGGTGCACCTCCACCTGCACCGTGTGGAGCGCCTCCAGCCGCCCGTCCGTTCCGCTCAGCCGCTTCGTCTGCAACGCGAAGGCGCGCTCGCCGCCTTCCTCCTGGCTCGACGAGGTGCGGAACACCACCGGCCACCGGGGCCACGGGTTGCCCGCGGCGCGCACGGCGGGCGGCGCCGGCAGCAGCTCCACCTGGACCACGCTCTTCGCGCCCTGCCGCAGCGCCGTGCCCAGGCAGTCCGAGCCCGTGTCGCCACCGCCCAGAATCACCACGCGCCGGCCCGCCGCATCCAGCCGCGCGTCCTTCTGTCCCTGGCCCGCGACGAGCCGGTTCTGGTGCTCCAGGTACTCCATCGCCTGGACCACGCCGGACAGCTCGCGCCCGGGCACCTCCAGCTCCCTCGGCCTGCGCGCGCCCATGGCCAGCACCAGCGCGTCATGCTTCGAGCGCAGCTCCCGGAAGCTCAGGGCTCCGCCCACGTCCACGCCATTGACGAAGGTGATGCCCTCCGCCTCCATCACCGCGAGCCGCCGGTCCAGCACCGACTTCTCCAGCTTGAAGTCGGGAATGCCATAGCGCAGCAGCCCACCGGGCCGCGCGTCGCGCTCGTACACGGTGACGGTGTGCCCTGCCGCGTTGAGCTGCGCCGCCGCCGCGAGTCCCGCGGGCCCCGAGCCCACCACGCCCACCGTCTGTCCGGTGCGCCGCGTCGGCGGCTTCGGCTTCACCCAGCCCTCGGCGAAGGCTCGCTCGGCGATCTCCTTCTCCATCTGCTCAATCGTCACCGCGTCCCGGTCGATGGCCAGCACGCACGCCGCCTCGCAGGGCGCGGGGCACAGGCGGCCGGTCATCTCCGGGAAGCCGTTGGTCCGGCTGAGCAGCTCGTACGCCTCGCGCCAGCGGCCCCGGTACACGGCCTCGTTGAAGTCGGGGATGAGGTTCCCCAGGGGACAGCCCTGGTGGCAGAAGGGCACGCCACAGTCCATGCACCGGCCCGCCTGACGCTTGGACTCCTCGGGCGCGAGGGGAAGGTGGAACTCCTTCCAGTCCCCCAGGCGCTCGTCCTTCGCCCGCTTGGGCGCGTGCTCGCGGGGCCACTCCATGAATCCCGTTGGCTTTCCCATGCTCAGGCCCTCCCGCCGGCGCCGGCCGTCTGTTGAAGCTGCTCCGCGAGTTGCTCCGTCGGCCGCCTGGCCGCGCGCCGTGCCTGGAGCACGCGCTTGTAGTCCGTGGGCATCACCTTCACGAACCGCGGCACCATCAGCTCCCAGTTGTCCAGCACCCGCTTCGCCAGCGTGCTGCCCGTGTGGCGCAGGTGCCGCTCCACCAGGCCGTGCACGAGCCAGATTTCGGACTCGTCCACCAGTGACTCCAGCTCCACCATCTCCAGGTTGCACCGCTGCCGGAAGGTGGCCTCCCGGTCCAACACGTACGCGGTGCCGCCGCTCATGCCGGCCGCGAAGTTGCGCCCGGTGGGGCCGAGCACCACCACCACGCCGCCCGTCATGTACTCGCAGCCGTGGTCGCCCACGCCCTCCACCACTGCCTGCGCGCCGCTGTTGCGCACCGCGAAGCGCTCACCCGCGAGCCCCCGCAGGTACACCTCGCCGCCCGTGGCGCCGTAGAGCGCGGTGTTGCCCACCAGCACGTTCTCCTCCGGCACGAAGCGCGCGGCCTGCGGCGGGTAGACGATGACGCGCCCGCCGGACAGGCCCTTGCCGACGTAGTCGTTGGCATCGCCCTCCAGCTCCAGCGTGACGCCGGCCACCAGGAAGGCGCCGAAGCTCTGTCCCGCCGAGCCCTTCATCCGCACGTGGATGCGCCCGTCCGGCAGCCCCCGGCCTCCGTGCCGCCGGGCAATCTCGCCCGACAGCATGGCGCCCACCGCGCGGTGCGTGTTGCTCACCGGCTGCGTCAGCAGCAGGGGCGGCCCGCCATCCAGCACGTGGCGTGCGTCGCGCAGCAGCGTGTGGTCCAGGTGGTCCGACACGTCCTTGCTGCGCGGCACCTTGCAGTGACGCGGCTCGCTGGCCGGAGCGGCGGGGGCCGCCAGCAGCGCGGACAGGTCCACCCGCTTCGCCTTCCAGTGGTCCACCGCCGGACGCTGCCGCAGCAGGTCCACCCGGCCCACCAGCTCCTCCACCGTGCGCGCGCCCAGCCCCGCCATCTTCTTGCGCAGGTCCTCCGCGACGAGGAGGAAGTAGTTCACCACGTCCTCGGGCTTCCCCTGGAAGCGCCCGCGTAGCTCCGGGTCCTGCGTGGCGATGCCGGCCGAGCAGGTGTTGAGGTGGCACTTGCGCAACATGATGCAGCCCACCGCCACGAGGCTCGCGGTGGCCATGCCGAACTCCTCGGCGCCCAGCAGCGCGGCCACCAGCACGTCGCGCGCGGTGCGCAGGCCACCATCCGCCTGCACCCGGATGCGCGAGCGCAGGCCGTTGTGCACCAGCACCTGCTGCGTCTCC
The DNA here is from genome assembly GCF_010894435.1 of Pyxidicoccus trucidator. Taxonomy (NCBI): domain Bacteria; kingdom Pseudomonadati; phylum Myxococcota; class Myxococcia; order Myxococcales; family Myxococcaceae; genus Pyxidicoccus; species Pyxidicoccus trucidator. Next base: position 53,683 of record NZ_JAAIXZ010000006.1, on the reverse strand, counting down.
GCCAGCCCCAGCTCCCACGGCAGGCCCGCGTGCTGGAGGCTCGACAGCGGCGACGCGCCCGTGCCGCCCTCGTACCCGGAGATGACCACCGCCCCCGCGCCCGCCTTCGCCACGCCCGCGGCGATGGTGCCCACGCCCACCTCGCTCACCAGCTTCACGCTGACCCGCGACTGGGGGTTCACCGACTGCAAGTCATAGATGAGCTGCGCCAGGTCCTCGATGGAGTAGATGTCGTGGTGCGGGGGAGGGGAGATGAGCGTCACGCCCGGCGTGGACCAGCGCACCTTGGCAATCCGCTCGTCCACCTTGTGCCCGGGGAGCTGGCCGCCCTCGCCGGGCTTGGCGCCCTGGGCGACCTTGATCTGCAGCTCGTCCGCGTTGACGAGGTACTCGGTGGTGACGCCGAAGCGCGCGCTGGCCACCTGTTTGATGGCGCTGCGGCGCGAGTCCCCATTCTCGTCCGGCGTGTAGCGGCGCGACTCCTCGCCACCCTCGCCGCTGTTGGAGCGCCCGCCGAGCCGGTTCATCGCAATGGCCAGCGTCTCGTGCGCCTCCGCGCTGATGGAGCCGAAGGACATGGCCCCGGTGACGAAGCGACGTGCAATCGAGAGCGCCGGCTCTACTTCCTCCAGCGGCACCGGCGTGCGGCCCTCCGTCACCACGTCCAGCAGGCCGCGCAGGTTGCTGTGCTCGCGCGTCTCGTCGTCCGCCAGCTTCGAGTACTCCGCGAAGAGCGTCGCGTCGTTGCCCTTCACCGCCGCCTGGAGCTTCGCAATCGTGGCCGGGTTCCACTTGTGCCGCTCGCCCAGCCGGCGCCACCGGAACTGGCCGCCCACGGGCAGCAGGCCGACCTCCGCGTCTGCCTCGGAGCCGAAGCCGCGCGTGTGCCGCTCCCGTACCTCGCGCCCCAGCTCCGGCAGCCCCACGCCTTCCACGCGCGAGGACGTGCCGGTGAAGTGCCGCTCCACCAGCGAGCGCTGGAGCCCCACCGCCTCGAAGAGCTGCGCGCCGCGGTACGACTGCAGCGTGGAGATGCCCATCTTGGACATCACCTTCAGCAGCCCTTCCTCCACGGCGTGGATGAAGCGCTCCTGGGCCTTCTCCGCGTCCACCGCCAGCTCGCCCGAGTCCGCCATGGCCCGCAGCGTGTCCAGCGCGAGGTACGGGTTCACCGCCGAGACGCCATAGGCGAAGAGGCACGCGAAGTGGTGCACCTCGCGGGCCTCCGCCGTCTCCAGCAGCAGGCCCGTGTACATGCGGATGCCGTCGCGGACCAGGCGCTGGTGGACCGCGGAGACGGCGAGCAGCGCGGGAATGGCCCCGTGCGCCGCGTCCACGCCGCGGTCGCTCAGCAGCAGGATGCTGGCGCCCGCGTCCACCGCGTCCACGGCCGCCGTGCACAGCCGCTCCACCGCCACGTCCAGCGCGCCCTCGCCCGCGTCCAGCGGGTAGAGGAGCGACAGGCGCTTCGTCTCGAAGAGGCCCTCGCCGTGGATGACGCTGAGCCTGGCGAGCTGCCCGTTGGTGAGGATGGGGCCCGGGAGGGACAGGCGGTGGCACTGCTCCGGCGTCTCCTCGAAGGTGTTGCTCTCCGGCCCCAGCGCGGTGGCCAGCGTCATCACCAGCGACTCGCGCAGCGGGTCGATGGGCGGGTTCGTCACCTGCGCGAAGAGCTGGTGGAAGTACGAGAAGAGGCTCGGGGCCTGGTCGCTGAGCACCGCCAGCGGCGTGTCCGTGCCCATGGAGCCCACCGGCTCCTTGCCCGTCTCGGCCATGGGCGACAGCACCGTGCGCACGTCCTCGGCGGTGAATCCGAAGGCGCGCTGGAGCCGCCAGAGCTCCTCGCCCCGGAGCCGCTCCGGCGCGGGGATGGAGGGCAGGTCCTCGAAGGTATAGACGTTGCGCTCCAGCCAGCGGCGGTAGGGCCAGCGCGTGGTGATGTCACGCTTGACTTCCTCGTCCTCGAGGATGCGCCCCTCGGTGGTGTCCACCAGCAGCATGCGGCCCGGCGTCAGGCGGCCCTTGCGGCGTACCTGCGAGGCCGGCACGTCGATGACGCCTGCCTCCGACGCGAGAATGATGCGGTCATCCTCGGTGACGAGGTAGCGCGCGGGCCGCAGGCCGTTGCGGTCCAGCGTGGCGCCGATGAGCTGCCCGTCCGTGAAGGCAATCGCCGCGGGGCCGTCCCACGGCTCCAGCAGCGCGGAGGAGTACTCGTAGAAGGCGCGGCGCTCGTCGGCCATGTGCGCGTCGCCCTCCCACGCCTCGGGAATCATCATCATCAGCGCGTGCGGCAGCGTGCGCCCGCCGAGGTAGAGCAGCTCCACCATGTTGTCGAACTGCGCCGAGTCGCTCTTGCCGGGGACGATGATGGGCTGGAGCGGCTCCAGGCTGCCGCCCAGGCGCGCCGTCTGGAGCAGCCCGCGCCGCGCGTTCATCCAGTTCCGGTTGCCGCGCAGGGTGTTGATTTCGCCGTTGTGCGCGATGAAGCGGAACGGCTGCGCCAGCTCCCAGGTGGGGAAGGTGTTGGTGGAGAAGCGCGAGTGCACCAGCGCCAGCGCGCTCACGAAGTCCGGCTCCCGCAGGTCCAGGTAGAAGCGGGGCAGGTCCACCGGCAGCATCAGCCCCTTGTAGATGAGCGTCTCCGACGACAGCGACGCCACGTGGAAGCGGCCCGTCGGGGCCACGCCGCGCGCGGTGACGCGGTTCTCCGTCAGCTTGCGGATGCGGTACAGCTTGCGCTCGAAGGCGCTGGGCACCACGCGCCGCCGCGCGATGAAGACCTGGCGGATGACGGGCGCGGCCTCGCGGGCCACGGGGCCCAGGTGCTCCGGGTCCACCGGCACGTCGCGCCAGCCGAGGACTCGCTGGCCCTCCTCGGCCACCACCTCCTCGAAGGCCGCCTCGCACGCCGCGCGCGCCTCGGGCTCGGGCGGGAGGAAGACCTGTCCCACGCCGTAGTGGCGACGTGGGGGGAGCTCGAAGCCGAGCCCCGGCACCACGCGCTCGAAGAAGCGATGGGGGAGCTGCACCAGGATGCCCGCGCCATCTCCCGTCCGGGGGTCCCTGCCCGCGGCCGCCCGGTGGCTCAACCGGTTGAGCAGCTCCAGGGCGTCCTCGACGATGCCTCGGGAGCGCTCGCCGCGCAGGTGGGCGACGAAGCCCACGCCGCAGGCGTCATGCTCGGTATCAGGCTCGTAGAGGCCGTACCGGCCGGGGAGGATTGCGGACATCAACTTCCCCCTTTCCCGCTGACGCGGGCAGGTATGTGGATGACGCATCATGCTAACGCGTCGCGTTGGATAAAGGTAGGGAAGACACGTCCGTTCAGGCCGTCGGGTGGGGGACCGAGTGGTCTGGCGGACCCCGGGGAGGGGTGGGCGTCTTCTTCCGGGCAGGAGGCCTGGACGAATGGCGCGGGGTGAGGCCCACGTCGTGGGTTTGACAGTCCTCCGCCCCGTGGCATTCCGCCGGGGCGGGAGGCGGCCCACGGCTGGTGCCGTCGCCGCACCGCGCAAGGAGCGCTCGGCGGCCCGGGCCCCCGCGCACGAGGGCCTCACTCCCATGTCCACCCCGGGGAGCGCGCGCGGAGTTCAGCGCGGCTCACCCGGGGAGGGCGAGGTGGTTGCGTCAGCCGCCGCGAGCGCTCAAGGGAGCAGGGCGGGGGCGGGGATGGGATTGGAGGCAGAGGTGCCGTCCCCGACCTGCCCCAGCGAGTTGGAGCCCCAGGCCAGGAGGGTGCCGTCACCCCGCCGGGCGACGGAGTGGTTCCTGCCAGCGGCGACGGCGGTGATTCCGGAGGCCCCGGAGTGCCGGACGGGGATGGGGCGCTGACTGCCGCTCCCATCACCGAGCTGCCCCGCGCCATTGCTCCCCCAAGCCCAGACGCCGCCATCGGCGCCCACGGCCAGACTGTGGGTATAGCCGGCGAAGATGGCGGTGATGCCCGTCAGCCCGGAGACCTGGACGGGCGAGGCACGCTGGGTGGTGCTTCCATCGCCGAGCTGGCCGGCGTTGTTGAAGCCCCAGGCCCAGACGGTGCCGTCGTCGCGCAGGGCCAGGGTGTGCCCCAGCCTGGCGGCGACGGCGGTGATGCCCGTGAGGCCGGGCACCTGGGCGGGCATGGCCTGGTTGCCGCCAATCGTCCCATCCCCCAACTGGCCGTTCTCGTCATTGCCCCACGTCCACACGGTGCCGTCTTCCCGCACGGCCACGCTGTGGATGAGCCCCGTGGAGATGGCCACGACGCCCGTCAGCCCGGAGACCTGGACCCGGGTGTCGCGCTCCTCCGTCGTCCCGTCGCCCAGCGCGCCGGTGCTGTTGTCCCCCCAGGCCCAGACGGTGCCGTCGTCGCGCAGGGCCAGCGAGTGGAGGCGGTCCGTCGCCACGGCCCGCACTCCCGTCAGCCCGGAGACCTGGACGGGGCTGGCGCTTCGGGGGTTCGCGGAGTTGCTTCCCCAGGTCCAGACGGTGCCGTCGTTGCGCACGGCCAGGGTGTGGTCCCCGCCAGCGGAGACGGAGACGACTTCCGTCAAGCCGGGCACCTGCACTGGCTGGCTGCGAACGCGGACGCTGGTCGCGTCGCCCACCTGCGAAGCCGTGTTGCTTCCCCAGGCCCAGACGGTGCCGTCGTCGCGCAGGGCCACGGTGTGATGGTCACCCGCCGCGAGCCGGGTGACGTCCGTGAGCAGCGCCACCGGCACGGGAGTGAAGCGGTTCGTGGTCCTTCCATTGCCAAGCATGCCCCCGCTGTTGTCCCCCCAGCCCGGGACGGTGCCGTCTTCGAGGAGGGCCAGGTTGTGGGCGATGCCCGCGGAGATGGCGGTGACACGCGTGAGTCCGGAGACCTGCACGGGGGCGGGGTGCACGCCGGCGGGCACCGCGTCGCCGAGTTGACCGGTGTCATTGCTTCCCCACGCCCAGACGGTGCCGTCCCCTCGAAGGGCCATCGAATGACCACCGCCGGCGTCCGCGGCCAGCACTCCCGTCAGCCCGGACACCTGGACGGGGGCCTCGACACCGAAGCTGGCGGGAGCCCCGTCGCCAATCTGCCCCGCGCCGTCGAGTCCCCAGGCCCAGAGGGTGCCGTCGTCGCGCACGGCCAGGCTGTGGCCGAAGCCCGCGGAGATGGCGGTGATGCCCGTCAGCCCTGTCACCGGGACGGGGGTGAAGCTCCAGAGGGGGCCTTCCGCCCCATTGCCGAGCTGGCCGTAGCCGTCGGTGCCCCAGACCCAGACGGTGCCGTCCTCACGCAGCGCCAGGGAGTGTTCGGTGCCGGCGGAGATGGCGGTGACGCCGGACAGCCCGGACACCTGGACGGGCGTGTCGCGCTGGGTCTGCGTGCCGTCGCCGAGCTGGCCGACCTGGTTGCGGCCCCAGGCCCAGACGGTGCCGTCCTCACGCAGCGCCAGGGAGTGGTGGGTACCGGCGGAGATGGCGGTGACGCCGGACAGCCCGGACACCTGGACCGGGGAGGCGCTCTGGGTGGACGTGCCACCGCCGAGCTGGCCATATGCATTGCTGCCCCAGGCCCGGACGATGCCGGTCGTGTCCAAAGCCAGGGAGTGGGTACCGCCAGCCGCCAGCGCCGTGGTGCCAAACAACCCGGCGACCTGCACGGGCGTGGGGCGCGTGGCGGTGGTTCCGTCCCCGAGCTGGCCGTGCGAGTTGTTTCCCCAGGCCCAGACGGTGCCGTCCTCGAGTCGAGCCAGGGAGTGCGCGTCGCCGCTGGCGACGAGGAGGGCCCGGCAGCGGGGGATGGACACGGCAAAGGCCCTGGAGACGGAGTCGGTCTTCGTGTCGGTGGCCGTGACGCTGATGGAGGGGTCGCCGTCTCCGCGGTCAGCGCAGTCCGGTGCAACCCACCGCACCTCGCTGGTGGTCTCCGTGTTGCTCGGGGGCAGGAAGCTGCCTGAGGAGGACTTCCAGGTGAAGCGCAGGGAGCTCGCGCCGGCGTTCCGCACCGCCACCCGGAAGGTGATGCTCTGCTGGACGCGCACGCTGGTGGCGGACTGCGTGCCCTCGTCGAACGTGAGGAGGCGGGGATTCCGGTCCGGTGGAGGAGGGGACGTGTCTTCGTCTCCACAGCCCACTGCGAGGGTGAGCAGAAGCACGGCCAGACACCGCGGGGACCGCGGCTTCTTCCACGACCACAGCTTCTGGTGCATTGATGCCTCCAGGGACAGCGATGACGCCCGGCCACGAAGCAGCGCTTTATATTCAATTGCAACTGCCACCGCGAGGAGCGCCGAATGCCGTACACCCCCATCATCGGCACGCTCGGCTACGTGATGTCGCCGGACGGCCAGCGCGTGCTCCTCATCCATCGCAACGCGAGGCCCGACGATGCGCACTACGGCAAGTTCAACGGCCTGGGCGGGAAGATGGACCGCGATGAGGACGTGGCCGCCTGCATGCGCCGCGAGATTCGCGAGGAGGCAGGCATCGAGTGCGTGGAGATGTCGCTGCGCGGCACCATCTCCTGGCCCGGCTTCGGCAAGCAGGGTGAGGACTGGCTCGGCTTCATCTTCCGGATCAACCGCTTCGAGGGCACTCCGCTGGAGCGCAACCCGGAGGGCTCGCTCTCCTGGGTGGCCGTGTCGGAGCTGCCGCGGTTGAACCTGTGGGATGGAGACCGGCACTTCCTGCCGCTCGTGTTCGACGCGGACCCGCGCCCCTTCCACGGCGTCATGCCCTACGCCGGTGGACGCGCAGTGAGCTGGTCCTTCACCCGGCTGTAGCCCGCCGGAATTCCAGGGCTTTCAGCCAAAAGAGACTGGTGGCGCACGACAGCCGGGCCCGAAGCCCGCGCGGGCCCAAGTCAGCCGTTGACGGGTGGCCTGCCGAGGGGATATCCATCGCAACGGTGAAAGTGAGAACGATTCGCAATTTCGATTACTCGGCGGTGGTGGCGGAAAGTGCCGCCCCGGTCGTGCGGGCGAAGTCGTCCTCAGGGCTGTTCCGCATGGGCGAGTCGCCCGCGGGAGAGGGGACCTGGGAGCGCTGGGCCCCGGCTGTCCTGCTCGCCGTGGCGGTGCACGCGGGCCTGCTCGGGCTGGCGGTGGCGTTCCCGTCCTCCCAGCCGGAGAAGGCGCCCACCGCGCCGGAGCCGGAATTGGTGTTCATGACCTTCGCTCCCCCGCCGCCCGCGCCTTCCGCCGGTGCCTCCGCCGCGCCCGTGGAGAAGCCGACGCGCGCCCGCGCCGCGCGGCCGACCGAGCGTCCGCTGACGGTGCCCGTGCCCAAGCCGGTGCCCGAGCCCGTGGAGACGAAGCCCGAGCCGGTGCCGGAGCCGCCCGTCGATGTCGCGCCGGTGCCGGACGCTCCGGCCGCCGAGCCCACGGGCGTCGGGGCCGTCGTGGGTGGCGTGGTGGGCGGCGTCGTGGGTGGACAGCAGGGCGGGGTGTTGGGGGCTTCGGGCGGGACGGGCGAGGCGGTGGGGCTGAAGCAGGTGTCGCGTCCGCCGGGCGTGCTGAAGCAGGTCACCCCCGAGTATCCCCGCCGCGCGCGCTCGGATGGCATCCAGGGGCGGGTGGTGGTGCGCATCATCATCGGGACGGACGGGCGCGTGGAGCCCGAGAACACGCGGGTGATCCGCTCCGTGCCCGCGCTGGACGCGGCGGCCATGGACGCGGTCAACCGGTGGCGCTTCTCGCCGGCCATCGGCCGTGACGGCCGGCCGGTGCGCGTCATCATCGAAGTCCCCGTCGAGTTCTCCCTGAAGTGAAGCGCCAGCACGAGCCACTCCCATGACCAGCACCTTTCGCAAGATTCTCTTCTGGATCCACCTGGTGGTCGGCCTCGTCGCCGGGCTCGTCATCGCGGTGATGTCCGTGACGGGCGTGGCGATTGCGTTCGAGCCGCAGCTGCTCGAGTGGGCCGAGCGCGACGCGCGCCATGTCCAGGTGCCCGCGCCGGACGCGGCCCGGCTGTCGGTGGACGAGCTGCTGACCCGCGTGCGCGCCGCGCGTCCGGACGCGCAGCCGTCGGGCGTGACGGTGTACCCGGAGCCCGACGCGGCGGTGCTGGTGAACCTGGGCCGCGAGAGCCTGGCCTACGTGAATCCGTACACGGGCGAGGTGCGGGACGGAGGCGCCCAGGGGTGGCGCGACTTCTTCCACGTCATGGAGGACCTGCACCGGTGGCTCGCCGCGCACGGGGACAACCGCCCCGTGGGCAAGGCGGTGACGGGGGCGAGCAACGCGGTGTTCCTCTTCCTCGCAATCTCCGGCCTGTACCTGTGGTGGCCTCGCAAGTGGACGCTGCGCGCGATGCGGCCGTCCCTCTGGTTCCGGCGCGGGCTGAAGGGCAAGGCGCGGGACTGGAACTGGCACAACGTCATCGGCTTCTGGTCGCTGCCCGTGCTCATCGTCCTGACTGCGTCGGGCATGGTCATCTCGTACAAGTGGGCGTCGGACCTGGTGTTCAAGGTGACGGGCAACACGCCTCCCGCGAGCCAGGGCCCGCCGGGCCAGGCGCAGGTGAAGCTGCCGCCGCCGCCTCCGGGGGCCGAGCGCCTGGGGTTCGAGGCCCTCTTCGCCGAGGCCCGGAAGGGGACGCCCGGGTGGAAGTCCGTCTCGCTGCGCCTGGGTGGAGCACCGCGCCCGGGAGGCGCGCCGGGTGGAGCGGGACAGGACGGCCGACCGGGGGCGCAGGGCCCGCGAGGCCAGGCTCCAGACGCCGCGCGAGGGCAGGGGCAGCAGGCGCAGGCTCCCGCCGCTCCGCGAGCGCAGACCCCGGAAGGGCAGCAGGCCCAGGCTCCGGGGGCCCAGGCTGCCGCCGCTCCGCGAGCGCAGGCCCCGGAGGGCCAGCAGGCCCAGGCGCAGCAGGGACAGCCCCCGGGCGGCGGTGAGCGTGGCGGAGGCGCCGCGGCCCTCACCTTCACCGTGCGCGAGCAGGGCGCCTGGCCGCTCTTCGCGTCCACGCAGGTCTCCCTGGATCCATTCACCGGCAAGGTGGCGAAGCAGGAGGGCTACGCCGACTTCAACAGCGGCCGGAAGCTCCGCACGTGGCTGCGCTTCCTGCACACGGGCGAGGCGCTCGGGTGGCCCGGCCAGCTCATCGCGGCCATTGCCTCGCTGGGTGGCGCCGTCCTCGTGTGGACCGGCTTCGCCCTGGCGTGGCGCCGCTTCTTCCCGCGCCGGCAGGCCCGCACCGCCGCAGAGGTGCAGCCCACCTCCGTTCAGCCGGAGCAGGAGACGGCCGCGTGAGCGGGGACTCCACCTTCCGGTCGTGATGGGCGCGGGTGCTCGTCACGACCGCCACGGCCCCTCTGGGCCTTCTTGTTGATTCTGCGTATCAAAATCACCTTCAAACAACACGTCGAACAGGCCTCCCCCGGCCAGGAGCACGAGAGCAGCCATGTCCCCCAAGAATCCCCGTACCCCAGGCATCCGCTCTGCAGTCGGTCACTCCGGAGGCCTGCGCTCCGCGCTGCGTCCCCTGGGACAGGCCGCGGTCGGTCTCGCGTCGGCGCTGGCGGCCAGCGGCGCGGTGGCGCAGGAGCCCGCGAGCACCCCTCCGGCTCCGGCGCCGCAGGTGGTGGAAGGGGCGGAGAACCCCGGTGCGGCCGGCGCCGCGGCTCCCGGAGCGGAGACGGGCACGGCCACGCAGGAGTCGGGACAGGGCGCCGAGGACACCTTCGTGCTGCCCACGGTGAAGGTGGAGGGCGAGGCCGAGCAGGGCTACAAGGCCCGTGAGAGCAGCCTCACGCGGCTGCCTAAGCCGCTGGTCAACACGCCGCAGTCCGTCACCGTCGTCCCCGAGGCGGTGCTCGAGGAGCAGCAGGTGACCACGGTGCGCGAGGCGCTGCGCAACGTCTCCGGCATCACCATGAGCGCGGGCGAGGGCGGCCGCCAGGGTGACGCCTTCATCCTCCGTGGCTTCTCCGCGCAGAACGACATCTCGCGCGACGGTGCCCGCGACCTGGGCTGGTACTCGCGCGACACGTTCAACCTGGAGGGCGTGGAGGCCTACTTCGGTCCGTCCGCCGTCCTCTTCGGGCGCGGCTCCACCGGCGGCGCCATCAACCTCGTCACCAAGAAGCCGAAGAAGACCTCCTTCCAGGAAGTCTCCCTGAGCGGTGGCACCGCCCCCTCCGGCCGCATCGCGGTGGACGTCAACCAGGCGCTCTCCGAGAACCTCCAGGTCCGCCTCAACGGCATGGGGGAGCTGGGCGGCGCCGCGGCTCGCGACGTGGTGAAGGACAACCGCGCTGGCCTCGCGCCGTCGCTGCGCTTCCAGGCGAGCGAGAACACCGCCTTCGAGCTCGACTACCTCTTCCAGCGCGAGGACGGCGTCCCGGACTACGGCGAGCCGTACTTCAACAACTACCCTGTCTCCACGAGCCTCGACGTCCCGCGCGAGTCCTTCTACGGCGTGGAGGACTCGGACGAGACGCGGGTGGATGCCCACGTCGCGAGCGGGCGGCTGCTCCAGCGCTTCGGCGAGAACATCCTCTTCACGAACACGCTGCGCTACGGACGGGTGGACCGCTTCGCCCGCCCCACGGCGCCGCGCGGCCTCACGCCCGCCCCGGCCCCGACGACCATCGGCCGGCAGCGCTTCGAGACCGAGACGGACAACTCGTACCTCGCCAACCTGGCGGACGTGCGGGGCTCGTTCCAGACGGGCTTCCTGAAGCACACCACCAACGCTGGCGTCGAGCTGACGTGGGAGAAGCGGGGCCAGAGCCGCTTCAACCTGAACGCGGTGGGCCTGCCCACCGGGCCCAACCTCCCCGCCGACCTGTTCGACCCGGACCCCCAGCCGGACCTGTCCGGAGTGGAGCGCGTCTTCGGCAACGCCAACGTGGGCGTGCAGCGGACGCTGGGGCTCTACGCGGCGGACCAGATTGAAATCGGAAAGTACGTCGAGGTGCTCGGCTCCATCCGCTACGACGTCTTCAACACGGACTACACCGCGACGGCGGCCTCGGGCGCCAAGACGCGCCTGCAGAACAGCGACAAGCTGTTCAACTGGCGCGCGGGCGTCGTCGTGCACCCGATGGAGAAGACGAGCGTGTACGGAATGTACGGCACGTCCGCCAATCCCTCGGCGGAGGCCGGCTCGCTGTCCGCGGACACGGTGAGCCTGGACCCGGAGAAGAACGCCATCCTCGAGGTCGGCGCGAAGGGCGAGTTCCTCGATGACCGGCTGGGCCTCAGCGGCGCGGTCTTCCGTATCAGCAAGACGGACGCGCGCGTGCCGAACACGGACCCGGAGGGGCCGCCGCAGATTCTGGCCGGTGAGCAGCGCGTCCAGGGCTTCAACGTGGGCGTGGCCGGCACCCTCATGACGGGCTGGCGGATGCTGGCGAACTACACGCTGATGGACTCGGCCATCACCGAGCACACCAACCCGTACCTGGTGGGCCAGCGCCTGCCGAACACCCCGAGGCACAGCATCTCCCTCTGGTCGACGTACCAGGTGCTGGAGAACCTGTCCGTGGGCGGCGGCGCCGTCTACCAGGACGTGACGAGCGTCAGCAACCCGGCTTCGGCGGCCGCGTCGACCAACAAGGTGCCCAACTTCTGGCGCTTCGATGCCTTCGCCAGCTACGAGTGGGGCAAGGCCCAGCTGCAGCTCAACCTCTACAACCTCACGGACGCGCTCTACTATGACCAGTACTATGCCGGTCACGCCGTCCCCGCTGACGGAGTCTCCGCGCTGCTGACCGCGCGCTACCGCTTCTAGCGGAGGGCCTGGCGGCACCAGACACCGTCCCTCAGGAGCACTCTCCATGATGGTCCACATCCCCAACGTCTTGACGGCCGAGCAGGTGGCGCACTGCCGTGCCGTCATGGAGAGGGCCTCCTGGGCGGACGGCCGCGTCACCGCCGGCTACCAGTCCGGGCAGGTGAAGCGGAACCTGCAGCTTCCGGACACCGGGCCGGAAGCGCGCGAGCTGGGGGACGTGGTGCTGGCGGGGCTGGAGCGCAGCGCGCTGTTCGTCTCGGCCGTGCTGCCGCAGCGCGTGTTCCCCCCGCTGTTCAACCGCTACGAGCCGGGCATGACGTTCGGCTCGCACGTGGACAACGCCATCCGTCCGCTGACGGGGACGGCCGTGCGCCTGCGCACGGACGTCTCGGCCACGCTGTTCCTCTCCGAGCCGGACAGCTACGACGGCGGCGAACTGGTGGTGGAGGACACCTTCGGCAGCCATGCGGTGAAGCTGCCGGCGGGGGACCTCATCATCTACCCGGCGACGAGCCTGCACCACGTGACGCCGGTGACGCGTGGCGTGCGGCTGGCGTCGTTCTTCTGGGTGCAGAGCCTGGTGCGGGACGTGTCGAAGCGCGCGCTGCTCTTCGACATGGACACGTCCATCACCCAGCTCAACCGGGAGGTGCCCAGGAGCCCCGCCCTGGTCATGCTGACGGGCGTGTACCACAACCTCCTGAGGCAGTGGGCGGAGCCCTGAGCCCCGTCCCCTGACGCGCCCCCGGCGTCACGCACCGGGGGCGGCCGTCGTCTCAGCCCTTGTCCTTGCGGACGATGACCTTCTTGCCGCGCAGGGTGGTCTCCTTCAGCGCGGCGATGATGCGGTTGGCGTCCGGCTCCGGCACCTCCACGAGGGAGAAGCTGTCGCCAATCTGGATGGCGCCGATGCGCGATGAGTCGAGCCCCGCCTCACCGGCGATGGCGCCCACCAGGTCCGCCGGCCGCATGCCCATGCGCCGGCCGGCGCCAATCCACAGGCGGGTGATGTCCCACGTCGGAGGGCCTCCGCGCGGCTTCCGGGGCCCCCGGTCCGGGCCTCCGGGGCCGGGCCGGGCGCCGGGAGCTCCGGGCCTGGCGGGGCGGTCCTGGGGCGGGGAGACGGTGGGGATTTCCTCCTCCTTGCCCTCGCGGCCCTCGTCCTGGGCGTCCTGGAGCAGCTTCACGGCGGCGGCGGCGATGTCCATGGCGTCGAACTCGGAGGCCAGGTCCTCCACCACGCTGCGCAGCGGGTCCAGCTCTCCGGCCACCAGGGCCTCGCGCAGGGAGGAGCGGAGCATCTCCTTCCGCTTCTCGCGCAGGTCCGCCACGGTGGGGACGGTGGACACCTCGATGCGCTGGCCGGTGACGCGCTCGATGTTGCGCAGCAGCCGGTGCTCACGCGGCTCCACCAGGGTAATCGCCACACCCTCGCGGCCGGCGCGGCCCGTGCGGCCGATGCGGTGGACGTAGGCCTCGGGCGCGTTGGGCACGTCGAAGTTCACCACGTGCGACAGCCGGGGGATGTCGAGCCCGCGCGCCGCGACGTCCGTGGCCACGAGCAGGTCCGTGCCCTGCGACTTGAGCTGCTTGATGACCCTGTCGCGCTGCTCCTGCGTCATGCCGCCGTGCAGGGCATGGGCGCGCCAGCCGCGACCGTTGAGGGACACGGTGAGGTCGTCCACCTCGGTGCGGGTGCGGCAGAAGATGATGGCGGCGGTGGGCGACTCCACGTCGAGCAGCCGGCCCAGGGTGGCAATCTTGAAGGCGCGGGGGACGACGTAGGCCGTCTGGCGGACGCGGGGAATCTCCCCCTGCTCCACCTTCTCGCGGGCAATCTTCACGCGCACGGGCTGGCGCAGGTGGCGCTCGGCGATGGCGGCGATGCGCGGGGGCAGGGTGGCGGAGAAGAGGGCGGTCTGCCGGTCCTCGGGCGTCCCGGAGAGGATGGCCTCCAGGTCGTCGGCGAAGCCCATGTCGAGCATCTCGTCGGCCTCGTCCAGGACGACGGTGCGCACGTCGTCGAGCTGGAGCGTGCCCCGGCGCAGGTGGTCCAGCGCGCGGCCCGGGGTGGCGACAACGACGTCCACGCCGCGCTTGAGCACGCGGAGCTGCTGGCCGATGACCTGCCCGCCGTAGAGGGGCAGCACGCTGACGCCGAGCTTCTGGCCGTAGCGGTGGATGGCCTCGGACACCTGCATGGCCAGCTCGCGCGTGGGGACGAGCACCAGCGCGGCGGTGGTGTTCGGGCGGCTCTTGCCCGCCGTCAGGTGCTGGAGGAGGGGCAGGGCGAAGGCGGCGGTCTTGCCGGTGCCCGTCGCGGCGATGCCGAGCAGGTCCTTGCCGGCGAGGAGCGGCGGGAGGGCCGCGGCCTGGATGGGCGTGGGCTCCTCGTAGCCGAGCGCACTGAGCGCCTCGACGAGCGCGGGCTTGAGGCCCAGGGAGTCGAAGGTGGGGTTGACGGGGGCTTCGGGGGGAGGCGGAGAGGCTTTCACAGGCCGGCTTGTACCACTGGCACCTCCCGAATGGCCGCGAAGAATGTCCGTTCTGTCCCACACCCGAAAACAGCCCGTCCTGGAGGGCGTCCCGGGGGAGGCGGTCAGTCCCGCCCGGTCAGGAACGTTTCGTGGAACGACTCGCCCTTGAAGTGGAAGACGCCATAGGCGCCATCCCCCTGTCCCACGCTGCCGAGGCAGCGCACCTCGGTCGTCTTCCCGGAGGGGTGCTGGATGGAGGTGCGATAGGCCTTGTGCAGGTGGCCGCAGAGCACGAGCCGGGGCTGGAGCGCGTCCACGAGCAGCCGCGCGTACTCGTTGCCCACGGTGTCGTGGCTCGGGCTCCGGCGCTGTCCCTCGAAGTCGGCGGCATCTCTCGGGTCGATGATGCCGGAGGGCCAGTCGTGGAGCAGCAGCACGTCCGCATGCCCCAGCTCCAGGGCCTGCTCGACGTCGCGCTCGTTGAAGTACGTGAAGTCCTTGTTGGAGACGGAGCCCAGCGCGGAGAGGGGCGGGCGCTGTGCGCGGAAGCGCTCCTCGCTGTGGATGCCGGACAGGCCCACCACGCGCAGGCCGTGCAGGTCCACGACGCCGACGCGGCCGAGGTAGTGACAGTTTCGGACCAGCTCGAAGCCCTCGGGGTGGGTGTCGAGATAGCCGTAGGGCTCGTGGTTTCCGCCGATGAAGTAGACCTGCCAGGGGAAGCCCCGCCGGGCCTTGTCATAGGCCGAGAAGTCGCCGAGGTGCCGGTACTTCGCCGGGGCGGCCATGGTGGCGAGGTCGGCCTCGTCGCGGTGCGGCTCGAAGTCGCCGACCTGGAGGACGAAGTCGAACTGCCGGTGGCGGACCTCCGCCTGGTGCCGCAGGTCGTTCACCATCCGGTTCATGTTTCCGTGGACGTCCCCCACGGCGGCGAAGACGACTTCGTTGGGGGAGGCGGACATGGGTGGCTCCTGAGCCAGGGCCCGAGGTTACAGGAGGCTTCTGGGGCCGGGCGCGGGCAGGGACGGAGGGTGGGAGTCGGGACTGACCGGAGCCGGGACCGGTGGGCCTTCCGCGTTGACGGGCAGGGGAGGGAGCGTGCGTGAGAGGTCCGCGTCGAAGTCCTCTCCGCGGCGCCGGGTTCGAGGGGCGGTGATTGCATTCACCGTGCCTGCTGGATGGAGGCTCAGCCGACCAGCGAAGGCCAGTTGCGGCCGACCCATGCTCGTTGCTCGGCCTCGGCGCGCCACTGGCTGTCCTCACGGTCGATTCTGTGTGAGCGGGCGAGCAGCGGCTCCAGCGCCGCGAGCATGCGGTCGGCGAAGGGCGCGTCATGCACGACGAGCAGGGCCTCGCTCTCCCAGTAGGCGGCGGTGACGTCCAGGTTGGCGCTGCCCACGGCGACGGCCTTCGTGTCGCAGACCAGGAGCTTGGCGTGCACATGGGGGAAGACCCGCTCCAGCTCGGGCTCCCATCCGGGGGCGGGCGGCATCGCGAACTCGTAGGCGATTCCGCCCGCGTCAATCACCGCGTCCAGACGGCTGCGGACGTACCGGTCCGCGACCTCTCGCAGCGTTCCACCAGGGAAGTGCTGCTGCTGACCGAAGTGGGGGCGGACGCTTCCGAAGAGGACCTCGACGCGCACTCCGCGATGAAGGGCGGCGACCAGCGCGTTCTGCAATTCGAGGAGCAGCGGGAAGGTGTTCACCAGGACCAGGCGCGACTTCGCATGGCGGATGAGCGCGAGCTGCGTGTCCAGCGTGTGCGTGTCCGCGAGCCCCTCGTGCAACACGAGCCGCGCCGACATGGATCCAGTCGGAAGCGCGGAGGGTACCGGGTAGGCCGCTCCGCCCGCGCGGCTCCACTCGACGAGGAACGCGCGTTCCAGCTCTGAGACCAGCGGGCCGGAGAGGCGCGCGCCACAGTCCAGCCAGGGGACCTCGCGGTAGTTCGAGGTCCGGGTGAGGGTGACCTCGTCGAAGCCCGTGTAGTAGGGCGCGCCCATGTTGCGTCCGGTGACGAAGGCCAGCTCTGTGTCGATGAGGATGAGCTTCCGGTGGTTGCGCTGCTTCAGTTCCTGGAGATTCGGCACCCCGGACAGCGGCGCGATGGCGCGCACCTCGACGTTGGGAGTCTCGGCCAGGTGGACGAGCACCGGATTCATCGCGCCGAAGGAGTCGTGCCCGCTGTAGAGCGCATCGGCGAGCAGGCGCACGCGTATGCCTCTCTCCGCTGCCTGCTTCAGGGCTTCCGCGAAGCGGGCTGTCACCGCGTCGTCCTCGATGATGTAGCACTGCCAGTGGACGGTGCTCTGGGCGCCCTGGATGGCGGAAATCACTGACTCCCGCCCTCGTGCGTTGTCGAACTCGAAGTCGATGGCGTTGCCTCCGACGCACTGGCTGCCCCCGGCGAGCGCCAGTTCACGGGAGAACGGCTCCTGCTCGTCCGGCACGGAGAGGGGCTCCGGCGCGTGCCCCTCCTGAAGGAACAGCAGCTCGCTCGGAGTCAGCGTGCGGAGGAACGGGTGGACGGGCTTGTGCTCGTCGCGGGTGACCACCGCGGAGATGGAGGCGCCGGCAATGCAAAGGCGGACGGCCACCCTCAGCAGGCGCTGGGCATCGACCTGGCGCGGGACATCATCGGCGCGGGCGTCGTCGAGCCAGGCGCTGGCGTCGATGAGGAGCGGTGGGCCGAGGCCTGGAAGGAGCTTGCACAGGCGCTCCCGGTGCGTGTCGAGCGGCTCGGTGTCGCGCAGTCGGACGAAGACGGGATGGCACGTGTCGCCCATGGCCGTCAGCGCGTCCTGGAGCTGCGGCAGGGCAAGGTGGCTGTCGATGAGCAGCAACGGACGCTCGGGAGCGAGCACGTGGCAGGGGACGAGCTCCCTCGTAGCCGAGTCGCAGGCGAAGGCGAGGGGACGGGTATGGCCTGCACGGATATGGGTGAACCAGGACGCTGGCAGGGCCGCGGTGCCGCCCTGGTGCTGGGCGCCTCCCAGGGGCACGCCTCCCTCGAAGACCGTCAGGATGCCCGGTGGCGGCACCGCGACATTGGAGAGGAGTCCGACCCGCTCGACGGCGAATCGGGGCTCCAGTCCTGGTAGGAGCAGCGAGTCGGAAACGGCGTAATGCTCCTCGAACATCGGGGTGGTCGGGAGCGTGCGCGGCAACAGCAGCGTGGGGACGTGCGCGTCCTGCATCGCCCTGGCGCCAAAGAGGCCGAGCATGAGCGCATGCATGTCATCGACCGCATCCGTGGGAGCAATCAGGAGGTCGACTCCACAGCGTTGCGCGGCCGCTTCGAAGGCCTCCGCCCGGCCCCAGACTCCCTGGGTGAGGGCTTCAATGCGCAACGTCTCGGAGATGCCCAGCGCACGGGCGAGGGCCTGGAGCCCACTGGCTTTCTCTGGCTCCTCGGGCGTGGTGAGCGCGATGAGCTCGGCGGGGAGGGCACGCTTCCTGAGGAAGTCCGCCGAGGAGCCGAGCCCCCTGCCATCAGGAGCCACGGCGATGGCAAGACGGGCGGTAGGGGAGGGTGTACGGGGACTGTGCGCACCGACCGAGAGCACATGCAGCCGCTCGCGGATGGCGAGCGCCAGGATGGCGGCAATCCGGGCCCGTGGCGAGGTGGCGAGCAGCGGGCCTACGACGACGAGCTCGGAGCCGTGCTGCCGGGCCGTCGTGGCGACGGCGTCGGTATCAAGGTGGTCTTCGAGCTGGTGGCCGACACTGGTCCCCACGTGCCAGTGGCGCACACCGTCCCAGAGTCTATCGAGGGCGGTGAGGCTCAGCGGGCGTGGCGCTTCGAGGTCCCGGCGCTCGGGCGACAGGGCATAGAGGTGCACGCTGTCGGGCGCTGGGGCGAGCTGCCGTGCCGCGGTCAGCACCTGCTCCGGGTCCGTGCTGGCATCAAAGAGGATGAGCAGGCGTCGGAACATGGCGGTCGGGGCGGTACCTCAGTCCTTCCAGAGAATCTTCCACTATCACTTCCTCACATATCAGCGCGCTGAACACTGTCTCATCAGGGCGACCAGTCGGTGGTCCTTGATGGGGACGGCCGTCAGCTGCCTGTAGCAAGGGTGCTCCGGAATCTGCTGAAACACACGAGGAGAGGCATGAGGATGATAAAATTGTTGAAGGTAGGCTGTGCGGTGGCTGCGGTCTCCGCGGCGGCGCCGGCAGTGGCGGTCACGACCGCTCAGGCGGAGCCGCTCACCGAACGGCGTTGCAGAGGGAACAGCCCAGCCGACATCATGGTCAGAGTGGGCCCGCTCTGCGTGGATAAGTACGAAGCTTCAGTCTGGTCCAACCCCAACGGTACAGGCACTCAGTATGCCCAGGGGTCTCCCCGCTTTCCCGCAACCTTCCCCGTGAATGGCAACTGGACGGAAAAGTTGTATGCCGTGTCCAAGAAGGGCGCGTACCCGACAGTGTTCCTGACCTGGTTTCAGGCCCAACAGGCGTGTGCGCTGTCAGGGAAGAGGCTGCTTACGAACGCCGAATGGCAGATGGCCGCCGCCGGGACGCCGGACCCCGGTCTCGCCGGTGACGGACTGACGACCTGTAACACAAACACGACGGGTCCGCGCCCTGCGGGGGCCTCGGCCAACTGCGTCTCCAATTGGGGCGTCAACGATATGGTCGGAAACGTCAAGGAGTGGGTTGCGGACTGGATTCAGGGACCTGGGAGCAGCTCCGGCAGAGTCGTCAACGACTGGATACCTGGGGCCTTCGCCGTCGCGACGCCGACCTACGGGAAGGATTCGATCATGGGGATCAATGATGCCTTCCACGGGGAATCGCCACAGACCGGAGGGGTGGGTGACGACACTACCGTCGATGGCCTTCCGTCAGCCATCGCCCGTGGCGGCATATGGACGTCCCGTGAAGGCGGCGGGGTCTTCATGCTGTTCGCGGAGCACACCCCCTCGTCCCTGAACAACGCCACCGGGTTCCGATGCGCTCGCTAGTGTGACCGGCGGGCCAGACGCCACTGCGCGCCGGCCCGCTTCCAACTTGTTCTCAGGCAACCGACAGGGGTTGAGGCGCGGGCCTGGTGACTCAGTCCTTCCAGAGAATCTTCCACGGATGCTTGCGCAGGTCCGTCACCAGCGTGCGCAGTTCGTTGTACAGCGTGGGGTCCTGGAGCACGGCCCCGGCCGTGCCCTCTCCACCTTCAATCTTCGCCAGCACCCGGTCCGCCCGCGCGGCAATCCCTTCCAGTTGCCCCGCCGCGTTCGTGAAGCGCTCCAGCGCCACCTTCACGCGTTGCCCGTCCTCCGGCCCCAGCGACCCCGTCACCGCCGCCAGTCCATCCAGCGTCGTCCCCGCGGACTTCGTCAGCCCAGGCAGCTCGCTGCGCATCACCGCCGCCGTGGCCGCCGCGTCATCCAGTAGCCGCGCCCCCTTGCCTCCGGGTTGGAACGACTCGCGCGCGAAGGCCGCGAGTTGACGCAGGTCCTTCGACGCCGCAGAGAGCTCCGAGGCCAGCACCTTCACGTCGCCCTCGTTCTCCGTCAGCATCCGGTCCAGCGTCTTCGTCAGCCGCGACACGTTCGACGCAAGCTCCGTCACCGCCTCCGGGTCCTTCTCCAGCATCGCGGACAGGATCTCCACGAAGCGCGACAGTTGCTCCGCCAGTAGGTCCAACCGGGGCGCATCCGTCCCACGCACTGCCTCGCCCGCGCCCAGTGGCTTCTCCGCCGCGCCAGGGTTCAGCTCCAGGTACGGCTCACCCAGCAGACCCACCGTTGCCACCGTCACCCGCGCATCCGTGCGCAGCGCTCCCAGCGACTCCGGAGACACCGCCAGCTCCATGCGCACCGGCATCGGCCGCCCCTGTGAATCGCGTCGCTCCGGCATCAGTCGAATCGCCTGTACGCGACCCACCTGCACGCCGCCGAGCTTCACCGGCGCCCCCTCCACCACGTTGCCCGTGTGGCCGAAGTCCACCGCCAACCCCGCGTCGGAGCCCAGCGTCAGCTCGCCCATCAGCCACAGCAGCGCGAGCACGCCCACCACCGTCGCCAGCACCAGGGCGCCCACCTTCAGCTCCAACCGTCGCTCATCCATCCGTCGCGCCCTCCATGAACGGCGCCGTCAGCACCCGAAGCTCGGGCGCGGCGGACTCCAGGAACCCGGCCGGCGGGCCCAGGTAGGCACACCGTCCTCCCGCCACCACCAGCACCCGGTCCGCCAGCCCCTTCAACTGCCGGTAGTCGTGCGTCACCACCAACCCGCCCAGCCCTCGCGCCTTCAGTGACGCCAGCACTTCCTCCACCTGCGACGCCGCCCTCCGGTCCAGCCCCGTCGTGGGCTCGTCCAGCAACAGGTAGCGTGGCTTCAGCACCAGCGCTCGCGCAATCGCCGCGCGCTTCTTCGCTCCGGGCCCCAGCTCCGGCGGTAGCCGGTCCGCCCACTCCTGCAACCCTACCTGGGCAAGCGCCGCTTCCACCGCCTCGGTCGGCGCCTTCGGGTCCGCCAGCTGCACATTCTCCCGCAGCGTCCGCCAGTCCAGCAGCGCCGGGCCCTGCACCAGGTACGGAGCGCTCCGCCTCAGTCGCACCAGCTCCCGCTCGGGCTGCGTGTCCACACGCGCACCCCACAGCTCCACCTGGCCCGCGTCCGGCCGCAGCAGCCCCACCGCCATCCGGCACAGCACGCTCTTCCCCGAGCCACTCGCGCCCGCGATGAACGTCAGCTCCCGCGTGGACACCTCCGCCGTCAGCCCTTGCAGCACCTGCCGCCCCGTTTCGAACGCGACGCGCACGTCCGTGAAGCGCAGGGCGTCGTTGGCGGAAGCAGGGGAGGGGCTCACCGTCATGCTCGGGCTCACAGGCGCAGCAACTGGAAGGCGAGGGACACCGTGAAGTCGATCAACAGGCACCCCAGGCTCGCGGCCACCACTCCGGCCGTGGTGGCTTCTCCCACCGCCTCGGCCCCGCCTCGTGCCTTCAGGCCCGCCACCGCCGCCGCCAGGGGAATGTACAGCCCGCAGCCCACCGCCTTCAGCCCCGCCGCGAGCAAATCCCAGCCGTCCACATAGCGCGGGTCCATGAAGGCCCGTCCGTCCACGCCGAAGGCGTACCCCGCCACCGCCACCGCGGACAGCGTCGCGGCCACCGTGCCCAGCACGCTCAGCAGCGGCACGCCGAGCACTCCCGCCACCACCCTGGGCGCCACCAGGTCCGCGTACGGGTCTCCGGCGGACATCTCCAGCGCCTCCACCTGCTCGTTGACGCTCATGGTGGACAGCTCCGCGGCGTGGCTCGCGCCCGCGCGGGACGCCGTCAGCATCGCGGACATCACCGGGCCCAGCTCGCGGATGAGCAGCTCGAAGTATGCCGGCCCCAGCACCGCCACGTTGCCCACGAAGCGCGTGGCCTGGCTGTTGGCGATGGTCACCAACACCGCGCCGAAGAAGGCCATGCCGGACATCACCAGCCAGACGCTGCGCCCGCCCAGTTCGTGCAATTGCGCCAGCGACTCGCGCCAGGGCACTCCGTCCCGCAGCGAGGCCCGCACCGTGCGCGCCAGCATCACCGCCGGTGCTCCGAAGAAGGACAGCACCGCGCTCATGCCATCCACCCCGCGAGCAGCGCGGTGAGCAGGAAGTCCAGCACGAAGATGGCCGCGCATCCTCGCACCACTGCGCTCGCCGCGGCCTGTCCCACGGCCCTCGCTCCGCCTCGCGCGGACAGGCCCACCGCCGTGGACAACAGGGCGATGGCCAGCCCGAAGGCGCCCGTCTTCACCACGCCTCCCAGGATGTCCAGCGGGCTCAGCATGTCCGCGAACGTCCCGTAGAACACTCGCAGGGGCAGCCCCAGCGTGAGGAGCGCCGCCACTGACTCGAAGAGGATGGCCACCAGGAACGTGAAGGTGCTCAGCGCGAGCATGCTCAGCTCCATCGCCACCACCCTCGGCGCCACGAGGATGGCGAACGGGTCCAGCCCGATTCCACGCAGGCCTTCAATCTGCCCGCCCACCTGCATGGTGGCCAGCTCCGCCGCGTTCCTCGCGCCGATGCGCGCGGACATGATGAGCCCCAGCAGCAGCGGCCCGAACTCCCACAGCACGCCGTACCCCGAGGCCCACCCCAGGAAGGCGCGCGCCCCGAAGCGCTGGATGTAGAGCCCCGCCTGCAACACCACGATGACGCCCGCCAGCGCCGCCGTGGCCAGCGCCAGTGGCAGCGAGTCATGGCCGAACTGCACCAGCGCCCGCGCCAGCTCGCGCCGCTCCAGCCTCGGCAGCGCCAGCACCGTGCGTCCCGCCACCAGCCCCAATGCGCCCGCGCCGCGCACGACGTCGAGGCCCATGCGCCCCAACCACGCGAGCATCCTCATGCCAGCACCTCGTCCGGCGCGTGCTCCAGCTCGGGTGCGGGAGGCCCGTCATGCACCAGCTTCCCGCCGCGCAGGTACAGCCAGCGGGGCAGGGGAAGGTCCACCGGAGCCTCCGGTGCCGCCACCAGCAGCGTGCCGCCCGCGGACACTTGCAGCAGCACCCGCGCCACCTGCCGCGCCGTGCCCGGATCCAACCCCGCGAACGGGTCATCCGCCAGCAGCACCGAGGGCCGCGCCGCCAGCGCTCGCGCCAGCCCCGCGCGCTTCTTCATTCCTCCCGACAGCCGCTCCGGCATCGTGTCCGCCGCGTCCGCCAGCCCCACCGCGCGAAGGACTTCCTCCGCCCGCGCCCGGGCCTCGGCCTCCGGCACGCGGCGGCGCGTCAGCGGCAGCAGCACGTTGTCGCGCACGGTGAGCGAGTCGAAGAGGGCGTCCGTCTGGAACACCATGCCGAAGGACGCCTGACGCGTCCGGCGCTCGGTGGCGGACAGTCGCGCCGCCTCCTGTCCGTCCCACAGCACGCGTCCTTCCGCCGGCACCACCAGCCCCGCCAGCGCCTTCAGCAGCGTCGTCTTCCCCGCGCCCGAGCGCCCGAGCACCAGCGCCTGGGTCCCCGGTGGCAGCGCGCAGCTCACGCCTGCCAGCACCGTGCGCGCTCCGTACCGCACCGTGAGGCCGTCGGCGCGCAGGTCCATGTCAGGGTTGCCAGCGGACGAGCGTGCCCGTGAAGCCGACGCCCCAGAGGTCGCCCGGACCGGTGGCCTCCAGCGCGTTGAGCGTGCCCGGGGCCTCCGCGACGCTGCTCCAGGTCGTGCCATTGAAGAAGTGGATTTCGTTGGGGCCGGAGCCCACCGCGTAGAGTGCGGTGCGTCCGAAGGCCAGTAGCGCGCGCACGTTCACCGCGCCGCTGCCAGCCACGGTGAGCTGAGGCTTCACGGTCCACGCTCCGCCCGAGCGCTCCATCAGCAGTCCGCCATCGCCCGCCGCGTACGCAAGCCGCGGCGTCAGCACCCGCACCGCTCGCAGGTACCCCGTGGTCCCCGTGCTCCCGAGGTTCTCCTTGGGCCAGGTGCCTCCACTCGCGGGCGCACTCCAGGCGGAAGGAACGGTCGTTCCATTCTCCTGGCCCACCACGAGCAAGGTCTCCGGGCTCAGGCCGTGGATGGCGCGCAGGTTGGCGGCCAGCTGGGTGACGAGCACCGGGGCGGCCTGGGGCTGGGCGCCCTCGACATACTCCCAGCGGATGATGCGGCCCTGACTGTCCACCGCGAAGAGGCGCACGGTGGTGCCGTCCTCGAAGCCCACCAGGCCGTTGATGCTGCTGGTGGCGACGCCCGCCACCTCCGCACAGGTATCGAGCGCCGCCGGCAGCACCGTGGCCAGCCGCCCCGCGCCGGAGCCGAGGAACACGCGCCCGTTGCTCGCCACCCATGCGGCCTTCCAGTTGCCGGGGCAGGTCATCACCGGCAGCTGGATGTCTCCATTCACGTGGGTGACCAGCCCTCCTTCGCCCGCGAGCCAGCCCCGGTTGCCGCCGTACGGAGCCACCGCGTTCCAGGTCGCCGCCCCGCCCACGGTCGTCTCCGTCCACTCCGTCGTGGCGCAGTCGGCGAGGTCCTCGTCCACCTGCTCGTCACAGTCGTTGTCCAGCCGGTCGCACACCTCGGTGGCGACGTTGGACGCGTAGCGCGAGCTCTCGTCGCAGTCCGAGCGCGTGGTGGTGGCGCTCTGCTCGGGCTCCGTGCACCACAGTCCCGCCGCCGCGCCCGCGCTGCCATCCCCATCCGCGTCCACGTACCACTCCACGGGCTGCTGGGCGCTGACGCACGTGACGGCGGAGACGCCCTGGCATGTGTTCACCCCCGGACACGCCTGCGCCGTCATGCACGTGGCGCCCACCGCGAAGGCGTCATCGTCCACCACGCCGTCACAGTCGTCGTCCTCGCCATCGCAGCGGGACTCCTGCTGTCCGGGACGGATGGTGGCGTCGTTGTCATCGCAGTCTCCGCCCTGCGTGGCGGTGCTGGCGGGCGGGACGCACGAGGGAATGGGCTCGACGCTCGAGTCCCCGTACCCATCCGCGTCCCGGTCCGGGTAGTAGTTCCGGGCGCCGGGTGCGTCGCCCTCGCCATTGCGGCAGTTGTTGTCGATGCCGTCGCACTGCTCGGTGGCCAGCGGGTTGACGGCCGGGTTCGCGTCGTCGCAGTCGGTGCCGGGGCGCGGGCCCTCGGCGGTGATGAAGGTGTCGTCGTCCAGGTCCTCGGCGCGCAGGGCCAGGCCCACCTCGGTGACTCCCACCACCGGCACCTGGGCGTCCGCGGACTGCTCCGCCACCAGCGCCCCGTTGCAGGAGCGCTCGTGCGCGGTGGCCGTCAGCCGCAGGTTCCGGCTCCAGCCTTCTCGGCCCAGGATGGCCACCGTCCGCGTGTCACTGCGGACGCCGGGCACCACCTGCACCTGCGTCGAGTCCGTGCGGGACGGCGCGTCCTGATCCACCACCGTCAGCGTCAGGCACTGGGGTTGGAACGTCGCATAGGAGATGGACACTCGCAGTGCGCCCGCGGCCGGAGGAGACTCCTCCTTCGGACAGCCCGACGCGAAAACCGCCACCAGAAGCGTACCCAGCAGGAATAAACGCATCGCCTGTGCATTCCCGGGCGCACTCGGGCGCCCGCCATCATGACGCAGTGAGGTCAAGAACCCGGAGACCTTGAACAGACCCCATAGTCCGCCGCGCTGGCCACCGTCCAGACGCGCGAATGGCGATAGCCCCCCTCCGTCACCTCCGTTATATGGCGCGCCGAATCACTCTCCCTGGCTCGAGTCCTCTCCGCCCGCCCATGCCCACCCCCCGTCCCGTCCTCGCCGCGCCCCTGTGTGCCTGGCTCGCCCTGACCGCGCCCCAGGCCCTGGCGCAGGACGCCGGAGCCAGCGGGGCCACTCCCGAGGCTCCCGCACCCGGCGTGATGCCGACGGCACCTGCCGTACCCCCCGCCCCGGGGAGCAGCACCCCCGCCGAGGCGGCCCCGCTGACGCTGGAGCGCGCCGTGTCCCTGGCCGCCGAGCGCAACGAGGCCGCGCTGGCGGCCCAGCTGCGTGCCGAGGCCGCCTCGGCCCGCGTGGCCCGGGCCCGCTCCTTCTTCTTCCCGGAGCTGTCTGCGACGGGCACCTACACGCGGCGCTCCAACCAGTCGACGCGGGAGGTGGGGGGCCAGCAGGTGGTCCTCCAGCGGTTCAACGCCTTCGGCGCCAACATCGTGGCGCGCGTCGCCCTCTTCGACGCCCGGGGCTTCCCCCTGTACCGGGCCGCGCGGCTGGAGGGTGAGGCCTCCGGGCTGGACGCGGTGGAGGCCCGCCGCCAGGTGTCCTTCGAGGCCGCCAACGCCTTCCTCGTCTCGCTGGCGGACCAGCAGGTCTTCCAGGCCGCCGGCCACCGCCTCGCCTATGCCCGCCAGGCGCTCGAGGACGCCCGGGCGCGCGCCCAGGCCGGCCTGGCGAGCACCAACGACGTGACGCGCGCGGAGCTGGAGGTCGCCAGCGCCGAGGTGCAGCTCACCAGCGCCCGCAACACCGCGCAGACGAGCCGCCTGGAGCTGGGCTACCTGCTGGTGGAGCCCGTGGAGGGCGCCCTGGCCCCGCCGGCCACGCTGCTGACGGACGCCTCCCGGCCACTCAACGTGTACGAGGCGCTGGTCCAGGGCGCGGCGGATCGGCGCCCGGACATCCTCTCCTCGCGGCTGCGGGTGGAGTCGCTGGAGGCCAACGCGCTGGAGCCGCTGGCCCGGCTGCTGCCCTCGCTCGGCGCGTCGTACACCTACCGGCTCACCAACGAGGCCGGCCTCACCGGCCGCACCGGGGACGGCTTCTTCACCGTGGACCTCTCCTGGAGCCTCTTCGACGGCGGCGAGCGCTACGCGGAGCGCCGCGAGCGCGTGGCGCTGGCCCGGGCCGCGAAGCTGGAGGAGCAGGCGGGCACGCGCCGCGTGGACGTGGACATCCAGCGGGCACGGGTGGGGTTGGAGAACGCGCAGGCCGCGCTCTCGCAGAGCGAGCTGGCGGTGCGCGCGGCACGACAGAACGCGGAGGAGCAGGGGATTCTCTACCGCCAGGGCCTCTCCACGGCGCTGACGGTGGCGGACGCCACCGTGAGCCTGTTCGAGGCCGAGGTGGCCCAGGCGCAGAGCCGCTACGCGCTGGGCGTGGCGCTGCTGGGACTCAGGGCGGCTGTGGGACTCGATCCGCTGGGGAAGGAACCGTGAAGGTGATGCGACACGCAGGAACGCTGACCCTGGCTGTGGCAGTGCTGGCCCTGGGAGCCGGTTGCAAGAAGGACGCGGAGGCGCCGAAGGGCGGCCCGGGCACCGCGGCGGCTTCCCCGGGCGGGCGCCCGGGAGGCGGCGCTGGAGGCCGAGGGCCCATCCAGTTCCCCGTCGAGGTCGCGCCCGTGGAATCGCGGGACGTGGAGTACGTGGTGAGCGCGGTGGGCTCCGTGGAGGCCTTCGAGCGCGTGCAGATCACCGCGCGCGTGCCGGGCGCCGTGGAGCGCGTGCTCTTCGCGGAGGGGCAGGTGGTGAAGAAGGGCGACACCCTCGCGGAGATCGAGCCCGCGCGCTACGCCATCGCCGTGCGCTCCGCGGAGGCCGCGCTGGCCAAGGCCAAGGCCACCCTGGAGGAGGCCCAGGCGGGCGCCCAGCGCCGCGCCGCCGTCAACGAGGCCAGCCCCGGCCTGCTGCCGGCCGAGCAGCTGGAGACGTACCAGACGCGCGCGCGCACCGCGGAGGCCGAGGTCGCCTCGGCGAAGGCGATGCTGGACCAGGCGCAGCTCAACCAGCGGGACGCCTATGTGCGCGCCCCCATGGACGGAGTGCTGCAGACGCGCACCGTGCAGACGGGCCAGTACGTGCAGCCGGGGCTCGTCATGGCCACGCTGGTGCGCCGCGAGCCGCTGCTGCTGCGCTTCACCGTGCCGGAGGCGGACGTGGCGCGCATCCAGCCCGGCATGCCGGCGCGCTTCACGGTGCGCACGGGCAGCGGCAGGTTCACCGCGAAGATCACCCACGTGGCGGCGGCAGCGGACGATGCCAGCCGCATGGTGCCGGTGACGGCCGAGGTGTCCGGCGACGAGGCGAAGGCGCTCCGCCCGGGAATCTTCGCCACGGTGTCGGTGCCGGTGGCGACGCGGGGCGGCAGTCCGGTGATTCCCCAGACGGCGGTGCGCCCCAGCGAGCGTGGCTTCCTCGCCTTCGTGGTGGAGGGCGACAAGGCCCGCGAGCGCGTGCTGGAGCTGGGCATGCGCACGGCGGACGGCCTGGTGGAGGTGCTCGACGGCCTGAAGGCCGGAGAGGTCCTGGTGGTGCGCGGCGCCGAGGCGCTGCGTGACGGGGCCGGGGTGCGCGTGGCGGCGGGCCCCAAGCCCAGCCTCCAAGGCGAGCCGGGTCCGCGGCCTGAAGGTTCCAACGGCGGAGGTGCTCGCAGATGAGCCTCACGGAAGCCTGTATCAGGAAGCCCGTCTTCGCCTGGATGATCATGGCGGCCACCATCGTCTTCGGACTGGTGGCGGCGCAGCGCATCGGCATCAGCCAGTTCCCCGACGTCGACTTCCCCACCATCAACATCTCCGTCAGCTGGGAGGGCGCCAACCCGGAAGCGGTGGAGAGCGACCTCATCGAGCCGATTGAAGAGGCCGTGACGCAGGTGGAGGGCGTCAAGAGCATCACCTCCAACGCGCGCCAGGGCGGCGCCAGCATCACCGTGGAGCTGGACCTGTCGCGCAACGTGGACCTCGCGCTGCAGGACGTGCAGACGCGGGTGAGCCAGGCGCAGCGCTCGCTGCCGCGCGACATCGACCCGCCCGTGGTCTCCAAGACGAACCCGGAGGACCAGCCCATCATGTGGGCCGGCGTGTCCGGGCCCTTCTCCCAGCAGGCGGTGAGCGATTTCGCCCGCTACCGGGTGAAGGAGCGCCTGCAGACGGTGCCGGGCGTGGGCGAGGTGCAGCTGGGCGGCTCGCTGGAGCGCAACGTGCGCATCTGGGTGGACTCGCAGAAGCTGGATGCGCGCGGGCTCACCGTCACGGACGTCATCGCCGCGCTCCAGCGCGAGCACGTGGAGCTGCCCGCCGGCCGCATCGAGACGGAGGGCCGCGAGGTCAACGTGCGCGTCATGGGCGAGGCGCTCGATTTGGAGACGCTGCGCGGCCTGGTGGTGCGCGAGCAGGACGGGCAGGCGGTGCACCTGCGCGACGTGGCGCTGGTGGAGGACGGCTTCGAGGACATCCGCCGGATGACGCGCGTCAACGGCCAGCCGGCGCAGGGGCTGGGCATCCGGAAGCAGCGCGGCGCCAACGCGGTGGCCGTGGCCCAGGCCGTGCGCGCGGAGCTGGCGCAGATCCAGAAGGACGCGCCCGAGGGCATGGAGGTGGGCGTCCGCTTCGACTCGACGAAGTTCATCGAGGAGAGCGTCCATGAAATCGAGTTCGAGCTGCTGCTGGCCTGCATCCTCACCGCGTTCGTGTGCTGGGTGTTCCTCGGCTCGCTGTCGAGCACGATGAACGTGGTGCTCGCCATCCCCATGTCGCTGCTGGGGACGGTGGCCGTCATCTACTTCCTGGGCTTCACGCTCAACACCTTCACCCTGCTGGGACTGGCGCTGGCGGTGGGCATCGTGGTGGACGACGCCATCATGGTGCTGGAGAACATCTTCCGGCACGCGGAGGAGGGGAAGGACCGGGTGCGCGCCGCGCGCGAGGGCACCGCGGAGATCACCTTCGCCGCGCTGGCGGCCACGCTGGCGGTGGTGGCCATCTTCCTGCCCGTCGTCTTCATGAAGGGCATCATCGGCAAGTTCTTCCTCCAGTTCGGCGTGACGCTGTGCGTGGCGGTGCTGCTGTCCTACGTGGAGGCGATTACGCTGGCGCCGGCGCGCTGCGCGCAGCTGCTCAAGACGTCGCGCGAGGGCCGCAGCAAGGTGGGCGTGTGGGTGGACCGGGCCTTCTCGAAGCTGGAGCGCGTGTACGAGCGGGCGCTGGGCTGGGGCCTGAAGCGCCCCTGGTGGGTGCTGGCCTCGGCGGTGGTGCTCCTGGGCCTCAGTGTGTTCGCCTTCCGCGCGCTGCCGGGCGAGTTCGTGCCCTCGCAGGACCAGAGCCGGCTGACGGTGCGCCTGCAGACGGCGGTGGGCAGCAGCCTGGAGGAGACCAATCAAATCTTCCAGAAGGCGGAGGCCATCGCCAGCTCGCGGCCGGAGGTGCAAAGCGTCTTCGCAGTCGTGGGCGGAGGCGGCGGCAACTCCAGCGTCAACGCGGGCATGATGATGCTCACGTTGACGCCGCCGGACCAGCGCATGCCGCAGTCGGAGCTGCAGCAGCTCTTCCGCAAGGAGCTCAACAGCATTCCCGGCCTGCGCGCGGTGGTGCAGGACATGTCGCAGGCGGGCTTCACCGCGCAGCGCGGCTTCCCCGTGGAGTTCAGCGTGCGCGGCTCGGACTGGGACCAGCTGGTGTCGGCCAGCCAGGAGATGCGCGAGAAGCTCCAGGCCACCGGCAAGGTGGTGGACGTGGACACCGACTACCAGCTGGGCATGCCGGAGCTGCGTATTACGCCGGACCGGGCGCGCGCGGCGGACCTGGGCGTGCCCATGGAGGCGGTGGCGTCCTCCATCAACGCGCTGGTGGGCGGCGTGCGGGTGGGCAAGTACAGCACGGGCGGCCGGCGCATCGACGTGCGGCTGCGCCTGCTGGCCGGGCAGCGCTCGCGGCCCGAGGACCTGTCGCTGCTCAAGGTGCGCACCTCCAGCGGCGCGCTCGTGCCGCTGTCCTCGCTGGTGACGCAGGAGGAGCGCCCGGCGCTGCAGGCGATTACCCGGAGAGACCGTGAGCGCGCCATCAGCGTCTTCGCCAACGTGGCGCCGGGCTCCAATCAGGAGGAGGCGCTGGCCACGGTGGACCAGCTCTCCAAGGACATGCCGGGCGGGGTGCGAGTGGTGCCAGGCGGCGCGAGCGTGGCCTTCCGCGACTCGATGAGCAGCCTGTTCTTCGCGCTCTTCCTCGGGATTGGCGTGGCGTACATGGTGCTGGGCGCGCAGTTCAACTCGTTCCTGCACCCCGTCACGGTGCTCACGATTCTTCCGCTGTCGGTGGCGGGCGCGGCCTTCGCGCTGCTGGCCACGGGCAGCACGCTGAACATCTTCAGCATGATTGGCCTGCTGCTGCTGATGGGCATCGTGAAGAAGAACTCCATCATCCTGGTGGACTACGCGCTCCAGGAGCGCGAGCGCGGGGCGGATGCAATCCAGGCCATGCTGCGCGCGGGCCCGGTGCGGCTGCGGCCCATCCTGATGACGTCCACCGCGACGATGATGGCGGCGGTGCCGGCGGCGCTGGCGCTGGGGGCGGGCTCGGAGACGCGCGCGCCCATGTCCATCGCCGTGCTGGGCGGCCTGTCCGTATCCACGGTGCTCAGCCTCGTGGTGGTGCCCGCCTTCTACGTGGTGGCGGACCGCATGAAGACGCGGCTGGGGACGATGATGGGCAAGAAGCCGGACGACGAAGCCAGGCCGCCCGCGCACCCGCCTCGCACCGACGAGGCCCGGCCCGCCACGCACGGCTGACGCGGAACGGAGCTTCCGTTCCACCGCGCCGCCAGCGCCCCCGCGACTTCCAGCGGGTGGGGGTACTTCAGGGCGTCACGAGCCCCAGGCCCTCGAAGGAGACGTCGCCCAGGCACTCCGCGTGCTTCAGCGGGGAGTCGGGGTGGAGGCGGAAGTCGCCCGCGTCGGGGTCCCTGAAGAGCGGATCCACCTCGACGTTGCCGTTCTCGCCCAGGACGACCCGGGACGGGACGGCATGGGTCTCCACGACGGAGCTCTCGTTCAGCAGGAAGACGTTGCAGCGGATGTCGCCCGTCTGGACGTACATATGGGCGAGGCCCACGGACGAGCCAGCAATGACATTGCGCTGGATGTCGACGTAGCCCGCCTGCACGCCGATGCCGAGCGCGGTGTTCTTCCAGAAGACGTTCCCTTCCACGCGCCCCGTGTCCTGGAGGTAGCTGAACGCGAGCGCATGCTCGTTCCTCCAGAACAGGTTGTCGCGCACGTCCGCGAGCGCGTGGAAGTAGAGCCGCACGGCGGTGCCGTTGTCCTCGAAGATGTTGTTCGTCACGAGCGCGGACGTCTGCGCGTCATGCCCGTCCGCGTAGATGGCCGAGGCGTACCAGTTGCCGCCGCACCAGCGGTACAGGTCGTTCGTCATCGTGCACCACGTGTCGGAGCCCACGTTCCGGAAGGTGAAGCCGGAGATCTCCACGTCGCTCGCGCCCGAGTAGTCGATGAGGTTGCGGGGCTCGCCCTGGCCGTCCCAGAGGGTGATGGGGGCGCCCGCGCCGAGCAGCCGGATGCCGCTCTTGAGGACGACGTGCTCGGAGTAGACGCCCGGCGCGACGTACACCGTGTCCCCGGCCTGGGCGGCGTCGATGGCCCCCTGGATGGTGGCGTAGTGCTTGGGCACGACAATCGTGCGCGGCGCGCGGGGCTCGGGGAGCGGGGGCACGGGCTGCCCGGCCACGGGGGGCGGGGGCAGGCTCTCACTGGAGGCCGGGGGCGGGCTCTCATCGACTGCCGGGAACGGCGTGTCGGGTGTTTCGAGCGCCGCGTCCTCGGCGTCGAGGGACTCATTGCCAGCGGGGCTTCCGCAGGCGGCGAGGCAGAGCGTGAGCAGTGTGAGTGAGCCAGGGTGCTTCCAGGACATGTTTCCCCCTCCATCTGGAGTCATGAGACAGCCGGCCCCTGCGCCACGAAGTGTTACTTCAAGTCGGAGAGGATTGGCTCCTCGAAGATCTGAGGTGTTGTGTCCGTGGAAGTGTCAGAGCTCTGAGGGGAGGGGCCCCAGGCGGGCCGCCCGGGCGGGCCCATTTAATTCGGCTTAATTCACCCGCCTCCTTCGGGCATCCGACAATTCAGGCGTACCCGGCACGCTCTACAGAGACGCACGAGGGGGAACACCATGGGGAACACCATCCAGCCGAATCAGGGTATCGACGCCGCGCGCATCGCCGCCGAGCTGGCCGCCCGCCAGGCCGAGGAGGCCGCCAGACGCGAGGCCCTGAAGCGCGCCACGGAGCAGGCGGCGCCTCCCAAGGGGTCCGGCAAGCCCCAGGGCCCCCAGGATGGCTTCACCGCGGATGCCACCCGCACGCCGGTGGCGCTCGATGGCGCGTCGGGCACGGCGCCGGCGACCAACCTCCTCACGGAGAACATCCGCGACGGGCAGCGCAACTGCCTGGACGCGGCGGGCGACTACCTGGCGATGCTGCCCCCGTCGCAGCAAGGCCGCGCGGAGCTGCTCCTGCTGGACGATGGCCGTGCGGGCACCGCGGGGCATGCCCTCATCCGCCAGGGGGACTCCCTCTATGACCCGCTCTCGGGCCAGCGCTACGACAGCCTGGAGGCCTTCAACGCCAGCACCGGGAGTGACTACCGCCTCGCCGCGACGGTGAATGGCCGGGACGCCCTGAAGATCCTGAGCGCGCCGCCCGGCTCGCCCGAGCGTCAGGCCGCCATCGACCGGGCGAAAATCCCGGACAGCGCCGCGAAGCTGCTCGTGGCGCAGGACACCTCGGGCACGCCCACCCCGACGCCCATCCCCACCGTGACGCCCACGGAGACGGCCACTCCGCCCGAGACCTACACCGTAGTGGCGGATGACAACGTCACCGTCATCGCCGCGAAGCTGGGCGTGAGCGTCCAGGCCCTTCGCGAGGCCAACCCCGACGTCGGCGGGCTGCATGGCGTCCGGGGCGAGTACATCCACCCGGGGGACATCCTCATCGTCCCGCCGCCGCCTCCTCCTCCGCTCGACGCCGCACCCGAGGGCTCCGCCGACCTGACCGCGTCGGAGGGCATGGTGGATGCCGCCGACACGAACCTGGCGACCTATGGCGAGGGCGAGACCGAGGAGACTCGCTACAACGGCCGGTGCCTGGAGTTCGTGGCCGCCACGACCAGCCAGGCGAACGGCGTCGTCGACCCCATCCTGAGCCAGGGCAACGCCGACGCCGCGCTCTACGAGGCGCAGCGCCAGGGCCGCCTCTACTCGGACTTCTCGCAGATGCCGGCGGGCGCCATCGTGTTCTGGGATGCCACCGGGGCGAATGGCGACCAGGGCCACGTGGCCATCTTCACGGGGCGTTTCGCCGAGAACGGCGACCCCATCATGGTGACCACCACCGGCTTCGGCGAGGACGCCGACGGCAACCCCATCGTGAGCGGCGTGCAGGAGATGACGCTGTCGGAGCTCAACGGCTACGAGACGGTGAGCGCTTCGGGGTGGATGATGCCACACGGCGCCGAGACGGAAACGCCCACTGCCACGGCCACTCCCACGGAAACGCCCACGGCCACTCCCACGGAAACGCTCACGGCCGAGGGCTGAGTGGGACGGCGGTGGGCGGCAGGGCCCTGAGCAGAATGGCCCTGGCCGTCGCACCCCTCCGGGCTACGCTGCGCCTCGTTCCTGGCTCCCACCGGAGGCGTCGTGAAGCGGCTTGCCCGTGTGTTGTCCCTGCTCACCTTCGTTGTCGCCGCGCCTGTCGCCGCCCAGCCAGCCGCTCCCACCACGGCGCCCCGCCGCGTGGCCGTACGTGCCGCTCGGATGCTCGACGTGAAGAGCGGGAAGTACGTGAGTCAGCCGGTCATCCTCATCGAGGGTGACCGCATCGTGAAGGTGGGCTCCGGGCTGCCAGTCCCCGAGGGCACGGAGGTGGTGGACCTGGGGACGGCCACGGTGCTGCCGGGGCTCATCGACTGCCACACGCACCTGATGGCCCGGGAGGCGGAGACGCCGAACGCCTACGCGCTGACCCTGCTCACCAAGTCCCAGGCCACCCGTGCGCTGGAGGGCGCGGCCAATGCACGGGCCACCTTGCGCGCCGGCTTCACCACCGTGCGCGACGTGGAGAACGAGGGCAGCGGCTTCGCGGACGTGGCCCTGCGCGACGCCATCCGCCAGGGGCTGGTGGAAGGGCCTCGCATGCTGGTGGCCACGAAGGGCATTGCCGCGGTGGGCGCGTACCACCCGTTCGGCACCTCGCCCGAGGTGAAGGACCTGCCCACCGGTGCGCAGCTCGTGAGCGGGGTGGAGGAGGCCCGCCGCGCCGCGCGCGAGCAGCTGGGGCAGGGCGCGGATCTGCTGAAGATCTACGCGGACTGGGCCCAGCCCACGCTCACGGTGGACGAACTGCGCGTCATCATCGACGAGGCGCACAAGGCGAAGCGCAAGGCGGCCGTTCACGCCAACACCCCCGAGGCCATCCGCAATGCGCTCACGGCGGGGGCGGACTCCATCGAGCACGGCCACGACGCGGACCGGGCGGCGCTGGAGCTCATCCGGCAGAAGGGGGCCTTCCTGGTGCCCACCCTCGGCATCCTCGAGGCCATGGTGCAGCGTGCGCCCGACGAGGCCGCGCGCCGCCGCTTCGAGGAGCGGCTGGGCGGTGCACGGAAGATGGTGGCGCTGGCCCACCAGCTCGGCGTGAAGCTCGCCAGCGGCTTCGACGCGAGCACGGCGTGGCAGCAGGGCCGCAATGCCATGGAGCTGGTGGCCCTCCACCGCGCGGGCCTGCCGTCCATCGAGGCCATCCGCTCGGGCACGTCGCGGGCGTCGGAGCTGCTGGGGCTCCAGCAGCATTCAGGCACGCTGGAGCCGGGGCGCTACGGAGACCTGGTGGCCGTCTCCGGAGATCCGCTGGCGGACGTCACCGAGCTCCAGCGCGTCCGGTTCGTCATGAAGGGCGGCGTGGTGGTCCTCGATGAGCTGACCCAGGCGGCTCCGCCAGCGAAGTAGGCATGCCACTCGCTTTTTCGTCAAAAGCAGGCGGCTCCGAGGGGACAGGGGCGGGCGTCCTGACGGGCACCCGTCCCTGGGCTCGCGGCGGGAGGTGCCGTCTTCGCCTCGCTGATGGCCGTGCGTGTCATGGCCACCGTGACTGGGGCAGGTGGCGCCAGTGCGCCCTTCGCGAGCAAGGAGACAACCCATGGCGCAGCACACGCAACCCCCTCGCGACGTCTCCAACGAGCCGGTGAAGGAGCGGGACGAGCCCGCGGACCTCCAGCCCTTCCTGGACGAGCTGCAGAACAGTCAGGAGCTGCGGGTGAACAAGCTGGATGCGAGCAGGGCGGCCGAGGCCGTGCTCTGCACCCTGGCGCGGCGTCTGTCGGACGGCGAGGACGTGAAGCTGATGCGCGCGCTGCCCGGAGGCATCGGCCGCATGCTTGGCACCTGCTCCATCCACCGGGGCACCTCGCATGCGAAGCGGATGGGACGCGACGAGTTCATCGGCGACGTGGCGGACCACCTGCGCATCCCCGTGGACCAGGCGTTTCGGGTGCTGACGGTGGTGTTCACCGCCATCCGAGATCGCATCCCCGAGGACGAGGTGGCGGCCGTGGCCTCGCAGCTCCCCGCGGACCTCGCCGACTTGTTCCGCCGCCCGGTGTAGCCGGTGGAGAGGGCAGGGGGGCGTCCGTCCGTCCGCCCTACCGGCGCTTCTTCTGCGGCTTCTTCAGCCAGCGGCTCAAGCGCACCTTGCCCAGCCGCCGCCCGCCGAAGAGGTACCAGGTGAAGACGGCGCCGAACAGCGCCGCCGCCACGGCGATGCCCACCACACCCAGCACCGGCACGTTGCCGTACATCCACGGCTTGGGCGCGAAGGCGATGAACGCCCCCACGATGAAGCCACACGCGCACAGGCCCAGGAAGGCAATCACCGCCGCGCTGCGCAGATTCTCATTGAGCTTCTCGAACTGGTCCGCGCGGACCGTGACGGTGAACTTGCCGGACTCCATGTCCAGGAGGATCTGCGACAGCTGCGTGGGCAGGTCCGCCGCCATGGACTGGAAGCGCAGCATCGTCCGCATCAGCCCGCCCTGGAGCTGCGACGGGTCATACCGTCCGGCCAGCAGCTCCTTCGCGTACGGCAGCGCCACCTCGATGATGTTCATCTCCGGGTAGAGGCTGCGCAGCATGCCCTCGGTGGACACGGACGCGCGGCTCAGCAGCGCATACTCCTTCGGAATCCGGATGCGGTACTTCACCGCCAGGTCCAGCAAGTCGCGCAGCAGCGAGCGCGTGTCCACCTGCCCCAGCGTGGTGGCCAGGTGCTGGCCGAGAATCGCGTCGATGTCGTTGCGGAAGCCCACCAGGTTGGCGCGCGCGTCCGGCACGCCCACGCGGTAGAGGATGCGCGCCACCGAGTCGCTGTCCTTCAGCGCCACCGCGAGGCACAACATCACCAGCGTCTCCTGCATGGGCCGCGTCAGCCGCCCCACCACGCCGAAGTCCAGCAGCGCCAGCCGGTTGCCCTCCAGCAGGAGGATGTTTCCCGGGTGCGGGTCGCCGTGGAAGAGCCCGTCGTCGAAGAGCTGGCGGAAGGAGGCCTCCAGGATGTTCTTCGCGATGGCCTTCCGGTCCTCCTCCGGAAGCTGCGCCTGATTGATCTTCACCCCGCGGATGAACTCCAGCGTCAGCACCGTCCGGCTGGACAGCGCGGCGTAGACGCGCGGAATCTTCATGAAGGGCCGCTCGCGGTGGTTCTCCAGGAAGGCGCGGACGTTGTCCGCCTCGTTGAGGAAGTCGAGCTCCTCGTGGATGGCCCGGTCGAACTCGTCGACGAGGCCGATGGGCGTGTACACGCCCGTCTCCTCCACCACCGCCTCCAGCAGGCGCGCCAGGCTGCGCAGCACGCCCAGGTCCGAGTCGATGCTCGCGGCGATGCCCGGCCGCTGCACCTTCACCACCACCTCTTCGCCTTCGAGCGTAATCGCCCGGTGCACCTGGGCGATGGAGGCGGCGGCCAGCGGGGTGGGGTCTATCTGCGCGAACAGCTCCTGCACCTCCTTGCCCAGCGAGTCGCGAATCTGCGCGTGCACCTGCTCCAGGGGAATGGGGACCACGTGGTCCTGGAGGAGGGACAGCTCGTCGATGTACTCGGCGGGCAGCAGGTCCGCGCGGGTGGAGAGCACCTGGCCCAGCTTGATGAAGGTGGGGCCCAAATCACTCAGCAGCATCCGGAAGCGCCGGGCGGTGGAGGCCCGCTGGAGCTCCGGAGAGACTTCCACCTTCTCCTTGCGGCCCAGGATTCGCCACAGGCCGGCGCGCTCGGCCAGCTCGCCAAAGCCGTGGCGCGCCGCGATGACGGAGATCTGCCGAACGCGGTTGAGGTCCTGGAGAATCACGAGCGCCGCCCTTTGGGCCCTACGTTACGCCGGGGCCACCGGCTTCGCCACGAACCGCAGGAGGACGTAGCCCACCACCGCCGACAGCAGCGAGCCCACCAGGATGCCCAGCTTGGCCTCCCTCAGCAGCTCCGGCTCCCCGAGGAAGGCCAGCCCCGCCACGAAGAGGGCCACCGTGAAGCCGATGCCCGCCACCACCGCCACGCCGTGCAGCAGCCCGGGCCCCGCCCCGCCGGGCATGGCGGACACCCGCGCCTTCACCGCCACCCAGGTGAAGGCGAAGATGCCCAGCTGCTTGCCCACGAACAGGCCGACGATGATGCCCAGGGGCAGGGGGTTGAGCAGGTCCCCCCAGCTCATGCCCTCCAGGGAGATGCCGGAGTTGGCCAGGGCGAACAGCGGGACGATGCCGTAGGCCACGTACGGGTGCCACAGGTGCACGAAGCGGTTGAGGGGCGGCTCCAGGTCCTCCAGCCGCTCCTCGATGTAGAGCAACTGCGCCCCGCGCACCTGCTCGTCGCCCGCCTCCCGCACGCATTGGGCGGCGAAGCCGGCCAGCTCCTCCAGCACCTCGCGGCCGCTGCGCGTGGGGAGCGAGGGGATGCACAGCCCCAGCACCACGCCGGACAGCGTGGCGTGGATGCCCCCGTGGTGCATGCCGTACCAGAGCGCCGCCCCGGCCACGAGGTACGCCATGCCGTTGCGCACGTAGAAGCGGTTGAGGACGGCCAGCACGGCCAGCACGCCCGCGCTCGCCAGCAGCCACTCCACGTGCAGCCCGGTGCCATAGAAGAGGGCGATGACGAGGATGCCGCCGATGTCGTCGAAGATGGCCAGGGCGGTGAGGAAGACCACCATCGCGTGGCCCACCCGGGCCTTCACCAGGGTGAGGCAGCCGATGGCGAAGGCGATGTCGGTGGCCATGGGAATGGCCCAGCCGGCCATGGCCGGAGTCCCCATGTTGAAGGCGACGTAGAGGAGCGCGGGCACCACCATGCCGCCCAGCGCGGCGATGAGCGGCAGCAACGCGCGGGAGAAGGTGCGCAGCTCCCCGGCCGTCAGCTCCCGCTTGATCTCCATGCCCACCACGAAGAAGAAGAGCGTCATCAACCCATCGTTGACGAACTCACGGAAGGTGAAGCCCGCCCGGACTCCGTTCAGCCCGAGCTCCAGGTGGGCGTCGAACAGGGTGTTGTAGGAGGCGGCCCAGGGCGAGTTGGCCCACACCATGGCCAGCACCGCGGACAGCGCCAGGAGGATGCCGCTGCTGGCCTCCAGCCGGAAGAAGGCCTGGAGGGGGAACAGGGCCGCGCGGAAGAGGGCGGGGACGGGCGGCGGTGGCGGCGCGCGCGGAGCGGAAGGGGTGGGCGTCTCCATGGTGCCGGCAAGATGCCCGCCCGGGCAGGCGGGCGCACCCGTTTTCGGCCGGCGGCGGGCCGCAAGTGTCGGTGGCGGATGATAAAGAAACGCGGCAGGTAGGGTGGCGGGTTCGTTGATCCACAGGTCGGGTCATGAGAGAAGGGCAGGGATGGCCGTGACGCAGCAGGCGAAGGCAGCGAAGGCAGCGGTGGACCTCCCCGGGGACCTGACTCCGGACGTCGGGACGGGGGCGGGCGAGGGAGCGGGCGCGCGGGAGATTGCCTCCCTGACACCGATGATGCGGCAGTACCTGGAGCTGAAGGCGCTCCACCCGGACTCGGTGCTGTTCTTCCGGCTGGGGGACTTCTACGAGATGTTCTTCGAGGACGCCGTCCGCGCCTCGGAGATCCTCCAGATCACCCTCACCGCGAGGGCCAAGGGTGCGGACAAGGTGCCCATGTGCGGGATTCCGTACCACTCGGCGCGCCGCTACATCGCCCGCCTCATCAACGAAGGCCTGAAGGTGGCCATCTGCGAGCAGGTGGAGGAGGCCGGCAACGGGCCCGGCATCGTCCGGCGGGAAGTGACGCGGGTGATTACGCCCGGCATGGTGCTGGACGACGAGGTGCTGGAGCCGCAGGCCAGCAACTTCCTGGCTGCCGTGTGCTGGGGCGAGCGGGGCTGGGGCGCGGCGCTGCTGGAGGCGTCCACCGGCGAGTTCCTCGCGCTGGAGGCGGCCACGGCCTCGGAGCTGGCGGAGGCGCTGTCGCGCGTGGAGCCCCGGGAGCTGCTGGTGCCCCAGGGCCAGCGGAACTCGGCGGAGCTGGCGCAGCTGTGCGGCCGGCTGACGCGCACACCGGCGGTGGCGGAGGGAGAGCCGGCGGGCTTCGAGCCGACGCGGGCCGCGGGCTACCTGCGCAGCCACTTCTCCGTGCAGTCGCTGTCCGCCTTCGGACTGGACGACGCGCCCCTGGCCACCGGGGCGGCGGGCGCGGCGCTGCGCTACCTGAAGGACACGCAGAAGACGGCCGCGGCGCACGTGGACCGGCTGAGCCGCCAGGAGCGCGCGGGCCACCTCCTGCTGGACGAGTCCTCCCGGGCCAACCTGGAGGTGCTGCGCTCCCAGCGGGACGGCGGGCGCAAGGGCTCGCTGCTGGGCGTGCTGGACAGGACGGTGACGAGCCTGGGCGCGCGCAAGCTGGCGCGCTGGCTGGCGTCGCCGCTGGGCTCGCTGCCGGAAATCCACGCGCGGCTGGACTCCGTGGAGGAGCTGTCCGGGCGCAGCGTGTGGCGCGAGGAGCTGGCCACCCTCCTCAAGGAAGTGGGGGACCTGGAGCGGCTGTGCGGCCGGCTGTCCCTGGGGGCGGGCAACGCGCGGGATTTGCGCGCGCTGGGCCTGTCGCTGACGGGGCTGCCCCGGCTGGGGGCGGCGCTGGCGCGGTGCCAGTCCGCGCTGCTCCAGTCGCTCGCCGGGCCGCTGGGTGCGCTGCCGGAGCTGGCGGAGCTGCTGGGGCGGGCGGTGGCGGACGAGCCGCCGGTGACGCTGAAGGAGGGCGGGATGATCCGCCCGGGCTTCAACGCCGAGCTCGACAGGCTGGTGGCGCTGTCCACGTCCGGCAAGGACGTGCTGCTACAAATCGAGCAGCGGGAGAAGGAGCGCACCGGCATCTCCTCGCTGAAGGTCCGCTACAACAAGGTCTTCGGGTACTACCTGGAGGTGACGAAGGCGAACCTGCACCTCGTCCCTCCGGACTACATCCGCAAGCAGACCACGGTGGGCTCGGAGCGCTTCGTCACGCCGGAGCTGAAGGAGTACGAGGAGCAGGTGCTCACCGCGGAGGAGCGGCGGTGTGTGCTGGAGGTGCAGCTCTTCGAGGAGCTGCGGGCGAAGGTGGTGGCCGAGGCGCCGCGCATCCGCTCCGCGGCCGAGGCGGTGGCCACGGGTGACGCGCTGCTGTCCTTCGCGCGCTGCGCGGCGGAGTACGGCTACACGCGCCCGGAGGTGGACGCCTCGGAGGTGCTCCAGATTACGGCCGGGCGGCACCCGGTGGTGGAGCGCATGCTGGGGGCCAACGACTCCTTCGTCCCCAACGACGTGCGGATGGACCCGGAGGACGCGCAGCTGCTCGTCATCACCGGCCCCAACATGGCGGGCAAGAGCACGGTGATGCGGCAGGTGGCGCTGACGGCGCTGATGGCGCAGGCGGGCTCGTTCGTCCCGGCGAAGGCGGCGCGCATCGGCCTGTGTGATCGCATCTTCACGCGCGTGGGGGCGGCGGACAACCTGGCGCGCGGGCAGTCCACCTTCATGGTGGAGATGACGGAGACGAGCCACATCCTCCACCACGCCACTCGCAGGAGCCTCATCATCCTGGACGAGATTGGCCGGGGCACGTCCACCTTCGACGGGCTCTCCATCGCCTGGGCGGTGGCGGAGCACCTGCACGACACGGTGGGCGCGCGGGCGCTGTTCGCCACGCACTACCACGAGCTGGTGGACCTGGCGCGCGAGCGGAACCGGGTGAAGAACCTGTGCATCGCGGTGAAGGAGCAGGGCGGCAAGGTCATCTTCCTGCGCAAGCTGGTGCCGGGCGGGGCGAGCCGCTCGTACGGAATCGAAGTGGCGAAGCTCGCGGGCCTTCCGCCGGAGGTGGTGTCCCGGGCGCGGGAGCTGCTGCAGAACCTGGAGTCCGGCGAGCTGGACGACGCGGGCCGGCCCCGGGTGGCGGTGCGGCAGTCGGGGCGGAAGGGCTCCACGGCGGGGCAGCTCGGGCTGTTCGTGGCCGAGCCTGCGCCCGCGCTCCAGGCCTCGGCGACGGGGCTGACGCCGGTGCAACAGAAGGCGCTGGACACGCTGAAGGCCGTTACCGTTGACCGGATGACGCCGCTGGATGCGCTGAACCTGCTGGCCCGGCTGCAGCGCGAGCTGGAGTAGGCCCGCTGGCCGGGGGGAGAAGCGGGGACGGACGGCGGGCCTGTCGGTCAGATTACAGACCGCTTCGTCCCACTCCCCTCGGGCTTCCGTCGTGCAGAAGAGTGGGCCCATGAGGCTGGCATTCATCTGCGTAGGAGTCCTGGCCACGGGCTGTGCCGCCCGTGGTGTGCCCGAGCAACCCGCCGCCGTTCTGGTGAGCAGCACGGGGGCTCACGCCCCCATCCTCTTCGAGGGGATGTGTGATGCCTCGGGCGCGGTGGCGCTCGGCGGGGGCATGTTCGTGGTGGGGGACGATGAGGACAACATCCTCCGCGTCTATGACGCCCGGCGTGGCGGCGCCCCGGTGCGGAGCGTGGACCTGTCGCCGGACCTGGAGCTGCCCGCGAAGAAGAAGCCGCCGGAGGCGGACATCGAGGCGGCCACGGGGCTGGGCTCGCTGTCCTTCTGGCTCACGTCGCACGGCCGGAACAGCTCCGGCAAGAAGCAGCCGAGCCGCCTGCGCTTCTTCGCCACGGAGGAGACGGACGAGGGCCCGAAGCTGGTGGGGCACCCGTATGCGCACCTGCTGGACGACATCCTGGCGGACCCGCGGCTCGCCGCCTTCGCGCTGACGGAGGCCGAGGCGCTGCCCCCGAAGTCCGCCGGAGGGCTGAACATCGAGGGCATGACGGCGACGGCGGATGGGAGCGCGCTCCTCATCGGCTTCCGCAGTCCGGTGCCCCGGGGGCGGGCGCTGGTGGTGCCCGTGCTGAACCCGACGGAAATCATCCGGGAGGGGGTCCGGGCCCGCCTGGGCGAGCCGCGGCTGCTGGACCTGGGCGGGCTGGGCATCCGCTCCCTGTCATGGTGGCGCGGGCGCTACCTCATCATCAGCGGGGGCACGGCGAGCGAGGCGACCTCGCGCCTGTTCACCTGGCGCGGTGGGGATGATGCGCCCGTGCCCGTCTCGGACGTGGACCTCACCGGGCTCAACCCCGAGGCCTTCTTCACGCCGGAGCAGGCGGAGGACATCCTCCTGCTGAGTGACGACGGCACCGTCCCGCTCGACGGCGTTGAGTGCAAGCGGCTGAAGGACCCATCGCGCAAGCGCTTCCGGGGCGTGTGGGTCCGGCTTCCGCCCGAGCAGACCTGAGTCGAGACAGGAGGCGTCTTCCGGAGCCGGACCGGCTCGGAGCACGGGCGGCGCTGCGTTGGCGGCGCCAGCCGGCCAGGGTTGCGCCTGGCTCGCGGCCCGTCGCTCCTCCCAGCAGCGCACCCTGATAGTTAAGTGACGGCTTGACTATTGGGCGCGGAGCCTTAAAGTTAAGCCAATGCTTAACCAACGCGAGCCCATCGACCGGGTGTTCCACGCCCTGGGAGACCCGACCCGGAGAGTCCTGCTGGAGAGGCTGAGCCGGGGCCCGGCCTCGGTCAGCGAGCTGGCCCGGCCGCTCGGCGTGACGCTGGCGGCCGTCGTTCAGCACCTCCAGGTGCTGGAGGACAGCGGCGTCGTCCGGACGGAGAAGGTCGGCCGGGTCCGTACGTGCCGGCTTGAGCCCACGGGGCTGCGCGCGGCGGAGCAGTGGCTGGAAGAGCGGCGCACCCTGTGGGAGCGCCGGTTCGACCGCCTGGGCGCGCTGCTCGAAGAGCAGGACGCGTCCGAAACCCCCACCGAGAAGAAGAAGGAAGAGCCATGACCCA
The DNA here is from genome assembly GCF_010894435.1 of Pyxidicoccus trucidator. Classification (NCBI taxonomy): domain Bacteria; kingdom Pseudomonadati; phylum Myxococcota; class Myxococcia; order Myxococcales; family Myxococcaceae; genus Pyxidicoccus; species Pyxidicoccus trucidator. The sequence goes on along the minus strand of NZ_JAAIXZ010000006.1, from coordinate 9,963 downwards.
GCAGCCAGTCATCCACAGCACCTTCACCATCGACCGCGTCTACAAGAACGCGTCCCCCCAGCGTGTCTTCGCCGCCTTCTCCACACCTGCCACCAAGCGTCGGTGGATGGTCGAGGGCGAGGGCTGGGAGGTCCTCTCCTTCGACATGGACTTCCGCGTCGGAGGCCTGGAGCAGAGCCGCTTCCGCTTCAAGGGTGGGCCGGAGATCCGCAACGACACCGTCTACCAGGACATCGTCCCCAACCAGCGCATCGTCATCGCGTACACGATGGGGATGGGCGACAACCGGTTCTCCGCCTCGCTCGCCACCATGGAGTTCGTGCCGGCCGAAGGGGGCACGCGGCTCGTCTTCACCGAGCAGGGCGCCTACTTCGACAACGCCGACGCACCGAAGAACCGTGAGGAGGGCACGCGGCAGTTGCTGGAGGCGCTCGCCGAGGAGCTGAAGAAGTCCCAGTAGTCCAGCACAGGCCCGGCCCCCCACGCGCCAATGCCTGTCCCGTGCCTGAGCGCGGACGGGCTGGCCCGCGGGTAGGGTAGGCTGCGGGCCGCATGCAGCTCGCCATTCCCCATGCTCCCCGGAAGGTCCTACTGACGCAGGTGCCCGGCGCGGTGGGCCGCCTCGTGCGAGGCGTGGTGCTGGGCCTCGCCGCCATTGCCCTCGTCGGAGCCGGTGCGGCGTGGGCCGGGCGCTTCTTCGTGGAGGAGCAGGGCTTCGCCGTGCGCGCCGAGGAAGTCGAGGGGCTGCTGATGGCCACGCGGCTGCCACCTCTGGACGCGCGGGACGGGGCGGAGGGGACGCTGGAGGTGCTCTACACCTTCCAGGACCGGGAGCACTCGGTGGCGGGCGTGCGCACCTTCGCCGAGTACGCGGAAGGGCTGGGCCATGGCGCGAAGGTGAAGCTGCTGGTGGACCCGAACCAGCCGGACCGGCCCCGGGAAGCGGGCTTCGCGCGGGCACGGGCCTCGCGGGTGGGCCTGCTGCCCTGGGGCCTGGGACTGGGGACGCTGCTGGCGGTGGGCTTCTTCGCGTGGGAGGCGCGTCGGCTGTGGCGGGCGGAGGTGGAGCCGCTGCGGCTGGGCGCGCTGGTGTGGCTGACGCCGGAGGGGCCGCTGCCGGAGACGCGCCGCGAGGTGGTGTTTCCCGCGCACTACTTCCGGCAGGACGTGAAGCACGCGGTGCGCGCGCGAGTGCGGCCCGGGCGGGCGCCGGTGCGCAACGGAGACAAGGTGCTGGCGGCGGTGGTGCCGCGGCAGCCGGGCTGGGCGCGCGTCATCGACCAGGACCTGGCGAAGGTGCTGGGCTGGGTGCGCTGAGGTAGACCGTTGGGGGCCGAAAATTTGCCGGTGGGTTGGGGCCGTGTGACACACGCCTGTAGCTCCCAGTCCGCCGGAGGAACCCATGCGCCTCGCCCTCGTGCTGCCCCTGCTGCTGCTGCTCGTCCCGGGCGCGGTGGGAGCGGCGAAGCGGAATGAGGCCGAGGAGGCCTACCAGGGCGCCCGGCGCGCCTACTACGCGCTGAAGGACGACGCGGCCCGGCGCAAGCTGCGCCACCACTGGCTCAACGTGGTGCGCAAGTTCGAGACGGTGGCCAGCAAGCACCCGAAGTCCGAGCGCGCGCCGGATGCGCTCTTCACCGCGGCAGAGCTGCTCCAGGAACTGAGCCGCGCCTCCTTCGTCGAGGAGGACCTGAAGTCGGCCATCTCCCACTACAAGCAGGTGTGCGACGGGTACCCGAAGCACCGGCTCGCGGATGACGCGGCGCTGGCGCTGGCGCGCATCCAGGTGAATCGGCTGGACCAGCCGGATGCGGCGCGCCGCACCCTGACGGAGGCGCTCGCCACCAACGGCAAGGGAGACCAGGCGAAGGACATGAAGGCGCTGCTGGCCTCGCTGCCGGGGGCCAAGGTGGCTCCGGCGAGCCGGCCCGCGCCGACGAAGGCCGCGCCCTCCGACGAGCGCGCCTCCGCGGTGGCCCAGGTGTCACCGCCGGCCGAGCGCAAGGGGCCCACGCTGGTGGAGGCCATCGAGAAGCTCGCGCGCGAGCCGTCGCCGATGATTCCCCGGTTGGACCCGAACGCGCGCAAGGCCGTGGAGGACGAGGAGCCGGGGCTGGACTCCGCGGTGGTGGCGGCGCTCGCGGCGAAGAAGGCCTCGGAAGACGCGCAGGTGGCCAGGGACGCGAAGTCCGTTGCTCCGGCGCCGAGCACCGTGGCCTCGGCGCGGAAGCAGCCCGCCGCCGAGGAGCCGCCGGCCCGGGACACGAAGGCGCCCGGGGTCGTCGCGGCCCGGGACGTGAAGCCGGAGCCCGTGTCGGCGCCGAAGTCCGGCGCGTCCGTCCCGGAGTCGAAGCCCGCGGCCGAGCCGTCCTCCGCCGTGGCGGTGGCGGAGAAGTCCGCGCCCGTCCGCGAGAAGGACGAGGCGAAGGGGCAGGGGAGCGCGAAGGCCTCCGAGGCGCCGTTCCACATCGCCGTCGCTCCGCCGGAGCCGCCGAAGCCGATTACGCGCCCGGTGGACGACCAGGTGGCGCAGGCGCGGCTGAAGGCGGTGGCGAAGCAGTCGCGCAGCGCGGAGCTGACGCTGGCGGAGCAGCTCGGGCTCAAGGTGCGCCGCGTGGTCATCGACCCGGGGCACGGCGGGCATGACACGGGGGCCATCGGCAAGGAGGGGACGCGTGAGAAGGACGTGGCGCTGTCCATCTCCAAGAAGCTGGCCGAGGCGCTGCGGGAGAAGGGGCTGGAGGTGGTGCTGACGCGCGACGACGACCGGTTCATCCGGCTGGAGGACCGCGCGAAGTTCGCCAATGCCGAGCACGGCGACTTGTTCATCTCCGTCCACTGCAACGCGGCGGCGAAGCGGAAGCTGCGAGGCGTGGAGACGTACACGCTGAACACGTCGGCGGACCGCTACTCCATCCGGCTGGCGGCGCGGGAGAACCAGTCGTCGGAGAAGGGCATCAGCGACTTGCAGTTCATCCTGGCGGACCTGGCGACAAAGGCAAACACCGAGGAGTCGTCGCGGCTGGCGAACCAGGTGCAGCGCAACCTGGTGTCGGGCCTGGCGCGCAAGTACACGGGCATCAAGGACCTGGGGCACAAGGAGGCGCTGTTCTACGTGCTGCTGGGCGTGAAGATGCCGGCCATCCTCGTGGAGACGTCCTTCCTCTCCAACCCGGAGGAGGAGGAGCGCCTGGCCTCGGGCGCGTACCAGTCCGAGGTGGCGAATGCCATTGCCCAGGGCGTGGAGGCCTTCCTCGACGACCGCAGCCGCGTGGCGAAGGTGGACTGAGGTTCCCGCGCGCTATTGCACGAGCAGCTCGCTGAACGTGGAGTACTGCACGCCGTGCGCATTGCTGGGCAGCGTGAGCACTGCGCTTTCGATGGGAAGCTAAGCCGGGTCGAGCGGAATGTCGGTCACTTCGACCTCGTCGCCTGCCGTGAGGCCAAGCTGCCCGGCGAGTTCCAGCAGTTCGGAGAGGTCCACCTCATACCTGCCGTTCACCAGTAGCGAGTGCGAGTCCAGGCGCCATGGCGAATACTCGCTGTCGATGCTGATGTTGCGCGTCCCGGTGGGGCGGCGATTCAAGGGGGTCGACCTCGAACAGGCAGAGGGAGCAGGGATTCTTGCTCGCCTGCGGGTTCGTCCAGGTGACTGGTACAGTCAGGGCGTGTGCCGCGTGAATCCGGGTAACCTGAAAGGTTCGCGCGGGTCGCAAAGCTGATGAAGGAAGAGGGTGGAGGGGGCCTTGCGCGCCGACTTTAAGTACTCATCAAGCCACCGGAGGACCAGCCGGTGCTGGGATTCGCCGCATAGGCGGAGCCATTGGACATGGTGGCCGAGCGCCAGTCTAATTTGGTTCAAGAGCAGTAGCCCCTTTCCAAGAGGAAACGAAAATCTGTGGGTGAGAGAAGACGTCCCTGGGGAAATTGGCTATACTCCCATGTATGGGAACAGCCCCATCGACACCCAAGCGACTGATTCACGTCTTCATTGCGTCACCGGGGGACTTGGCAGAAGAACGCCGGGCATTCAAGGAGACAATTGACGAGCTAAATAAGGGCTTTGGTCGTGGCGCAAACGTTGAGTTTGTCCCGCTCGGATGGGAAGACGCACTTGCGCTAGTCGGTCGACGTTCGCAGAGCGTAATCAATCAGGACGTCGATACGTGCGATGCTTTTATACTGGTCATGTGGCGTCGCTGGGGCCAAGAGGCCCCAGATGCCGCTCCATACTCGTCCTATACCGAGGAAGAGTTCTATCGAGCATTGAGGCTGTTTGAGAACGCAGGACGCCCAGAGATTTTTGTCTTCTTCAAGCACATTGATCCGGGGCAGATGGCAGATCCTGGTCCACAACTCACAAAGATCCTTGAGTTCCGCAAGAAGCTCGAGTCAACTCGCCAAGTACTCTATCGTGGATTCAAGACGATTGAGGAATTTAGGAACGAGATTGATACGCACCTTGTCGCTTTCGCAACCGGGAGGGTCCCAACTCCAGGGGGGATGACGCGTGTTCCGCTCCTGCCTGACTCTGTTGCGTTGGAAGTAGAGAAACACAAGGGAGATGCGCAGCGCGCTGTCAATGAGATTGAGAAGCTCAAGGCTGAGATGCAGCGCCTTATGGAAGAGGCAGAGCGGGCACGAGCAGAAGCAAAGAGCGCGTTGGCGCGAGCCGAGGCGGCCGAGAACGTGACGGAAGCCAAGGCAGCACGACGGTCAGTAGAACTGGCCGAGCAGGCAGCCAGGGCTGCTTTGGAGGGGAATGTCGAGGAGGCCCGTCAGGATTTCGCAAAGGCGCTCGATGGAACAACGAACCTACGTGTGCTTGGCCTTGGGGCGGAGTTCTTCGCAAGAATTGGTGAGCACGACGAAGCCGAGAGGCTGGCAAGACGCCGCTTGGCAATTTGTGGCCCCGATGCGGAAACGGCCGATACTGCTGAGGCATATAGCGCGCTTGCTGATATTATTTGCGGAAGGCCTGGTGACCTCAGTCAGGCCGAGGAGATGTACAGAAAGGCGCTGGGGATAGCTGAGTTGCTGAAAGATCCTGAGCGCATGAGCATTGAGTATACGAACCTTGGAATATTGTTTGAGTTGCGAGGTGAGTTGGAGCAGTCGGAAGAAATGCACAGAAAGGCCATGGTGTTAGACGAGGCGCTTGGTGACAAGTATGCACTGGCTAGAGATTACTCCAACCTTGGGACCATATATCGAAAAAGAAAGGAGTTTGACAATTCCGAGGGTGTGCTCAAGAAGGCGCTAGAGCTTGATGAGGGGCTTGGGTTGGAAAGTTATGTTGCGACGGATTATCTGAGCCTCGGAGCCCTTGAGGTGAATCGGGGGGAGCTTGATAAAGCGGAAGAGTTACTCCGGAAGTCTTTGGAGGTTTCTCTGCGAGGCAATTTAAAGCAGTTTTCCGGACGAGCATATGAGGCTCTTGGAGTTGTGGCCTTAAGGCAGTCTCAGCCGGACAAAGCCCGGGAGTTGATGAGGCAGGCGGAGGCGATATATAGGCAGCTGTCCATGTCCAAGGATCGGGATCGTTGTGCCTCGTTAATCGCCAGGCTTGATAGGCCGCAAACCCAATAGCTCGTTAGGTTAGATCAGCTTCACGCCGCGTTCGTCCCAGAGTCGCTCATCAAGCCTGTCGCCTGTCGCGGGAGTGGATCCGATCCTGAGCGTCGGATGAACTATCAAGGCAGCAACAGGTAGGCGGGGATGGCTGTCGGCAGAGGAAGAAGAATCTGGTGGGTTCCGCCACCGGAGGTCTGCCGATGCCGAAGGTGATTCTGGATGTGCCGGAGGAGGTTGCGGAGAAGCTGCGCTCCATGGAAGCAAAGCTGAAGGCGATGGTGGCCGCAGCTCGGGAGGGGGCGGCGGAGTTGGACGTGGACAGCGCGCTGGTGGCCGTCGACGAGGCGGTGGATGCGACGGCCCTGGAAATGAAGCGGAGGGTGCTTCAAGGGCTCGACACCGACGCGCCCCGCCTCCTCATCGACGGAGAACTCCACGCCCGCGTCGGCCGCTACACGGCGACGTACAAGACGAGGCAATGTGCCGGCGCCCAGGTCCAGGTACTGGTGCGTGGGCCGCACGTAGCAGCACGCGCCAATGCGGCGGGGCGCACGGCATGAAAAAGGGGAACCCCTGGAAGGGAGCTCCCCGGACGCGCCATCAGGATGGCGTGCCTGTCGTGCTCAGTAGGACCAGGCGTCCAGCGTCTGGTTGCCCACGATGGTGCCGTCGTTGCGGATGTACAGGCGCGCCCCGAACCAGTTGCACAGCAGGCTGTTGTAGACACTCTGCCGGGGCGCCAGCAGCCCCGACGTGGAGTTACCGCCACAGTAGGCCGTGTACCGGGTGTTGTGGGTGTAGGACAGGTTCATGACCTGGAAGGTCGTGGTGCCCGTCAGCCACGTGGAGAAGTCCCGCGTCTGCATGGCGGGAATCTGGTTGTACTCGATGGCCTGGGCCACCTCGCCCGTCTCCGGCGTCTCCACGGGCTCCCCCGCCGCGTCGAGCTCGCCGCCACAGCCCGCGGCCACCAGCGCGACAGCTCCCAGCATCCCAAACTTGTTGAGCATCTTCATGACTTCCCCCTCAATACGAGTTGTCCCTGAATTGAGACGGGCCGGATGTATAGGGGTTTCCACGCAGTGTAAATGGTGTGTATTTGACACCGTGATGCAGTGCGGGAGGACCCAGGGGTCACGCGCGAACGCGGGCCGGTAGGCGGCCCTCAGTCCCACCAGAGGTACCACGTGGTGGACTGCATCAGGGCGGTGGCCTCCTGCGCGGCCGTGCCCATCTCGGAAGGCTCCAGCGCCAGCTGCTCCCGCGCGAGCGCCAGCGCGGCGTCCCGGTCCTTCGCGGGCCGGTCCATCACCCACTCGACGATGCCCGGGCGGACGGAGGCGACGCGGGCGCCATGGCACTCCTCCCAGCGGCGCGACAGGGCCGTCACCTTCACCAGGGACGGCGTGGACTCTCCCGCCTGCATGAGGACGGGCAGATGGGCCAGCGTCTTCCACGCGGCGTCGGTGGGCACCAGCGCCAGACGCACACGCGCATGGGGCTCGCCGGACAGCGGTTCGAGCACGGCCTCCAGCGACGTGCCGACCCGGCTCGGCTCTCGCTCCTCGCCACCGTCCGACGCGGAGGCTCGGGCCTTCGCGACCAGGGCGTCCACGTCCAGGCGCTCGGCGTGCGCCAGCACCGTCGCGGGGTCATCCATCGGGTCCTCGTCCCTGGGCAGCCCGATGTAGTTCGGAGCCCGCCCCTCGGGCGTCGGCAGCTCGTCGCGGTACTGCTGCCACGCGAGCGGCATCGCCTTCATCTCACGCTCATCGCCGCCGAGGAGCACGGGGCGGTAGCCGGTGCGGGACGCCTGGGCATCCAACGTGTGCCACAGCCGCTCCGCCTCCTCGCCGGGCACGTCCACGTAGAGAACGCCGTAGCCCTCCGGGTAGAGCGCATGCAGCGGCCCCAGCCCCAGGCCCTGGAGCGACGCGGGCGTAGGCACCTCCGGGACCAGCTTGCGCAGGAGCTCGAAGCCCCGGACATCCAGTGCGGGTGGGGGGTAGCGCTGGCGGGGCTGCAGCGCCCCGGGACGCAGCTCATCCAGGACGAAGGTGAGCACCTCCCCCGGCGAAGGGGCCCTCACCTTGGCCCCCACTGCGAGCGACGGGTCCAATAGCCGCGCCTCTCTCAGGGACAGCTGGCCGTACCGGTTGGTGACGGTCTCCACCACCTCCAGGGCCGGCCCCTCCCTGTTCGGGGACACGGGTATCCGGGCCCACGGGTGGCCATTCAGCGTGCGCGCCTCCAGGTCCAGGCCCTGGTGGGGGCGCGGGTGGGCCTGTGGCTCTGGAAGGAGCTCCCGCCCTCGGTGGAGGACTACCTCTCCACGAAGCGGGGCTACTAACGGTGTGCGGTGGGCCACGTGCCCAGACCGTTTTTCAGGCATCATTCGCCCTCGTATGCGGGTTGTACTGCTTCTGCAACGGGACGGTGCTTTCATGCGCGCGTGGGGACTTCCATGAACACGCAGGACATTCATCGTGAGTGCCGAGCATCACGTCTCGCACCTGCTCGGCGGAGCCGCATCGCCGCGGCGCTGCTGCTGCTGGGATTCAACACCCTTCCTCTGGCGGGTCAGGCCCAGGAGCGGGGGCGGGGGCGGGTGCAGGACTATCTGCTTTCCGCGCGCCGCCTCTACGACGAGCTCGAATATGAAAGCGCGCTGGAGCAACTCTCGCTGGCACGGCGCTTCTCGGGTGGTGCAGAGGACGATGTGCTCCTTTCCCTTTACGAAGGGGTCATCCAGGCGGACCTCGGCAAGACGGACGCGGCCGCTGCGGCGTTCAAGGCGGCCCTCCTCCTTCAGCCCGAGGCGAAGCTGCCTGTACTCATCTCTCCCAAGGTGAAGCAGCAATTCGAGTCCGTGCGTCAGCAGGTGAAGCACGAACTGGATGCAGAGGCACAACGCCGTATGGCTCATGGAGGGCCTCCCGCGACGCCGGCTCAAACGGTCGCTGAGATACAGCCTCTCCCAGAGGTGTCGCATTCTTCTTCCGGCATTCAAGTGGCCGATAGCCGCGGGACACGCACTCGTGCGTGGCTGCCGGCCACGATTGGCGGAGGGCTGCTTGTGGGCGGTGGGGTGTCATATCTGCTGGCCCGTGGCGAGCAGTCCAAGCTGCGCGGCAATGAGGCGAGCCTCGCCACGCTGGAGGACGTAAAGCGCAGTGCCTCGCGCGGGCGGACGTACCAGTGGGTAGGCCTCGGCCTGGCGGGTGCTGGCGTGGTGGGGCTGGGAATCTCCGCAAGTATGTACCTGCTGGGGCAGCCCTCGAAGTCACAGCATCTGGGGATTGACGTGAGCACGGATGGGACGTCCGCATTTCTGCTCGGGACGTGGCCGTGAAGACGCGCACCCATTCCCTGGTGCTGGTGGGACTGCTGACCGTCCTCTCCGGCTGTATCGACTTCGGGCAAGAGCAGAGTGGGTTCTGCCAACGCAACCCGGTGCGATGTGGCGCGCAATCGACTGGGAGCGAGGACGCGGGCAGCACCTCCGACTCCGGTACGACGGGTGGCGAGGACGCGGGTCCGACCGTCGACGGAGGCTTCGTCGAGCCTCAGGTCTCCGCTGGCGGTGGCTTCAGCGTGGCACTGAAGGCGGACGGCACCGTCTGGGCCTGGGGCGACAATGAATATGGCCAGCTGGGCGATGGGACGACTACCGAGCGGCTGACGCAGACGCAGATGCCTGGCCTCACTGGCGTGGCAGCCGTGGCCGCGGGCGGAAGCCACTCGTTGGCGCTGAAGGCGGACGGCACCGTCTGGGCCTGGGGCAACAATGGGTCAGGCCAGCTGGGCGATGGGACAAACACCCAGCGGCTGACGCCCACGCAGGTGCCCGGCCTCACTGGCGTGGCGGCCCTGGCCGCAGACTCACGCCACTCGCTGGCAGTGAAGGCGGACGGCACCGTCTGGGCCTGGGGCAACAATGGGTCAGGTCAGCTGGGCGATGGGACGACCACCCAGCGGCTGACGCCCACGCAGGTGCCCGGTCTCACTGGCGTGATAGCCGTAGCTGCAGGCACAAATCATTCGTTGGCGGTGAAGGCGGACGGCACCGTCTGGGCCTGGGGCGACAATGAGTATGGCCAGCTTGGCGATGGGACGACTACCGAGCGGCTGACGCCGACGCAGGTGCCCGGTCTCACCGGCGTGGCGGCCCTGGATGCGGGCTTCGCTCACTCGCTGGCAGTGAAGGGGGACGGCACCGTCTGGGCCTGGGGCGACAATGGGGCAGGCCAGCTGGGCGATGGCCCCCTGTGTCAGGGAAGATGTCGCCTCGGCTAACTCGCTGAGGTGACACCGCCCAGGGGGCGAGGACAGGCAGACACGCCGTGCCGTACTCGGAAGTTTTCAAGCAGCAGATGGTGAAGAAGATGC